>NZ_CABVQC010000027.1 GCF_902499175.1 Burkholderia aenigmatica
GGTCGCGGGCGGCGCGGCCGGCTGCGTCAGCGCGGGCAGCAGGTCGCTCGCGGCGGCGGCGATCGCCGCGCGCTTGGCCGGCTGGTCGGCGGGGATGAAGGTCGATAGTGTGGTCGTGCGGCCGACTTCGGGCAGCGCGTCGAGGCGCTTCGCGGCCGCGTCGGCCTCCGCGAGCGACGGCGCGAGCAGCGTGACGTCGTTGACGGCGGCTTCCGGCGAATCCTTCAGTGCGAGCAGCGTCGCCATCGATTCGCTGTGCGGATCCTTCAGGTTCAGCGGGTTGAAGTCGAAGCGCAGGAACGCGAGCAGCGGCAGCGCGCCGATCACGACCGCGAGCGTGCCGATCAGGATCGGCTTGCGATGGCGATCGAGGAAATCGTCGACCGGCGCGAGCCACGGGAAGCCGGGCGTTTTAGATTCGCCCGGCGGCGCGAACAGGCGCAGCAGCGCGGGCAGCAGCGTGAGCGTGGTGAGCAGCGCGACGAACATGCCGACGCCCGCGATCAGGCCGAGCTCGGACACGCCGCGATACGCGGTGGGGATGAACGAGAAGAAGCTCGCCGCGACCGCCGTGGTGGCCAGCGCGAGCGGCATGCCCATCGAGTGCGCGGCGCCGATCAGCGCGTGATCGATGCGTGGATCGCGGAAGCGCTCCTCGCGGTACTTCACGCCGTACTGGATCGAGAAGTCGACGCCGAGGCCGACGAACAGCACCATGAACGCGACCGAGATCATGTTCAGCGAGCCGACCATCGCGAGGCCGAGCGCGGCGGTCACGACGAGGCCGACGAACAGCGTGACGAGCACCGAGCCGATCATCCGCTTCGAGCGCAGCGCGAGCCACAGGATGACGAGCACGGCGAGCAGCGTGAAGACGCCGTTGAGCGCCGCGCCATCTTGAACCGACGCGAATTCGTCGTCGGCGAGCGGCTGCTCGCCGGTCAGGCGCACGGCTGCGCCAAAGTGCTTCTCGAGGTTGAGCGAACGGGCCGCGTCGCGGATCACCTGGCTCGTTTCCGCGCCGGCCTTCAGTGCACCGTAGTTGACCACCGGCTGCACGGTGACGAATGCGCGCGCGGGCTGCCGCGCGGCATCGCTGTCGACCAGCGCGCGCCACGAGAACGCGGCCGGCTTGCCGGCCAGCACGTCGTCGACCGTCGCGGCACTGCGCGAGAGCAGCTTCGCCATCGTGGACAGTTTCACCTGGCCGGTCAGCAGCGGCTGGCCGAGCGTGGTGGACAGCGTGGTGGCGAGCCCGGTCAGGCTCGGGTTCTTCGCGAGTTCATTGACGAGCGGACGCGCGCTCGCGAGCTGCGACGTGGTATCCGTGACCTCCTGCGGCGACAGGAACAGCAGCCCGTTGTGCTCGAAGAACGGACCGCCGCCGGGCTCGGCGACCTGGCCGATGCGGCCGGCTTCGGCATCCTTCTGCAGGGCTTCGGTCAGCGCATGCGCGGCGGCGTTCGCGAATTCGGGCGCAGGTGCCTCGACGACCGCGAGGATCGTGCCGTTGCGTTGCGGGAACGCTTTATCGACGGCCTGGCCGAGTGCGGCAAATTGCGGTTCCGCATCGACGAGCTTGCTGATGTCGGTGTTGATCTTGAAATGCTGCGCGACATAGACGCCGCTGAGCGCGGCGATGACGAGCGACAGGACGACGACCCAGACGGGGCGTCGCACCGACCATGCAACGAGTCGGACGATGAGAGATGTCACCATGTGGCGGTGGGGAGCGGCTGGCAAGGGCAAAGTAGCCAAGTATACCGGCGCAGCGTGGCGGCGGTCGTGACGTTGGGGGTTTCGGGGAGGGAAGGAGACTTGTTCACAGCGGCGGAATCGATACCGATGGCCGGCTGGTTTGTAAGGGGATATTTACATAATCGCCGCCGCGCTGCTTCGACGTGCCGCTGCACGCCTGTGACAAACGAAGCTGAAAGGTAACAGTCGGTCACGGCGGCACACCGAGGCGTCAGGCCCGGTATACTTTGCTTCGTCGGCCGGTGCAATGAACCGGTCGTTTTTTCTCATCGAGCGATATTCGTATGAAACGTCATCTGTTTGCTTTCGTCGCGGCGGCCGCCGTGTCGGTTTCCGCTTTCGCGCAGAGCGCGCCGGTCGATATCGTCCGCAATGCGGTCGAGGGCACCGTTACCGCGATGAAGGCCGATCCGGCCGCCCGCGGCGGTGACATGGCGAAAGTCACGCAAGTCGTCGAGCAGCGCTTCCTGCCCGCGACCAACTTCGAGCGCACGACCCGCATCGCGGTCGGCGACGCGTGGAAGCAGGCCACGCCGCAACAGCAGCAGGAGCTGTACAAGCAGTTCAAGCTGCTGATGACGCGCACCTACGCCGCGTCGCTCGCGCAGCTCGGCAGCCAGGACGCGAAGTTCTCGTTCAAGGCCGGCGGCGCGTCGGGTGCCGACGCGCTCGTCCAGTCGACGGTCACGACGCCGGGCGACAGCCAGTCGGTCGGCTATCGTCTCGGCAAGGTCGGCAACGACTGGAAGATCTACGACATCGACATGTCGGGCGCGTGGCTGATCCAGGTCTACCAGGGGCAGTTCAAGAGCCAGCTCGCGTCGGGCGGGATCGACGGGCTGATCGCGTATCTGCAGAAGCACAATTCGCGGACGAACTGACGGCCGTTGCCAGGCCGCAGTCCGGATCGACGAAGGGCGCCCTCGGGCGCCCTTTTTCATGGCTGTGCGCTGGCTGCGCGTCACGCGCCGATGCCGAGCATCCGCAGGCAATCGTCGACCACGGCATCGACGAACGCGGCACGATCCGTTTCCGCGGCCGCGATGATGTGATCGGTCGCGCCATGCACGCCCGCATAGATCAGCAGCGCAGTTACTTGCGGATGCGCGAGCCGCCAGGTGCCGGCCCGAGCGCCGCCGTCGAGAATCGCGCCGAGCTGCTCGAGGATCGCGTTCTTGTCGGCATTCGCGCGATCGTGGTGATGGTGGTTCGCGTAGACGATGTCGTGCGTGCGGTAGGTCGCCGCATAGGTTTCGATGTTGGCGCGGATCCACGCGCGCAGGCGCGCGAGCCAGTCGTCGGCGTCGCACGCGTCCACCGCGTGCTGCAGCCGGTCGAGGAACGACGACGTGTAGCGCTGCGCGAGCGCGGCGAGCATGTCGGACTTCGATTCGAAGTAGTGATAGAACGTGCCTTTCGCGACCTGCGCGTGCTCGACGATCTCGCTGATGGTCGTCGCTTCCACACCCTGCGCGAGGAACAGCGTCTCGGCCGCCGCCATCAGTTCCTCGAGGCGCACTTCCGCCGGCTTCGTGCGCGGCTTGCCTGCCGGCGCGTCGTCTTTCACTGTCGTGGTCCCTGCCTTTGTCCTGTCCGTCATCGCGCGGCTCGACGCCCGTTCGTGCAAAGCCCGCAGTTTAGGCCAGCACCCCCGCTCGCGGCCAACGCAATCCATTGACTGACGGTCAGTCGATATATATGATGAGAATCATTCTCATCCTCATGCCCGTGAAGGGCAGCCCGCCATGCCTCGCTACCGTCGCGCCGCACTCGTCCTGGCCGCCTGTCTCGGCACCTTTCTCGCCACGCTCGACATCAGCATCGTCAATGTCGCATTGCCGACGCTGCAGACGGCGCTCGACACCGATATCGGCGGCCTCCAGTGGGTCGTCAACGCGTATGCGCTCGCGCTGTCCGCGTTCATGCTGTCGGCCGGGCCGCTCGGCGATCGCTACGGACACAAGCGCGTGTGGCTCGCCAGCGTGGTTTTGTTCACGGCCGGGTCGGTGGTCTGCGCATGCGCGGGCAGCATCGAGCCGCTGCTGATCGGGCGCGCGATCCAGGGGCTTGCCGGCGCATTGCTGATACCGGGCGCGATGCCGATCCTCACGCATGCGTTTCCCGACGCGCGCGAGCGCGCCCGCGCGATCGGCGGATGGTCCGCGTTCAGCGCGCTCGCGCTGATCCTCGGGCCGCTGGTGGGCGGCCTGCTCGTCGAGCACGGCGGATGGCAGAACATCTTCCTCGTCAACGTGCCGATCGGCATCGTGACCGTGCTGCTCGGCGCATGGGGCATTCCGGAGCGCCGGCATCCGCAGCATGCGGCGTTCGATCCGCTCGGCCAGGTGCTGAGCGTGGTGTGGCTCGGATTGCTCACGTACGGGCTGATCGGCATCGGCGAAGCCGGCGCGGCGCACGCGAAGGTGCTCGCGCCGCTGGCGGGCGCCGCGGTGGCGTTCGTCGTGTTCGTGCGGGTCGAAACGCGCGTCGAGCGGCCGCTGTTGCCGGTCTGGCTGTTTCGCGACCGGCGGCTGGTGCGCGCCAATCTCGCGTCGTTCGTGCTCGGATTCTCGGGGTACAGCAGCCTGTTTTTCCTGTCGTTGTTCTTGCAGCAGGCGCAGGGGCGCACGCCGGCTGAGGCCGGCTGGCAACTGATGCCGCAGTTCGTGATGACGGCGATCACGTCGATGCTGTTCGGGCGCATCGCGGCGCGCATTCCGTTGCATACGCTGATGGTGGCCGGGTACGGCCTGATCGGCGCGATGCTCTCGGTCATGGCCGGTTTCGGCGCGGGAACGCCGTATGTGCCGGTCGGTGTCGCGCTGGCGGTGCTCGGGGTCGGCATGGGGCTCGCGGTGCCCGCGACCGGCATGACCGTGATGGAACTGGCGCCGGCCGAACGCGCGGGCATGGCGTCGGCGACGATGAACGCGTTGCGTCAGACCGGGATGAGCATGGGCATCGCGGTGCTCGGCAGCATGATGAGCATCGGTGCGCTGCACCGGATGACGGCCGCGATGCAGGCGGCGGGGAGTGCGCAAGCGGATACGCTCGCGCGGCAGGCGGTGATGGAGCATGTGTTCGCTGCCGGCCGGCCGGAATTGCTCGGTGCGTATCGGGAGGCGATGGCGCACGGGTTTTCGATCGCGGTTTTGTGTTCTGGAATCCTGAGTGTTGCAATGGTGGCGATGCTGATGGTGCGGCGTGAATCGGAGAAGCAATCGGGACGCGCGGCGGCGTGCGTGACGTCTTCACTGCCGGAATGATCCGGCGTGTGACAGGTCGGGCCTTTCGCCGCGGATCGCCGCGTCGGGCTCGCCTACCTGCGCCGATGCTCCACGGCGAATTTGATCAGCTCGGCCTGCCCTTCGATCTCCAGCTTGCGCTTCAAATTGAGCCGGTGCGTCTCGACCGTACGCACCGACAGCCCCGTTTGCTGCGCGATCTGCTTGCTCGACAGCCCTTCCGCCAGCGCATCGAGGATGTCGCGTTCGCGCGGCGTGAGCCGGTCGAGCGGTGACGCGGTCGCGCTCGCGTGGATCATCCGCGCGGCGAGCCCTTCGCTGAAGAACGTCTGGCCGGCCAGCACCGCGCCGATCGCGCGCACGATCTCGCTCGCGGGCGAATCCTTCAGCAGGTAGCCGCTCGCGCCGGCGCGCACGGCCTGCGTCACGTATTCGATGTTGTCGTGCATCGACAGCATCAGCACGCGGATGCCCGGAAAGCGTTCGTGAAACACGCCCGCGAGCGTGATGCCGTTCATCCCGTTCATGCCGACGTCCATCAGCGCGAGATCGGGTTCGAGCGACGCGGCGAGCGTGAGCGCCTCGTCGGCGTTGCCGGCTTCGCCGACGACGGACAGGTCGGCCGCTTCGAGCCGCATCCGCAAGCCGTCGCGCACGAGCGGGTGATCGTCGACGAGCAGCAGTCGGGCGACGGGCCGGGCGGTGTCGGGGGCGCTCATGCGTGAAAGGTCTCCTGTGATGGGGCGCGTCATGACGCGGTGCCGGGCAGCGGCACGCGCGCGGCGACGATCGTGTGGCCGACCTGCGACGTGATCGTCAGCATGCCGCCGAGCGCATCGAGGCGCTCGCGCATGTTGCGCAGGCCGATGCCGCGGCGCGCGTCGGCCTGCGAGCGTTCGGCGTCGAAGCCGCAGCCGTTGTCGGCGATGGTCAGCGTGACGGATTGCGCGCCGACGTCGAGCGTGACGGCTGCGCGCGACGCCTGCGCATGATGCACGATGTTGCTGAGCGCTTCCTGCGCGATCCGGAACAGCGCGGTGTTGACCGCCGCGGGCAGCGGCCGGGCGCCGCTGTGCGCGACCTGCGTATAGCCGATGTCGATGCCGCTTTCGGCGCCGAGTTCACGCACCAGCTGCTCGAGTGCCGCCGCGAGGCCGAGATCGTCCAGCATTGCGGGACGCAGCGCATGCGAGATGCGCCGCACTTCGCGCAGCGTGTCTCCGAGCCGCACGACGCCCGATGCCAGCGCCTGCTCGGCCTCGGGCATGCGCGCCGAGCCGCGTTCGAAGCGTGCGAGCGCGGATTCGAGCATCAGCTTCGCGGACACCATCATCTGGCTGATGCCGTCATGCAGCTCGCGCGACAGCCGCGCCCGCTCCTGCTCCTGCGATTCGACGACGCGCTGTGCGAGCAGCTTGAGCTTCGCGTCGGCACTGCGCGACTCGCTGACGTTCAGCACCAGCGCGCACACGACGATCGCCGCCGCGCCCGTGAGCGCGATCGCGGTGAGCCAGCTCATCGTGCGCTCGATGTTCGCGGACGCGCGCGCGTCGATGCGCTGCAGCGCGGTGTCGACGTCGTCGAGATAGATGCCGGTGCCGACCATCCAGCCCCAGCGTTCGAGCGCGACGACGTAGCCGAGCTTCGGCGCGACGCGGCCCGTCGACGGCCGCTGCCAGGTGTAGCGCACGTAGCCGCCGCCGCTCGACGCGGTGCCGATCAGCTTCTGGATCGTCAGCGCGCCCTGCGGGTCGCGCATCGACCAGTAGTTGTGGCCGACGCGCTCGGGCTCGCGCGGATGCATCAGCGCATTGCCGTGCAGGTCGTACACGAAGAAATAGCCGTCGGGGCCGAAATCCATCTTCTGCAGCATCGCGAGCGCCTGCGTGCGCAGCATCGCGTCGTCGCGCGCGTTGCGGCCGCTCGCGTCGTAGAGCGGCATGATCGCGCTCGTCGCGAGCTCGACGTAGTGCTTCAGCTCGACTTCCTTGCTCGACAGGTACGCGGCCTGGATCGTCGCGTGCTGCGTGCGCGCGAGGGACGTCGCCTGCTGGCGCACGCCGAAGCCGATGCCGGCGATCGCGAGCAGGAACGGCACGATGGCCAGAAGGAAGATCTTTGCCTTGAGTCTCATGGTGGTGCGAAACGGCCGCGCACCTGCGCGGGCCGACCGGGCGCGTCAGTCGCGCGGCGGCGTGTCGAGGCGACATTGTCGGCGATTTTGCGCACGGGAGGCGACCGCGGCCCCGGCAACCGCCCCGCCGCCGCCCGGGGCGTGGGCTTCCGGCCGCTCAGGCCTGCCGCGCCGTGAGGCCGCCGGAAGCGGCCGCGTGCACGACGATGCGGTTGCGCCCGCTTTCCTTCGCGCGATACAGCGCGTCGTCGGCGAGCTTCAGCGCGCCCTGCATGTCGTCGTCGCGTTCGGGATAGCTGGTCGTCACGCCGATGCTCACCGTCAGGCGGCCGGACGTGCCGGCGTCGTGCCGGATGCCGAGATCGAGGATGCCGGTACGGATCGTCTCGGCAATCGTCACCGCGCCGTCCGTGTCGATGTCGGGCAGCACCACGACGAATTCCTCGCCGCCGTAGCGCGCCGCGTAATCTGCCGGGCGGCGCAGGCAGCCGGCGATGCAATGGCCGACCGCGGCAAGCGCGTCGTCCCCGGCCTGGTGCCCCTGCGTGTCGTTGTAGCGCTTGAAGTAATCGACGTCGATGAACAGCAGCGACAGCGCGTGCTGCGCGCGCGCGGCGCGGCGCCATTCGCGCGCGAGCGTAACGTCGAGCATCCTGCGGTTGTCGAGGCCCGTGAGGCCGTCGGTGCGCGCGAGCGCCTGCAGCTCGGTTTCCGCACGGTGGCGCTTGCGCAACTGCACGTCGAGCAGCAGCGACAGGCCGACGAAGCCGATCGCGAGCGCGGCCATCGCGGAGCCGATCGGAATCGCACGGTCGTACCACGCGGCGTAGGTGTCGGCTTCCGAGCGCGCGACCATGATGATGAGCGGCAGGTTCTCGAGGTGCCGGAACACGTACAGGCGCCGCACGCCGTCGATCGACGCGGTGTCCGCGAAGCTGCCGTCGTTGGCGCTCATGAACCGCCGGAACGTGCTGGCGCGGCTGATGTCGCGGCCGACGATCTTGGGGTCGTACGGCTCGCGCGCGAGCATCTTGCCGTCCGTGTTGATCACCGCGATCGAGCCGCGATCGCCCAGCGACAGGCGCGAGAACAGGTTCTGGAAATATTCGAGCCGGATCGACACCACGGCGACGCCGCCGAACGAGCCGTCGGGCCGCGTGATTCGCCGGCTGAGCGCGACGCTCGGCGAGCCGCCGCGCAGCCGCGAGTGATACGGGGGGCTGACGTACAGGCCGGCGTCGGGGTGGTCGCGGTGCACGACGAAGTACGGTTCGTTGCCGAAGTTGGCCTTGCGCGGCACGTCGCTCTTGCCGTCGACCTCGATGTCGCCCTTCGCGTCGAGCACGTAGATGCCGCCGAGGTATTTGGCGGTCGTCGCACGGTCGAACAGCACCTGGCGGCGCAGCGGCATCGGCAGCTTGACGACATCCGGGTCGTTCTCGCCTTCGACGACGGCCTGCAGCGACAGCGAATAGATCTCGATGTTGCGCTCGATGTCCCACGACGCCATCAGCGCAAGATTTTGCTGCATCGCGGCCGAGCGGTCGCGCGCGTCGATGCGGCCTTCGTACAGCACGATCCCGCACAGGAGCAGCAGGACCAGCGCGATCAGCAGCCCGGTATAGAAGATCAGGTGCGGCAGCAGGAACCGGCGCAGATGAGCGGCGACACGGCTTGTCAGGCCGGATTCGCTGGGCATTGCGTAGTCGGTTTCTGCCATGGTCCGTGGATCGATGGGCATTGCCGCCGGGGGGCGGGCCGATGCGATTGTTCGTATGCCGTGCCGGCGGCGATCCGTTACGCGGCCATTCCGACGCCTTCCTGCCGGCCGGCGGAGAAAATGGACGCCGATTATCGGTAATCGCGGCCAGATATACCGGTAAATCAAGCATTCACAGGTGACATCTGCGCCGATTCAACGATCCGACGAATCGGGCAGCGCGAATGCAACGGAGTATAGCGCGCGCGTTCACGCGCGCGAAAAATGTTGCGGGCCGTTGATCCGGATCAAATTACAGTGAAATCCCGGACTTGCGAATATCGGGCAGAGCGTTTTAGCACAAGGCTTTGCGGCAAGAGCGGCCGTGGCGCGCGGCATGCCGCTGCCGATTCCATCCGGTTAACGGCACTTGAACGCGAAAAATGAAGGGGTGCGATATACGCCGATTATTCGTTTCAACCGCCGGGCGCGCGCGAAAATGAAAACGGGCGGCCATTACGGCCGCCCGTTTCGTGAAGCAGGGATGGGCACCGGCATGCCGGAAGCCCGCAGCACGCCGATACTTACGCGCCGTGCTGTTCCGCCTTGAACGCAAGCCGGAACCGGTGCAGCAGCGGCTCGGTATAGCCGCTCGGCTGCGACGTGCCCTGCAGCGCGAGCGCGCATGCGGCCTTGAACGCGGTCGACTGGTCGTAGCCGGGCGCCATCGGGCGATAGTTCGGGTCGCCGGCGTTCTGCTGGTCGACGACGCGCGCCATCCGCTTGAACACGTCGAGCACGAACGCCTCGGTGATCACGCCGTGGCGCAGCCAGTTCGCGATGTGCTGGCTCGAGATGCGCAGCGTCGCGCGGTCTTCCATCAGGCCGACGTCGTGGATGTCGGGCACCTTCGAGCAGCCGACACCCTGTTCGACCCAGCGCACGACGTAGCCGAGGATGCCCTGCGCGTTGTTCTCGACTTCGCTCAGGATCTCGGCCTCGCTCCACGCGGCTCGCTCGACGACCGGCACGGTCAGCAGGCCTTCGAGCAGCGTGTCGCGTTCGCTCGCGTACGGCGTCTTCTCGAGTTCCTGTTGGACGGCCTGCACGTCGACCAGGTGGTAGTGCAGCGCGTGCAGCGTCGCGGCGGTCGGCGACGGCACCCACGCGGTGTTCGCGCCGGCGCGCGGATGCGCGATCTTCTGTTCGAGCATCGCGTGCATCAGGTCCGGCATCGCCCACATGCCCTTGCCGATCTGCGCGCGGCCGCGCAGGCCGGCCGACAGGCCGGCGAGCACGTTGTTGCGCTCGTACGACTGGATCCACGCCGACGACTTCATGTCGCCCTTGCGGATCATCGGGCCCGCTTCCATCGCGGTGTGCATCTCGTCGCCGGTGCGATCGAGGAAGCCGGTGTTGATGAACGCCACGCGCGCGGCGGCTGCGGCGATACACGCGGCGAGGTTCACGCTGGTGCGGCGCTCCTCGTCCATGATGCCCATCTTCAGCGTGTTGCGCGGCAGGCTGTACAGATCCTCGATGCGTGCGAACAGCGTATCGGCGAACGCGACTTCGACCGGGCCGTGCATCTTCGGCTTCACGATGTAGATCGAGCCCGTGCGCGAGTTGCGCTTCGCCTTCAGGTCGTGCAGCGAGCACAGCACCGTGACGACGCCGTCGAGGATCCCTTCCGGAATCTCGTTGCCGTCGCGATCGAGCACCGCGCCGTTGGTCATCAGGTGGCCGACGTTGCGCACGAACAGCAGCGAGCGGCCGTGCAGCGACAGCGTGCCGCCGTCGGGCGTGGTGTACTCGCGGTCGTCGTTCAGGCGGCGCGTGAAGGTCTTGCCGCCCTTCGCGACTTCTTCGACCAGCGTGCCCTGCATCAGCCCGAGCCAGTTGCGGTAGAGCTGGACCTTGTCGTCGGCGTCCACCGCCGCGACCGAATCCTCGCAGTCGATGATCGTGCTGACCGCGGCTTCGAGCACGACGTCCTTCACGTTCGCGAGATCGGCGCGGCCGATCGGCGTCGACGCGTCGATCTGGATCTCGAGGTGCAGGCCGTTGTGCTTCAGCAGGATCGCGGACGGCGCGTCGGCCGCGCCCTGGTAGCCGACGAACTGCGCCGGCTGCGCGAGATGCACGACGCCCTTCGCGGTTTCGACGGCGAGCTGGCCGTCCTGCACGCGGTAGCGCAGCGCGTCGCGGTGCGACGCGCCGGCGAGCGGCGCCGCGTTGTCGAGCACGTTGCGCGCGTAGTCGATCACGTGCTGGCCGCGCGTCGGGTTGTAGGTCGCGGTGCGTTCGGCGCCGCCGTCTTCCGGCAGCGCGTCGGTGCCGTACAGCGCGTCGTACAGGCTGCCCCAGCGCGCATTCGCGGCGTTCAGCGCATAGCGCGCGTTCGACAGCGGCACGACGAGCTGCGGGCCGGCCTGCGTGGCGATCTCGCTGTCGACGTTCGCGGTGGCTGCCGCGACGTTCGACGGGACCGGCACGAGGTAGCCGATCTGTTCGAGGAACGCGCGATACGCGGCGTGGTCGCGCACGGGGCCGGGGTGCGCGCGGTGCCAGGTGTCGAGTTCCTGCTGCAGGCGGTCGCGTTCCGCGAGCAATTCGCGGTTGCGCGGCGCCAGGTCGTGCACCAGGGCCGAGAAACCGCTCCAGAACGCGGCCCTGTCGATGCCGGTGCCCGGCAGCGCTTCGTTTTCAATGAACTGGCTCAGCGCTGGCGCGACTTGCAGTCCTGCTTGGTCGATCATCGTCAATCCTCCCGGGGAATAAAGATTCGCGCGCGGCTTGGGCTGGTTATGCCGCGACGCTTTGTGTGCCGGCGCGGGCGATCTGCGCGTCCTGTTCGGACTTTACGCCAGACACGCCGATCGCGCCCGCGATCCGGCCGCCGACCGTGACCGGCACGCCGCCTTCGAGCAACCCCGTCAGCGGCACGCTGAGAAACGCGGTGCGGCCACCGTTGATCATATCCTCATACGCCTTCGTCTCGCGCCGGCCGAGCGCCGCCGCGCGCGCCTTGTCCTGCGCGATATAGGTGGTGGCCGGCGATGCGCCGTCCAGGCGCGCAAACGCGAGCAGGTGACCACCGTCGTCGACGATGGCGATCGACACGGCCCAGCCGTGGCGTTCCGCTTCCGCGCGGGCGGCGGCAAGCATGCGGTCGGCGTCGGCGAGTTCGAGTTCGGGTTTCGTTTGCATGGCAATCCTCCGGAATCAGGTCAGTTGACGAGATGGTTGTCGACGAGCTCGATCCAGTGGCGCACGGGCGTGCGGCCCGCGCCGTTCAGGTGAGTCTGGCAGCCGACGTTGGCCGTGACAATCAGGTCCGGCCGCGCGGCTTCGAGCGCGTCGAGCCGGTTGTCGCGCAGTTGCGTCGCGAGCTCGGGCTGCGTCAGCGAATACGTGCCGGCCGAGCCGCAGCACAGATGGCCATCGGCGACATTCGTCAGATCGAAGCCGAGCTGCGTCAGGATGCGTTCGACGGTGCCGCCGAGGCGCTGGGCGTGCTGCAGCGTGCACGGGCAATGGACCGCGATGCGGCGTGGCGTCGAACCGGCCAGCGCGTCGAGCGGCTCGGCCGCGATCATCTCGGCGAGATCGCGCGCGAGCGCGCTGACGCGTCGTGCTTTCTCCGCATAGACGGGGTCGGAGCGCAGCAGGTCACCGTATTCCTTGACGAATGCGCCGCAGCCGCTCGCCGTCAGCACGATCGCTTCCGCACCCGCTTCGATCGCGGGCCACCATGCGTCGATGTTGCGGCGCGCGCGGGCGAGGCCGGCGTCCTGCGCGTTCAGATGATATTCGGTCGCGCCGCAGCAGCCGGCTTCACGTGCCGGGCTCACGCTGATGCCGAGCCGGTCGAGCACGCGCGCGGCGGCCGCGTTGGTGTTCGGCGACAGCGACGGCTGCACGCAGCCCTCGAGCATCAGCACGCGCCGCGCGTGGCGCACGGGCGGGCGCGGTGCGGCGGCGGGGATCGCGGCCGGGATCTTGTCCTGCAACGTGCCGGGCAGCAGCGGGCGCAGCGCGCGGCCGGCCTTCAGCAACGCGGCGAATGTCGCCGGGCGCGGCACGACGTGCCGCAGCCCCGCGCGCAGCAGGCGCTCGCGTGCCGGCCGCTGCGCGCGTTTCTCGGCTTCCGCGCGGCCGATGTCGAGCAGCGTGTGATAGCGCACGCCGGACGGGCAGGTCGTCTCGCAGTTGCGGCACGTCAGGCAGCGGTCGAGGTGCTGCTGCGTGCGTTCGCCGCACGGTTCGCCTTCGAGCAGTTGCTTGATCAGGTAGATGCGGCCGCGCGGCCCGTCGAGCTCGTTGCCGAGCACCTGGTAGGTCGGGCAGGTCGCATTGCAGAAGCCGCAGTGCACGCACGCGCGCAGGATCGCTTCCGCTTCGTCGGCCCGGGCGAGGGCCTTGCTTGCTTCGCTGAGATTGGTTTGCATCGGCGGTCGGGATCGGGTTCGCGTCAGAAATCGGCGTACAGGCGGCCGGGATTGAAAATCGCATGCGGGTCGAGCTGCGCCTTGAGCTGCCGGTGCACGCGCAACAACGCGGGCGGCAGCGGCTGGAACGGCTCGCGTGTCGTGCCCGGCGTGAAGCAGGTCGCGTGGCCGCCCCATTGCGCGGCGAACCGCTGCACGTCGGCCGGTGCGGCGTCGCTCTTCAGCCAGCGCTGTGCGCCGCCCCAGTCAGCAAGCAGCGCGCCGGGCAACGCGTCGAGCGGCGCGGCGGCCGGAACCGACACGCGCCACAGCGGGCGCGGATCGTCGAAGAACGGCAGCGCAAGGTCGCGCAGCCGTGCCCAGAACGCATCGTCGCGGTCGTCCATGCGCTCGCCGCCGATCGTGTCGCGCGCGGCCTTCACCGAGCCCTCGCCGCCTTCGATCCGCACCCGCAGCACGCCGTCGGCGTGGCATGCGCCCGCGAGCGGCAGCCCCGCGCGCCGCCATGCGGCGACACGCTGCACAGCTTCGTCCACGGCAAGCGGCAACGCGAGATCGCCGGTCGCGCGCGGCTTCGGCAGTACCTTCAGCGACACCTCGGTCACGACCCCGAGACAGCCGAAGCTGCCCGCGAGCAGCCGCGACACGTCGTAGCCCGCGACGTTCTTCATCACCTCGCCGCCGAAGCGCAGGTGCTTTGCGTGGCCGGTAATCACGCGGCAGCCGAGCACGAAGTCGCGCACCGCACCGGCCCACGGGCGGCGCGGGCCCGACAGCGCCGCCGCGAACATGCCGCCGACCGTTGCTGCGCCACCGAACGTCGGCGGCTCGCACGGCAGCATCTGGCCGGCCGCGTCGAGCATCGCTTCGAGATCGGCGAGCGGCGTGCCCGCGCGCGCGGTGACGACGAGTTCGGTCGGGTCGTACGCGACGACGCCGCGATGCGTGCGCACGTCGAGCGTGCGGCCTTCGACCGGTCGGCCGAGGAACGCCTTCGTGCCGGCGCTGCGGATGTGCAGCGGCTGGCGGTCGTGGATCGCGGCGTCGACCTGGGCGACGAGCGCCGCGCTGTCGTCGATCGATTCGATTTCGCGTCGCATCAGAAGCGCTCCAGTTCGGGAAACGGCAGCTTGCCGTGATGGATGTGCATCGCGCCGAATTCGGCACAGCGGTGCAGCGTCGGGATGTTCTTGCCGGGATTGAGCAGGCCCTGCGGGTCGAACGCGGCCTTCACTGCGTGGAAGAACGTGATTTCGTCGGCGTTGAACTGCACGCACATCTGGTTGATCTTCTCGCGCCCGACGCCGTGCTCGCCGGTGATGCTGCCGCCCGCCGCGACGCACAGCTCGAGGATCTTGCCGCCGAGCGCTTCCGCGCGGTCGAGTTCGCCGGGCCGGTTCGCATCGAACAGGATCAGCGGGTGCATGTTGCCGTCGCCCGCGTGGAATACGTTCGCGACCGGCAGCCCGAATTCGGCAGACAGCGCGGCGATCCCTTCGAGCACGCGCGGCAGCGCGCGGCGCGGGATCGTGCCGTCCATGCAGTAATAGTCGGGCGACATGCGGCCGACCGCCGGGAACGCGTTCTTGCGGCCGGCCCAGAAGCGCTGGCGCTCGGCTTCGTCGCGCGCGACGCGGATCCCGGTTGCGCCCGCGTCGCGCAGCAGCGCGGCGACGCGTTCGGCGTCTTCTTCGACGTCGGCCGGCGAGCCGTCGAGTTCGCACAGCAGGATCGCCTGCGCGTCGACCGGGTAGCCCGCGTGGATGAAATCCTCGGCCGCGCGGATCGCGAGGTTGTCCATCATCTCGAGGCCGCCTGGGATCACTCCCGCGCCGATAATTTTCGCGACCGCGGCGCCCGCTTCCGCGACGTCGTCGAAGCTCGCCATCAGCACCTTCACGCTGGGCGGCTTCGGCAGCAGCTTCACGGTCACTTCCGTGACGATGCCGAGCATCCCTTCCGAGCCGGTGAACAGCGCGAGCAGGTCGAAGCCCGGCGCGTCGAGCGCGTCGGCGCCGAGCGTGAGCGTATCGCCGTCGATCGTCAGGATCTCGACCTTCAGGATGTTGTGCACGGTGAGCCCGTATTTCAGGCAGTGCACGCCGCCCGCGTTTTCGGCGACGTTGCCGCCGATCGAGCACGCGATCTGCGACGACGGATCGGGCGCGTAGTAGAGGCCGTACGGCGCGGCTGCCTGCGAGATCGCGAGGTTGCGCACGCCGGGCTGCACGCGCGCGATGCCGGCTTCGGGGTCGATGTCGAGAATCTTGTTGAACTTCGCCATCACGAGCAGGAGGCCCTTCTCGAGCGGCATGGCGCCACCCGACAGCCCGGTGCCCGCGCCGCGCGCGACCACCGGCACGCCGAGCGTGGCCGCGACGCGCAGCACCGCGCGCACCTGCTCGACCGTGTCGGGCAGCACGACCGCGAGCGGCACCGTGCGATATGCGGCGAGGCCGTCGCATTCGAACGGCTTGAGCGCCTCGCGGTCGTGCAGCACGTCGAGGCCGGGCGCCGCCGCGTGCAGCGCGGCAACGAGCGTGTTGCGGTCGACGGTCGCCAGCGGGCCGTCGATCCGTTCGTCGTAGGTGAAACTCATCGGGGTTGTCTCCACCATGCAGGCGGCTGCGCGACGCGCGGCACGCCGGAAGGGATGGATTCTTGGCGGGCGGCGCGCGTGTGTCCAGACGTCGCGAGTGTGGTCATACCAGTTTTTATCGAGTGACCATGAAGCGGCTGGATCGATTGCCATGAAACTGAATGACAACAAGGGTTTGTGGGAAAATCTCCGATCTCTTTCCGAAGTGGTCATACCAGTATGGAAATGCAGGATCGAGCGGGCCGGGCGCGGAACGTGGCCGACGTCGTTGCCGAGCGCATCGAGAAACTGATCGTCGATGGCGTGCTGAAGGCCGGACAGGCGCTGCCGTCCGAGCGGCGGCTGACCGAGAAGCTCGGCGTGTCGCGCACGGCCGTGCGCGAAGGGATGAAGCTGCTGCGCGCGCGCGGGATCATCGACACCACGCACGGCAAGGGCTCGTTCGTTGCGAGCCTGACCCCGCAACGCGAGATCACGCCGATGATGCATCTGCTCGGCTCGCAGCCGCGCACGCTGTACGACCTGTTCGAGGTGCGCGGGATGCTCGAGACGGAGGCCGCGCGGCTCGCGGCGCTGCGCGGCACGCCGGCCGATTTCATCCTGATCAAGCGTCGCTACGAGGAGATGACTGCGGCTGACGCGCTGGATCTCGACCCGGCCGCGCGCGCGAAGCTCGATCATGCGTTTCATCTCGCGATCTGCGAGGCGTCGCATAACCCGGTGCTGGTGAATACGCTGCAGTCGTTGACGGATCTGCTGCTCAGTTCGGTGTTCGCGTCGGTGAACAATCTTTATCACCGTGAGCCGTTGAAGAAGCAGATCGACCGCCAGCATGCGCGGCTCTATAACGCGGTGACAGGGCAACTGCCCGATCAGGCGCGCAAAGCCGCGAGCGAACATATTCGTCAGTGCGTCGAGTATCTGCGGGAGATCGAGCAGGAAGAGCAGCGGCTCGTGCGTTCGACGTTGAGGCTTGAAGGGTGGACGTGACGTCGGCCGCGCGTTGCGCTGTGTCTTGATGCGCATCACGCACAGCGGGCCGTCTCGCGACGCGTGTCACATGGCTATGTCAGACTGTGAGCCATTCTTCGTGTGGCCCGCTGTCGTCCGCCATGATGCGTGGACGCCGTCGCGTGAGCAGTGCCTGACGGCATCACGCAGGACGAACCGGTGCGCCACCCTTCCCGAAACGGAGGACATCGCATGTCGAACCGGACCCACGACGACGGGCACGACGCCCGTCCCGCCCAGGCGGCGGACCAATCCGCCGATGCGCAGCGCGACGCGTTGCTCGCGTTGCTGAACGAACTGCTGGAAGCCGAGCGCGCCGGCGCGCGGGTTGCGTCGGAGACGGCGGCGGAAATCGGCGATCCCGAACTTCACCGGCTGGTGGCCGGTATTCGGCAGGATGAGGCGCACTGGTGTGCGGTGCTGGTCGATGCGATTCGGTCGCTCGATGCGACGCCGACGCATGCCACGGGTGCGTTCTACGAGAAGGCGATGGCGATCGACGATTTGCCGGAGCGGTTGGCGTTCTTGAATCGCGGGCAGCGGTGGGTCGTGCGGAAGTTGCAGGCGTTGCTGCCGACGCTCGCGCAGCCGGACATGCACCATGCGCTTACGCAGATGCTCGTGTCGCACGAGAAGAACATCGGGTCGGTTGATGTGCAGCTGCGGATCAAGGGTGGAGAGCCGGGGACGGTGTAGCTGCGGCGGGCCGGAGAAAGGTTCATCGCCGATTGACGTCGATGTCGCTTGTCGACTGCGGATTCAACCCATTGCGGACTTTGGGCCCGGCGAGATCGCAAGGTCATCGGCCATTGGCAAAACCTGCGTCCGTCGAAACCGTCGCCTGGCTTCATAGGGCGGCTTCGTTCCATACCTGGGACGCTCGCCCCTCCGATCGAGGCGCTGACCGGCCGACCGACCGGCCACGACGTTTCAACTCTGCAACATAAAGCACTTTCCGGTTGTCCGGTCGCGCCCCATGCGCACACGGTCCGACGAAACCGCCGATTACCGTCATACCCGTCACGGATGCCGCTTGGCGGCCAGTTCTGGCACCGATGCGTGGCTTGCGCCGGCACGGTCTTGCCATTGCGCTCGCCTGCCACCGATTCAGGACTGAAACCGATCGGAAAGTGCCCGCGGCTGGCGTTCAGCAGCGGCGCGATCGATGGTCGAGCCGAACCGGCCATTCCCGACCGTTTCAAGACCGACACATTTTCCGCGACGACCGGCATCTCGGCTTGCATCGACGCCTCCTCGTCAGACTAAACGTCCTCCCCGACGGCCGTGGCACGCTCCATGCTTCCACGCCACATGCGCTGGATCTCCCGTTCCGGCGCTCAACCAAATATTTCGACAAAGTTCGCGTCCGACGCCCCGGTAACGGCACTGTTTCGGTGGGGGACGCATCGGGGGGCACAATGAAAACAAGTATCACGATCTCGATCGCGACATCGTCGGGGATGGGCAGTGGCGCAGCAACGATCACACCGGAACCGGCTTCCGCCCGATGCCGGACATGCCAGCGTGCATCCGCGCCCGATCGGAAGCAACGGACGCCGGCGCACGCGCGAGCGCACCATGCCGCCCCCCACTTCACCGGCATGCGCGTCTGCGTACCGCTGACTCTCGACTGCAGGCCGAAACGAGTGCCCTGAGCACCCTGCGGCATTTCACCTGAACGGCGCTCGTGCCGTCAGATGCACCGCGCCGCGGTCAGCGACGCCGGAACCACGCGGTTCGTTCTGCCGCGTGCGGATGGCCGGCTCACGAAATTTCGTCGATACGAGTCTTTCATTCGATCATGAATCGGACTGAGAACCGCCCTTGTTCGGTCATCGCGCTTGCACTTTCGCTGGCCGTACTGTTCCTGATTACGCATCCTTATACGGGCATTCGGCACGATGCGATCCTGTACACCGCGCAGGCGCTTTATAACGCGCATCCCGAGAATTTTTCGCACGACCTGTTCTTTGAATACGGTTCCCAGGATCAGTGGACGATTTACGGCCGGATCTTCGCGAAGATCGTCTCGGCATTCGGACTCCGAGCGAGCAATCTCGCGGGCCTGATTGTCGCTCAGGCACTCTGGTGGAGCGGCATCTGGCGCCTGACGAAGAGACTGCTGCCAGAACCTTGGCACTGGCTCTCGTTGTGCTTGATTGCCTGCATGCCGTCCGATTACGGCGCCGGGCTGATCTTCTCGTACGACGAAGGCTTTCTCACCGCCCGGCTTCCCGCCGAAGCACTGGGCCTGTGGGCGATTGCGCTGATGTTCGATCGCCGGTATCGCATGGCCATTGCGCTGGCACTCGTCGCAACGGCCGTTCACCCGCTGATCGGCGGCGTTTCACTGGTCTTCGTCGTACTCGACCGGATGCCACGCGTGACGTGGTGGCGGCTATTGCCGCTCGCGCTGATCGCTTTCGCCGTCGTCGAGATGCCGGCGTTCAAGGCATTGCACCTGTATCCGTTCGATCCGGCATGGCGGTCGATTGCGCAATTCAACGTGCCCTTCCTGTTCCCGACCTTGTGGTCGGTCAATGCATGGAGCAAAGCGTGCTGGGCTATCGCCGTACCCGCGATGCTCTGTGCGACGCGAGTGCAGGATCACCGAACCCAGTGGTCGACGCTCACGCTGATCGGTGTGGCCGGCGTCGCACTGACCACGATCGCGGACTTGACTGGACAGGACGCGGTCTGGATACAGCTGCAGCCCTGGCGCGTGCTGTGGCTGCTGACGCTGATGCAATGGCCTGCGGCCATTTTGCTCGTGCGACGCGAACGCCATGCGCGACCGACGCTGATCTGGCTGCTGGCGATCTGCTGGCTACTGATCGACGTCGGCGGCGGGATCGTCGCGCTGGCGATTGCCGCGGCGCTCCACGCGGCAGCCCGTTGGCCGGCGCTCCGCGCCCCGAGGGCGCTGCGTGGCGACTTCGCCCCGGCGCTTCGCTATACGCGGATCGGGGTGACGCTCGTTGCCGCGATCGTCTGGATTGTCTTCCAGTGCGCGTATCAGGTCAGTCGCATCCAGTATCCAACCGGTAGCGTGATGCTCGACCTCCCCTGGCTCGAAACACTGATTCACACGCACCTGGTCGTCACACTGATCGCGTTGCTCGCGATGCTCAATCTGTCGCGCAACCGAATCGCGGTCGTCGGGCTGCCGGTGATATTGGCGGCATTCGCCGCATACGGACTCGTCAATATCGACCAGCGCTCGGAGCCCACCAAGATCATGGAAGCCGGCGCCGACCGTGCGGACTTTGCACCGTTCGAAGGGACGGTCGCGCGCGGCAACATCGTCTATTGGGACGGCCCGGCAGATGAAGTCGTCTATCCGTGGCTGATGATGAGGACATCGAGCTATTACTCGCCGGCTCAGGCCGCGGGTCTGATCTTCCACCGCCGGACGACCTTCGAGGCGCTACGGCGGCTCGAATTGATCAAGCAGGACCCGTACGCGGCCCGGCCTCGCGGCAACCACGACGCGGGCCAAAAGTCGACCGTATTCGTGTCCAAATATGAATACCTTCCGCTGACCCGAACGGGTATCCGGCACATCTGTGCAGATCCGGTGCTGGATTTCATCGTGTCGCATCAGCGCTACCCGGAGTTGGCGACACGCTACGCCTGGTCGCCCGAACCAAACAGCACGGTCTGGCTGTACGACTGCCGCAGCATCAGGACGACGGCTGCCGGTCAGGACGCGTCATTGGTGTACGCGCAACCAGCCAGCCAGAAGACCGTGGTGCCCGCACGACCGCCGACTGCTTTCCGACGCGGGGCCTCTCGGCCTCGCCACGCGCAAGTGCACGACGTTTGAACGGGAAATACAAAGCATCGATTCAACAGCGCGTTTGCCGCCTGGCTGGAGCGGCCGATACAACAGTCAATGGACCAGCGACTAGAGACTCGGGGTGACAACATGGATCAGTCGGTTGACGTACTCATCATCGGCGCGGGCCCGGGCGGCCTAACCGCCGCCTATCTTCTGACCAAGCAGACCGACCTTTCGGTCGCGCTCGTCGAGAAAGATCCTCGCTATGTCGGTGGCATCAGTCGCACCGAACAGTTCGACGGCCACTGTTTCGACATCGGGGGACACCGCTTCTTCTCGAAGTCCCCGGACGTTGTCGCACTGTGGCACGAACTGCTCCCGGACGACTTCATCGAGCGGCCACGCAGCTCGCGCATCTTCTACCGGAACAAGTTCTACCGCTACCCGCTCGACGGAATCGAGGCCTTGCTCAATCTCGGCATCGTGGAAAGTACTCGCTGCGTGCTTTCGTACGTCGCCGCGCGCATCAAGCCGTGCCCGCACCCGAAGTCCTTTCATCAGTGGGTCGCCAATCAATTCGGAGAACGGCTGTTCTCGATCTTCTTCAAGACCTACACGGAAAAGGTCTGGGGCATGTCATGCGACGAGATTTCGGCGGACTGGGCCGCGCAGCGCATCAAGGGCCTGAGCCTGTCTACCGCCATCGTCAGTGCCGTCAAACGCTCACTCGGCATCCGGTCGAGCAAGACCGACGTCAAGACCCTGATCGAATCCTTCCACTACCCGCGCCGTGGCCCCGGCATGTTGTGGGAAGCTGCCGCCCGGAAATTTCAGGATCAGGGTGGACAGCTGATGATGGGACAAGCGGCCGGCGCGATGCAGTACGACAGTCGCGCGCGGCGCTGGCTCGTCGAAACCGTCGGCAAGGACGGCCAGATCAATCGCATCAGCGCGCGTGACGTGGTGTGCACCGCGCCGCTGCGCGAAACGCTCAACGCGATTTCGCCCCGTCCGACCTCCGCGGCTGCCGCGTCGAGGCTGCAGTATCGAGACTTCATCACGGTCGCGCTGATACTCGACCGGCCCGCCACGTTCACGGACAACTGGATCTACATCCACGACCCGTCCGTCAAGGTCGGGCGCATCCAGAATTTCGCGTCGTGGTCGCCTGAGATGGTGCCCGACGCGACGACCGGCGGCTGCCTCGGGCTCGAGTACTTTTGCTTCGATGGCGATTCGATGTGGGAAAGCGGCGATGCCGACCTCACCGAACTCGCGATCGATGAACTCGAGAAAGTCGGTCTCGCGACCCGCGATCAGATTTGCGGATCGCGCGTCGTTCGTCAGCCGAAGGCGTACCCCGTGTACGACGACGATTATCGCGACATCGTCGATCAGGTCCGCGCGGATCTGGTTGAGCATTATCCGAACCTGCATCTCGTCGGCCGTAATGGCATGCACAAGTACAACAATCAGGACCATGCAATGATGACCGCGATGCTGACCGTCGAGAACATCGTCGCCGGGTACAAGCTTCGCGACGTCTGGGCCGTCAACGAGGACGCGGAATATCACGAGAGCGGTAGTGAACCGCAAGTCAGTACATCGGGGTTGCGCGCTGTCCCGACCCGCACGGTTCAGTGGGGGCAGAAATGATGTTTTCCGCTTATTTCTTCGTGAGTGCCTTGTCGCTCGTCACGGACTGGTCGCTCTTCCTCACGCTGAGCTCGGCCATGCAGATCGATGCCGGGATTTCGGCATGGATGGCGTACCTGATCGGGGGCGTCTTGAATTACGTGCTTTCGCGCCGCTTCGTGTTCCACTCGGACGCGACCGGCCGCCGGCAGATCGGCGAGGCGCTGCTGTTCGCCGCGAGCTGTGGGCTGGGTTCGCTGCTGACCGGCGGCATCGTGCACGTCGCGGCGACACTGCTCGGCAATATTGCCGCGAAGTGGATCGCGGTCGTGGTCAGTTTTGTCACGCTCTATGTGATCCGCAGGGTCGCCGTATTCCGGGTGCCGGGCGCGCGTGCTACGGCCGCGATTCTGGCGACCGAGCGCCAGGAAGTTGACCGGGACGTGTGTGTCAAGGCAACGGTGCGTTGAGGGTGGGCGGAGGGCGTTGAAGTTCGCGAACGATCGCGGCCAGCCCCCGGCGTGACCCTCGACCCGCTCTTCGGTCGAGCGCACCGGGATGCCGTGCCCGGCGATCGGCGCGAGCATGCAGCGCGCGAGCCAGACTACGTTGTTGTGCCGCGCGGTGTAGACCGTCGGCGATGCAGCCGCGCCGCATGGTGCAAGCGGCAAACGTACCGCCGTCCTCAACCGCCTTCGACGAGCCGCATCACGATGCGCCTGGCCGATTCGAGATGCGCGACCGTCATCGAGCGCGCCGCACGCGCATTGCGGTCGCGGCACGCCTGCAGGATCTCCTCGTGCTCGACCTGGAACGAGGGCGTATCCGCGAGCAGCGTGGCTTGCAGGCGCTCGTACCGTTCGACCTGGCTGCGCAGTTCCGCGATCGTCTTCAACTGCCGCGCGTTGCCGCAGCACGAATACAGCAGCGCGTGGAATTCGCGGTTCAGTTCGCCCTGCCGGCGCGCCACGGCCGCATCGCCAAGCAAGCGATGGACGAGCTCGGCGCGCGCGAGCGTCTCGTCGTCGAGCCGCTTCACGCTCCGGTAGATCGCATCACCTTCGAGCAGCGTGCGCAGGTCGTAGATTTCCTGCACGTCGGACGCGGTCAGCATGCGCACGACAGCGCCGCGATTCCTGAAGATGTCCAGCAATCCTTCGCGTTCCAGGCGCTGGATCGCCTCGCGCATCGGAATCCGGCTGATGCCGAACCGGTCGGCCAGGTCGCGCTCGACGAGCCGCTCGCCGGCTTCCAGCTCGCCGTTGATGATCATGTCCCGCAACGAGGCGGCCACGGCGTCTGCCGTGGAATCGAGTTTGGCTTCCATGCCTGCGTGTTTCGTCAATTTGGAATAATGGTATACCAAACGGGAATCCAATGCCAAAATGGCGAGCACAGGCGGGCTACGCACAACGCAATCCGGCCCGGTCGAAGCAACCCACATCAATGGAGAGCGAGATGGCATCTGGCGAACACAAATATCGCGTCGCGGTCGAGTGGACGGGCAATCGCGGCACCGGCACGTCGGGGTATCGCGAGTACGGGCGGGATCACGTGATCCGGGCCGGTTCCAAGCCGGACATTCCCGGTTCGTCGGACCCGGCGTTTCGCGGCGATGCCGCGCGCTGGAATCCGGAAGACCTGCTGCTGGCGTCGGCATCGGCGTGCCACAAGCTCTGGTACCTGCATCTGTGCTCCGATGCGGGGATCCGCGTGCTCGCCTATGTCGACGACGCGGAAGGCACGATGATCGACAGCCCCGATGCGGGCCGCTTCACGGACATCGTGCTGCGCCCGCACGTGACGATCCAGGCCGGCGACGATCTTGAGCGGGCGGAACATCTGCATCATGACGCGCACGCGCAGTGCTATATCGCGAACTCGGTCAATTTTCCGATCCGCTGCGAACCGGTCGTCGTGTTCGCCGCCGCGTGATGCCGACACCCGCCGAACGAAATCGACGATGAAGCTCTTCTACTACCCCAGCAATGCCAGCATGGCGCCGCACTTCGTGCTGGAAGAAATCGGCAAGCCGTTCGAACTCGAATTCGTCGACCGCACGCACGACCAGCACAAGTCGCCGGACTACCTCGCGCTCAATCCGAACGGGCTCATCCCGGTGCTGATCGACGGCGACCTGGTGCTGTACGAAGCCGCCGCCATTTGCCTGCATCTCGCCGATACGCATCCCGAGCAGCGGCTTGCGCCCGAACTCGGCACGCCGGAACGCGCGCAGTGCTACAAATGGCTCATGTGGCTCACCAATACGCTTCAGACGACGCTGCTCGCGTACTTCTATCCGGAGCGCTGGGTCGACGTGGGCAACGCGGCGGGCGCCGCGCTGGTGAAGGCGCGCGCGGAGGCGAAAATCGCGGCGCTGCTGGATCAGCTCGACCGTCAACTGGACACGAGCGGCGGCCCGTGGCTGCTCGGCGCGCGCTACACGGTGCTCGATCCGTATGCGCTGATGCTGTGCCGCTGGACGCGCGGCCTTGCCGAGCCGGCGCGGCAGCGGCCGATACTGGGCGGCTATCTGCAGCGCGTGCTCGCGCGCCCGGCGATCCAGCGGGCGTTGCAGACCGAAGGGCTCGCGCAGCCCTGGGTGTAACGCGTGATCGGGGCCGCGTGCGCGTCAGCCGGCGCGCATCGGTTCCGGGCAATCCGGAGACGGCTACGACGCCGCGTCGCCCGCGCGAGCGTCACAGTTCGACGCCATACACCTCCCGCGCGGCCGCGCGGATCGCATCGGCCATCACCGCGACGGCCGGCGAATGCAGCCGG
Source organism: Burkholderia aenigmatica (assembly GCF_902499175.1). Classification (GTDB taxonomy): domain Bacteria; phylum Pseudomonadota; class Gammaproteobacteria; order Burkholderiales; family Burkholderiaceae; genus Burkholderia; species Burkholderia aenigmatica. The sequence goes on from NZ_CABVQC010000027.1 coordinate 25,095, forward strand.
TCGGTGCGCGTGATGATCCCGAAATCGTCCATCCGGCAATCCATCTGCAGCGGCAGCACCGTGACGATCCCGTGCCGCGCATAGTAGCGCGCGACGTCCTCGGCGAGCACCGCGATCATGTCGCTCTGTTCGAGCAGTTGCGTGATGAACAGCAGCGCGGATGTCTCGACGAGGTTCGCCGGCGGCGCGAGGCTCGCGCGCTGGAACACGAGTTCGAAGCGGTGGCGCAGCACGCTGCCGGCCGGCGGCACGACCCACGCGGCGCGCTGCACGTCCGCGAGCGACAGCGGCGCCTGCGCGAGCAGCGGATGGCCCGGCCGCACGACCGCAGCCACCGGTTCGCCCGTCAGCGGTTCGTAGCGCAGGTGCAGCTTGTCGTGCTCGGCGGAGAGCCGGCCGAGCACGATGTCGATCTTCTCCTGCGCGAGATGTTCGAGCAGCACGTTGCTGGTGTCGATCTCGACCGACACGTGCAGACCGGCATGCGTGCCCTTCACGGCGGCGACGGCTGGCGGCACGAGCCGCAGGCCCGGCGACGTGATCGCGCCCACCGCCACGTGTCCGAGGTGGCCGGCCTTCAGCGCGGCCAGCTCCTCGTGCGCTTGGTCGAGGCTGCCGAGCGCCGCGCGCGCGTGGCGGATCAGCGCGTCGCCGTACAGCGTCGGCCGCATCCCGCGCGGCAGGCGCTCGAACAGCACCGCGCCGATCGATTCCTCGAGTTCGCGCAGCAGCTTCGACGCGGCCGGTTGCGTCATGTTCAGCGCGGCCGCCGCGCGATGAATGCTGCCTTCGTCGGCGAGCGCGACGACCAGCAGAAGCTGGCGCGTCTTCAGGCGGCCACGGTTTCCCCATGGGCTGGCATCGGGCATCGTACGGGTTTATATCGATATCGAAACCGGTATCGTAATCGCCCAAAACGTCATTAGCGAGTTATCAAAATTCTGCCTAGACTGCGCCGGTACCCGTCACCACAGGACTGACGATGTCGGCAACAAAACCCAGGCTGCGCTCCGCCCAATGGTTCGGCACGAACGACAAGAACGGCTTCATGTACCGGAGCTGGATGAAGAACCAGGGCATCCCCGATCACGAGTTCGATGGCCGGCCGATCATCGGCATCTGCAACACGTGGTCCGAACTGACGCCGTGCAACGCGCACTTCCGTAAGCTCGCCGAGCACGTGAAGCGCGGGATCTCCGAGGCGGGCGGCTTCCCGGTCGAATTCCCGGTGTTCTCGAACGGCGAATCGAACCTGCGCCCGTCGGCGATGCTTACGCGCAACCTCGCGTCGATGGACGTCGAGGAAGCGATCCGCGGCAATCCGATCGACGCGGTCGTGCTGCTCGCCGGCTGCGACAAGACGACGCCCGCGCTGCTGATGGGCGCCGCGAGCTGCGACGTACCGGCGATCGTCGTGTCGGGCGGCCCGATGCTGAACGGCAAGCTGGAAGGCCGGAACATCGGCTCGGGCACGGCCGTGTGGCAACTGCACGAAGCGCTGAAGGCCGGCGAGATCGACCTGCATCACTTCCTGTCGGCCGAAGCCGGGATGTCGCGCTCGGCCGGCACCTGCAACACGATGGGCACCGCGTCGACGATGGCGTGCATGGCCGAGGCGCTCGGCGTCGCGCTGCCGCACAACGCGGCGATTCCGGCCGTCGATTCGCGCCGCTACGTGCTCGCGCACATGTCCGGCATCCGCATCGTCGAGATGGCGCTGGAAGGGCTCGTGCTGTCGAAGATCCTCACGCGCGCGGCGTTCGAGAACGCGATCCGCGCGAATGCGGCGATCGGCGGCTCGACCAACGCGGTGATCCACCTGAAGGCGATCGCGGGTCGCATCGGCGTGCCGCTCGAACTGGAGGACTGGATGCGCATCGGCCGCGACACGCCGACGATCGTCGACCTGATGCCGTCGGGGCGCTTCCTGATGGAAGAGTTCTATTACGCGGGCGGGCTGCCGGCCGTGCTGCGCCGGCTCGGCGAAGGCGGGCTGCTGCCGAACCCGGACGCGCTCACCGTGAACGGCAAGTCGCTGTGGGACAACGTGCGCGAAGCGCCGAACCATGACGACGAGGTGATCCGTCCGCTCGACCGGCCGCTGATCGCGGACGGCGGCATCCGCATCCTGCGCGGCAATCTCGCGCCGCGCGGCGCGGTGCTGAAGCCGTCGGCGGCGAGCCCCGAACTGCTCAGGCATCGCGGCCGCGCGGTCGTGTTCGAGAACTTCGAACACTACAAGGCGACGATCAACGACGAGGCGCTCGACGTCGACGCCAGCTCGGTGCTCGTGCTGAAGAACTGCGGGCCGCGCGGCTATCCGGGGATGGCCGAGGTCGGCAACATGGGGCTGCCGCCGAAGCTGCTGCGCCAGGGCGTGAAGGACATGGTGCGGATTTCCGACGCGCGGATGAGCGGCACCGCGTACGGCACGGTCGTGCTGCACGTCGCGCCGGAGGCCGCCGCCGGCGGGCCGCTCGCGGCCGTGCGCAACGGCGACTGGATCGCGCTCGACTGCGAGGCCGGCACGCTGCATCTCGACATTACGGATGACGAACTGCAGCGCCGCCTGTCGGACGTTGATCCGAGCGCGGCGCCGGGCGTGGCCGGCCAGCTCGGCAAGGGCGGCTACGCACGGCTGTACATCGATCACGTGCTGCAGGCCGACGAGGGGTGCGACCTCGACTTCCTGGTCGGCATGCGCGGCGCGGACGTGCCGAGCCATTCGCATTGAGCACGACGAAGCGCCGCGCGAGCCGGCACGGCACGCGCGGCGATGAACAGGCGCAGCAGGACAGACCGGTGACGACGCCGGCGCAGCCCACCCTTGGAGACAGCATGACGACGCAACAACCGTCCGCGACATCGGCCACGTCCCGGCCCGGCATGCCGGCCGCCATCGACGAGCGGCATCTGATGCGCGTGCTCATACGCAAGCTGGTGCCGTTTCTCGCGCTGATCTACGTGGTCGCGTACGTCGATCGCACGGTCGTCGGCTTCGCGAAGCTGCACATGAACGCCGCGATCGGTTTGAGTGACGCGGCGTACGGGCTCGGTGCGGGCCTGTTCTTCATCGGCTACTTCCTGTGCGAGGTGCCGAGCAATCTCGCGTTGGGCCGCTTCGGCGCGCGTGTGTGGTTCGCGCGCATCCTCGCGACGTGGGGCGTGATCACGATGGCCATGGCATTCGTGCAGGGGCCCACCAGTTTCTACGTACTGCGCTTCCTGCTGGGGGCAGCCGAGGCCGGCCTGTATCCGGGCATTCTCTATTTCCTCACGCAGTGGTTCCCGATGCGCGATCGCGCGCGGGTGATCGGGCTGCTCGTGCTCGCGCAGCCGGTCGCCGGCATCGTGACGGGCCCGCTTGCAGGGTGGCTGTTGTCGACGCACGGGCTGTTCGGCCTGTCGAACTGGCAGACGCTGTTCGTCGTCAGCGGCCTGCCGGCCGTGCTGCTCGTGTGGCCGACGCTGCGGCTGCTGCCCGAGTCGCCCGATCGCGCCCGCTGGCTGAACGATGCGGAACGCCGCTGGATCGCCCGCCAGCTTGCCGCCGATCGCGATACCTATCGCCCCGACACGCACCGCAATCCGCTCGCGGCGCTGCGCGACCGCCGCGTGCTGCTGCTCGCCGCGCTGTTCCTGCCGTTTCCGCTGTGCATCTACGGGCTGTCGCTGTGGCTGCCGACGATCATCAAGGCGTTCGGCACGGGCGATGCGGCGACGGGCCTGCTGTCGGCCGTGCCGTACCTGTTCGCGGTGGTCGGCCTGCTGGTCGTGCCGCGCCATTCGGACCGCACGCGCGAACGCTACTGGCACATCGTCGTCGTGTCGGCCGCGGCCGCGCTGACGATGGCCGCGAGCGCATGGGTGCGGCAGCCGGCACTGCAGTTCCTGTTCATCTGCCTCACGGCGTTTTCGCTCTATTCGATCCAGGCCGTCGTGTGGGCGCTGCCCGGCGAGTTCCTGACCGGTACGAGCGCGGCGGTCGGCATTGCCGCGATCAATTCGCTCGCGAATCTCGGCGGCTATGTCGGGCCGTACGGAATCGGCCTGATCAAGCAGGCGACCGGCAGCCTCGCGGCCGGCCTGTATTTTCTCGCGGCGACGCTGCTGTTCGCGGTGCTGATCACGTTCGTGGTCCGTGCGGCGCTGCGCACACCGCAACCCATCGACGGCGCGCTCGCCCGCGAATCGTGATGCCTTGCGGCGACGCATCGTCTTGACTGACGCAGGATCCGAACCATGACATCGAGCAGCACGCCGCGCTACCGCGGCATCTTCCCCGTCGTTCCGACGACGTTTACCGACACCGGCGAGCTCGATCTCGCGAGCCAGAAGCGCGCGGTCGATTTCATGATCGACGCGGGCTCGGACGGGCTGTGCCTCCTCGCGAACTTCTCCGAGCAGTTCGCGATCACCGACGATGAACGCGACGTGCTCACGCGCACGATCCTCGATCACGTCGCGGGACGTGTGCCGGTGATCGTCACGACGTCGCACTACAGCACGCAGGTATGCGCCGCGCGCAGCCTGCGCGCGCAGCAGCTCGGCGCCGCGATGGTGATGACGATGCCGCCGTATCACGGTGCGACGTTCCGCGTGCCGGAAGCGCAGATCGTCGATTTCTATGCGCGCGTGTCCGATGCGATCGACATCCCGATCATGATCCAGGACGCGCCCGCGAGCGGCACCGCGCTCTCCGCACAGCTCCTCGCGCGGATGGCGCGCGAGATCGAGCAGGTCGCTTACTTCAAGATCGAGACGCCGGGCGCCGCGAACAAGCTGCGCGAGCTGATCCGCCTGGGCGGCGACGCGGTCGAGGGGCCGTGGGACGGCGAGGAGGCGATCACGTTGCTGGCCGACCTGCATGCGGGCGCGACCGGCGCGATGACGGGCGGCGCATACCCGGACGGCATCCGGCCGATCCTCGCAGCCTTCCGCGCAGGCCGGCACGACGACGCGTTCGCGCATTACCAGGCGTGGCTGCCGCTGATCAACCACGAGAACCGCCAGTCCGGGATCCTGACCGCGAAGGCGCTGATGCGTGAAGGCGGCGTGATCGCGTGCGAGCGGCCGCGGCATCCGATGCCGGAACTGCACCCGGACACCCGTGCGGAGCTGATCGCGATCGCGCGCCGGCTCGATCCGCTCGTGTTGCGCTGGGCGCACTGAGCGACGCAGGAGGAACGCACGATGAGCGACGCGATTTCGTTGGGCGTGGTCGGGATCGGCAAGATCGCGCGCGACCAGCATCTGCCGGCGATCGATGCCGAACCGGGCTTCAGGTTGACCGCGTGCGCGAGCCGTCACGCGGAAGTCGCCGGCGTGCGCAACTACCCGGATCTCGGTGCGCTGCTCGCGGCCGAACCCGGTCTCGACGCCGTGTCGCTGTGTGCGCCGCCGCAGGTGCGCTATGCGCAGGCACGCGCGGCGCTCGAAGCCGGCAAGCACGTGATGCTCGAGAAGCCGCCGGGCGCGACGCTCGGCGAAGTGGCGGCGCTGGAGGCGCTCGCGCGCGAGCACGGCCTCACGCTGTTCGCGACCTGGCATTCGCGCTGCGCGAGTGCGGTGGAGCCCGCCCGCGCATGGCTCGCGACGCGCGCGATCCGCGCGGTGCAGGTGCGCTGGAAAGAAGACGTGCGGCGCTGGCATCCGGGGCAACAGTGGATCTGGGAGCCAGGCGGCCTCGGCGTGTTCGATCCGGGCATCAATGCGCTGTCGATCGTCACGCGGATCCTGCCGCGCGAGCTGGTGCTGCGCGAGGCGACGCTGATCGTGCCGAGCGACGTGCAGACACCGATCGCGGCCGAACTCGATTGCGCGGATACCGACGGCGTGCCGGTGCGCGCGGAATTCGACTGGCGGCATGGCCCGGTCGAGCAATGGGAGATCGCGGTCGACACGGCCGACGGCGTGCTCGCGATCAGCCGCGGCGGCGCGCAGTTGTCGATCAACGGCGAGCCGGTCGAGATCGGCCCCGAGCGCGAGTACCCGGCGCTGTATGCGCAGTTCCGCGCGCTGATCGCGCGCGGCGAAAGCGACGTCGACGTGCGGCCGCTGCGGCTCGTCGCCGACGCATTCCTGTTCGGCCGGCGCGTGCAGACCGACGCGTTCGGCCGCTGACCATGCGGGCGCGCCGCGGCGCGATCGCACACGACGAATCATTACGGCATGAGCCGACACCAAGGAGACACCGCATGAACCGCACGATTCACACGATTCGCCGCCATACCTTGCGCGCCCTGCTGGCCGCGCTATGCATCGCACCGCTCGGCATGCAGGGCGCCGCGCGCGCCGACGCGCCGCTGAAGATCGGCTTCCTGGTGAAGATGCCCGAGCAGGCCTGGTTCATCAACGAGCAGAACGCCGCGTCCGCGCTGGGCCAGAAGGAGAATTTCTCGGTCGTGAAGATCGGCACGCCCGATGGCGAGAAGGTGCTCGCCGCGATCGACAACCTCGGCTCGCAGGGCGCACAGGGTTTCGTGATCTGCGCACCGGACGTGCGCCTCGGCCCGGCGATCGCCGCGCGTGCGAAGCGCTACAACATGAAGTTCGTGACCGTCGACGACCAGCTCGTCGATTCGACCGGCAAGCCGCTGCCGAACGTGCCGCACCTCGGGATGTCGGCGACCAAGATCGGCAACCAGGTCGGCCAGGCGATTGCCGACGAAATGAAGCGGCGCGGCTGGAAGCCCGAGGAAGTCGGTGCGCTGCGGATCACGAACTACGAGCTGCCGACCGCGAAGCTGCGCACCGACGGCGCCACGCAGGCGTTGCTCGCGAACGGCTTCCGCAAGGAGAACATCTTCGACGCGCCGCAGAAGACAACCGACGACGAAGGCGGTTTCAGCGCGGCCGCGCCGGTGCTCGCCCGCCATCCGAACGTGAAGAAATGGGTGGTCTACGCGCTGAACGAGGAAACCGTGCTCGGCGCGGTGCGCGCGACCGAGCAGCTGCATATCCCGGCGGCCGACGTGATCGGCGTCGGCATCAACGGCGCGGGCGAGGCGTTCGCCGAATTCCAGAAGAAGGAGCCGACCGGCTTCTACGGGACGATTGCCGTCAGCTCGACGAACCACGGCAAGGACAGCACGCAGAACCTCATCGACTGGATCCGCAATGGCAAGACGCCGCCGGCCGACACGCAGACGAGCGGCAAGCTGATGACGCGCGCGAACTGGCAGGCCGTGCGCACCGAGCTCGGCATCTGAGCGCGCGACGCGAGAACGCGATGACGACGCAGACGATGACGGCCATATCCGGCAACGACGGCGGCGACGACGGCACACCGCCGCCCGGCGGCCCGCTGCTCGCGCTCGACGGCATCACGGTGACGTTCCCGGGCGTGCGCGCGCTCGACACCGTGTCGCTGTCGGTGCGCGCGGGCGAAGTGCATGGGCTGATGGGCGAGAACGGCGCGGGGAAGTCGACGCTGCTGAAGGTGCTGTCCGGCGTGAACCAGCCGCAGGCCGGCACGCTGACGCTGAACGGCACGGTGCAGCGCTTCGCGTCGACACGCGCGGCGCTGGAGGCCGGCATCGCGATCATCTACCAGGAGCTGCATCTGGTGCCCGAGCTGACGGTCGCCGAAAACCTGATGCTCGGGCAGTTGCCGAGCCGGCTCGGCGTGGTCGACGAACGCACGCTCGCCGCGCGCGCGCTCGATGCGCTGGAGCGGCTCGGCGAGCACATCGATCCGGGTATTCCGGTGAAGTATCTGTCGATCGGCCAGCGCCAGATGATCGAGATCGGCAAGGCGCTGATGCGCGACGCGCGCGTGATCGCGTTCGACGAGCCGACGAGTTCGCTGTCCGCGCGCGAGACCACGCAACTGTTCCGGATCATCCGCGCGCTGCGCGCGGAGGGCCGCGCGATCATCTACGTCACGCACCGGATGGAAGAGGTGTATGAACTGTGCGACCGCGTGACCGTGTTTCGCGATGGCCGCCGCATCGACACGTTCGATTCCGTGACCGATCTCGACCGCGACCGGTTGATCGGCTGCATGGTCGGCCGTTCGATCGAGGACGTGTACGGCTACCGGCCGCGCGCAGCCGGCGACGTGCTGATCGAGGCGAAGGGGCTCGTGGGGCCCGGCTTGTCCGAGCCCGTGTCGTTCACCGCGCGGCGCGGCGAGATCGTCGGCTTCTTCGGGCTGGTCGGCGCGGGTCGCTCGGAGCTGATGAAGCTGCTATACGGCGCCGCGCGCCCGAGCGCGGGGCACGTCGAGCTACACGGGCGGCGCGTCGCGTTCGGCAGCCCGCGCGACGCGGTGCGCGCCGGCCTCGCGCTGTGCCCGGAAGACCGCAAGCAGGAGGGCATCGTCGCGATCGCGTCGGTGGCCGACAACTTGAACATCAGCGCGCGCCGGCATTTCAGCCCGGCGCGGATGCTGCTCGACGTGCGGCGCGAACGCGAGCTTGCACAACGCTACATCGAACGGCTCGCGATCAAAACCCGCGACGGCGACACGCCGATCGGCGCGCTGTCCGGCGGCAACCAGCAGAAGGTCGTGCTCGCGCGCTGGCTGGCCGAGCGGATCGACGTGTTTTTGATGGACGAGCCGACGCGCGGCATCGACGTCGGCGCGCGCGCGGAAATCTACAACCTGTTCTACGAACTCGCGGAAGCGGGCCGCACGGTGATCCTCGTGTCGAGCGACCTGGCCGAGGTGATCGGCGTGTCGGACCGGATCGTCGTGATGAAGGAAGGACGGATCGCGGGCGAGGTCGCGAAGGCGCAGGCGACGCCCGACGCGCTGATCAAGCTCGCACTGCCGCGCTAGCCCCCCGCAACGATCAACCGGAATGCCAATGACATGAGCCAGGCCATGCAACCCCAACGCACTTCCCCGTCCCCCGATGCTGCCGCCGTGCCCGCACGCGCACGCGGCGGCATGTGGCAGCTGATCAACCGCTCCGGCATCGTAATGGTGTTTCTCGTGCTGTTCGCGACGCTGTCGCTGACCGTGCCGGACTTCCTCACGCCGCGCAACATCCAGGGCCTGCTGCTGTCGGTCACGCTGATCGGCTCGATCGCGGTGACGATGATGTTCGTGCTCGCACTCGGCGAGGTCGACCTGTCGGTTGCGTCGATCGTCGCGTTCTCGGGCGTCGTCGCATCGACGCTGATTACCGCGACGCACAGCGTGGCGCTCGGCATCGCGGCCGGCATACTGGCGGGCGGCGCGGTCGGGCTCGTCAACGGCGTGCTGATCGCGCGCTGGCGGATCAACTCGCTGATCGTCACGCTCGCGATGATGGAGGTCGTGCGCGGGCTTGCGTTCATCACGTCGAACGGCGACGCGGTGATGATCTCCGAGGAGCGCTTCTTCGAACTCGGGTCCGGCTCGTTCCTCGGTATCTCGTATCCGATCTGGAGCAACATCGTCGGCTTCGTCGTGTTCGGCTTCCTGTTGCGCAAGACGGTATTCGGCAAGAACGTGCTGGCCGTCGGCGGCAACGGCGAGGCTGCGCTGCTCGCGGGGCTGCCGGTGATGCGCATCAAGATCACCGTGTTCGTACTGCAGGGGCTCGTGACCGGTTTCGCCGGCGTGATGCTCGCGTCGCGGATGAGCCTCGGCGATCCGAAGACGTCGGTCGGGCTCGAGCTCGGCGTGATTTCCGCGTGCGTGCTCGGCGGCGTGTCGCTGACGGGCGGCGTCGCGACGATCTCCGGCGTATTGGTCGGCGTGCTGATCATGGGTGCCGTGCAGGACGCGATGAGCCTGCTGAATGTGCCGACGTTTTACCAATATCTGATACGCGGCGGAATTCTGTTGCTCGCGGTGCTGTTCGACCAGTATCGTCGCAACCAGCGCCGCGCGATGAAGATCTGACGAAAGCGCGGCTGCCCGCGAATGCGAAAAATATCGGGAGACGGCATGCAACAGATTGATCCGGCCGGGCAGGCGACGCTGCTGGCGGACACCCGCAACACGCTCGGCGAAGGTGCGACATGGTGCGACCGGACGCAAGCGCTGTACTGGGTGGATATCGAAGGCGCGCAACTGTGGCGCTGCCACGCGGATGGTTCGGACCTTGCACACTGGCCGATGCCCGAACGGCTCGCGTGTTTCGCACTGACGCACGATCCGGACGTGCTGCTCGTCGGGCTCGCGACGCATCTCGCGTTCTTCGACCTGCGCAGTTGCGTGTTCACGCGAATCGTCGACGTCGAGCCCGATCTGCCGACGCGGCTGAACGACGGGCGTTGCGATCCGTCCGGCGCGTTCGTGTTCGGGATGAAGGACGAGGGTAGCGAGCCGCCGCAAGCGGTCGGCGGGTTTTACCGGCTCAATGCCGACCTCACGCTCGAACGGCTCGCGTTGCCGCGGGCGGCGATCGCGAACAGCATCGCGTTTTCGCCGGACGGGTCGAAGATGGTCTTCTGCGATTCGCTCGTGCGAGAAATCCTCGTGTGCGATTACAGCCGCGCCGGTGTGGCCGGCGTGCGGCCGTTCGCACGGCTGACCGATGCGGACGGCGACCCGGACGGCTCGACGATGGACCGCGACGGCGGCTTGTGGAACGCGCAGTGGGGCGGCCGGCGGGTAGTGCGCTACGCCGCGGACGGCGTCGAGACGGAACGCATCGCGGTGCCGACCGCGCAGCCGAGCTGCGTGACGCTTGACGGCGAAGGCCGTCTGTACGTGACGAGTGCCCGCATCGGGTTGAGCGACGACGCGCTGGCCGGCGATCCGCATGCGGGCGGCGTGTTCGTCGCGCAGACGCGGCACGCGGGGCTACCGACCGCGCGGTTTGCGGGGACGCCGCGTAGCTGATCGCGTACGGGATGCCGTTCATGGGATGTCGCTGACGCAGCGGGTTTCGCGGTCAGACCAGCAGTCCGCCGCGCATGCGTGAGCGCGCAGCGGCTGTCCGGCATTACTGGAACGCCCCGTTTGCCTCCTGACGTGCTGGTAAGATGGCCCGCAATTCCATCCCGCCCGCACCATGAGTTCCGCACCGACCAAACCCGCGAACCCGAAGAACGCCACGAAGAACGCCACGAAGAACGCCGCCCGCGCGACGGGCGACAAGCCGAGGGCGCGCGTGCAGCAGCGCCTGACCTACGTGATCGGCGGCCTCGACCGGCTGCTGCGCCGCCACATGACCGACGCGCTCGCACCGCTCGGCATCACGCTCGCGCAATACACGGCGTTGTCGGTGCTCGAGGCGCGCGGTGCGTCGTCGAATGCGCAATTGGCCGAGCGCTCGTGGATCACGCCGCAATCGGCGAACGAAGTGATGAGCGTGATGGCCGCCCGCGGCTTCGTCACGCGTGAAGCCGATCCGTCGCACGGCCGCATCATCCTGCTGACGCTGACCGACGAAGGCGCGGCGATGCTGCGTGAATGCGAAGCCGTCCTGCGCCCGCTCGAGACGCGCATGCTCGGCGACGTCTCTGCCGACACCGCCGCGGACGTGCAGCGCGCGCTCGAACTGTTCTCGCGCAACCTGCGCGGCTGACCGCCTTCCGGAACCTTCATCACGCGGGCCCGTGCGGCCCGCGTTCGCTTTGCCGGTCGCCTGACCGTTCCCCGATTCCGTCGTTTCCGCCGCTTTCCGATCCGGGTTTACACCGGCGCTCGTGCCGCTTGCAATATCAGGTAGCCTGATATTAAATGAAGCCGTCCGCAGCAGGGATGCTGCGCACCGAATCGCACAGGAACGAACGACAGGAACCGATATGAGCAAGTACGACAACCGCTGGCAGACCGTTGAAGTGAAGGTGGAGGCAGGCATCGCGTGGGTCACGCTGAACCGTCCGGACAAGCGCAATGCGATGAGCCCGACGCTCAACCAGGAGATGCTGCAGGTACTCGACGCGGTTGAGTTGGACGACGAGGCGAAGGTGCTCGTCCTCACCGGCGCGGGCGCCGCGTGGACGGCCGGCATGGACCTGAAGGAATACTTCCGCGAGATCGACGGCGGCTCCGACGCGATGCAGGAAAAGGTGCGGCGCGATGCGTCCGAATGGCAATGGCGCCGGCTTCGGATGTACAACAAGCCGACCATCGCGATGGTGAACGGCTGGTGCTTCGGCGGCGGTTTCTCGCCGCTCGTCGCGTGCGACCTCGCGATCGCGGCTGAAGAGGCGGTGTTCGGGCTGTCGGAGATCAACTGGGGCATCCCGCCCGGCAACCTCGTCAGCAAGGCGATGGCGGACACGGTCGGGCACCGTCGCGCGCTGCACTACATCATGACCGGCGACACGTTCACCGGCGTGGACGCCGCCGAAATGGGCCTCGTGAACAGCAGCGTGCCGCTCGCCGGGCTGCGCGACGCAACGATCGCGCTCGCTGTGCGGCTGATGGACAAGAACCCGGTCGTGCTGCGCGCGGCGAAGCACGGCTTCAAGCGCTCGCGCGAGCTCACGTGGGAGCAGTGCGAGGATTATCTGTACGCGAAGCTCGACCAGGCGCAGCTGCGCGATCCGGAACACGGCCGCGAACAAGGGCTCAAGCAGTTCCTCGACGACAAGACGATCAAGCCGGGCCTGCAGGCCTACAAGCGCTGACGCAACCGGACGAGAGACACGCATGGCAGGAGACAACATGACCGACAGACGGATGCTGATCGCCGGCGAGTGGTGCGCCGCGTACGACGGGCGCACCTTTGACCGATTCAATCCCGCGACGGGCGCGCTGGCGTCGCGCGCGCCGGCGGCCGGCCAGGCCGACGCCGACGCGGCGATCGACGCCGCGCACCGCGCGTTTCCCGCATGGTCGGCACTTGCGCCGACCGAGCGGCGCCGGCTGCTGCTGAAGGCGGCCGATCTGATGGACGCCCGCATCGACGCGTTCATCGCGACCGGCGTGGCCGAAACCGGCGCGACGCCGGGCTGGATCGGCTTCAACGTGACGCTTGCGGCGAACATGCTGCGCGAAGCCGCGTCGATGACGACCCAGATCGCCGGCGACGTGATCCCGTCCGACGTGCCCGGCAACCTCGCACTCGCGATGCGCGTGCCGTGCGGCGTCGTGCTCGGCATCGCGCCGTGGAACGCGCCGGTGATCCTCGGCACGCGGGCGCTCGCGATGCCGCTCGCGTGCGGCAACACGGTCGTGTTGAAGGCGTCCGAGGCGTGCCCCGGCGTGCATGCGCTGATCGGCGCGGTGCTGGACGAAGCGGGGCTCGGCGCGGGTGTGGTCAACGTGATCACGCACGCGGCGGCCGACGCCCCCGAACTCGTCGAGCGGCTGATCGCGCATCCGCATGTGAAGCGCATCAACTTCACCGGGTCGACGCATGTCGGGCGCATCATCGCGCGACACGCGGCCGCCCACCTGAAACCGGTGCTGCTCGAACTCGGCGGCAAGGCGCCCGTGCTCGTGCTGGACGATGCCGATCTCGACGCGGCCGTCGACGCGATCGCGTTCGGCGCGTTCTTCAACCAGGGGCAGATCTGCATGTCGACCGAGCGCGTGATCGCCGCGCGGCCGATTGCCGATGCGCTCGTCGAACTTCTCGCCGCGAAGGCGCGCACGCTGGTCGCGGGCGATCCGCTGGCCGGCCATCCGCTCGGCACGATGGTCGACGCGGCGGCTGCCGCGCGTGCGGCGTCGCTCGTCGAGGATGCGCGTGCGCACGGCGCGCAGCTGCCGCTCGGCTGCCGCGTCGAAGGCGCGACGATGCAGCCGGCGATCGTCGATGGCGTGACGCGCGACATGCGCCTGTATCGCGAGGAGTCGTTCGCGCCGGTCGTTGCGATCCTGCGCGCGGACAGCGACGACGAAGCGGTCGCGCTCGCGAACGACAGCGAGTTCGGGCTGTCGGCGAGCGTGTTCAGCCGCGATGTCGCGCGCGCGATGGCAGTCGCACGACGGATCGAATCGGGGATCTGCCACATCAACGGCCCGACCGTGCACGACGAGGCGCAGATGCCGTTCGGCGGCACGAAGGCGAGCGGTTATGGCCGCTTCGGCAGCCGTGCGTCGATCTCTGAATTCACCGAGCTGCGCTGGATTACCGTGCAGACCACGCCGCGTCACTACCCGATATGAGCGAGCCGACGATGAATGATGCAACGCTCGCCAGCGAGCCGGTGCACGACACGGGCGGCGTGCGTTATCGCGCGGCGGCCGTCGCCGTAGGCGCGGCCGAGATTCGACGCGCGGAAAACGGCGCGTGGTACCTGCGCTCGCGCGAACTGCTCGGCGACTACCCGACGCGCCTGACCGACTGCCTCGTGAACGGTGCGCAAGCGCATCCCGATCGCGTGCTGGCCGCGAAGCGTGGCGCCGATGGCCGCTGGATCGAGATCACTTACGCGCAGATGCTCGAACGCGCCCGCGCGCTCGGCCAGGGCCTCGTCGATCTCGGGCTGTCGGTCGAGCGTCCGCTCGCGGTGCTGTCCGGCAACGATCTCGAGCATCTGCAACTGATGTTCGCGGCGATGCTGGCCGGCGTGCCGTATTCGCCGATCTCGCCTGCGTATTCGCTGGTGTCGACCGACTACGGCAAGCTGCGTCACACGCTCGGCGTGCTGCGGCCGGGTGCCGTATTCGTCGCCGAGCGCGCGCCGTTTGCGCGTGCGCTCGACGCCGTGTTGCCGGCCGATACGACCCTGATCGTCGCGCGCGATGCCGATGCGCAGGGCCGGGTGGTGCCGCTCTCGCACTTGCTCGCCGCCGTCCCGCGCACGATCGACGCGATCCATGCGGCGGTCGGCCCCGACCATCTTGCGAAGATCCTGTTCACGTCCGGCTCGACGAAGCAGCCGAAGGCCGTGCCGACCACGCACCGGATGCTGTGCAGCAACCAGCAGATGCTGCGCCAGACGATGCCCGAACTGACGCGCGAACCGCCGGTGCTGGTCGACTGGCTGCCGTGGAATCACACGTTCGGCGGCAGTCACAACCTCGGCATCGCGCTGTACAACGGCGGCACGCTTTATATCGACGACGGCCGTCCGGTGCCGGGCCGCTTCGACGAAACCGTGCGCAACCTGCGCGAGATCGCGCCGACGATCTACTTCAACGTGCCGAAAGGCTGGGAAGAACTGACGGCCGCGCTCGAACGCGATGCCGTGCTGCGCGACACGTTTTTCTCGCGCGTGAAGCTGTATTTCTTCGGCGGCGCGGGCCTGTCGCAGGCCGCGTGGGACCGGCTCGACCGCGTGACCCATGCGCATTGCGGCGAGCGCATCCGGATCATGGCCGGCCTCGGGATGACGGAGGCGTCGCCGTCGTGCCTGTTCACGACGGGGCCGCTGATGTGCGCCGGCTATATCGGGTTGCCCGCACCCGGCTGCGACGCGAAGCTCGTGCCGAGCGGCGGCAAGCTCGAACTGCGTTTCAAGGGGCCGAACGTGATGCGCGGCTACTGGCACGCGGACGTCGATCCGCGCGACGTGTTCGACGACGAAGGGTATTACCGCAGCGGCGACGCGGGCGTCTTTGCCGATCCGGAGCGGCCGGAGCTCGGGCTGCTGTTCGACGGGCGGCTGACCGAGGATTTCAAGCTGAGCAGCGGCACCTTCGTCAGCGTCGGGCCGCTGCGCGCGAACGCGGTGTCGAGCGGCGCGCCGTACGTGCAGGACGTGGTCGTCACCGGGATCAATCGAGACGACATCGGGCTGCTGGTGTTTCCGCGCGTCGACGCGTGCCGTGCGTTGGCGGCGCTTGCCGCCGAGGCCTCGGTGGCCGACGTGCTGCGTGCGCCGGCCGTGCGCGCCGTGTTCGAGACCTGGCTCGCCGCGCTGAACCGGCATGCGAGCGGCGGCTCGACGTTCGTCGCGCGTATCCGGTTGATGGACACGCCGCCGTCGCTCGATCTCGGCGAAGCGACCGACAAGGGTTCGCTGAACCAGGCGGCCGTGCAGCAGCATCGCGCGGCGACGATCGACGCGCTGTATGACCCGGCGCGCCGCGATCCCGATGTGATTCACGCATCGGCTTAGCGATATGCATCGGTACACGTGACGACCTGCCGGCCACGAGACCGGCAGGCTTTTTTACGGCCAGTGAATCAGGCTGCCTGATAAAAGGGCGGCCGTTCGACCGACCCATTGCGCGCCTGCCCGCCCCTGGCCGGCGGCGGCGCGCGCTGCGAGCGGCCCTGCGAGGCACGCCGACGACGACACGACAAGGATTGGAGACACGATGAACACCTACGTTGCCGAAAGACCGGCGGTCGCGACGACACTCGCGCTGTGCTTCGCGATCGCGTTGCTCGAAGGGCTCGACCTGCAGTCGGTCGGCGTGGCCGCGCCGCGCATGGCGCGCGAATTCGGGCTGACCGTGTCGCAAATGGGGATTGCGTTCAGCGCGGGCACCTTCGGGCTGCTGCCGGGCGCAATGCTCGGCGGGCGGCTGGCCGACCGGATCGGGCGCAAGCGCGTGCTGATTGCGTCGGTCGCGCTGTTCGGGCTGCTGTCGATCGCCACCGCGCAGGCGTCGAGCTTCGCGATGCTCGTCGTCGTGCGCGTGCTGACCGGCATCGGCCTCGGCGGCGCGATGCCGAACCTGATCGCGTTGTCGTCGGAAGCGGTCGAGCCGCGCTCGCGCAGCAGCGCGGTGGCGACGATGTATTGCGGCATCCCGTTCGGCGGCGTGATCGCGTCGCTGATCGGCGTGCTGCTCGCCGGCGATACCGAGTGGCGCCACATCTTCTACGTCGGCGGCGCGGGGCCGCTGCTGCTCGTGCCGCTGCTGGCGATGCTGCTGCCGGAATCGCGCGCGTATCTCGACATCGCCGGCACGTCGGCCGCGCGTACGAGCGTCGCCCGCACGCTGTTCGGCGACGGCCGCACGATATCAACGCTCGCACTGTGGATCAGCTATTTCTGCACGCTGATCGTCCTGTACTTCCTGCTGAACTGGCTGCCGTCGCTGATGGCCGCGCGCGGGCTCGATCGCGAGCATGTCGGTCTCGTGCAGATCGCATTCAACGTCGGCGGCGGGCTCGGCGCGCTCGGTATCGGCGCGGCACTCGACCGGATGCGCGCGTCGCGCGTGGTCGGAGGCATGTACGTCGGGATCGTGCTGTCGCTGGCCGCGCTGGCGGCCGCGCCCGGTTTCGCATCGCTCGCGGCGGCCGCGTTCGCGGCCGGGATGTTCGTGGTCGGCGGGCAGTCGGTGCTGTATGCGCTCGCGGCGATCTACTATCCGACCGCGATGCGCGGCACGGGCGTCGGCACGGCGGTGGCCGTCGGCCGGCTCGGCTCCGTCGTCGGGCCGCTCGCGGCCGCGACGCTGCTGGCCGCGGGCCGCAGCGCGCCGGTCGTGATCGGCGCGAGCATCCCCGTCACGCTCGTCGCGGCCGTCGCCGCGCTGCTGCTGATCCGCCGCCCGCGGGCCGGCGACTGACATCGTTTTCCGTTTTTTCAATGCGTGCCGTCAGAGCGCGCGATTACTCAAGGTCTGGAGACACAACGACATGAACAAGAGCACCAGGAACGGCCTGCTGGCCGCCGGCGCATGCTGCGCGCTGGCCGCGCCGGCGGCACACGCGCAGTCGAGCGTGACGCTGTACGGCATCATCGATACGGGCGTCGAATTCGTGTCGCACGCGAACGCGGCGGGCGACCACGTGGTGCGCATGCCGGCCGTGACGGGCGAGTTGCCGTCGCGCTGGGGGCTGCGCGGCGCGGAGGATCTCGGCGGCGGCTATCAGGCGGTATTCACGCTGGAAAGCGGCTTCAACGTGCGCGGCGGCGATCTCGGCCAGGGCGGGCGGCTGTTCGGGCGGCAGGCGTTCGTCGGGCTGAAGGGCGGCTTTGGCACGCTCGCGTTCGGCCGCCAGTACACGATGACCTACCTCGCGCTGCAGGGCGCGGACATCATCGGCCCCGACATCTACGGGCTTGGTTCGCTCGACGCGTACGTGCCGAACGGGCGCGCCGACAACGCAGTGACCTACATAGGCACGTACCGCGGCGTGACGCTCGGCGCTGCGTATTCGTTCGGCCGCGACGGCGCGGGCACCGGCAACTCGCCGGGGCAGGGCACGTGCGCGGGGCAAGTGCCGGGCGACGCCGTCCAGTGTCGCAACTGGTCGGTGATGCTCAAGTACGACAGCGCGTATTTCGGTGCGGCGGCCTCGTACGAGGAACAGCGCGGCGGCACCGGCGCGGCCGCGAACTTTTTCGACGGCATCGCGCCGGTCGCTTTCACCCGCAGCGGCGGCAAGGACGCGCGCACGCACGTGAGCGCATACGCGCAGGCGGCGGGCGCGCGGATCGGCGCGGGCTGGATCGGGCGGCGCGTATCGACCGGTTCGCCGGCCGCGGCCGGTGCGCATTCCGACCTGTTCTTCGTCGGGGCGTCGTATGCGGTCAAGCCGGATTTCGTCGTCGACGGCGAAGGCTACCGGATCGTCAACAGCGCACACGACACACGCGCGACGATGGCGACATTGCGCGCGACTTATCTGCTGACGAAGCGCACGGCGGTCTACGCGCAGTCGTCGTATCTGTGGAACAGCACGCATGCGCGCTACGCGGTCAGCGGCGGCGGGGCCGGCACGACACCCGGCGAAGGGATGGGGCAGCTCGGCGCGATGGTCGGCATCCGGCACATGTTCTGATCCGGCAGCCTGACGAACGGGAGCTATCTTGAACAGACACTCTGCATTCCTCTGTATTGCGCCCATCACCGCTGCGATGCTCGCTGGTTGCGGCGGCGACGATTCGGTGAATGCCGCCCCGACGCACCTGAGCGCCGCGACACCGGCCGCGATGGCGCAGACCTGCGACGTGCTCGCCGCGAAGCTCGCGTATGCGAACACGTCGTTCACGTCGGTGACGACCGCGGCCGCCGGCGCGCTCACGGTGGCCGGCAAGCCGATCGCCGAGCACTGCGTGATCGATGGGAAGATGAACGAGCGCGTGAGCGCGGTCGACGGCAAGACCTATGCGATCGGCTTCGAAATGCGCTTGCCGAAGGCGTGGAACGGCCGCTTCTTCTACCAGGCGAACGGCGGGCTCGACGGCAACGTCGTGACTGCGACCGGCGAGATCGGCGGCGGCGGGCCGCTGACCGACGCGCTGAACCAGGGCTTCGCGGTGATCAGCTCGGATTCCGGGCACAGCGCCGCGCAGAATCCGCTGTTCGGCATCGATCCGCAGGCGCGCATCGACTACGCCTACGGCGCGGTCGATGCGCTGACGCCGATGGCGAAGCAGGTGATCCGGCTCGCGTACGGCAAGGCGCCCGACCGCAGCTATTTCGACGGCTGCTCGAACGGCGGCCGTCACGCGATGGTCACGGCGGTGCGCAACCCGGCCGACTACGACGGCATCATCGCGGGCGATCCGGGCTTTCATCTGCCGAAGGCGGCGATCGGCGAGATGTACGGTGCGCAGCAGTTCGCGAAGATCGCATCGGCGACCGGATCGAACGGGCTGCCCGATATCCGCAGCGGCTTCACCGATGCGGAGCGGCAGTTCGTCGGCGCGAAGATCCTCGAGAAATGCGATGCGCTCGACGGCGCGGCGGACGGGATGGTGCAGGACGTCGCCGCGTGCCAGGCGCACTTCAGCGTCGAGTCGGACATCCCGACCTGCGCGAACGGCATGCGCACCGGTGCCTGCCTGACGACCGCGCAAAAGACTGCGCTCGAGAACGTGTTCACGGGCGCCCGCAACAGCGCGGGCACGGCGCTCTACGCGGGCTTTCCGTACGATCCGGGCATCGCCGGCAGCGGCTGGGCTGCGTGGAAGCAGTCGAATTCGATCACGCTCGACCCGGCCGCGATGGCGTTCACGTTCATGACGCCGCCGAAAACCGCCGCGACGCTCGCGAACCTGCCCGGTTTCGCGCTCGGCTTCGACATGGACAACGACGCGCCGGCGATCTTCGCGACCAACGGCGAGTACACGGAATCCGCGTGGTCGTTCATGACGCCGCCCGACGAGACCAACCTGTCCGCGCTGAAGGCGCGCGGGGCGAAGCTGCTCGTCTATCACGGCACCGGCGACCCGGTGTTCTCGTTCGACGACACGCGCGACTGGTACGCACGGGTCGCGCAGGCGAACGGCGGCGATGCGTCGGATTTCGCGCGCTTCTATCCGGTGCCGGGGATGAACCATTGCTCGGGCGGGCCGGCGGCCGACCAGTTCGACCTGTTGACGCCGCTCGTTGCGTGGGTCGAACAAGGGCAGGCGCCCGGCGCGGTGGTGGCCGCCGCGCGCGATGCGACGAACGCGGTGCCGAATGCGGATGTGCCCGCGTCGTGGGGCGCGGGACGCACGCGGCCGCTGTGCCCGTATCCGCAGGTGGCGCGCTACAACGGGTCGGGCGACGTGAATTCGGCGGCGAGCTTCAGCTGTCGCTGACGTAGCCGTCGATGGGAGGCGACCGGCGCATGCAAGCGCCGGTCGCCTCATGTGTGCAACCGCTCACTTACTCGCCCGGCTCGACCGGCACCTCGAGCCCGACCTTCACGCGGCTCATGCTCACCAGCGTCTTGAACCGCTTCACGTTGTTGTTCGCGAAGAACAGCTCGCGTGTGAGCGCGTTGTACTGATCCATGTTGCGCACGGCGAGGATCAGCACGAAATCCCATTCCCCGGTCACGTAGTAGCACTGCTGGATCTGCGGGCAGCGCTCGAAGGTCCGCTTCATCGCGTCGAGCTGGTCGATCTGCTCGCTTTCGACTTCGACGTTGACGACGATCGTCAGCGGATGATCGACCTTGTCCGGTGCGACGATGGCCGTGTAGCGCTCGATCACGCCGTCGTCCGCGAGACGCTTCAGGCGCCGGTTCACGGCGGCGGTCGACAGGTTGACGCGCGCGCCGAGTTCGCTTTGCGGCGTCTGCGCGTCGCGCTGGAGTTCCATCAGCAGCTTGCGATCGAACGCATCGAGTGGGGTGGTCATGATGGCGCGTGAAGCCTCGAAAGAATGAGAAATTTTTGCGTGACGGCTGCCGAATTGGCGATTTTATTGACCCGCGTGCGCAATATTATTTTTCGAACCGGCGGCGCGTGCAACCCGTGCGCGCCCGACCCGAACCGACTCACGGAGTGCTGCCCGCCATGCTGATCGCCAACCCCCGCGCATCGCGCGCCGCCTATCCCCACGCGCTGCGCCGCGTGATGAACATCGCCTCGGCCGACGAAAGCGGTGCGTGGCTGTCGCACTGGCCGCTCGTCGGCAACGCGCGCACGCCGCTGCGCGCGCTGCCGGATCTCGCCGCGCGGCTCGGCGTCGCGAGCGTCAGCGTGAAGGACGAGTCGTGCCGCTCGCCGCTCGGCAGCTTCAAGGCGCTCGGCGCGCCGATCGCGCTGGTGCGGCTCGTGAAGCGCCTGCGGCGCACGCAGGATCTCGATCCGCAAGGACTCGTCACCGGCCGCTACGCGGCGGAACTGGCCGACCTGACGGTGATCAGCGCGACCGACGGCAATCACGGCCGTGCGCTCGCCGCCGCCGCGCGCGCGATCGGCTGCGCGTGCGTGATCGTGCTGCACGCGAACGTCGAAGCCGAGCGCGAGCGCGCGATCTCGGCGTACGGCGCGCGGATCGTGCGCATCGAGGGGAACTACGACGAGTCGGTCGTCTGCGCGGCGCAGCTCGCGCAGGCGAACGGCTGGTACGTCGTGTCGGATACGTCGTACGACGGCTACGAAGCGATTCCGCGCGACGTGATGCAGGGCTACGGCGTGATCGCCGCCGAGGCGGCCGCGCAGGCGGCGCAGGACGACGGGCAGCCGTTCACGCACGTGCTGCTGCAGGGCGGCGTGGGCGGCCTCGCCGCGGGCGTCGCGAGTTATCTGTGGGAGCGCGACGGCGTGCAGCGGCCGCATTTCATCGTCGTCGAGCCGCGCCAGGCCGATTGCCTGTACCAGAGCGCGCTCGCGGGGCGCGCGACCAAGGCGACCGGCAGCGTCGATTCCGTGATGGCCGGGCTCGCGTGCGGCGAGGCGTCGCCGCTGGCGTGGGATTTCCTCGAGATGTGCGTCGACTACTTCATGCTGATCGACGACGAGGACGCGGTGCAGGCGATGCGCGGCCTCGCGGCCGGCAGCGAACGCGACGTGCCGCTCGTGGCCGGCGAATCGGGCGCGGCCGGCGTCGCGGGGCTCGAGGTGCTGATGCGCGACCCGGTGCTCGCACGGCAGGTGGGGCTCGACGCGCATTCGCGCGTGCTGGCGATCAATACGGAAGGCGCGACGGCGCCGTCCGTGTACCGGCAGTGCGTCGGCGAGACGGCCGACGCGGTGCTCGCGCGGCAGCGCGCCTGGCTGGACCGCGCGGCGGTCGCGGCCTGAACGACATCCCGACCGATCCCGACCGACTACGACTGACGAGGCAAACGCCATGGACGCAATCGAAGAAAGCACGCTGCAGGGGCAATTGAAGACCTGGCGCCGCCATCTGCACCAGCATCCGGAGACGGGTTTCGAAGAAGTGAACACGTCGGACTACGTCGCGCGCATCCTGACGACGCTCGGGCTCGACGTGCATCGCGGGATCGGCGGCACGGGGCTCGTCGCGAACCTGACGGCCGGCACCGGCAACCGCGCGATCGGCATCCGCGCGGACATGGATGCACTGAACATCGCCGAGCACGCGCCGGGCCGCGAATACGCATCGTGCACGCCCGGCAAGATGCATGCGTGCGGACACGACGGTCACATGTCGATGGTGCTCGGCGCTGCGCAGCTGCTGGCCGAGCGCAAGGATTTCGACGGCACCGTGCGTTTCATTTTCCAGCCGGCCGAGGAGCATGGCCGCGGCGCGAAGGCGATGATGGCCGACGGGCTGTTCGAGCGCTTTCCGGTCGACGCGATCTTCGGCGCGCACAACATGCCGGGGATGCGTGCGGGCACCTTCTCGACGCGCGCGGGCGGCATCATGGCGAGCGAAGACAACTTCGTGATCCGGATCGACGGGCGCGGCACGCATGCGGCGCGCCCGCACATGGGCATCGATCCGATCGTGATCGGCGCACAGGTCGTGCTCGCGCTGCAGACGATCGTGTCGCGCAATCTCGATCCGGGCCAGCAGGCCGTGATCTCGTGTACGGAGTTCATCACCGACGGGCTGCGCAACGTGCTGCCGTCGACCGTGACGATCAAGGGCGACACGCGCAGCTATTCGCGCGACGTGCAGGCGTTGCTGGCCACGCGGATGCGCGAGATCAGCGAAGGGATCTGCCGCACGCACGGCGCGGCGTGCACGTTCGACTACACGCACGAGTTCGCGCCGACGGTGAATTCGCCGGAATGGGTCGACACGGCCGTGCAGGCCGCGGCGCAGGTCGCGGGCGCCGACGCGGTGAACGCCGACGTGCAGCCGATGATGATCTCGGAGGATTTCGGCGCGTTCCTGCAGGCCGTGCCCGGCAATTTCGTGTTCATTGGCAACGGCGACGCGGCCGGGCGCGGCGGCGTGCCGCTGCACAACGCGGGCTACGATTTCAACGACGAGATCCTGCCGGTGGGCGCGCGGTATTTCGCGGAAGTGGCGCGGCGGGCGCTGCGCGCCGCGTAACGGACGACAATTCAGGCCGCCACGCACCCGCGTGGCGAGGCCGTCACGCTTCGGCCGCGCGCTTGCCCTGCGTGTCGGCCGTGCCCGTCGTCCGGTCGAGGATGGCGAGCACTTCGCGCGCGGTGTTCTCCGAATGGCTGCGCAGGATCTGCGGCAGCACCGCGTGGTCGGGATCAGCGAGCGCGGCCATGATGGCCTCGTGCTCGTGCAGCGACTCGGCCCAGCGCAAGGTATCGGCGTTCGCCGCGCCGCGCGCGCGATGCACCTTCGACATCAGCGACGCGTAGATGCCCGACAGCACAGGGTTGCCGGCCGCGTCGACGATCATCTGATGAATCTGCTGGTTCAGCCGGAAATACTCGACGCGCTTGCCGGCCTCGTGGCATTCGACCATCCGCCGGTGCTTCGCCTGCAGCGCGGCGAGCGTCGCCGCGCCGATCCGCCGGCGCAGCAGCTCGCCGGCCATCGCTTCCAGGCCGTGCAGCAGCTCGAAGGTCGAGATCAGGTCGTCGAGGTCGATCGACGCGACGCGATAGCCGATGTACTGGCGGTGCGTGACGGCCCCTTCCGCGACGAGCACCTTCAGCGCTTCGCGCAGCGGCGTCTTCGACACGTCGAACGCGAGGCTGAGCTCCTTCTCGTCGATCCGCGCGCCGGGCGGCAGCTCGCCCTCGTCGATCATCACGCGCAGGCGCGCGGCGATCTCCGCGGCCATGCCGCGGGTGCGCAAAAGCAGGGGATTGCGGGGTGTCTGGCTCATGATGGTGCAAGCTTATCACGATCCCGGTGCAGGCCAAGCTCACCGA
Organism: Burkholderia aenigmatica; assembly: GCF_902499175.1. Lineage (GTDB taxonomy): Bacteria > Pseudomonadota > Gammaproteobacteria > Burkholderiales > Burkholderiaceae > Burkholderia > Burkholderia aenigmatica. The sequence continues at coordinate 49,344 of NZ_CABVQC010000027.1, forward strand.
TAACGTAAACACAATTCCAATAAAACCAATCGTTTACACCATGTGTAATTATAAATTTCTAATCCTATACTCGGCTCCACGTTGCGCGACGTTCCGACCATCCTCGTTCAATCCTGGAGTCCGTCCATGTCTTCAACCTCCGGTGTCGCCGCCTTGACGGTCGGCAAGTCCGCCGTCCGCTGGAAGATATTCGTCGTCATGCTGAGCCTGATCGCGATCAACTACGTCGATCGCGCGTCGCTGTCCGTCGCCATGCCTTACATCTCGCAGGAGTTCAACATCGGGCCCGCGATGGAGGGTCTGATCCTCAGCTCGTTCTTCTGGACCTACGCGGTGATGCAGATCCCGGGCGGGATGCTCGCCGACCGCTTCAAGCCGCGCATCGTGATCGCGACGGCCACCGTGTTCTGGGGCTTCTTCCAGGCGATCGCGGCGCTGTGCACGAACGCGCCGTCGCTGCTGCTCACGCGCCTCGGCCTCGGCGCGGCCGAAGCGCCGATCTATCCGGCCGGCGGCAAGCTCAACGCGATCTGGATGACGCAGACCGAGCGCGGCCGCGGCGCCACGCTGCTCGACGGCGGCGCACCGCTCGGCGCGGCACTGGGCGCGGTGCTGATCGCCGGGCTGATCGCGCTGCTCGGCTCGTGGCGGCTCGCGTTCGCGGTGGCCGGCGTCGGCACGGTGCTGGCGGGCGTGGTCGCGTGGTACTACATCCGCAACACGCCGCGTGAGCATCCTGGCGTCAACGATCTCGAGGCCGACTACATCGAGGCGTCGCACGCGAGCGATCTCGCGGCGGAGCCGGCCGGCGCGTCGGGCCGTTCGCGCGACTTCTTCAAGTACCGCTCGGTGTGGTGCATGTTCTTCGGCTGGATGTGCTTCAACAGCGTGTTCTACGGGCTGCTCACGTGGATGCCGAACTACCTGCACAAGGTGCACGGCTTCGACATCAAACAGATGGGCGGCTCGACCTTCATCATCTTTTTCAGCGGCTTCGTCGGCGAACTGCTCGGCGGCTGGATCGCCGACAAGTGGAAGGCCGCGGGCGGCCGCCCGAACGTCGTGATGCGCACGCTGTTCGGTATCGCCGCGGTGATCGCCACCGTGTCGATTTTCTCCGTCGCGTACGTGAAGGACCCGATCGTGTGCGTCGCGCTGCTGTCGTCGACGCTGTTCTTCCTGCGCTGGTGCGGGCTGTACTGGTGCATCCCGTCGTCGCTCGGCACGCGCAACAAGATCGGCTTCCTCGGCGGCCTGATGAACCTCGGCGGCAACATCGGCGGCGTCACCGTGCCGATCGTCGTCGGCGCGATCGTGCAGTTCACCGGTTCCTATTTCCTTGCGCTGATGGTGTTCGCGGCGGCCGGCGTCGGCCTGCTCGTGTGCTCCAGCGCGATCGACTACGAAAGCAAGCTCCCGGTCTGACCGACCCTTTTCACTGGTAGAGAGAAACCCATCATGAAAAAACGTACGCTGCTCGGCATGCTCACGCCGTCTTCCAACACCTCGCTCGAACCGCTGACGAGCGCGATGGTCGCCGGCCTGCCGGGCGTGTCCGCGCACTTCGCGCGCTTCCCGGTCACCGAGATCTCGCTGACGGGCCAGGCGCTCGGCCAGTTTGACGACGACAAGATCATCCAGGCCGCGATGCTGCTCGCCGACGCGAAGGTCGACGTGATCGCGTGGAACGGCACGTCATCGGGCTGGCTCGGCTTCGAGGCCGACGAGCGGCTGTGCGAGCGCATCACCGCGGCGACCGGCATTCCGGCCACCACGTCGGTGCTCGCGCTCAACGAGATCCTGAAGAAGACGAACGCGCACGAGTTCGGCCTCGTCACGCCGTATCTCGACGACGTGCAGACGAAGATCGTCGACAACTACCGCCGCTCGGGCCTGAACTGCATCGCCGAGCGCCACCTGAACCTGAAGGTCAATTTCTCGTTCTCCGAAGTGGCGGGCGACACGATCGGCGACATGGTGCGCGAAGTCGCGAAGGCCGGCCCGCGCGCGATCTCGATCTTCTGCACGAACCTGAACGCCGCGCATCTCGTGCCGGCGCTCGAGGAGGAGACGGGCATCCCGATCTACGACACGATCTCGACCGTCGTGTGGAAGTCGCTGCAGCTCGCCGATTACGACACGCGGCAGGTGAAGGGCTGGGGGCGGCTCTTCAGCGACGTGATCTGAGGCGCGCGCCATGTCGAACGATCTCGATTTCGTGATCCGTCACGCGGATGTCGTGACGGCGGCGGACCGGTTCTCGTGCGACATCGGCATTCGCGCGGGGCGCGTGGCCATGCTCGGTCACGGGCTGCCGCGCGCGCCGCGCGAGCTCGATGCGAGCGGGATGCTCGTGATGCCGGGCGGCGTCGATGCGCACTGCCACCTCGATCAGCCGATGCCCGACGGGCTGCGGATGGCCGACGATTTCCTGTCCGGCACGCGCTCGGCGCTGTGCGGCGGCACGACCACCGTGATCCCGTTCGCCGCGCAGGCGAAGGGCCAGTCGCTGCAGGCGGCCGTTGACGACTATCACCGGCGTGCGGAAGGGCGCGCGCTGGTCGACTACGGCTTCCACCTGATCGTCGCCGATCCGACGCCGCACGTGCTGGCGGAAGAGCTGCCGCGGCTGATCGCGAACGGCTATACGTCGTTCAAGGTGTACATGACCTACGACGATCTGAAGCTGAACGACCGGCAGATGCTCGACGTGCTGTCGGTCGCGCGCGAGCACGGCGCGCTGGTGATGGTGCATGCGGAGAATTCCGACTGCATCGGCTGGCTGACCGAACGGCTGCTCGGCGACGGCCACGTCGCGCCGCATTTCCATGCGCACGCACGGCCGGCCGTGGTCGAGCGCGAGGCAACCCATCGCGCGATCGCGTTCGCGGAACTCGTCGACGTGCCGATCCTGATCGTGCACGTGTCGGGCGCCGAGGCGATCGAGCAGATCCGCTGGGGGCAGTCGCGCGGGCTGCCGATCCTCGCCGAAACCTGTCCGCAATACCTGTATCTGACCGCCGCCGATCTCGGTCACGATGGCCGCGACGGCTACGAAGGCGCGAAGTGCGTGTGCAGCCCGCCGCCGCGCGATCCGGCGAACCAGCAGGCCGTGTGGAAGGCGCTGAAGCAGGGCGTGTTCTCGGTGTTCTCGTCCGATCACGCGCCGTTCAACTACGACGATCCGTGCGGCAAGCATCCGGGCGGGCATCCGGTGTCGTTCGACCACATCCCGAACGGCATCCCGGGGCTCGAGACGCGGCTGCCGCTGCTGTTCAACGGCGTGCGCGAAGGGCGGCTGTCGCTGCACGAGTTCGTCGAGCTGACGTCGCTGCGGCCCGCGAAGCTGTACGGGCTGTATCCGCGCAAGGGGACAATCGCGATCGGCGCCGACGCGGATATCGTCGTGTGGGATCCGGACAAGCGTGTGCGGATCGCGAATGCGTCGCTGCATCACGCGGTCGACTACACACCGTACGAAGGGATCGAGGTGACGGGCTGGCCGCGTCATTGCCTGTCGCGCGGCGAGCTGCTCGTCGAGGACGGCCGGCTGCTCGCGGCCGAGCCGGGGCGCGGACGCTTCCTGCCAGCCGGCAAGCCGTGCCTGGATTGATGTTCGATGCGACGGAACGAGGAGCGCCCGCGCGACGCGCGGGCGTCATCCGTATCAAACGATTTTGAAGGAGCGGACATGAGCGTTACCCACGCAATGCGGCGCCTCGTGGCGGCGACCGTCGTCGCCGGTTCGTGCGGCGGCCCGGCGCTGGCCGCCGGCGATGCGGCGCAGGACATGCCGAGCGTCGTGCCCGAATCGGTCGGCGTCGATTCGGCGCCGCTCGTGCGGTTGTCCGAATGGCTGCGCCGCGACCGGATGGACGTGCGCAGCCTCGTCGTCGTGAAGGACGGCAGGATCGTGTTCGAGCGTTACGGCGATGGCCTCACGCGCGACAACAACTACGAGCTGTATTCGGTGACGAAGACGGTCACCGCGCTGCTCGCCGGCATCCTCGACGGCGAGGGCAAGCTCGGCCCGGCGACGAAGGTCGCGCCGTTGATCGCAGCCGCGCGGCCCGATCTCGCGGCTGAACTCGCGGACAAGCAGGACATCGAGCTGCGGCACCTGATGGCGATGTCGAGCGGGCTGCGCTACACGACGCGCGAGGGCACCGATCCGCTGTACTACGACGCGCCGGACCGGTTGCGCGTCGCGGTGACGAGCCGCGCGGCGCAGCCGCCCGGCAAGCAGTTCGACTATATCGACGTGAATCCCGTGCTGGTCGGCACGGCCGTGTCGATCGCCGCGCGCGAGCGCGAGGACGAATTCGTGCGCAAGCGGCTGTTCGAGCCGCTCGGCTTCGCGCACTACCGCTGGAGCGGCGCCGACGGCACGGGCGCGGTGGCCGGCGGCTGGGGCTTGCGGCTGCGTGCCGTCGACATGGCGAAGATCGGCATGCTGCTGCTCGATCAGGGCCGCTGGAACGGCCGGCAGGTCGTGCCGGCCGATTGGGTCCGGCAGATGACCACGCCGTCGCCGGCTGCGGCGGATTACGGTTACTACTGCTGGATTCGCCACGTGGTCGAGCACGGCACGCCCGAGTTCGGCGCGATGGGCTTCAAGGGGCAGTTCATCACGGTGCTGCCCGCGCAGCGCGCGGTCGTCGTGATGACGAGCCTGCTGCCGACCGACGGCGGGCTGCGCGATGCGACCTATCTGAACCTGTATCGCAAGATGGTCGGCGACTACATCCTGCCCGCGCTGACACCGGCGCAGCCGCCGGTCGAGCGTGCGGAAACCACGCAGGCGCTGCGCGACGAACTCGCGCGCAGCCGGCAGACGAAGGGCGTGCCCGGTACCGCCGCCGCGTTCAACGACGCACCGGAGATTTGATGAGGATGACGAAAATGATGGCCGGCTCGGCTGCGTGGCCCGACGTGCGGCGACCCGCCTCGCGCGCCGTGCCTTTCATGCGACGACTGCTCGCGCGGGTTGCGGCGCTGCTGATCGGCGGCGGTGCGTTCGCGCCCGCGCTTTCTGCCGCACAGGCGGCCGATGCGTTGTCGCCGCTGCATGAAACAGGCATCGCCGCCGCCGCGCCGGAGGAGGTCGGCGTCGATTCGCGGCGGCTCGTCGATCTGTCGCGCTGGATCCGCGAGCAGAAGCTCGACGTGTACAGCCTGCTGATCGTGAAGGACGGCAAGCTGATCTTCGAGCGCTACGGCGCGAATGCGTCGCGCGACGCGACCTACGAGCTGTACTCGGTCACGAAGGCCGTGACGTCGCTCGTCGCGGGCATCCTCGTCGATCAGCGCGCGGTGCATCTCGACGATCCGGTAGCCGCGCGGCTTGCCGCGTGGCGTCCCGACCTCGGCGGCGCGCTCGCGGACAAGCGCGATATCCAGCTGAAGCATGTGCTGTCGATGTCGAGTGGATTGCACTACGACTTCAGCCCGAAGGACGATCCGATCTACTACACCGCGCCGGACCGGCTGAAGCTCGCCGCGTCGGCGCAGCCGAAGGTCGCGCCGGGCACCGAGTTCGAGTACACCGACGTCAATCCGATCCTGGCGTCTGCGATGTTGAGCGCGGCCGCGGGGGAGCCGGTCGAGCGCGTGGCGCAGGCGCGGCTGTTCGGCCCGCTGGGCATGAAGCACGCGGCGTGGGAGCGCGCGGACCGCACGGGGCTCGTGTCGGCCGGCTGGGGGCTGCGGCTGCGCGCGATCGACATGGCGAAGATCGGCATGCTCGTGCTGGACGGCGGCCGCTGGCAGGGGCAGCAAGTCGTGCCGCGCGCATGGATTGAGCAGATGACGTCGCCGGCCGTGTCGCCGCATTTCGGCTACTACTGGTGGATCAACAACATCGTCGACAGCGAGCCCGAGTTCGACGCGATGGGCTTCAAGGGACAGTTCATCACGGTGCTGCCCAAGCGCGATACGGTCATCGTGATGACGGGCGTGCTGCCGGTGGACGGCGGCCTGCGCGATGCGGAGAACGTGAAGCTGTTCCGCCGGATGGTGAACGGCTATATCCTGCCGGCGCTCGACGGCGGCGCGGCGGGGCCGGCTACCGTCGAAACGCGCGCGGTGCTGCACGACGAACTGGCGCTGAGCGCGCGAACCGAAGGCGTGCCGGGCACGCAGGTCGATCCGACCGATCTGCCGAAGTAGGCTGGATGGCGGTGCGCCCGCGCGGGCTTCCATCGAAGCGCGCATGGTGCTGCACGGCGAACTCGCGCTGAGCGCGCGCGCCGAAGGCGTGCCGGGTACGGAGGTCGATCCGACGGAACTGCCAAAGCAGGCGGGAGGTGGTGCTTTGCGGCGAATGCGCCCGGCCCGCGCGATCGCGAGCCGGGCGCGCGCGGCGTCAGACCAGTTCGCCCAGGCACGCGTCGAACTGCGCGACGAGGCGATCGACGTCGTCGGCCGTCGTCTGCGGGCACACGAGCATCATGTTGTGGAACGGCGTGATCAGCACGCCACGATTCAGCAGGTACAGGTGCACGATGTGCTCGAGTTCGCTGTCGAGCTGCGCGCCTGCGATCGTGCCGTTGCGCGGCGGCGTGGGCGCGAACTGGAACTCGGTGCGCGCGCCGATGCGCGTCACGCACCACGGCAACCCGCGTTTCGCGATCGCCTGTTCGAGCCCGCCGGCGAGCCGCGCGGCGAGTTCGAACATGTGAGCGTAGGCCGCGTCGGTCGCGACTTCGGCCAACGTCGCGCGCATTGCATGCATCGCGAGCATGTTCGCGGTGAGCGTCGTGCCGATTCCCGAATGGCCGGGCGGCGCGTTCAGCTTCGCCTGCTTCGCGCGTTCCGCGAATTCGGCGCTGAATCCGTACACCGCGCACGGCACGCCGCCCGCGATCGGTTTGCCGACCACCAGCATGTCCGGCTCGAGATCGTGCGCGACGGCGTAGCCGCCCGGGCCGCTGCTGATCGTATGCGTTTCGTCGATCACGAGCAGCGTGCCGTAGCGGCGCGTCAGTTCGCGCGCCGCCTCCCAGAAGCCCGGATCGGGCAGCACCATCCCGATGTTCGTCATCGCCGGTTCCGCGAGCACGCAGGCGACATCGCCGCCTTTCAGCGCCGCTTCGAGCGCGGCGAGGTCGTTGAATTCGACGACGCGGGTGTTCGCGAGCAGGTCGTAGGACTGTCCAAGCAGGCTGTCGCGCTGCACCGGGCGGCCGTCGACGAGATCGACGAATACGTCGTCGACCGTGCCGTGATAGCAGCCGTTGAACACGACGATCGTGTTGCGGCCGGTGGCCGCGCGCGCCCAGCGCAGCACGAAGCGGTTCGCGTCGCTCGCGCTCAGCGCGAACTGCCAGACCGGCAGCCGGAAGCGGCGCGCAAGTTCGCGCGACACCCACGCGGCATCCTCGCTCGGCAGCATCGTCGTGTAGCCGCGCGTGGCCTGCTCGATGAGTGCCCGCGCGACGGGTTCAGGCGCATGGCCGAACATCGCACCGGTGTCGCCGAGGCAGAAGTCGGCGTAGCGGTGGCCGTCGACGTCGGTGAACGTCGCGCCGCGCGCTTCCTTCACGTACAGCGAGAACGGCGTCGACCAGTCCTGCATCCAGTGCAACGGCACGCCGAACAGCAAGTGCTCGGATGCTTCCGCGGACAGTGCGCGGGATTGAGGCATCGCTTCGCTGAATGCGCGGCGCTCGCGATCGAACAGCGCGCGGGCGCGGATGAGGTCGACTCCGTGGCGGGAAGGCAAAGGCAGCTCCTGGGCTGTGAAGGTACGGAAACGATAGCGCGGGCGCAGGGGGGATGAACAGGGGCGGAATTACGGAGGCGGGTTGGTGTGGGTGCGGCAACGTGGGACGGGGCTGACGCGCAGATATTTTTTCTAAAAGTTTTTGCGCATAAACCGGCGAGGGTCGGCCCGGCCTGTTTTATTGCATGAAAAGTCGGTGGGCGCTCACATCTTTGACATCGGATCCGGTGCGGACGAAGCGGGCACAAGGACGCGTCTGGCTGCGTCTCACGATGCCCGTTCGCCGCTGGTTCGCGTCACCCGAGCGTCTTGACCATGTGGTGCTCGTCGTAAAAGCGGCCATCGAAGAACATCGAGCGCGGCTCCGTACCGAACCGGACGAACCCTTGCGACGCATACAGCCGCTCCGCGGTGGCGTTGACCTCGTTCACGCACAGCATCAGCTGCTTGCACTGCCACGCCTGCGCCGCATGCGCGGTCGCGCTTTCGAGCAGCGTTTGCGCGATGCCTTGCCCGCGATACGCGGGATCGACGAACACGCCCCAGATCGTCGCCTTGTGCGCGATCTTCACGCGCGCATCGCGGCGCACGCCGGTGATGCCGACGAGCATATCGCCGTCGAACGCGCCGAACACGGCGCGTTCATGGGTCGGGGTGATACGCGTCGCGAATTCGTCGACGGGCACCTGCGATTCTTCGTCGAGCGTCGGCAGGAAAGAGGTGGGCGCGGTGTCGACTGCACGCAGGCGAACGGTCTGGAAACGGGCGGCGTCGGCCGCGTCGAGCAGGCGGGTTGTGATCGTCATCGGGGCGTTCCGGTTGAGGGTCGTGCATGCCGGCGCGGGCCGCTGCGGCCGCGGGATGCATCGTCCTTATCGTAATGGGAATCCGGATGCCGCGTCGCGGCGTTCGACGCATGGGGCATCCCGATCGCATCGGGTGCCGGGCGCCGCGCGGCAGTCTTCAGATCGCGTCGCGCGGCCGCGTTGCATCGCCGTCCACGCAGCACGCGAGCACCTCGGCATCGGTGTCGCCGAGGCTCAGGTACACGTGCCCGACCGCGCTGTCGAAATACAGGCTGTCGCCGGCGCTCAGCCGGTACGCATGGCCGTTCTCGAAGCGCAGCTCCAGCTCGCCGCTCAGCACGAACACGAATTCCTCGCCGCTGTGCCGGATGTAGTCGGCGAAGTCCGACAGCTTGCGCGCATGGATCCGCCCGCGCACGGGCACCATTCGCTTGCCGGTCAGGTCGTTCGCGAGCATCCCGTACGCATAGTTCGGCGTGTCGTAGACCATCTGCTGGCCGGCCGGCGTGAACGACGGCGTCATCGCGCCGGCGGCCGCGGGGCGGCCGAACATCGTGTCGAAGTCGAGCGCGAGCGCATGCGTGAGCGCCGCGAACTTGTCGTAGGTGAGCGCGATGTCGCCGCGTTCGGCCTTCGAAATCGTCGACACCGCGATACCGGAGCGCTCGGACAGTTGAGCAAGCGTCAGGCCGCGCGACTTGCGCGCGTCGCGCAGCCGCGCGCCGACCGTCTGGTGGTCGAGCTGCGGCGCGGCGTCGGTGGGCGGCGGAACGGGAACGGTGGATTTGGGCATGCGGATACAGGGCGCGACGCGCGCGGCGTGAATACGGGTTTTGTCGTATACGAGAATAAATTTTCTCGTATATGATAATTTTCGTCGAAATCGCCGATGGTGGGCGTGACGGCCACTCTAGCATCGGACGACGCGAAACTCGCGGGGCCGGTGCGGCCGGCGTGAACGACACGTGTGCGAATCGGCGCAGCTCGTCCGTGCGGCGGCTGCCCGATCCGGCGCACGGCAGCGGTCTTTCCCAGTCATTTCTCCGGCCGCTCGCGGCCGGGCCCGCGAAGGTGCAATCCATGTCCACTGAAATCAAACGTTTGCAGACCGGCGCACGCATGAGCCAGGTCGTGATCGCGAACGGCTTCGTCCACCTGGCCGGCCAGGTGCCCGATACGGCCGGCGCGCCGATCGCCGTGCAGGCGACCGAAATCCTCACGCGCATCGACGCGCTGCTCGCATCGGCCGGCGTCGACAAGACGCGCGTGCTGACGGCCAACGTGTGGCTCAGCGACGCCGCGCACTTCGACGCGTTCAATGCGGTGTGGGACGCATGGGTGCCGGCCGGCCACGCGCCGACCCGCGCGTGCGTGCAGGCGTTGCTGATGAAGCCCGGTCTCGACGTCGAGATCGCCGTGACCGCGCTCGCCTGACGCCCGCGCCGCCCGCCCCGAGGAGTTCCCGATGACATTCGACACGCTCGTCCTGGGCGGCGGCATGATCGGCGTATCCGTCGCCGTTCATCTGCAACAGCGCGGCCTGTCGGTCGCGCTCGTCGACCGCAAGGCGCCCGGCAACGAGACGTCGCTCGGCAATGCCGGGCTGATCCAGCGCGAAGGCGTGTACCCGTATGCGTTTCCGCGCGGCTTCGGCACGCTGCTGAAATACGCGTGCAACCGCTCGCCCGACGTCCGCTATCACGTCGGCGCGCTGCCGAAGCTGATCCCGTTCCTGTACCGCTACTGGCGCAATTCGCATCCGGCGCGCCATGCCGAGATCGCGCGCGCCTATGCGCCGCTGATCGAACACTGCGTGACCGAGCATCGCGCGATGATCGACGCGGCCGGCGCCGGCGCGCTGCTGCGCGAAGGCGGCTGGCTGAAGGTGTTTCGCACGGCCGCGACGCGCGATGCCGAAACGCGCGACGCCGAGCGCTGGCGCGCCGAATACGGCGTGACCTTCGACGCGCTCGATGCGGCCGCGCTGCGCGACGCGGAGCCGAACCTGAGCCGTGCGCTGGTCGGCGCGCTGCGCTATACGGGCTCCGATTCGATCAGCGATCCGAATGCGCTCGTGACCGCCTATGCGCGTCACTTCGAGCAGCTCGGCGGCCGCATCCTGACCGGCGACGCACTGACGCTGTCGGCCGCGAACGGCTGGCGCGTCGACACCGCGCAAGGCCCGGTCGACGCGCGCGCGGCGGTCGTCGCGCTCGGGCCCTGGTCGGACCTGCTGTGCGAGCGGCTCGGCTACACGCTGCCGCTCGCGGTCAAGCGCGGCTATCACATGCACTACGCCGCGCAGCCGGGCGCGCGGCTGAACCGGCCCGTGCTCGATGCCGACAGCGGCTTCCTGATCACGCCGATGACGCGCGGCATCCGCCTGACGACCGGCGTCGAGCTCGGCTATCGCGATACGCCGCCGACGCCGACCCAGCTCGCCGCCGTCGAACCGGTCGCGCGCGAGCTGTTTCCGCTCGGCGCGCGCGTCGACGGCGCACCGTGGCTCGGCCGCCGGCCGTGCACGCCCGACATGCTGCCCGTGATCGGCGCGGCGCCGCGCCACCGCGATCTGTGGTTCGCGTTCGGGCATGCGCATCACGGCTTCACGCTCGGCCCCGTGACCGGCCGGCTGGTCGCCGACCTGATGACCGGCACGCAGCCGTTCGTCGACCCGGCGCCGTTTCGCGTCGAACGCTTTCTGCACGGCCGCTGAACCGGCGACCGTGCGCTGCAGCAGGGCGGCCGGCGCACGACGCCGATCGCTCCGTCCAGCGGCTGGCCGATCCGGCTTGCCGCGACGATCAACGACTGGAGACAACATGCAACAGCACACGATGCGGCGCGAACTCGGCGCGCGCCAGATTTCGTTCATGGCCCTCGGCATGGCCATCGGCGTCGGCCTGTTCCTCGGCTCGGCGTCTGCGATCAAGGCGGCCGGGCCCGGCGCGCTCGTCGCCTACCTGATCGGCGGCGCGATGATCTTCCTGATCATGCGCGCGCTCGGCGAGATGGCCGTACACCGGCCGGTGTCCGGCTCGTTCGGTGCGTATGCGTTCGAATACGTCGGGCCGTTCGCCGGCTACGTGGTCGGCTGGAGCTACTGGCTGCTGATGGTCGGCGTCGGCGTCGCGGAGACGACCGCCATCGGCATCTACATGGGCTTCTGGTTTCCGGACGTGCCGCAGTGGCTGTGGGTCGTGTCGGCGATCGCCGCGATCTCGGCATTCAACCTGCTCAACGTGAAGGTGTACGGCGAGCTGGAGTTCTGGTTCGCGATCGTGAAGGTCGTGACGATCGTGCTGATGATCGCGGGCGGCGCGCTGATCGTGTTCACGGGGATCGGCCACGGTGGCGTGCCCGTCGGCCTGTCGAATCTGTGGCGTCACGGCGGCGTGTTCCCGCACGGCGTGCTCGGGGTCGTGAGCGCGCTGCCGATCGTCGCGTATTCGTTCGCGGGCGTCGAGATGATCGGCCTCACGGCCGGCGAGGCGCGCGAGCCGCAGAAGATGATCCCGCGCGCGATCAACTCGGTGCTGTGGCGCATCCTGATCTTCTACGTCGGCGCGCTGTTCATCATCATGGCGCTGTATCCGTGGCACGAGCTCGGCGAGCATGGCAGCCCGTTCGTGACGACGTTCGAATCGCTCGGGCTGCGGCAGGCGGCCGGCATCGTCAACTTCGTGGTCGTGACGGCTGCGCTGTCGAGCTTCAACTGCATCGTGTTCAGCGGCGCGCGGATGCTGTCGAGCATGGCCGGCAACGGCCTCGCGCCCGCGTCGTTCGCGGCGCTGAGCGCGAGCGGGTCGCCGTCGCGCGCGGTGCGGGCGACCGTGCTGTTCATGTCGGTCGGCGTGGTGCTGAACTACGTGATTCCGGCGCGCGTGTTCGGCTGGCTGATGTCGTTCCTGTCGTTCGACGTGGCCGTGATCTGGGCGATGATCGTGCTGACGCACATGCGGTTCCGGCGCGCGCTGGCCGCACGCGGCGAGACGGTGGCGTTCCGCATGCCGTATGCGTCGGTCACGTCGTGGATCTGTCTCGTGTTCGTCGCGTTCGTGTTCGTGATGCTCGGCGTCGATCCGACCACACGTGGGTCGCTGTATGCCGGCGCGGCGGTGATGGCGCTGATGGCGATCATCTACCGGCGTTCACGGCACCTGCAGGCGGCTGCACGGTCGACGCGTGTCGGGCTTGGCGTCGAGCGCGTGTGACGGCCAGGTGTGTTGGTGTGGGGGGAGCGGTCGTGCGACGGGGGCGCGCTGAAGGCGGGGGCGAGGTGTCGTGGCCGTACCGGCGGCGCGTCATGCGCGCCGCGCCACCACGAACGATAAGGATGGCGTGAAGCAGGCGCGCGGTCGCGCCGGACCCGCGCCCGGCGTCAACCGCGCAACGATGCGCCCGATCAGGTCAGGCGCTCCGGATCGGAATCAATACCGGGCGAGCTGATTGCCGTTGATCTGCACGCGATCGCCCGGCCGCAGGTTGCCCGGCGACTGCACGTCGAACGAGCGCATCGTGCCGTCGCTGACCTGCACGTCGATCCGGTAGCTGCTCGGGCCTTGCGCGGCACCCATTTGCTGGCCGATCTGGTTGCCGGCCACCGCACCGCCGAGCGCACCGATCACGGTCGCCGCATCGCGGCCGTGGCCGCGGCCGAACTGGTTGCCCACCAGGCCGCCGACCAGCGCACCGACGACGGTGCCGGCAACGCCCGACGGGCCGACCGAACCGTTGACCGGCTGGATGTTCGAGACCGTGCCGTACTGCGTGCCGTAGCCGTTGCCGTACTGCTGCTGATTGCCGTACTGGTCATACGGCTGCGACCCGTATTGCTGCTGGTTGCCGTACTGATCGTACGGCTGCGGCGCCTGGTTCGGATACGGCTGTTGCTGCTGCACGTAGCCCGGCTGCGAATACGCGGGCGTCGCGTATTGCTGCTGCGGATACCCCGGCTGCGCGCCGTAGTAACCGGGCGCGACGCAGGCGGTCAGCGGAAGCGCCGCGACGGCGACGAGCGAGGCGAACAGAACGGTCTTCGTGGAAGGCATGCGCATCATGATGTTTCCTGCATCGGCAACGGGTTCGCCGACGAATTCCGGGACGGGTGGCGAACTCGGCGTGAGTATAAGGAATGGCCGGAGGCGCGTCCGGTGCGGCCGGGTAACAACGTGTAAAGTCTGTTGCCGCGTAAATCGCCGCCCGGGCGGCGCGCTGAAACGACGGCCGGCGAGGGTGCGAGACGGCCTCCGGACACCCGCTTTCCGGTGATGCCGACACTGCGCGGCCAGCGGTTTTTGGGTCGCTTTCACCGCGATCCCGCCCCATCGCCGTGCCGGGGCCGGCGGCCGCGCGCGCCGCGCATCGCGAAATCGAATGCGCGGCATCGCGACATTTAATTGGCCTCGGGCGGTGGCGTCCGATATCGTGGCCGGATTCCCTGCCAACGGTCGCGCCGTGCCGGCTGCGGTGCCTTCCCCTGTCCGCGCCGGCGTCGCGCCGCGACCGCCCCACATTCCGAGCCATGACCGAACGTCTCTTCATCAACGCCGTCGACACCGGCGGCCAGCCCATCAACCTCGTCGTCCGTGACGGCCGCTTTACCGCGATCGGCGCCGATTGCACCGCCGCGCCCGGCGCGGAAACGATCGACCTCGATGGCCGCGTCGTGCTGCCCGGCTTCGTCGACGGCCACATCCACCTCGACAAGAGCTTCGTCGGCGATCGCTGGGTGCCGCACGAATCCGTCGGCTCGCTGCGCGAGCGGCTCGCGGTCGAAAAGCGCCAGCTCGCGGCGGCGCCGCCGATCGTCGAGCGTGCGAATGCGCTGATCGCGCAGGCCGCCGCATTCGGCACGGTCGCGATGCGCAGCCACGTCGACGTCGATGCGACGACGGGCCTGTCGAACCTGCAGGCCGTGATGGCCGCGCGCGAGCAATGGCGCGGGATCGTCGATATCGAACTCGTCGCGTTTCCGCAGGCCGGCGTCGTCACGTGCCCGGGCACCGCCGAGATCCTCGACGCAGCCGTGCGCGAAGGCGCGGACGTGGTCGGCGGGATCGACCCGACGACGCTCGATGGCGATGCGGACGGCCAGCTCGACATCGTGTTCGGCATCGCGGAGAAGCGCGGCGCGAAGATCGACATCCACCTGCACGAGCCGGGCGAAACGGGTATCGCGCAGCTGCTGCGGATCGCGGCGCGCACGCGCGCGGCGGGGCTCCGCGGCCGCGTGAACGTGAGCCACGCGTATGCGCTTGGCCAGGTGAGCGATGACGACGTGCAGCGCACCGCGACGGCGCTGGCCGAAGCCGGCGTGTCGATCCTGACGAACGCGCCGGGCGATTGCGCGTTTCCGCCGGTGCAGGCGCTGCGCGATGCAGGCGTGCACGTGTTCGCAGGCAACGACAACATCCGTGACGCATGGTGGCCGTACGGCAACGGCGACATGCTGCAGCGCGCGATGATGGTCGGCTATCGGTCGGGCTTCTACACCGACGCAGCGCTCGGCATCGCGCTCGACATGGCGACGCACGCCGGCGCGCGCGTGATCGGCAAGGATAACTATGGAATCGCGGTCGGCTGCGATGCGACGTTCGTCGCGGTGCGTGCGCCGAACGCGGCGGCGGCCGTCGCGGGCGTGCCGGCCGAGCGCTGGGTGTTCCGCCGTGGCGAAAGCGACACGGGCGCACCGTTCGCCCCCGCGCTGCGCTTCACGCGCTGACCGACCTGAGCGGCGGCACGGCCCGCGCCGTGCCCCGTTCGCATTGACTGCACTGATTGCACTGACCGACCACACCGGAACCGACATGACGAACCTGCTGATCCGCAACGTCCGCCCGAGCGCCGACGCCGCGCTCGACATCCTGATCGAAGGCGACCGCATCGCGCGTATCGGCCCGTCGCTCGACGCGCCTGCCGGCTGCGCGATCGAGGACGGCGCGGGCGCGCTTGCGCTGCCGGGCCTCGTCGAAGGCCACACGCACCTCGACAAGACGCACTGGGGGATGCCGTGGTACCGCAACCAGGTCGGGCCGCGTCTCGTCGATCGGATCGAGAACGAACGCCACTATCGCGCGACGAGCGGCCATGACGCGGGCGTCGCGTCGCTCGCGCTGGCGCGCGCGTTTCTCGCGGCCGGCACGACGCGCATCCGTACCCACGTCGATATCGATACCGAAGCCGGGTTGCGGCATCTGCACGGTGTGCTTGCGACGCGCGAGACGCTGCGCGGGCAGGTCGAGATCCAGATCGTCGCGTTTCCGCAATCCGGCGTGCTCAAGCGGCCGGGCACCGATGCGCTGCTGTCCGAAGCCCTTGCCGCCGGTGCTGATCTGCTCGGCGGGCTCGACCCGTGCGCGATCGAGGGCGATCCGGTCGAGGCGGTGGACGTGCTGTTCGCGATCGCAGAACGCCACGGCCGCGGGCTCGACCTCCATCTGCATGAGCGCGGATCGATGGGCGCGTACTCGCTCGACCTGATCCTGCAGCGCACGGCCGCGCACGGCATGCAGGGCAAGGTGACGATCAGCCACGGGTTCTGTCTCGGCGATATCGCCGAACGCGAGCGCGATGCGCTGCTGGCGCGGATGGCCGAGCTCGGCGTCGGGCTCATCACGACCGCGCCCGCGGCGGTGCCCGTGCCGCCGGTGGCCGCGTGCCGCGCGGCGGGCGTGACGGTCATCGGCGGCAACGACGGCGTGCGCGATACGTGGACGCCGTACGGGTCGCCCGACATGCTCGAACGCGCGATGCTGATCGGCATGCGCAACGATTTCCGCCGCGACGATGCGCTCGAAGTCGCGCTCGACTGCGTGACGCACAGCGCGGCGCGCGGTTGCGGCTTCGACGGTTACGGGCTGCAGCCGGGCAGCCGCGCGGACGTCGTGCTGGTCAACGCGCTGACGTTCGCCGAGGCCGTCGTCGCGCGGCCGGTGCGTCGGCTCGTCGTGTCGTCAGGGAAGATCGTTGCGCGCAACGGCGCGCTGGTCTGAGTGACGCCTCGGCGCGGCGTCGCCCCGGTATGATCCGGTTTTTAGCCGGATCTCCCGGGAGACGACGATGAGACGCACGACAGCGGCACGGGCCGCACGATGGATGGCGGCGGCCCTGTTCGCCGTGACGGCCGCGCATGCGGCGGCGGCCGGCCCGACCGACGCGCAGCAGGAAGCCAACCGGCGGACGGTGCTCGCGTTCTACGAAAAAGGCCTGAACGAGAAAGATGCGGACGCCGCGCTCGCGTACGTCGGCGATCGGTACGTGCAGCACAACCCGAACGCGGCTGACGGCCGCGACGGTTTCCGCAAGTTCGTCGCATTCCTGCGCGACAAATATCCGCAGTCGCACAGCGAGATCAAGCGCTCGTTCGTCGATGGCGACTACGTGATCCTGCACGTGCACGCGGTGCGCGAACCGGGCACGCGCGGCAGCGCGATCATGGACATCTTCCGGCTCGAGAACGGCAAGATCGTCGAGCACTGGGACGTCAATCAACCCGTACCCGAGCAGGCCGCGAACGGGAACACGATGTTCTGACGGGCCCGGGCGTGTCGACGCGCCCCGGGATCTCATTGCATAGGCCGTGCCGGCGCGGCGGCGGCGTCCTTCACATTGCCGCCGCATCCGGCTTTCTTGCTACTCCTCGAGTTCCAGCATCGTCGCGAGCGACTTCGTCAGTTCGCTGACCATCGGGTCGGCCGTGGGCCGATGCAGGATCGCGATGTCCATGTGCTCGATCGGTGCGAAACCCTGCTTCGCGGTCAGCACGACGTGCTCGTCCGTCACCACGCGCGCCGGCAGCACGCTGATGCCGAGCCCGTCCGCGACGGCGGCCTGGATGCCGCTCAGGCTCGACGTCGTGAAGCTGATCCGCCAACGGCGGCCGCGCTCCTCGATCGCCTTGATCATGTCGTCGCGATAGAGCCCGCGCGGCGGGAACACGACGATCGGCACCGGGTCGAGATCGATCGACGGATGCTTCGCGCTGTCGATCCAGCGCAGCTTCTCGGGCCAGCGCACGACGGCCTCGCGGCTGTCGCGCCGCTGCTTGATCAGCACGAGGTCGAGTTCACCCCGGTCGTATGCCGCGCTGATGTCGCGGCTCAGCCCGCACATCACTTCGAGCTTGACCTGCGGATGCTCGCGGTTGAACGCGGCGAGCGCATGCGTCGTGCGGCCTGCCGCGAAATCGTCGGGCACGCCGAGCCGGATCGTCAGCGCGACCGTGGTGCCCGACAGCGCCTCCAGCATTTCGTCGTTCAGCGCGATCATGCGCCGCGCGTAGCTGAGCACCGTCACGCCCGCATCGGTCGGCCGCACGTCGCGCGTGCCGCGGTCGAGCAGGCGGTGCCCGGCGATTTCCTCGAGCCGGCGCACCTTCTGGCTGACCGTCGACTGCGTCGAATGCAGGCGCGCGGACGCCGTCGTGAAGCTGCCGCAGTCGGCGACCATCACGAGCGCGCGCAGCAGGTCGAGGTCGAACAGGGGTCTATTCATTTCTGCACTTCTGTGGATTCGAACATTTCATTTCCAAATGCGTGCGACGACTTTTAACATGGCTGGACGCCGCGGGCAATCGCGGTTTCGCCGGACTTGGTGCGGCGTCGCGCGGCGCCACCGGGGCGCCTGACGCATGGCATCGGCCGCGCATCGGCGTGCGCGGCACGCTAGGAGGAAACGGGATGTTTTTCAAACGGCTCGCGATCGTCGGCTCGTTCGCGTTGACCACGCTCACGTCGGCGGTGGCCGCCGCGGACGGCGGCGCGCTGGAGGGCCGGCTGCGCAGCGCGGCCGATCGCGGCGATGCGGGTGACGTGCGCACGCTGCTGGAGCGCGGCGCGCAGATCGATTCACGCGACGGGCAGGGCCGCACGGCGCTGCTGATCGCGACGCACGGCAATCACGTCGATGCGGCGCGCGTGCTGGTCGATGCGGGCGCGGACGTCAACGCGAAGGATGCGATCCAGGACAGCCCGTACCTGTATGCCGGTGCGCGCGGCCATCTCGACATCCTGAGAATGACGCTCGCGCATGGCGCCGATTTGCGCAGCACGAACCGCTATCGCGGCACCGCGCTGATTCCGGCGGCGGAGCGCGGCCATGTCGATACGGTGCGCACGCTGATCGATGCGGGCGTGAACGTCGACCATGTGAACCGGCTCGGCTGGAGCGCGCTGCTGGAGGCGATCATGCTCGGCGACGGCAGCGAGCGGTATGTGCGGATCGTGCAACTGCTCGTGGACGGGCGCGCGAACGTCGATCTGGCCGATTCCAACGGCGAGACGCCGCTGCAGCATGCGCGGCGGCGCGGGTATGGGGCGATCGAGCGGGTGTTGGTGACGGCGGGGGCGCGGTAGGGGTCACCTACGGCGCGATTTTGGTTCGGGCGTGCCACCGGGAAGTTTCCGCAGGAATGCTTCGGCCAGTTCGACGCAATAGTCGAACGACGGCGTGTAGCCGAGTGTCCGGATGTCGTCGAAGCGTGGCTGTACGAACGCACGATGCTCCTTGAGCAGGCGCAGAAACGTATCGCGATGCCGGACAAGGAATGCACCGGCTGCGATCAGGCTCTCCGGTTCACGCTCGATGACCAGGCACAGATCGAACAGGTCCCGCGCGGTTGGTCGATCGCCACGGTGCCACATTTTCTTGGCGACGATCTCCGCGGAAGTCTCGACCTTGACGACGTGATCCATCAGCATCCATTCGTCATAGCCGGGAGACGTCAGATTCCGGGAGACCACGAAGTCGATTTCGCCGTCGGGCAGCACGAGCTTCACGAACCCGGCGTGTTCCTCGTAGTTCGTCGCGATGTCGGCTGCAGCGTCGCTGATGCGTGGATTCACGTATCCGAGATACTGTGGATCGGGTACGAAGATGTCGACATCCTTGCTGACACGATGGCCGTGACGAAGCATCAGGACCGTGCCACCGCCAAACGTCCAGAACGGATTTGACGTGCCGTGCTTCCGTATCTCTTCGACCAGCGCCAGCGCGTGACGGAAAAGACCTTGCCATGGGCCGTCGGGCAAGGTGGATAGTGTCGTCATGCCCATACCTCCCGGTACAGATGAAGATCCTTCGACCATGCGGCGAGGTTTTTCCAGATGGTCCGAAGGGGCGTGCCTGAGCGCTCGGCGGCTTCCTCGGCGGCTTTCACCACCACCGGCAGCGGCACTTCGTCGAGGATGACGGAAAACTGCGATTCATATCCCGTCGGAATCCGTCCGGTAGCCAACGCGTCGGCCAGCAGCCGTTCGGTCAATTCACCCTTGTAACTGACGTTTGAGCTCACAACGGCCTTGTAGAGACCGTTCTGCGGCTGCCGCGGTAGCGCCAGGAGTTCGATGCCGAGCACGCTGAGCAGCGGAATCAGCTTGTTGACGCCGAGATCCTTGACCTTGCCCGATTCGAGCTGGTTCACGGTGAGGCGAGACAAGCCGGCGAGCTTTGCAAGTTGAGCCTGTGTGAGGTCGAGTTCTGCCCGCCGTTTCGCAACAGCCTGACCAATTTCATAGAGCTGCATGGCGACCTCCCGACGTGGGTACAGCGATCTCGAATGTAAGTTATATCTTACATCCTTGGATGGTTTTCGTTCTCGGAGAATTCCATCGTGGTATAGGGCGCATCGCCCACAACGCCGGACAAGCTTGGTCGAGGCCGTGCCGAGATCATCGGTATAGACATCGTCATCCCACAGATATCCGGAAAAACACGCGCTGTGGCGGGGGTGCATCGTGCAGGGTAAACACCTCGGAATGTGATGAAAGCCACGCGTGGCAGTCATGTTTCAAGCCCGTCGCCTTCTTCCTTCCCGATTCAATCCTCCCTCCACCCCGCCCCCGTTTCCCCCGCTTGCGCTCAAAAATTGAGCGGTCTAGACTGCGTCACAGTTTCATCGAAGTCCCTGTCTTTCGCGCACCGCGCCGGGCGTTCCGGCGCAACGCTCCCACCGGACGCCGGCGCTTGCCCGCCGCGTCGAGACTTTCTAGGACACGCCATGAACCGCACTGCAAAGCTCCTCGTTACCGCGCTGGCGTTCGCGCCGCTCGTGTCGTTCGCACAGGACACGTCGACGATCCGCTGGGGCATCGACCCCACGTATCCGCCGTTCGAGGCGAAGCAGGCCGACGGCTCGCTCGCCGGCTTCGACATCGACCTGCGCAATGCGATCTGCGAGCAACTGCATGCGAAGTGCGTGTGGGTCGAGCAGGGCTTCGACGGGATGATTCCGGCGCTGCGCGCGCGCAAGTTCGACGTGATCATGTCCGCGATGACGGCCACCGACGAGCGGCTCAAGCAGATCGACTTCTCGAACAAGCTGTATGCGTCGCCGGGCGCGCTCGTCGCGCCGGTCGGCTCGAAGCTGCTGCCGACCGCCGCGTCGCTCGCGGGCAAGCGCATCGGGATCGACCAGGGCACGACGCAGGAGACGTACGCGAAGGCCGAATGGGCGACCAAGGGCGTGACGATCGTCTCGTACCAGAATCAGGACCAGGTGTACCAGGATCTCGTCAACGGCCGCCTCGACGCGACCTTCCAGGACAAGACGCAGGCCGGCTACTCGTTCCTGAAGACGCCGCGCGGCAAGGGCTACGCGTTCGCGGGCCCCGACGTGACCGACGTGCGGATCACCGGCTACGGCGTCGCGATGGGCGTGCGCAAGGGCGACGACGCGATGAAGAAGCGGCTGAACGACGCGATCGTCGCGATCCGCGCGAACGGCACGTACCAGAAGATCGCCGCGAAATACTTCGACTTCGACATCTACGGTGTGAAGCAGCAGCTGACTTCGGCACCGTGATTCCGTGATTCATTCAATCGACAGGCACACCATGACGAGCATCCAGGACCGCGTCGCGCAAGCCGTGACGCCCGAACTGATCGCCGCGTTCCGCGAGGAAGGGGCGGTCTGCATCAAGGGCATCTTCTCGCCCGACGAAGTCGCCGCGCTGCGCGCCGGCATCGACACGAATCTCGCACAGCCGAGCGAGCGCGCGAAAGTCGCGAGCCGGCCTGACGATCCGGGCTGGTTCTTCGAGGATTTCTGCAACTGGCAGCACAACGACGCATATCGCGACTTCATCGTGCGCTCGCCGGCGCCGTCAGTGGCCGCCGCGCTGATGGGCACCGACAACGTGCGGCTGCATCACGACCACCTGCTCGTGAAGGAACCCGGCACGCGGCAGCGCACGCCGTGGCACCAGGACCAGCCGTACTACAACATCGAAGGCGACGACAACGTCAGCATGTGGATTCCGGTCGATCCGGTGCCGCTCGAATCGACGCTGGAATTCGTCGCAGGCTCGCATCTCGGGCCGTGGCTGATGCCGCGCACGTTCATGGACAAGGAAGCGAAGTGGTTCCCGGAAGGCAGCCTGGCCGACTTGCCCGACATCGAAGGCGACCGTGCGGCGTTTCCGATCCGCCACTGGGCGCTGGAGCCCGGCGACATGGTGTGCTTCCGGATGCTCACGCTGCATGCGTCGGGCGGTACGCAGAACCGCCGCCGCGCGTTCTCGATCCGCTTCGTCGGCGACGATATCCGTCACGCGCCGCGCCGCTGGAAGACGTCGCCCGATTTCCCCGGGCTCGCGGAGCAGCTGCCCGACGGCGCGCCGCTCGATCACCCGCTGTTTCCGGTCGTGTGGTCGCGTGGCGCGGGGCAGGCAGGCGCGATCTGACGTTGCTGGGCGTGGATGACGGACGCGGCGGCCGTTTCCTGACGAAACGGCCGCCGCGCTTGTGTGCATGAACGAAGGATCAGGTCGGGTGGCGTCCGGCGCCTGGCTTGAAGCGCGAACCGAGCCGGTAGCGGTTGCCCGGATGCAGGAAGTGCACGAACGTGACGGGCAGCCCGTTCGTCCAGGTGCGGCGCGTGAGCGTGAGGCACGGCTCGTCGGCGCGCATGTCGAGCAGCTGTGCCTGTTCGCCGGTCGGCAGCGACGCATCGACCACGTGCTCGATTTCCAGTTCGTAGTGCGACACATTGTTGTACAGGTACTCGGACGGCGGCTCGACCTGGAAATCCTGGTCGATGAAACCGGGTGCGGCGGCCGGGTTCACGTAGCGGTCCTCGAGCTGGATCGGGCGGCCGTTTTCCTCGTGCACGCACACCACATGAAAGACCGGCGTGTTGACCGGCAGGCCGAACGCGGCCGCGACGTCGAACGACGCGGGTTCGCTCGACCGGCTCAGCACGCGGCAGCGATATTCGTGGCCGCGCGCGCGGATTTCGTCGCGGATGTGCGCGATCATCAGCAGGTTCGACTGCGGCTTCACTTCGGCGACGAAGGTGCCGACGCCCGCGATGCGCTTCAGCACGCCTTCCTCGGTCAGCTCGCGCAGCGCGCGGTTGACCGTCATGCGCGCGACGCCGAACTGCGCGGCGAGATCGAGCTCGGACGGAATGCGGTCGCCGGGGCGCCAGTCGCCCGATTCGACGTTCTGGCGAACGAGCGTCTTGATCTGCTGGAACGGTGCGGTGGCCTTCGTGACCATCGGGGATCCTTGCGCGAAGAGGTGACGATGCTAGTCGTCGTGACTGACGACGACCAGGATCTCCGCCTGCGCGGTGCCGAGGCTGCGCGTGCGGTGCGGGATGAGTGCGTTGAAATAGACTGAATCGCCGGCCTTGAGTTGCACCGTCTCGTTCGGAAACTCGATTTCGACGCGCCCCTTGTGCACGAACAGGAATTCCTCGCCTTCGTGCTCGCGGAGCGTCGATGCAACGAATTCTTGCGGCGGATGCACGATGAACGGCAGCATCTTCTTCGGCGCGACGCCGGCCGCGATGCTCTCGAAGCGGTGCGCGTGGCTGTCGGCCGCCGCGCCCATCGCCGTGCGCTCGCCGGCGCGCGTGACCGTGATCAGCTCGCGGTTGTGGCTTTCCGAGAACAACTGCTCGACATCGACATTCAGTGCCTTCGACAGCTTCAGCGCGACCGCGATCGACGGCACGCTCAGGCCGCGCTCGACTTTCGACAGGTAGCTCTTGGTGAGGCCCGTCTCGTCGGCCAGCACGTCGAGCGTCCAGCCCTTCTGTTTTCTGAGCAGCTTCAGGCGAATCGTCATGGGGCGCCAGGTGTCCTTCGAAAAACCGATTGTAACGCATGACACAAAGTGTCCTGTGGTGTATCGTGTGTCACGTAATGCCGGGGAAACGGCCGCGGACGGCGCGGCAAACCCGATCCATTCAGGAGGCAAACATGGCGGAAACGCTGAATTTGACGAAGGACGCGCTGGTCGCGCTGGCGGAGCGGCGGCTGGAGAACGCGGTGGGCGACAGCGGCTGGTCCGCGCAGCAGAAGCTCGCGCTTACGTGCCGGATTTTGTTCGACGCCGGTCACGATTCGGGCCTGGCCGGGCAGATCACCTGCCGCGCGGGCGACGCCGGCACGTACTACACGCAGCGGCTCGGGCTCGGCTTCGACGAGATCTCGGCCGCGAACCTGCTGCGCGTCAACGAGGATCTCGACGTCGTCGACGGCGCAGGCATCCCGAATCCGGCCAACCGGTTCCATACGTGGATCTACCGCGAGCGCCCGGACGTCAACTGCATCATCCATACGCATCCGGCGCACGTCGCGGCGCTGTCGATGCTCGAGCAGCCGCTCGTCGTGTCGCACATGGATACCTGCCCGCTGTACGACGATTGCGCGTTCCTGAAAGACTGGCCCGGCGTGCCGGTCGGCAACGAGGAGGGCGAGATCATTTCGAAGGCGCTGGGCAGCAAGCGCGCGATCCTGCTGTCGCATCACGGCCAGCTCGTGGTCGGCAAGACGATCGAGGAGGCCTGCATCCTCGCGCTGCTGATCGAGCGGGCTGCGAAGCTGCAACTGCTCGCGATGTCGGCCGGCGAGATCAAGCCGGTGCCGCCGGCGCTGGCGCGCGAAGCGCACGACTGGATTTCGAAGCCGAAGCGCGATGCGGTGACGTTCGACTACTACGCGCGCCGGGCATTGCGCACGCATCAAGACTGCGTCGCATGAGCGGGCGATTCGTCGCCGTCGTGTCAGACCATCACTGAGGAATACAAATCGTGTCCATCTTGTTGAAAGGCATCATTGCCTACCCGGTTACGCCGTTCGCCACGGACGGCGATGTCGACCTGAAAGCGCTCGATGCGCTGATCGACCGCCTGATTGCCGACGGCGTCCACGCGGTCGCGCCGTTGGGCAGTACCGGCGAAAGCGCGTACCTGTCCGACGCCGAATGGGAGGCGGTCGCCACCGCGTCGATTCGCGCGGTGCGCCGGCGCGTGCCGACCGTCGTCGGCATTTCCGATCTCACCACGGCGGGCGCGGTGCGCCGCGCGCGCTTCGCCGAACAGGCCGGCGCCGATGCGGTGATGGTGCTGCCGGTGTCGTACTGGAAGCTCGGCAACGACGAGATCGTTGCGCACTATCGCGCGATCGGTGCTGCCATCGGCATCCCGATCATGCTGTACAACAACCCGGCGACGAGCGGCGTCGACATGTCGCCCGACCTGATCGCGACGATCTGCCGAACCGTCGACAACGTGACAATGGTGAAGGAGAGTACGGGCGACATCGGGCGGATGCACCGGCTTGCTCAACTGAGCGACGGCGCGATCCCGTTCTATAACGGCAGCAATCCGATGGCGCTTGCCGCGCTCGCGGCGGGCGCGGCCGGATGGTGCACGGCCGCGCCGAACCTGAATGCGGCGTTGCCGCTGGCGCTGTTCGACGCGATGCGCGCGGGCGACCTGGCGCGCGCCAGGGCGGTTTTTCATGCGCAGTTGCCGCTGCTGCAGTTCATCGTCAACGGCGGGTTGCCGGTGACCGTGAAGGCCGGGTTGCGCTTGCGCGGCTTCGATGCGGGCGAACCGAGGAAGCCGCTGATGCCGCTCGGCGACGCGCGCACGCGCGAGCTCGAACGCCTGCTCGCGGCACTGCCGGACGGCGTGACGACATGAGCGATGCAGCACGGCCGGCGATCTCGGCCGCCATCGGCGCGGTGCGGGTCGGTACGAGCCGGCCGCTGGCCGGCACGCCGCACGCCAGCGCGATCGACAAGCACGCGGTCGGCTCGCGCCTGTGGCTGGGCACGCTCGACATGGCCGCACTCGACGCGTTGTGCGACGTGCCGAACCTGCCGCCCGGCTGGCGCAAGATGCTCGACAAGCGCCGGACGGAGCGGCAGGTCGAAGACTGGACGAAGCGGCTCGAAGGACGTTGACGGGCCGCGTGGCCGCGTAACTTAGTGGCTCGGCAGTTCCCGCACGTCGGCGGTCGGCACCGAGCCGAACGCATCGCTCAGCGCATAGCCGATCAACTGTCGCGCGGCTGCCTCGGGCGTCGCGAGCGCGCCGCTCGATTTCAGTTGGTCGAATTTCTCGCGCATCGGGAAGTTGTCTTCGCTGGTCGAGCGGATCGTCGCCTGCATGCCCGTATCGACGACGCCCGGCGCGACGCTGCAGATCCGCACTGCGCGGTTCGCGTCGAGGGCGACCGCACGCGCATGGTGATCGAGCGCGGCCTTGGTCGCGCAGTAGATGCTCCAGCCCGCGTACGCGTTGCGCGCCGCGCCGCTCGACACGTGCAGGATCCGGCATTCGGTCGTGGCCGATGCCGCCTGCGCGAGCGCGGCCGACAGCATCAGCGGCGCCGCGACGTTCACGCCGACCGCGCGCGCGACGATCGCCGGATCCTGCGCGGCGAGCGGGCCGATCGGATCGACGATGCCCGCGTTGTTGAACAGCAGCACGATCGACGCGCCGTCGACGAAGCGGCGCAGCGTGTCGCCGGCCAGCCAGGCCGCGACGGCCGACGTGTCCGACAGGTCGAGTTCGATTTCGGTGAAACGGTCGCCGGCTTGCGACGCGAGCGACGGATGACGGCTGCGCGACACGCCGAGCACGGCGACGCCTTCCAGCAGCAGTTGTTCGGCGAGCGACGCGCCGAGGCCGCGTGTGTGTCCGGTGACGATGGCGCGCACGTGCGGGGCGGAAGAGGAGGCGGTCATGGCGGTGAGCGGTTCGAAGGGGTGAACGGATAGCGGCGTCGACGCGCGGTGCGCATGCGCGGCGGCATGGCGGGCGGGACGGGCGATGCGTGGTGTGGCGTGCGAAGGCGGTCGGGTGGCGCCGCGGACGCCAGGGTGACGCATATCGTAGCGCCCGCCTGCGCGTCGTGCAAACGCGGCCGGGGGCAAGGGCGTCGATCGTGGGATGGGGGGCAATGTCAGCGTGCGGGAGAAGCGCGGCGGCAAGCCGGGAGATCGGGAGATTGATTCATAAGCCTCTCCTTCAATGTCATGCCGACCGTTCCGGTATCGCCGTCGTCTGACGAAATCGCCTCGAATCTGACTGGCGGCATACGAGAATTCGTCTTGTCACGATCCTGTCTAACGGGAGCCTGGATGATCGGGAGCGGGCGAGCATCGATGGCGCCAGCGTTTCCAGCCTGGGCGGCGATAATTTGTATCAGTATGCAGACAATCCAGTTAGCTCGACCGCCGCCTTAATCTGGCTCGGATATCGGGACATTTCCTCGAATATGAGAACAAGGCTGCAGGTAAGGTACAGGGTTATCACGTGAAAGATCGAATTGAAATTTTAGGTCGGAATTTTGAATTTGCAGGATATGCTGCGAATGGGTGTCCTAGGTTTGTACACGTAGATAGTGGTATCCCGTTTCAGTATGTCTCGGGCGGTAGTTTCATGATGGGTTTTTCCGAGGCAGAGGAGCATGCAGCCTTGGCAATATCTAACGTCCCCCAACTTACTGTCGAAGAAATGCGACCGGTGCGGCACCGCGTTGTCCATCCGATGCTCGTTTCCGTAGCCCCTGTTCTCAACTTCCAGTGTTCCGACGAAAAAAGTGAATTTCCCTGTGGTCCCGCATATTTGAGGCGGGAAGATGCAGAGAAATTTGCAAGTGAAATCGGGTGCAGGATGCCTGATGAGGCAGAGTGGGAATATCTGTGCCGCGCTGGAACCCGGACGCTGTTTCCGTTCGGCAATAACTTGCCACCAGAGGACGAGCTGGAGAAATGGTTGTCGTCGGATTTCACGTCGTTGATAGAGTATTTTGAGTCGCGCCCGAAGTTTGAGCCCGCCCCAGATTTACAATGCAATGCGTTTGGTCTTTACGGCATGACTAATCCTGAGTGGTGTTCGAATCGCATCACGACAAGTCTGGCACCCGATGCACCGCAATTAGACGGGAGCTACGTTATCCGAGGCGGCGGGGCCTACTTCTGGCCTTGGCAGGACGAGGAATGGGCGTGGTGTATATCGGCCATGCGTTCACCTTCATCGGGGCTCGAGGAAGGGGCGGCCTGTCTTCGGCTAGTGCTCAACGTGCGTGCAAGCCAGTTGCGTGCTGAGATTTGGGGTGCTGGATTAGACTTGCCCGCTGATAGTCGCGAGGACGATAGTAGCCTTAGCGAATTGAATGACGAGTCGAATTGATGTCTCGTGCATTTAGGTTCAGTTGGTGACGTATGATATGAGATGAGATGCGCAAACATCTGGAATGCGGCGTCAAGCATTGGGATGTGATTCTCGATGCTGCGAGAGTGGTTGATGCAAAATGCAGTGCGTAATTAACCGGGTCTGTATGGAATGACATCGTCAACAGCAGATTTCAGGTATGCCCATGAAAAATGAGACATTCTATCTTTTAGGCTATTCTGGAATGGATAGATGTGATTTCGATCCTTCGTGGTATGAAGAAAACGAGAGCTACTTTTGTAAAACTTGCCATCGCCAGAAATATTTCGAATCGGCGCTAGATGTGGTTGTTGACGGGGTGGTTCGGGAGCGCTCGGATATGATTTTTACAGGCCTGATTCCCGGATCAATGTCGTATCGCATGCGAGACGCCTTGGGCGGGGATTTGGACCGATATTTAAATATTGGAACGATTTTTTCTCAGGTCGGAGGAGAAAGAAAGGTGCAGCCCTATGTTGCCTTCACTGGGGTCCTTCCCTATGTAACATTAAGAGGGCGAAATCCATCCATATTTAATGGGCGCTCCTTTCCAGAGGGTGAGAGAATTTATACCTGTCCGGAATGCAAGTTTACGTCGCGGCGAGAAAGAAGGCCATTCTTTTTAATGGAATCTGAGTGCCCGGAGGCTCCAATTTCCTGCGTTGAACTTGGATTATTGGTTCGTGAATCTGTTTATGAAAAAATCAAGCAGATCAAGTGGAAGAAAGTCGGGATTGATAAGGTCGAGGTTGTTGACGGATAGTAAATTGATGGTGGATTGGATTGAATGAATTTTCAGCCTAATAGGCCATTGAAGTACCGCTCAACCTGATATTCTGAATGGCTCCGCCTCTGGATAATTGGGCGATTGTATAGCTGCTCAACGGTAGCGGTGTCGCTTTCCCGGCACGAATGGTCTGCGGCATATTCCGAAATTATTGGCAATCTTGGGTGATATTTTGGATAATTTTGAGTTTGAGGCGATAGATGATGTCGCGCAGGCGCGAAGTGCATTAGTGTCATTTATGTCGATAATGAAGGAGTGGGAGAGTCGCTTCTATCGTCAGAAGCGCAGTGCGCTGGAAGAGGGGCGTGATGTGGTGAGCATCAATGACCGTGAACGGAAAAATCTTTCGGAAATTCTTGAAAGATGGTCGTTTCCAGATAAAACAAACCAAGGCAGGTTAATTGATCTTGGTTGCTCGGATCCGCCGACATACGATCCTGAGATTGACGTTGAAGATAGTGTGGAGTCGAAGGGCGGTGAGGTGATTTTTACCATCCGGCAAACGGTGGGGTTGCTGACAAAATCTCGATTTACAATGAAAAAGAAGGGTGGTGAGTGGATGGTTAAGAAGAAGGAATTCTTTAATTACAAGGACAGGTGGCAGCGTTCAGTGCTGTAAGTCGTGCTGCGCGATCTCTTTGTCACGGATCCGTTTTGGTCCCGTCCTTGATCTTGCCTTCGGGAAGCAGCCGGCTGTTAAACACGCGGAAGGTGTCCCGGCAAAGCGGAACGCGTCGCCTTCGCGCTTCAGGTCGCGGCCCTTCAGCGGCACCCAGCCCAGCGATTTCCTGCCGCGATAGCGCAGGTAGGGCCGACGATGCTGGCTGAGCGACTTCGCGTACTGCTCACACGTTGCGTTGACCGTGCCGGAGTGGATGCCAAGTTCCTTGCTGCTGCCAGTGGTCAGCACGTTCAGATCAAAACCCGTCGGCCACTTCTTGTTCCACTTGAGGGCATGCTTCTGCGTGTCGTTGCAGAAGTTCCAGACGTAGTTCACCGCACGGCTCTGCTTGTTGAGCAGGCCGTTGAGCGACTTTACCCGGTAGCGGTAGACGAGGATCATGCTGGTGATCCTAACTCGTTGAAGAAGCTGCCTGTCAACCGCACTCCTTTCCTTCCCGCCTTCAATGGCGGGGTTTCTCGGAGCAAATTTTGATGAACACCACGCCGGACATGCCCACGCCACGCGCCCTGCGCGAACTCACGCCCCTCGAGGCCCGTATTCTCGGGGTGCTCGTCGAGAAGCAGCACACGGTGCCGGACACCTATCCGCTGTCGCTGAATGCGCTGACCGCGGGCTGCAACCAGAAAACCGCGCGTGCGCCGGTGATGAGCGTCAGCGAAGACGAAGTCACGACCGCGCTCGACGGGCTGAAGCACCTGAGCCTCGTGATGGAGGGCAGCAGCAGCCGCGTGCCGCGTTTCGAGCACAACGTGAACCGCGTGCTCGGCATCCCGAGCCAGGCGATCGCGCTGCTGACGATCCTGCTGCTGCGCGGCCCGCAGACGGCCGCCGAGCTGCGCCTGAACAGCGCGCGCCTGCACGGCTTCGCGGATATCTCGTCGGTCGAGGCGTTCCTCGACGAACTCGCGGCGCGCGCACAGGCACTCGTCGTCCGGCTGCCGCGTGCGCCGGGCGCACGCGAGAACCGCTGGATGCATCTGATGTGCGGCGAAGTGAACCTGGCCGACTTCGCCAGCGCGGATGCCGGCGGCGCGGATTCGGTGCCGCCTTCCGAATTCGAGGCACTGAAGGCCGAACAGAAACGCCTTGCGGATGACGTGGCGCGGCTGAATGCGCTGGTTCAGCGGATGGCGAGCGAACTCGGCATCGACGTCGACGTGCCGGGCGACGCGTCCTGATCGCCTCCCGATGCGATGACGGCGGTGCCTGGGCATCGCCACGTTACTTCAGCTTGACGCCCGGGACGAGGTAGCGCGCACCGCCCGATTCGATTACCAGAGGGCGCGCCGTTTTCGAGTTCGCGACTCGGACCACGCCGCCCGACCATTTGACCGCATCCTCGTAGTAGGTGGGCATCCCGAAGCGCGGGGGCTTTTCGCCTTCCGATTTGCGGCGGAACACGTCGGTGCAAACCTTGGCGAGTGCAGGTAATGAAATGCGCAGCAGCAGGGCGGCGAGCGCTTTCTTCATGACGGTGCGTGACAGATGATGCGCCGTCTCACCCGACACTGATCCGCGTGGCGCCCGCATCGACGAGCTGGAACAGCAGATCCTCGACGGCCGCTCCGGGCGCGGAGCCGAGATCCGCATTGACGCGCCACCCGTGTTCCGTGCGAACGGGTTCCGACAGATAGTGAACGATGGCATGCAGCCCGTCTTCGCCCGGCGTGTTCTCGTCGTCGACATCGAACCACGCGAAGAACCACGTCTTGAACGCCTCGGCCGCCGCGCTTTCGTCGAGACCGTCGGCCTCGATCGTGGCCCAGTCCCACACGAACGGGCGGATCGACACGGCCGCCGTTTCGAGGGTGAACGTGAACGGCTCGAAATCCAGCTGCGTAGTCGAATCGACCATTGCCGGCTGGCCGGCCGATTCGCCGTCGGTCGCGATGATGTCGGACCGGCACGGCAACGCGAGCGGCCCTTCGGTGGCGAGCGTGCCGTCGGCCCGCCGGTAGGCCGGCTCGACGAATACGGCCGGTTGCGCAGCCGCTTTCGCGAGCCGGTCGGCATACGGTTGGCGGATGGCGCGGAGCAGTTCGGAGACGGTCATCGTGGCGTGTCGGTTGGGCTGGGAACGATCGGTCACAGGCAGGCGGTGCGCCGCGCGGCCGGCATCGCACGATGCGGCCGTCGGTACCGGACAGCCGTGATCGTACGGCACTTCGGCAAAACGCGGACAGTCGTCCGAACGGCCGGAGCGCCCCGCATCGCGCGTCGACGGGTTTAGACGTTTACCTTCAAACAATGGAAAACGCCCATCGAGCGCGTGCGCGTTGTGCTTCAATGAATCCGGTTGGTACTCCTACTAAAATTACAAATTCAGAACAGCCCGGATCATTCATTCACAGGAGACAGTCGATGGCTCGGAAACGGTTTTGAAGCGGCACACACGATGGTCTGCAGCACCGCCGAACTTCCTTCGATGAAAGCAGGTTATCCCAGGGGCTCCACCCATGTCCTCCCGACGTTTCATGATGGCCGCGGCGGCCGTGTCCGCCACGCTGGCCATCGCCGCACCGCCCGCCAGCGCTGCCGCGCCGACCGTGTCCGACCCGTTCTACACGTACACCGGCACCACGCCGTTGGCATCGATTCCACCAGGCACGGTGCTCAAGACGCGAACCGTCACCTATCACGTGGCCGGCATCCCCACCGCGTTGACCGCGCAGCAGTTGCTGTATCGCACCCATAACGCGCTGAACCAGCCGGTCGTCAACGTGACGTCCGTGATCCGGAGCCAGGTCAGCAACGGCCAGGCCATCTCGTACCAGTCGGCCTATGACTCGCTGAACCCGTACGACGAGCCGTCGCAGGTGATCGCCGGCGACCGCGACGTGACCAAGGTCATCAATGTCGGCACGCTGCTCTACAGCGCGGAATCGATTCCGCTGTCGACACTGCTGCTGCTTGGCTACAACGTCATCGTGCCCGATACGGAAGGCCAGACGGCCGACTTCGCTGCCGGCCCCGAATACGGGATGACGACGCTCGATTCGATCCGCGCGGCGCTCAATACGCCGTCGACGGGCCTGAACCCGTCGAGCAAGGTCGCGATGATCGGCTATTCCGGTGGCGCGATCGCGACGAACTGGGCCGCGCAGCTCGCGCCGAGCTACGCGCCCGAGATCAACAAGCAACTCGTCGGCGCGGCGGAAGGCGGCGTACTGGTCGACCCCGCGCACAACCTGCGCTACGTCGACGGCAGCATCGTGTGGGGCGGCGTGGCCGCGGCCGCGCTGGCCGGGCTGTCGCGCGGCTACGGCTTCGACCTGACGCCCTATCTCAGCGATACCGGCGTCGCCGTGTTCAAGGACATCCAGAGCCAGTCGCTCGCCTACATCCTGCCGAAGTACACGGGGCTGCACTGGGGCACGCTGTTCAAGCCGCAATACGCGAACGACATCAACAGCATTCCCGTGTACGTGACGTATGCGAACAAGGTGAATGCGGGGCTGGCCGCATCGCCGACGATCCCGATGTTCATCGGCCAGGGCACGGCCGGCGCGCTCGATGGCACGTTCAGCAGCCAGGTGGGCGACGGCGTGATGATGGCGTACGACGTGCGTGCGCTGGCGCAGAAGTTCTGTGCCAGCGGCACGCCGGTCACGTACACCGAATATCCGCTCGAGCATGCGGGCGCGATCGTGCCGTGGGTGGCCGGCATGCTGCCGTGGCTCTATGACCGCTTCAACGGGAAAACCGCGCCGAGCAATTGCTGGCTGACGTCGCTGCTGCCGAGCAATTCGCTGGCGCCCGAGACGCTGCATTAGCCGCAACGCCGCGCGTGATGCGGCGCGTGGCCGGGCGACCCTTCGCGGGTCGCCTTTTTTCTTTTCGCCTGTTGATTTCCGTCGCGCTGCCGTCATGCAGCCGCGCCCGTTCCCCCGCCGCAACCCGCCACTGTCCCGCCCGGGTGCCATAATCGAGCCTGCCCATCATTCCAGACGTCCCCCGGAGAATCACCATGCAGAACCTCGACAATCCTTCCCACGATCGCGAGGTAGGCAGCGCCGACGCGACGCAAGACACCACGCGCATCGACGACGTTCGCATCGGCGCCGTGCGCCCGCTGATTTCGCCGGCGCTGCTGCTGGACGAACTGCCGGTGCCGGCCGTCACGCAGACGCTCGTCGAGGACACGCGCCGCGCGATCGGCGACATCCTGCACGGCCGCGACGACCGGCTGCTGCTCGTCGTCGGCCCGTGCTCGATTCACGATCACGACCAGGCACTCGATTACGCGCGCCGTCTGAAGGTGGCCGCCGATGCGCTGAAGGACGACCTGCTGATCACGATGCGCGTCTACTTCGAGAAGCCGCGCACGACGGTCGGCTGGAAGGGCTACATCAACGATCCGCGCCTCGACGGCAGCTTCCGCATCAACGAAGGGCTGCGCGCCGCGCGGCAACTGCTGCTCGACATCAACGCGCTCGGCCTGCCGGCGTCGACCGAATTCCTCGACCTGCTGAGTCCGCAATACATCGCCGACCTGATCGCGTGGGGCGCGATCGGCGCGCGCACGACCGAGAGCCAGAGCCATCGCCAGCTCGCGTCGGGCCTCAGCTGCCCGATCGGCTTCAAGAACGGCACCGACGGCGGCGTGCAGGTCGCGTCCGACGCGATCGTCGCCGCGGCTGCGAGCCATGCGTTCATGGGGATGACGAAGATGGGGATGGCCGCGATCTTCGAGACGCGCGGCAACGACGACGCGCACGTGATCCTGCGCGGCGGCAAGAACGGCCCGAACTACGACGCCGAACATGTCGAGGCGAGCTGCGCGGTGCTGCGCAAGGCCGGCTTGCGCGAGCAGGTGATGGTCGACTGCTCGCACGCGAATTCGAACAAGTCGCACGACCGGCAGATCGACGTCGCGCAGGATCTCGCGCGGCAACTGTCGCAGGGCGAGCAGCGGATCGTCGGCGTGATGGTCGAGAGCCATCTCGAAGCCGGGCGCCAGGACCTGAAGCCGGGCGTGGCGCTGAAGTACGGCGTATCGATCACGGATGCGTGCCTGAGCTGGACGCAGACGGAACCCGTGCTCGACGTGCTGGCCGACGCGGTGCGGCAACGGCGCGCGCAGTCGCGCAACGCGTGACGGGGGCGAACCCGACGTGACCGATTTCCCGTCCGACGCGCCGGTCATGCAGGGCGACCCTTCTGCTTCCGGCATGACGGCACGGGCACTGGTGCCACCCGGCAGGCTGTTCACGATGTCGGGCGTCGGGTGGGCGGCGATGCTCGGTTCGCCGCTCGCGGGCGGCATCCTGCTCGCGGCGAACGCACGGCGTCTCGGGAATCGCGCGCTCGCCCAGCGGCAGATTCTCGCAACGGCGCTCGTCACGCTCGTGTCGATCGCGCTGTATGCGGTGGTGGACATACCGGAAACCACGGTGGTGCAGCACGCGCTCGTGCATGCCGTCGTCATTGCCGGTCTCGCCGGGACGATCGTCTATGCACGACACGTGCAAGGCGCGGCCGTCGCCGCTCACCGGGCCGCCGGCGGCGCGCTGCAATCGAACTGGCGCGCGGCGGGCATCGGCCTGCTGACGCTGCTCGGCGTCTGGTTGTCGATTGCCGTGGTGGGCGTGGCGCTGGGTGTCGCGGGTGTGCTGAACTTCAACAACGACCTGCAGATCCTGCGCAGTTATCCGGCGCCTGCGGAGCTGCGTTTGCCTCCGGAATGGCGGGTCGTGAGCCAGCCGGAAGGTCACGGCGACGTGAGTTACCGGATCCGGCGTTTCAGGTTCGGGCTGATCTCGGCGGGGATCGACTTCGTCATCGGCGACAAGAGCGACGATGCCCTGACAAGCCTATGCGACGGGTGGGACGATCCGGTCGACGAAGGTGGCGGCGCGATCGGATCGTCGCACGCGGCGAACAACACGATAGCCGGCCGGCCCGCACAGAAGTGCGAGCACAAAGAGACACTCCGCGAAGTAGTCGTCCACCAGGCGGTCGTGGTGACCTCCGGCGACACGAAGACCTGCGCGCTGGTCTACACGGCGCGCGAGGAAGACTACGCGCGTTATCTGCCGGAGTTCTACCGCGTACGCGATTCGCTGCGGTGTCCGTAACGTCACCATCGCGTGGGGTGCGTGACGGGGGCTGCGTCATCGCGTCCGATGCAGCGTTGCGCGAGTGGCGCTAACATGGGCCGGTGCGATGCGTCGTGCGCAGGCCGCCGCGCTTCATGCGACGCAGGCACGGAGGCGGCTTGGCCGGCCGCCGATACCGACAACAATTCACCGGAGTACCTGACAGCATGGCTTTCTACAAGACCCTCATCGCAGCAACTGTCCTCGCATCGAGCGTCAGCGCGCACGCGCAGATCGCGGGTGCGCAACCGATCAGCGTGACCGTCGAGCAATCGCAGGCGCTGCTCGAAGGCTGGAGCGTGAAGAAGAGCGTGCTCGGCAAGGCCGTCTACAACGACGCGAACCAGAAGGTCGGCACCGTGCGCGACCTGATCGTCGCACCGGACGGCTCGGTGTCGGCGGCGATCGTATCGGCCGGCGGTTTCCTCGGCGTGGCCGCGCACGACGTCGCGGTGCCGATCGCGTCACTCGACGTGCGCAACGGCAACATCTACCTGCCGGGCGCGACGAAGGACGCACTGAAGGCGACGCCCGCGTTCCAGTACGCGAAGGTGCCGTCGCCGCCGAAGCCGAAGAAGGTCGACGACAAGCACTGAGCAACGTTGATTTACCCGGCCCGGCGCGCAATGCACCGGACTGGGTCCGGCCGACCGCGCGCCCAGGAGGCTCGCGCGTCGGTCCGGACACTCAGGCCGCGGGCACTGGCTCGTCCAGCCAGTTTCCGCTGAACCCGAACGCGACCGGCCCGCTCAGAAGCACACTGCCGGCGCCATCCCAACGCACCGTGACGTCACCGCCGTCGCATTCGACCCGCACGGTCTCGTCCAGCAGCCCGCGCCGGATGCCGTTGACGACCGCGCCGCACGAACACGATCCCGAACCGAGCGGCACGCCGCCGCCGCGCTCCCAGATGCGCAGGCGAATATGCGTGCGATCGATGACCTGAACGAAATGCACGTTGGTTTTCTGCGGAAACAGCGGGTGCGTTTCGATGGCCGGGCCGCGCGCCGCGACATCGATCGCGCGGAGATCGTCGACGAAGAACGTGCAATGCGGATTGCCCATGTTGCACGCGGCCGGCGCGCCGGGCAGCGGCAGCGCGAGGGTGTCGAGTGCCTCGGCGACCGGCACGTCCCGCCAGCCGGTGAGCGGTCGGCCCATCTCGACGGTGATCAGGCCGTTCGCCTCCGTCGAGCACACGAGATACCCGCGGCGGGTTCGCAACACGAGCGACGCCAGGCCGGTTTCGCGCATCAGTTGCCAGGCGACGCCGCGCGTCGCGCTGCCGCAGGTGTCGAGCGGCGAGCCGTCGGCGTTCCAGAAGGCGACGCGGGCCGCCGCGTCGTCGCAGTCCGACATGACCGCGAGCTGGTTGAAGCCGATGCCGCAACGCCGGTCGCCCATGCGGCGCACCAGATCGCGGTCGATGCAGTGCGCTTGATCCTGACCGCGCAGGTCGACGATGACGAAATCATCGCCGTTCGCGTGCATTTTCTGAAATCCGATCGGCATGGCGGTTCCGGTATCGAGGCAGGCGAACACTGTACGGTGCGCGCCGGCCGGGATCAATGCCGTTCGGGCGCAGGGCTCTACAGCGCCGCGCGAGTCGAGGCACCCGATGCGCTGCTCGATTGCCGATCACGTCGTTGCCACGCCGCCCGCGTGCGTCACGCACCGCTTGGGGCACACCCCGATGCGAAGCAAATCGTAAGGCATGTAATATAAATGAAAGATAAATTCGGATCTGTCCGTCGTCGTGACTCCCGCGCGCTCGCGTAACGGATCCGACCCTCCGCCACGCGTCATGCCCGACTTCAACTGAAACGCCTCATGGAACAACTCGTCGATTTGCTCAACGGTGTCATCTGGAGCCCCGCGCTCATCTTTCTCTGTCTTGCCGCGGGGCTGTACTTCTCGCTGCGCACGCGCTTCGCGCAGGTTCGCCACTTCATCGAGATGCTGCGCCTGATGCGCGGCAGCAAGGCCTCGGCGGAAGGCGTGTCGTCGTTCCAGGCGCTGGCGATGTCGCTGTCGGGGCGCGTCGGCACCGGCAACATCGCGGGCGTCGCGACGGCCATCACGTTCGGCGGCCCCGGGGCGATGTTCTGGATGTGGCTCGTCGCATTCCTCGGCGCGAGCACCGCGTTCGTCGAATCGACGCTGTCGCAGATCTACAAGGTGCGGCGCGAAGGACAGTATCGCGGCGGCCCCGCGTATTACATCGAGAAGGGGCTCGGCATCCGCTGGTATGCGGTGGCGTTCGCGATCGCCACCGTGCTCGCCTGCGGGCTGCTGCTCCCGGGCGTGCAGGCGAACGGGATCTCGTCCGCGATCGAGAATTCCTTCGGCATCGCGAAGCCCGTCACCGGCGCGGTGCTCGTGCTGCTGCTCGGGCTGATCATCTTCGGCGGCGTGAAGCGGATCGCGCGCGTCGCGGAAATCGTCGTGCCGTTCATGGCGCTCGGCTACATCCTGATCGCGTGCGTCGTGATCGCGCTCGACATCGAACGCCTGCCGGACGTCGTCAGGCTGGTGTTCGAAAGCGCGTTCGGCTTCGAGGCCAGCTTTGGCGCGGTGCTCGGCATGGCGATCCAGTGGGGCGTGAAGCGCGGCGTCTATTCGAATGAAGCGGGGCAGGGCACGGGCCCGCACGCGTCGGCCGCCGCCGAAGTGACGCACCCGGCGCAGCAAGGGCTCGTGCAGGCCTTCTCCGTCTACGTCGATACGCTGTTCGTCTGCTCGGCGACGGGCTTCATGATCCTCATCACCGGCGCCTACAACGTGGTCGCGCCGAACGGCCGCGCGCTGTTTTCGGGCGCGGCCGGCATCGAGGCCGGCCCCGGCTACACGCAGATGGCCGTCGAATCGGTGCTGCCGGGCTTCGGTGCGGCGTTCGTCGCGATGGCGCTGTTCTTCTTCGCGTTCACCACCATCCTCGCTTACTACTACATCGCGGAAACCAACGTCGCGTACCTGAGCCGCACGCGCAGCAGCGCTGCCGGCACGTTCGTGCTGCGCGCGGTGATCCTGCTCGCCACGCTGTACGGCGCGGTGAAGAGCGCGAGCGTCGCTTGGGCGCTCGGCGATATCGGCGTCGGGCTGATGGCATGGCTGAACATCGTCGCGATCCTGCTGCTGCAGAAGCCGGCGCTCAAGGCGTTGCGCGACTACGAGGCGCAGAAGCGCGCGGGACGCGAGCCGTCGTTCGATCCGGCCGCGCTCGGCATCGCGAATGCGACCTTCTGGGAGAAGCGGAGTGAGGCGAGCGGCGCGCGCGAGAGCCGGGCCGAGCCGGTTGTGACGGCCGAACGGCAGTCGTAGCGCTGCACACCGCATAGGCGTGGCCGGCCGAGACGGCGGCCGCGCGCGCCGCGGGATTGATTCGTTTCGCACCGGCGGCCGGCCCATTCGTTGCCGGCCGTTTCGCATGGCGACGTGCGTGGAAGCCGGTGCGTGACGGCGAGATGGCTAGTTGCCGTTGCCTTGGAGAATCATGTCCACACGATCTTCAGTCGCCAGCCAGCGGCAGCGCTCGGGCTCGCCCGAATCGCGACACTCGTCCTCCTTGTGGTCGACCCAAATGCGCTCCTCGACGCGCAAACTCCGAGCCTGAGCCTCATCGTTGTTTTTTGCGTAGCGGGAAAGAATGCGTCGGTAGTTGTCGTTGAGCGCCCGATCGGCGCGCTGATAGAGCCAGTTGTAGGGGCGCGCAGGATCGAACGACGGGAAATTGCCGAACGGGAACGCTTCTTCCGGATTATTGGAATACCAGCCGTTGGCCACGCCCACGATCATTTGGACCGATCGCTGCGAACGTGGAACCGCGAATTCGGAATTCCACGTCAAGACCATCCAGTTATGATCGCCATGCGTATCCAGAACGCGCACGTTGACCGTCTTGACCGGGCGTCCGTTCTCGCGGACATGAACCGCAGCACATGGCCCCACCCGGTTCTTTTCGTCACCGTCGAACCGTGCAATGCAAGTGCCTGGCGGGGGGAGCGACGTCCCGGTCACCTGGCCGAAGTTGTCCTTGCTCGCGTCGGTGTCCGTGACCTTCACAAGCAGGGACACGTGCGGCGAATTCTCGTCGACACGGGCTGCTTCGACGTCAAGATGCAGTGTGGTCTCCGCCAGCGCATTCGCAGAGAACAGGGCGCAGAAACCGGCGAGCGTCGAAACGGCAAGTCGAGTGAAGTACATGACGGATGGTCAAAGGTTGATCAAGAGGTGAAAGGGCGTGGCATCGAGCGCCAAACGATCTTAATTCGCGCGAGCGGAACTTTCAAAGTATCGTGACCCACGGCTCCCGCCTTTGCCCGGGATCGCCGCCCGCCCGACACGCGCCGGGACGAGCCGGGACGCGCCGGTCGTTTC
Organism: Burkholderia aenigmatica; assembly: GCF_902499175.1. GTDB lineage: Bacteria > Pseudomonadota > Gammaproteobacteria > Burkholderiales > Burkholderiaceae > Burkholderia > Burkholderia aenigmatica. The sequence goes on from NZ_CABVQC010000027.1 coordinate 89,276, forward strand.
GACGGAAACATGCGCGGCGTGGACATGGCAGGCAAGGAACGCAGTCATGCAAACCGACGCTTCCGCCCGAACGTTGCACACGCATCTACGTAATTCTACGTAGCTCCGCATACGTAGTTATCCGCTTGTAAGTCGCCCCCGTCGCACGGAATACTACGGCCCATCGTCGCGGCCGTTGCGTGGCCGTGGCACGACGCATCGACGTCACGTGTGTGCGGCACCCTCGCCGCATGCCATCTAAAACCACATTGGAGACCAGGAGACGCCATGAATCGGGCTTCCAGTACCCTGCTCTGGATTGCGGTCGCGCTGCTCGGCGCGTTCGCGTTCGGCACGATTGCACTCGCACACGGCGAGCGCGTCAGTGCCCTCTGGATCGTGATCGCCGCAGTCTGCGTGTATCTGATCGCGTATCGCTTCTACAGCCGTTTCATCGCCAGCAAGGTGATGCAGCTCGACGGGCTGCGCATGACGCCGGCCGTCAAGTACAACGACGGCCTCGACTACGTGCCGACCAACAAGTACGTGCTGTTCGGCCATCACTTTGCCGCGATCGCCGGCGCCGGCCCGCTCGTCGGGCCCGTGCTCGCCGCGCAGATGGGCTACATGCCCGGCATGCTGTGGATCCTGGCCGGCGTCGTGTTCGCCGGCGCGGTGCAGGACTTCATCGTGCTGTTCATCTCGACGCGCCGCGACGGCCGCTCGCTCGGCGATCTCGTCAAGATGGAGCTCGGCACGGTACCCGGCGTGATCGCGCTGTTCGGCGCGTTCCTGATCATGGTGATCATCCTCGCGGTGCTCGCGCTGATCGTCGTGAAGGCGCTGACCAATTCGCCGTGGGGCACGTTCACCGTCGCCGCGACGATTCCGATCGCGCTGTTCATGGGCGTCTATACGCGCTACATCCGTCCGGGCCGCATCGGCGAAGTGTCGATCATCGGCTTCGTGCTGCTGATGGCGTCGATCGCGTTCGGCCAGCACGTGCACGATTCGCCGACGCTCGCCGCATGGTTCACATTCACGGGCACGCAGCTCACATGGATCCTGATCGGCTACGGCTTCGTCGCATCGGTGCTGCCGGTGTGGCTGCTGCTCGCGCCGCGCGACTACCTGTCGACCTTCCTGAAGATCGGCACGATCCTCGGCCTCGCGATCGGCATCCTGGTCGTCGCACCGGAACTGAAGATGCCCGCGCTGACGAAGTTCGTCGACGGCACGGGCCCGGTGTGGTCGGGCGGCCTGTTCCCGTTCCTGTTCATCACGATCGCGTGCGGCGCGGTGTCGGGTTTCCACGCGCTGATCTCGTCGGGCACGACGCCGAAGCTGATCGACAACGAAACCAACGCGCGCTTCATCGGTTACGGCGCGATGCTGATGGAATCGTTCGTCGCGATCATGGCGCTGGTCGCCGCGAGCGTGATCGAACCGGGCATCTACTTCGCGATGAACGCGCCGGCCGCCGTGCTCGGCTCGACGCCGGAAGCGGTGGCGAACACGGTCACGCAATGGGGCTTCGTGCTGACGCCCGACATGCTGACGCAGACCGCGAAGGCCGTCGGCGAAACGACGATCATTGCGCGCGCGGGCGGCGCACCGACGCTGGCCGTCGGCATGGCGCACATCCTGCACCAGGTGATCGGCGGCGAAGCGATGATGGCGTTCTGGTATCACTTCGCGATCCTGTTCGAAGCGCTGTTCATCCTGACGGCCGTCGACGCCGGCACGCGCGCGGGCCGCTTCATGCTGCAGGACCTGCTCGGCACGTTCCACCCGGCGCTCAAGCGTACCGAGTCGCTGCCCGCGAACCTGGTCGCCACCGCGCTGTGCGTGGCCGCGTGGGGCTACTTCCTGTATCAGGGCGTGGTCGATCCGCTCGGCGGCATCAACACGCTGTGGCCGCTGTTCGGCATCTCGAACCAGATGCTCGCCGCGATCGCGCTGGTGCTCGGCACCGTCGTGCTGTTCAAGATGAAGCGCGAGCGCTATGCGTGGGTGACGATCGTGCCGACCGTATGGCTGCTGATCTGCACGCTGACCGCCGGCTGGCAGAAGATTTTCGACGCGAACCCGAAGGTCAGCTTCCTCGCGCACGCCGCGAAGCTGCAGGCCGCGGTGGACGAAGGCAAGGTGCTCGCGCCGGCGAAGTCGATCGCGCAGATGCAGCGGATCATCTTCAACGACTACATCGATGCGGCGCTGGCCGGGCTGTTCATCTTCGTCGTCGTGGCGATCGCGGTGTACGGCGTGATTGCCGTGCTGCGCGCGCGCCGCGAGTCGAAGCCGACCGTGCGCGAGACGCCGTACGAAGCGATGCCGGCCGCGCAGGCGCTCGGCAGCGGACGTTAAGGAGAGGCCGCGATGTTCAGCGATCTGGGCAGCGACCTGCGCAGCGCGGGGCGTTACCTCGGGCAGGCGTTGCGGCTGATGGTCGGCCTGCCCGACTACGACACCTACGTCGCGCACATGCGTGCGACCCATCCGGACCGCGAGCCGATGACGTACGAGGAATTCTTCCGCGAGCGTCAGAATGCGCGGTACGGGTCGGGGGCGGGGAAGTGCTGTTGAACCGCACCGCCGCAGCGGTTCGGTGATCGACAGGGAAGCGCCGCGAGGGATTTCGCGGCGCTTTTTCTTTGGCGGGCCGGCGGCGCGCATGCAGCGGGATTCGCCGCACCGTTTGCCGGCGCGCAGCACGGCACGGACCGGCGGCCGGTATCATAGGGTGTATCTTTCCCGATGGACCCGCAGGAGAACACGTCGTGCATGTCGGTGAGCGTTTCAACAGCATTTCCCATCTCGTCGGCGCGGTGCTGTCGGTGGCTGGCCTTGTGGCGCTCGTGACGATGGGCGCGCTCGAAGGCGATCCGTACAAGGTCGTGAGCTTCAGCGTGTACGGCGCGATGCTGATCCTGCTCTATGCGATCTCGACGCTGTACCACAGCGTGCGCAATCCGCGCCTGAAAGCCATTCTGCAGAAGTGCGACCACTCGGCGATCTACCTGCTGATCGCCGGCAGCTATACGCCGTTCACGCTGGTGACGTTGCGCGGCCCGTGGGGCTGGTCGCTGTTCGGCGTGAGCTGGGGGCTGGCCGTGTTCGGGATCGTGCAGGAACTGACGCTCGGCCGGCGCACGCGCATGTTGTCGATGATCCTGTACGTGGCGATGGGCTGGCTCGCGCTTGTCGCGGTGCGTCCGCTGATCCATGCGCTGCCGCCAGTCGGTACCGCGTGGCTCGTGGCGGGCGGCTTGATCTACAGCGCGGGGATCTACTTCTTCATCAACGACGAACGCATCCGCCACGGGCACGGTATCTGGCATCTGTTCGTGCTGGCAGGGAGCCTGTGCCAGTTCGTCAGTGTCGCGATGTATGTCGCGTGAGCGGAAGGCGGCGTTGAGCCGATGACGGCGCGCTGTATCGCTGGAGCGCCTGCCGGAGCATGCGTTACCGGCGCGTCGCGGTCCGCAGCTGCGCGGCCGGTTCGCCGGGTGCCGGTGTCGGCCGCGCCGTGATCCACCATGTCGCGGCGGCGAGTGCCGACAATCCGGTCGCGATGCCGAGCGCTACCCGCATCGCCGCCGGAAACGGCTGCAGTGTCGCGATGCACGCACCGAAAATTGCCACACCAAGCGCCGATCCACTCTGCCGCGCCGCGTTCAGCGCGGCCGCCGCCACGCCGGCGCGGCGCCGGTCGACCGTCCCGAGCGCAGGCGACGTCGCAGCCGGCGAGATGAATCCCGATGCGAAGCCGATCGCGAGCATCGGCGCGATAGCGAGCCACGCGGGTGTCGTTGCACCGATGCCCGTCATGCCGAGCGCGCCGGCCGCATAGAGCCCAAACGCCGCGCACATCGTGCCACGCGAGCCGAAGCGCGCAACGAGCCCGCCCGAGCACAGCCCGCCGAGCGCGACCATCGCGGTCATCGGCAGAAACGCGAGCCCCGTATCGAGCGGGCTCGCGCCGCGGATCTGCCGATAGAACAGGCTGAGCACGAACAGCAGGCCGTAGAACACGAACGCCGACGCCATCGACACGAATGTCGAGCCGGCGAACAGCCGGTTGCGGAAGAACGCGAGCGGCAGCATCGGCTCGCGGCGGCGCGCTTCGATCGCGACGAACGCGATCCACGCGACGACGCTCGTCACCGCGCCGCCGACGATCGGCGCCGAGCGCCAGCCGAGCGACGGGCCTTCGATCAGCGTGCCGATCAGCGCCGCGATCGCGATGATGGCCGCGGCCTGGCCGCCCCAGTCGAAATGCCGCGAGGCGTCGACGACGGCGGCGCGCGTGACCGTGCGGCCGAGCCAGATGCCGGCAAGCCCGAGCGGCAGGTTCACGAAGAAGAGGCTGCGCCACCCGAACAGATGGATCAGCAGGCCGCCGATCAACGGGCCCGACGCCATCGCGATGCCGCCGCAGCCCATCCACAGGCTGATCGCCGATGCGCGCGCGGCCGGTTCGGGGAAGGCGCGATTGAGCAGCGCGAGCGAGCAGGGCACCAGCATCGCGCTGCCGATACCTTGCAACGCGCGGGCGATCGCGAGCGCCGGAAGGTTCGGCGCGACGCCGCACAGTGCTGACGCGGCAACGAATACCGCGAGCCCCGCGATATAGACGGTGCGATCGCCGAGCCGGTCGCCGAGCGTGCCGCCCGTCATCAGCAGGCTCGCGAACGCGAGCGTGTACGCGTTCACGATCCACTGCAGGCCGGCCACGTGACTGCCGAAGGTGTGCGCGATGTCGGTGAGCGCGACGTTGACGATCGACGCGTCGAGCAGCACGAGCGTGTAGCTCACGCAGGTCGCGGCGAGCACACGGCGGGCGGCGGCGCGGTTCGGCGCGGCGGCGGTCATGCGCGGTCGGTCGCCGGCGTGGCAGCTTGCAGCGCGAGAAACCCGACCCATCCCCAGTACACGCGATGATGCGCGATCAGCCCGTCGCGCAGATCCATCACCTCGACAAGATCGACCTGGTCGCCGTTCGGCGTAGCGCGCGGATATTCCCACGTGAGCTGGCGGCCGTTCGAGAAGAACAGCCCGGTGCGGTACCAGCGCCCTAACTTGTTGCCCGGATTGCGCAGGCCCGCCGCAAAGAACGCACCGATCGCGGCCTTGCCGCGCAGCACGCCCGAACCGTGATCGGGCAGCGTAACGACGATCAGCGGTGTCTCGAGCACCGCGTCGTCGGCATACAGCGCCATCAGCGCATCGACGTCGCGCGCAACGACGGCTGCGTGCCAGCCTTCATAAATGTGCCGGGCGTCGGTGTTGGCGTGTGACATGGCGGGTTCCTGGAAGCATCGATAACGGAACCCACTGTAGGGGCGCGTCGCCGCGGGACGTTTCACGTCAACCCGAAACGTGGATGTCACCGTGGCGCACGCGGTCGCGTGCCGGCTGTTATCCCGCCAGCGCGTCGAGATTCAGCACATACGATTTCCCGATCCACACCGCGCAATCGCGATGGTCGCGCAGTTCGTCGTTCGTATTCGGATGCAGGAAGATATCGAGCGCGCCGTGGTTCAGCACGAGCCACGGCACGATGTCGTCGAAGCGCGTGGCGTCGAATGCGATCTGGTACGACCAGGCCGGGTGCGGGCCGACGAGGCGCTCGTGAAAGCGGCCGAGTTCGATGACCGCGCCGAACCGTTCGTCGACGACCTGGCGAAACGCCCAGGCCGCGTCGCGGCTGGCGGCAGCGAAATAGACGTGCGCGTGCCAACTGTCGATGGCGGTGGTGTCGAGGGCAGCCATGAAAGGACTCGATAAAAATGGGAATGCATGAGGTGCCGTGCGAAACGGCCGATGCGTGATTATCGCGCGTCCTTGCCGGGCGCGTCGTGTCGCTATCCGGTCGTTCGGGCGCGATGATTTGTCCTGAATCACAAAAACGGTTCGATTCGAAAAAGCCCGAGATCGAGGTATCCGCACGCGCGATATCACGCCGGAAGCCTTGTCGCAGGTACGCCGGCCACGATCGCACCGGCAACACGTCATTTCAGAAATTGAAAAAGCGCGGTGTGCGCCGCTTCGGATCGTCTGAACAATGGCGATCAGGGCGTTGAATGAATTAAAGAAATTCCGATTTGGCGGGATTCGCGCATGACGCGGTTTGCGCACCGAATTCCGAAGCCGAAAATATCAATTGCAGATTCGGCTATTCAAGCGGAATGCAGCGCGACATACGATGGTTTCAACGCATCGTCGAACACGATCGATGCGGGGACAACCAACTGGAGGCCACTATGCGATCCCTCGTTCCCGTTGCGGGACTTTCCTGCGCACTCGTTGCGCTGCCCGCCGTCAGTTTTGCTCAGAGTGCCGTCACCGATGGCGCACCGAATGCCTCACTGTCGAGCTGGTGGGCGGCGCGTGCCGAGACCGACGCACAACTGATGCAGATGACGCGCACCGGCTATCGCGCGACGTCGGCCGGTAACCAGAACTATCCGCTTGCGATGCAGCGTGCGCTCGAACGTGTCCGCAATCCGGTGCCGGACCGGTCGCGCGAAGAGCGGGCCGAGATGGAAGCACGCGCCGCGCGCGACGTGCAGGGCGGCCATCCGGTCAAGGCGTTCTTCGTGAAGACCGCGTACTACCTGAAGGGCGAGAACACGTTCTGATGCAGGAGACGAGCATGGCTTGCACGATCCGATTTGCCGGCGTCGTGCGCGCGTCGGCGCCGCGCCGGCTGCCGGACGCGCGAGCGACGCAGCGGCGCAACGATGGGCACGGCGCGTGGCGTCGTGCGAAGCACCTGCGCCATGCGCGCCGTGACGCCGTTGCGTGCCGCAGCGCATGGCCGGCCGTCGCGGCGGGCGACGTGCCCGCAAGCGGGGGCCAATCATGAAGAGCTCCCGGAAGCACCGTCGCCACGTGCCGCTGACCCGCGAGTGGCTGCTGCCGCTGCCGCCCGTGCATGCGCGCGACATCTCGCTGAAATGCCACATGGCGCTCGTCGCGCTGCGTGGCGGGCATGGCAGCGAGGCGCTGCTGTTGCGCTTGCGCACGAGTGTCTACCTGGTGTTCCTGGCGCTCGACGACGCGGTGTGCGCTGACGCGGACATCGACCTGTGCGTCGATGCGGAGCGTGCGCTCGACGCAGGCGTGGCGCGCGCGGCGCAAAGCGGCACATGGACGTTGCGCGACGACGAATGCGCGGTGCTCGAGCATGTGCTCGCGGCGAACGACGCGTGCGTCACGACGCTCACGCGGCATCGGCTGGCCGAGCTGTGGGAGCACGTCTGCACCTTCGCGTCGAGCGGTCAGCCGGCGCTCGTCGCGAGCGCGGCGGAGAAGATGCGCATGCACGCGGCCGAATCGCTGGCCGCGTAGCGGCGCACCGGTTTCGCAGGGAGAGGGTGGAGGAGACAGGGCCAGCCGCACCGGCGTGGCCGCCGCAATTGCGCTACGTCGACGATTGCGCGGCTGCGGCATCGATACGGTGACGGCGGAACGCGACCCAAAGCCGCGGCCCAAAACAAAAGCGCCACGGAGCGGACTCCGTGGCGCTTCCTTTTTCCCGCCGGCGCGGAGGCTCGGCCCCCGCGTGGCGAAACGCGCTTAGGCTGCTGCGGCCGGCTTCGCCTGCTTTTGCAGCTTGCCCTTGCCGGCGCGCTGGATTTCCTCGAGCTTGATCTCGACGTGACGCGAGAACACGTACTCGGCCGGGCGCTGCTTGTCGATCGGAATGTCCGGTGCGAACGGGCCGTCGGTCTTGATGCCCTTGCGGCTCACGGCGAACGCCTTCAGCGGATGCGCCATCGTGTCCATCACGGCGGTCGCTTCGAAGCCGCAGTGGACCATGCAGTCCGCGCACTTCTCGTAGTTGCCGACGCCGTAGTTGTCCCAGTTCGTGTCTTCCATCAGTTCCTTGAAGGTCTTCACGTAACCTTCGCCGACCAGATAGCACGGCTTTTGCCAGCCGAACACGGTACGCGCCGGGTTGCCCCACGGCGTGCACTTGTAGGTCTGGTTGCCGGCCAGGAAGTCGAGGAACAGCGACGACTGGCTGAACGACCAGCGCTTGCCGCCGTCGCCGCGCTTCAGGATCTCGCGGAACAGGTTCTTCGTCTTGTCGCGGTTCAGGAAGTGCTGCTGATCCGGTGCGCGCTCGTACGCGTAGCCCGGCGACACGGTGATGCCGTCGACGCCGATCGGGCCCAGCGTATCGAAGAACTTCGCGACGCGTTCCGGCACGGCATCGTTGAACAGCGTGCAGTTGATGTTCACGCGGAAGCCGCGGCGCTTCGCTTCCTTGATCGCCGCGACCGCCTTGTCGTACACGCCTTCCTGCGACACCGAGTGGTCGTGCGCCTGCTGGTCGCCGTCGAGGTGGACCGACCACACGAAGTACGGGCTCGGCTTGTAGTCGTCCATCTTCTTTTCCATCAGCAGCGCGTTCGTGCAGAGGTAGACGAACTTCTTGCGCTTCATGATGCCGCGGACGATTTCCGGCATTTCCTTGTGCAGCAGCGGCTCGCCGCCTGCGATCGACACGATCGGTGCGCCGCACTCGTCGACCGCTTCCAGGCATTCCTGGACGGACAGACGCTGGTTCAGGATGGGATCCGGGTAATCGATCTTGCCGCAGCCGTTGCACGCGAGGTTGCAGCGGAACAGCGGCTCGAGCATCAGCGCGAGCGGATAGCGTTTGTTGCCGGACAGGTGTTGGCGCGTGATGTACGCGCCGACGCGGACTTGCTGGAGCAGCGGAATAGACAAGAGATGTCCTCCTTAAACTTCGCGGGCGACAGCTTGCGTGAGCTTCGCCGGCAGCTTGAATTCGACTTTTTCCTCACGGCCCGCCATCGTCGTGACGTCGACGGGACCCAGCGCGCGCAACGCGCCAATTACATCTTCGACCATCTCCTCGGGCGCGGACGCCCCGGCGGTCAGCCCAACGGTCTTCGCATTCGCGAACCATTCGGCCTTTACTTCTGAACCGTCGGCGACGAGGTAGCTCGGCACACCACTTTCGGTGCCGATCTCGCGCAGGCGGTTCGAGTTCGAGCTGTTCGTCGCACCGACGACGAGCAGTACGTCAACCTGTTCGCTCAGCTCGCGCACGGCGGCCTGGCGATTTTGCGTCGCGTAGCAGATGTCGCGCGTGTCCGGGCCGACGAGGTCGGTGAACCGGCGCTGCAGCGCTTCGATGATGCCGCGCGTATCGTCGACCGACAGCGTGGTCTGCGTGATGTACGCGACCGGCGTGTCGACGGGCAGCGTCAGCGTATCGACTTCTGCTTCGCTCTGCACGAGGATCACCTCGGCCGGAATCTGGCCGATCGTACCCTCGACTTCCGGGTGGCCCGCATGGCCGATCAGGATCAGCCGGCGGCCCGCCGCGACATACTGGCGGCCCTGCACGTGCACTTTCGTGACGAGCGGGCAGGTGGCGTCGAGCACGTCGAGCCCGCGCGTTTCCGCGTCGCGCTCGACCGTCTGGGCGACACCGTGCGCGCTGAAGATCGCGACAGCACCGTGGGGCACCTCGTCGAGTTCCTCAACGAATCGCGCCCCTTTATTACGCAGGTTTTCGACGACATGCCGGTTATGCACGATCTCATGACGCACATAGACCGGCGCACCGTGCTGTTGCAGCGCGCGGTCGACGATCTCGATCGCACGGACAACCCCCGCACAAAAGCCGCGGGGCTGGGCAAGGATGACTCGCATAAGTGAGCGAACTCCGACGACAGACGCCGGGGTTCGAGGAGCTGGCACTCGCTCGCTCGCCCCGGCTTGATGTTATGAAGGCAGGAACGAACCGGCCGGCCAGGCCCCGGAACCCCGAATTAATCGCGCATTTTAACTCTATCGGGAAGTCCTTGCTTTGGTGCTGTGAATGGCGTGTTGCATTTGCGGGAGAGCCGCGTCGGCGCTGGCGCGCGCGGAACCCAGTAAACTATGCGGTTTCGCGGGCAGCCGCTCCGGCTGCCCGGCGTCGCGCTCATTTCAAGGCCATTCGATGACCGTCGATTCTTACGCGTTTTGCCCGGCCGCCCGTGCGGTTTCGGGCGTTTTGTTCCTGACCCCTATTGAATTTGCCCATGCCGGCGCCCGGCAGGAGGCGTGCCGATGATGCTGGTCCTCGCTTTCCTGGTGTCCGGCCTGTCGCTGATGATCTGGATCGTGCTGCTCGTCGCGCGTGGCGGCTTCTGGCGCGCGGTGCCCGCGCGGCCGCT
>NZ_CABVQC010000028.1 GCF_902499175.1 Burkholderia aenigmatica
CATTCGACACGGTATAGCCGTGCGTTTCCACTGCCTGCTGCCATTCGTCGTCGGTGATCGCAATCGCGCTCACCCCATTCGGAACTGGGCTAACGATGCTGTCGTAGAACCCGATGATCGGACCGGGATCCGCTTCATACGCCGCATATTTCTGACCTGATAGCTTCTGTTCCATACAAATTTCTCCCGGTTACCAACCGATCGCTTCCCAACCCACGATGACGCCGGATTGCCACACGTTGTTCAGCAGCGCATTCACGGAAAATTGGCTGTTGCTATTTGCGCCGATGCCGATCGTCTTCCCGCCATTACCGCCCGTCGCCGGCGTACCGTTGTCATTGCCGTTCAACACGAAACATGCGTTCGGGAAGGCGATCGGAAAGTTGAAGGTGTTGCCCGTCTCCGAGGCATTCGTTACTGTCACGACGCCCCACTGGCGGATCGTTCCGTTCGGGAGCTTCTCCCAGCCACTCTGGCCGACGCTGGCCGCGAACAGCGACGAGCGTTTGAGGGCCGCCGTACCACCGACGACGTTGAAGTATTGGCCGTTCGACCAGGCAACCTCGATCGAATCACCCGGGCCGATGACTTCGCTCGCTCGAGCCCAGTTCTGCCAGACGTCGCCGGCATATGCGCTGACGGTGAGATTCGCGAGGCTGCCGTTGTAGATCACGTAGCGCGCACTCGGCGCCTGAATCGTTGCCCCTTGGGGCAGCGTCGCAACGCCAGCGCTCGATCCGAAGAAATAGATCAGGTCTCCGGACTGAGACGCTGTCAGCTGTTGGGACGCCGCACTAAACGGGAAGAAGCTCCCGTAGTTCCCGAGGACACTCCATACGGACTGCGTCGATGCTGCTTTTTGGCTGCTGTCGGCGATACCAGGATTCGGGACGTTCTCGAACGGCCGTACGATGTTCGTTCCGTCGCCCGTGATCTTCGTTTGCCCCGTCGGCAGTGCGACGCCCGTGCCGCTGGCCGTGGTCGCCGTGATCGTGAACGCACCCGTCGTGTTGTTGACGATCACCCATTCTTTCGTCCACGCTGGAAACACGATGCTGATGCTGCCCGTCAGTGCGCCCGAAAGAACGATCTTGTTCTTCGCAGCCTGCATCGGGCTCAACGCCATGTTGGCGTTTGTCAGGCCCGAGATCGTCGTAACGCCGTAGTTGTAGCCAGGCACCCACCCGGACGCGGAACCATCCGTCGCGTCCGGATTCGTTGGGTTGTTGTCGACCGTGTTCAACCAGAATCCGGAGAGATCCGCGCGCAACAGCTGCGCCCCCTGCGGATAGCCCCCAACATTGCTATCGCTCGCGAAAGCGCTGCTCCATGAATATGAGCCGCCGGCATGCGACCACCGAATCGATTGCGACAGCAGATTGAAAATGCCGTTGAAATCGAACCCGCTCGGCGGAATGCCCCCCGATGCGCGCGGAATCATCGTGAGCGGCGGGAAACCGTCGTTCAGCGATGCAGCACCGGGGTTGGTGCTGATCTGCGATTGCTCGGGGATCACATTTTTCTGACCGTTCGCTGCGAACGCGAGCGGGACGAGAGTCGGGGTTTGCGTGCTCTGCATTTCGCGAGTCCTTTCAAGTAAGCGTGGATTCGTTCAGCACGAATGTCTGGTCGAGATAAGAGGCGCCCACCGGTGTCACGACGTTGTTGCCGCCGGTGAAGAACGTGCCCTGGCCGAACGGCTCGAATTCACCAGCCTCGGAAAAGCCGAAGACTCCGGGCAGCACGAGCTGCATGACGGATGCGAGCACGCCGGTGGGACGCGGCAACGCGCCCGACTGTGTGAGGATCGCGATCTCGTAAGCTTCGAGATTGAACTCGAAGGTGTAGCGAAGCATCATGTTGCCGAGGTCGTTGATGTAGCAGCGGCCTCGGCCCGCGAACAGATTGCGCAGGAGCTGGTTGTAGCCGGGGATCGAACCGTCGGCGATGTTAGCCATCGCCTTCACGAGAATCAGCGTGCGGAACGCGTCGTCCGACAGCGCGAAGTTGCGCGTCAGGTAGGTGCCGGAGAAGAACGTGCCCGAGCCGAAAGAATCGCTGCTGTCGGTGCCGGCCTCGTTGAAGCCGAACGAGATCTCGGTATAGGGGACACGCAGGTATCGGCCGTTCTCGAGCCCGACGATTTTTCCCCAGATGTCGAGACCCCGCCCCACTGCCGTGTCGATGCGCCAAATGTTCGCGAGGAACGCATCGATATCGGCCTGCGGGTCGATATACTGATCGAAATTCTTAATCAGTTGGCAAAGCGTCGGGCTATTTGCATACTGACTAAGAATGGTTTTCTCGACATTATTCATCTCAAACCAAAATCACGCTGATATTCATCGGATCGACAGTGGGTGTTTGATCGATGCCGATTTGCAGCGAATTCTGATTCCCCGAAGAAAACCCCATTTGAACCGAAAGCGGCTCTACGGACGGGTCAATCGCCATCAATCCCGGGAAGTATCGGCCACTATAAATGGTGCTGCCACTGCGGGCGCGCGGGCCACCATCTGAACCGTTAGATGCAGAAATAATCGCGTTTTTAACGAGTTGATTGAAATTCGACGGCAAATTCACGTTATTAACGAGTTGCACGACGAAGAAAATCGGAGTCGGCGTGAGTGTTTGGAATGTCACGTCGTACGCGGGATACGGCTGCGACCCGATCGACGTGTCGTACACCGTGACGGTCGTGTTTCCGTTGTAGTTGCAGCCTGGCGATTTCTTCGTCCAGATCGCCTGCGCGATGTCCTGCGCCGCGCCGCCATAGACGCCGACATAGAGCGAGTGCGGCGCGAGGGTGAAATCGCCGATCGTGAAGGGCTGGCTCGTCGGGTTGTCCGTCACGTACGCATCGAGCACATTCGCAACGTTCAGCACCGCCGCGCGCACCGCGACGATCGAGCCGCGCGAGTTCAGCGCGACCGACGCGCGGCGCCGCGTCTCGAAATCCGCGCGCGACTCGACAACGTTGCCGATCACGCCCGACACGACGCTCACGGTGTCCCAGCCGGGAATCGCCTGGTAGACCGAGATCTGGTTCGCGCCCGGCACCGCAGTGGGCCCGGTGACTTTCGCGGCGAACGACAGCGTGATCGTGCCGCTCGCGGGGATCGTGCCGGCCTGCTGGCACAGGTAGACGTTCTGGTTCGCATCCGCGATCTGCGCGCCGACTGGGATCACGGTGCCGGCCAGCCCGACGCATGCGACCTGAATCGTCGTCGGCTGCGCCGGGTTGCGCTCGATGAAGTAGATCCGGCCGATCGCATCCTGAAACCGCCCGTCGGCGAGATCTGGATCGACACCGTTCACGATCTCGAGGATGTCGTCGTTCTTCTCGGCGACGATCGCCGCCATGCTCGACGCGATCTGCCCTTGCGGGCTGGAGAGGTTCGGCGAGCCGTCGGCGTTCGCGATGTTCAGCTTGCCGCCGAAAGCGGCGTTGATGTCCGCGAGCGTGCCGGTCAGGATGGCTGACTCGGCCGGCGCGACGGGGCCGGTCGGCGCCCAGTTGATGCTCGGCACGCTGGAGGTTGCGGAAGTCGGCATGGTGTTCCTCAGAAGTTGACGGGCAGCACGCCAGCCGTCGTGGCGACTTGAACCTGCCCGGTGAGCTTGCGATCTTTGATACCGGTGATGAAGCACTGCGCGGAGACGACGTTCTGCACGCGCTTCGCCTCGTTCACGAAGTCCTTCTTCACGAGCGGCAGTGGCGGCCGCTTGCCGAGGATGTCGGACCAGTACGGAACGCCGACTGTCGTGTCGAACCAGCATTCGCCGCGGAACGTGCGCTCGGCGCTGGCGACGTCCTGCGCGATCGCATACGGCTCGGCGGCCATCGCGATGTTGCCGGACGTGTCCGCGCACAGATCCCAGACGGTTTGATCGAGGAGAAGGGTCGATGGCATGTCAGTTCGGTGCTCCGGTGTTGCCGCTGCCCGGCTGCACGCCGGGGTGCGTGTGGTCATGGACGCTGGTGCCGGACGCCGTCACGTCCTTCGCGACGACGAGCGGCCCCTGCATCGACGCATTGCCGCCGAGCGGGCCTTCGCCCTGCGCCATCTGGCCGTCGATCTCGACGACCGGCGCGGAGTTCGTGACTTGCTGACCGGCCGTAATGCCGATCGTCTCGGTTGCCTGCAACACGATCGACGGCGCGGCCATGCGGATCTGCGTCGGCGATACGATCTCGACGCCGGCCGCCGAAAAGCGCATGTACTGCTGCGGCGCGCCGTTCAGGAAGCCGCCGATGTAGAGACCGTCGGCCATGTCGAAGATGCGCTTCGATCCCGGGTTCGCCTGCCCGCGGTTCGCCTTCACCGACGAAATGTCGCGGTCTTCGATGATGGCGACGCCGATGTCGCCCTTCTGCGGGTCGATGACGACCGCGTTCAGGCCGCCCTGAAGCCGGAAGTACGGGAGGTGGTAGATCGTGCCGTGCGGCACCGCGTTGTTCGATCCGTCGAGCTGGTTCACGAGCGGTTGCACGTCGACGAATCCGACCGGTGAGACGTCGCCGGCGTTCGTCACGCTCATCACCTCGACCAGGCGCGCGCCGCTGATCTCGCGAAGGATTTGCCAGATCAGAAACGATGTGGTGTTGTACTCGGAGGAACCGCTATTCGCGTCCGCGTGCCCGAGGACGCCGACTTGCTCAGTCGCCATAGAGCGGCACTCCCGTCACGTGCGTGAACCATCGACCGTTCGGCACCTCGGAATCGAGCGCGTGCACGACCTGCATCGCCCTCCAATTTCCCTGCGCGACGGGCAGCGCGCTTTTCACTTGAAACATGCCGCCCACCTTCAGCGCCGGGTTGAATTCGCAGTCGATCTCAATCCCGTTGCTCGAGAACGTTGGATAACCGACGCTACCCGTATCAGGCGAAATGATCGGGATGTCTCCGCCAGCGCGAGCGCCGGCTTTCGGCCAGATCGCGAGCGTGCCGCGATCAATCGTGTAGTAGATGTCGGCCGCGCGCGCGCACGCCTTCACCTGCGTCAATGCCGTGCCGGGGAAGTAGGGATTCGAGAGCTGCACCTGGACGCCGTTGTTCTCGAACGCGAGCCCCATCGTGTCCGCCAGGCTTGCCATGATGGTCGCGACGTCGGCTGCGCCAATAAAGCTCAGTGCGCCCACCGGCTTTACCGCGGCATCGAGGCCGCCGACCGCCATCACGTTAAGCGGTACCTCCGGCATTCCCTTGAAGTCGCCGAACGCGGTCAAGATCGTGCCGCTATAGACCGTTTCCATGCCGTTTTCATCATCGCCCGCAGCAAGCAGAACCGAGTTCTTCAGCATGATGGCGGCGTTCACCGGCCCGACCGTCGTGAGCTGATTCACCATCGAGAGTGGCAGCCCGAAGATGCGCAGCGCCGACTGCGGCATCGAATCGCCTCCGAGGCATTGCACGTCCGCCGAGACCCGAAGGCCGGTCAGCGTGACGGTATCTTTGCCCGTATCTCCGAACTGTCCGGTGCCGAGCGAGATCGTCACGTCGATGCGTTTGCGCGTGAAGCTCATGACAGGTCGCTCGCTTCGAGATAGACCAACTGGTACCGCGCCCCGAAGCCGGCGTATGCCGGATCGGTCACGCCCTGCGTGTCGAAGAACGACAGGTCGCCGACGAAGCCGAGATAGGGGTATCGAATCAGCCGCACGCGGTCGCGGCACAGAATCCCGGACTTCACCGGCACGTTGTTCATCGCGAGATCGAGATACACGCCGGTCGTCTTTTGGTAGACCGCGATCTGGCAGTTCTGGCCAGCGAGCATTACGCTCAGCTTCGGCGACGGCACGGCCGTCAGGCGGATGATCTGCATCAGAGCACCCCGCCGACACCGGTGGTCACAGAGACCGGGCCGAACAGCGCGGACTCGCCGGCAGTCGGCGGTTGCCCCTGTACCTGCCCGAGATTCGCCGCGTCCTGCGACGATGGGTTCTGCGTGTTCGCGAACTGCGCGGTCCCGGTCTCGCGGACCTCTTCGATATACAACTCGACGACGAGCATCGTCACGCCATTGCGCGCCGTGCGGCGGTAGTTGTAGCCGACGACGTTCGCGTTCTCGTACGTCGCGTCGGGCGTCACGATCGAGAAAAGCATCGTGGATTGCTTCGCTGCCTCGATCGCGGCGAGGAAAGCCGCGCGCTCGATCGACGACTTGCTGCTAACGAGCTGAATGCGCGCGTCGTACGGCATCTGCACCTTGTTGAAGGATGCGAACGCGCCTTCCTCCTGCGGGTAGCTGGAGATCCGCGAATCGCCGCGGTATTCCAGCGTGAGCACCGTATCGGTCACGGCGATCGGCGCGCCCTGGTCGTCGTAGATGCCCCAGATCGGCGCGAGCAGTTCCTGAAGCAAACCGACCGCGTCCGCCAGCACGGTCGAGATCGCAAACGAGGCCAGCGATTCGCCAGGCGCGCGCGGCAGCTGCGGCACGCCGGGCAGCGGCGGAACGTTCGGGAAATCCGGGACGATGAGGTTCGGCAGCGGCATGATCAGCTGAGCCCCGTGTTGGCCTGCGCGATCGTGAACCCATAGCGGCGCATCGCCGGCGCAAAGTCGCGCGCGACGCCGGCGGCATCGGTCGCCTGAGTCTGGATCGTGATCGGGCCGTTGAAGTTCGTCTCGTTCGACGAAGTCGACGTCGAGACGTTGTTCGTCGATGCCGGCGTGGCCGCTGCTGCGGTCTGCTGCGCGATCAGTGCCGCATTGGCCTGTCCGAGCCCCGCGAACATCTCGCGCGCGTACTGCTGACGCCGCGCGATGTTTGCCTCGGCCGTGCCCGGCCGCTCGTACTCGCGCGAATGCACCTCGGCGGCGAGCTCGGGCGTCTTCGCCATTCGCAGCCGCTGGTCGGCCTGCTTCTCGGTGTTCTTCAGCTCCCACAGCATGAAGTCGACCTGTTCGCCGAAAGTCGACTGCGAGAGCGGATGTCCGAACTGCTTCTCGAACTGCGCTGCGCGCCCCTTCCCCCATTGCGCGATTCCCGCGTTTCCCGACGTCTTGTTCACGGCCGTCGGGTCGAGCTTGCTTTCCTGCATCAGGCTGCCGATCGTTCCCGCGATCGCTGCGTCCGAATATCCGGCTTCCTTCATACGGCCGGCGATGTAGCGCTGCCGATCCGCGAGCGATCCGCTGTTTGCGGCCGCGCGCGCCTTCCCGACCGGATCGCCGTCCCACGTGTCGCCCGGCTGCGTGATGCGGGTATCGCCCTCGCCCTGATTCAGCCCCTCGGAGTGGAACAGCAACGCCGCAGCGCCGATCACGCGCCCGAGGACGCTCAACGCCGCCGGGCCCGCCGCACTGACCGCGCCGAGGCCACCACCGACACCCGCAAGGGCTGCGCCGAGACGCAGAAGCGGCGACAGGATCGAAACGACCTTCAGCCCGATCAGCGCCATGATCACGTTCTTCCAGCCGCCCATCGCGTCCGCAGCGAAGTTCGCGATCTTCACGATGCTTCGAATATCGGTAGCCGCGCCCCGGATCCACTCGCTGATGTCGCCCTTGTGATCCGCTACCCAGTCGGCCATCCGTTGCAGCTGTCCGATCCACTGCTCGAAGGTCGGCATCAGCTCGAGCAGGATCGTTGTGCCGACGTACGTCAGACGGTCACGCAGGTCGAGCCATTCATTCTTCAGCTTCAGCGCCTGCGCCGCCTGCCGCTCGGTGATGGCCGAGTTCTTCTTCTGCGCGTCGACGAGCGCAAGCACCGCGCCTTCACCCTGCTTCAGGAAATTGAATTCGCCGTCGCCGATTCCCATCTGCTGCGCGACGAAGCGCGCGCGGCCCGGGTCGACCTTGAACATGTTCGAGATGATGCGGGCGCGTGCGAGGAGATAGGTATTGCCGTCTCGCAGATCCTTGACCGAGCCCCCCATGCGCAGGAACCACTGCACGCCCTCGGTGACCTGGCCGAACTTCAGCTTTGCGACGTCACCTTGGGACGCCTGAAGCGCATTGGTGATGCCCTCTGCAGATCCGCCGGCGCGCTCTGCCGCGCGCTGCCATGCGGCGAGATCACGCGTGCTCATCTTCAGGTTCTGGGCCATGTAGCCCAGATTGACGGCACCGTTGATTGTGTTCTCGGTGAACTGCTTGATGCCCGCGCCCGCGGTGAAGATCGCGACGAGCGCCAGCACCTCGTTGCGCACGCGCTTGAATGAATCCGCCGCCTTCTTGTTGCGCTCTTCGATTTCCTTGGCGGCGGCCTTCTCTTCAGTGGTGAGCTTCTTCGTTGCGGTCGAAGCCTCTGCCTTGCCGCGTTTGTATGCGGACACGTCCAAACCCAGCGTCACGACCAGCGCGTCGACGATCGTCATACCCACGTTACTTTCTCCTTTCCGCCTCCGACGCGATCCGCTCGTTGTGGCTGTCAACGATGATCACTTCGAGCAGGTCGTGCAGGTCGTCCTGCCCGTAGACGGTATTCAGTTCGTGCAGCGTGGCGAGTCGGCGCGAAAGAACCGCGCCGATCGAGCGCGGCACATTCGGATAGCTGATCAGGCGCCCGGAATCGGCGCCGCCCCAATGGCCTGCATGGATTGGACGGCGCCGAGAAAACCCTCGATGTGCAGGTCGAGCACGACCTTCCGCAGCTTGATGCGCGTCACGACCTCTTCGATGTCGTCGTCGATCAGCGCGCGCGTGCCGCTTTCGCGCGCGTCGTATTCGAACTCGACGCAGGTCATCATCTCGTCGAAGAGAGGCTTCGCGAGCTCGAACGGCACCTTGTTGAGCGATTTCACACCGAGCGCCGCGATGCCCGCGAGCCCGGCTGCCAGAACGTCTTCGGACACGTCGACGCCGCAGCTCATCGCGGCGAAGAGTGCGCGCGCAGCCCACTCCTCCGACCGCGCGGCCGACATCTCGGTGATCCGAAACCGCTTTCCTTGATCGCGGCCGTCTGCCGCGGTGAACGTCGTAACTTTTCTCGGCATATCACATCGGCGACGGAAGCACCGACTCCCAGGTGATTTCGTAGGTCTGCGGCTGGAGCACCTTCTTCGCGTCCGGCATGATCTTGCCGCGCGACAGCACCCCATTGCTCATCGTGAATTTCTTGCTGATGCCCGCCAGCGTCACGACGCCGCTCCATGCGAGCTTGTCCTGCAGCACGCGCTCGGCCGTGATCACCGCGTCGAAGATGAGGATCGAGTTGGAGTTCGGCTGCAGCGTGATGCGCCACTTCACGTTGTACGGCACCCAGCCGGACGACTGCTTGCCGTCGAGGCCGAGCGAGATCTCCGCCATCTCGACGTCGTCGGTGTCGAAGATGTCCTCGGCGGCATAGCCCTGAATCTGCTGCGCAACCGGGAATACCGTCTGCACGCCGAGCATGATCACGCTGTTCGCGCTGGTAATCGTTCCTGACATGATTTCTCCCTTACTGGACCATCACGGAGCCGAGGTTGACCTGCTGGACCGAGCCGCCGTCCATGTACCAGAACTTGCACGGGGGCGATCCGCGCGACGCGCGGACCTGCGGCGATGCCTGCGACGCGAGCACCTGCAGATACCAGCCACGCGACGACAGCACCGTGTCGATCTTGCGGCCGGACGCCGTGTTGACCTCCTGCGCCTGCGTGCTGCTGAGCGTGACGCCCTCCTGAATCGCGCCGAAGCTGACCCCCTGCGTGATGTCGTCCATCAGCCACGATTCGATCATCGCGTCACCGACTGCGTTGTACGGCACCGATTTCGCCTGGGTCAGCCCGGTCATGATCGAAAGTTGGAACTGGTTGTTGAGCCAGATCTGGTTGATGTACGAGTCGATCCACTCGTACTGGCCCGCGATGCTGCCGGGCGTGAAGAACGTGAACTGGTCGTTCGCCGTCGCGAACGCGCCATAGCAGTTGTAGCCGTTCGCGACGAGGTTCTGATATACGGCCGCGTCCGTCACCGTCGCCGCGAGCCCGGATTGCGACTTGAACGCCGCCGTGATGCGGCCTTCCGCCGCATTGAAGTCGATCGAGGCGATCGCGCCCATCAGGAAGGCCGCTTGGTTGACGTCCTGATAGATCGGTACGACGCCGCTCATCTCGGCCTGTTCGACGAGGTAGCCGAGCGAAGCAGTCGCGGGAACCGTGGCCGTCGGGCTCTGGTCCGTATCCCAGACCGCATACAGGTAGCGGTTATTCTGCTGCGCAGTCCACTGCGCGAACGCCATCTTCTGCGTGTTGCCTACGCCACCGTCCGGATCGAACGCGGTCATGAACGACACCCAGTTCGTCGTCACCTTCACGAGCGCTGCCATCGCGGCGGCCGGCGTCGATGCGACTGCGCCCTGCGACGTCACTGCACCGGTTGCCTGCGTCAGGTTCAGCGACGCGGAGAGCGTGCCGCTCGCGAAGCCGATCGTCGAGGTGGCGCCCGTCGTATTGGAGCCGAACACGAACGCGCTCGACTGGCTGTCGTACGTGACCGTCGGGCCACTCGTGAACGCGGCCGCGATGAGCTGTGCGGCGTTCGAGAAACTGGTCGCGCCGGACAGGTTGATCGAAGCTGATGTGACCGGCGTGCCGTCGACCGTGAGCGTCAGCGTGCCCGCCGGGAGTGCCTTCAATTGCGCCAGCGTCATCGACGCCAGCGAGCCACCGCGCAGATACGCATTAACCGGTGCGGTCGGATATTGCATGAAGCCGAGCGAGCCCGGTTTCACATCGGAATTATCGAATCCGCCGAAATAAACAGCAGCCAGCTGATATTCAGGCGAATTCGGCCCGTAGTAATTCGAGACAGCGTCTTTCGTCGGAAAGGTCGGAACAGCACCAATCGGCGTTCGCGAATTCGTCGTCAGGATAATCCCGACGAGATCGAGTGCCGAGCCGCCTGCACTAAGCACGCTCGGCGTTGCTGAAGCGATCAGGGATGCCGGGATCGTCATGTCTTATGCTCCGGGAGGATAAACCGCGTCGACGCTGACGATCTGGGGTGTAACATCGTCGGCAAAATCCTGCGGCGTTTGCGTGATTGGATTGTATTGCAATGCAAGTTCAATTATCCAACGCTGCTCAAACTGATTTTCCCCATTAATAAACGGCATTTGGCGGGGAATTTCGCAATAAAGCGGTTGAATATCTTGATTAACGGTGGCGAATTGAATGCAGGCATATTCGTCACGAAACAGCGTCGAAATGATCGCCGCGTTGTCGCCCGAGTTCGGGCCGTGCACGTTCAGCTGGAGGCGCGCCTCGATCGCCTGCATCGAGTTGCGCGTGCCAGGCGCGCCGCCGGCGCCCGGGTCGGTGTAGTCGTCGACGTTCGTCGCGATGCGGGGCAACGCGATCGAGTTCATCGTCACGAAGTCCGGGCCGACCGGCTCGCCAACGTCGTTGTCCTGCGCTTTCACGACCTCGATGCCTGCCGGCAGGATGCCGAGCAGGAACGTGCGCAGCGCGGCAAAGACCTGCGATTCAGTAATGGAGATCGTCGCGGCCATTGGTCAGCTCATCTGCAGTTGGATTGCGAGCGAGCACCAGTCAGGCCACGTCTCGAGCACCTGCACGACGAGCCACGTCGTGCCCTGCAGCGTCGTGGGCACCGGCGCGGCGGCCGCGAACTGGAATCGATCGCCGCCCTGATTGCCTGGCCGATAGACACCGCGCCAGTCGCCGTTCAGATAGACCTTGCGCAGCACGCCGGTGATGTTCAGGCCGTCGAGGTGCTGGATTTCCTTCGCCGACAGCGCCTGCACCTGGACGGTCTGCGGCGACGCGTTGTAGTGCGGAGTGCGGCCGCCATCGGCCGCCGTGTCGTAGGTGCCCGCGCTCTGCTGCAGCGTCACGGGCACGAAGGGGTTCACGGTGCCGATCACGCCGGACACGAGGCCGTGCAGGTTCATTCGGTGGGCGCTCCGTCGACGATGTCGTATGCGACCGCGTGCTGCATCGGCGCTGCGGCCGAGCCGCGCAGCGGGCCGTCGAAGCCCTTCTTCGCGATCGTGGATTCGGCGTTCGGCGGATCGCTCCATGCGCCGATAGTCGCCTGAATGTCGACGACGGCCGCCTCGCCTGCCATGCGCAGCGCCGCGTCGAAGTTGCCGCCGTTGCGCTGGAGGGTCACGCCGACGATCTTCGCCCAGCGCGCAGCCTTCGCAATGGCGGTGGTGCGAAATGCAGGGCGCGGCGGAATGTCGTCGGTGCCGTATTCGTTCCAGAAGCCGACCAGTGCTGTCGGTGTGCCGTCAGGCTCGGTCGAGCCTTCCAGCAGGCCGGCGCGCATGGTCTTTGTGGCGCCGTCGAGGTATCGCGCGAGCGCGGCGTCGAGCTTGCCGCCGCCGGCGACCTTAACGGCACACATGCGGCGCGGGGAAGTAACGGAAGGATCGGAACGGCAGCACCATCTGCCAGAACGTGAGCCCGTACTGGCTCTGCGCCCAGAACTCGGCATTCTTCGATTGCACCTGCGCGAACGAGGCGTTCACAGTGCCTTCGCCGGCCGACGTCATCTGGCCGACGACGGCCGCGCTCGAACCGTCGCCGGCGCCCGCGCGGCCCATCAGAAAGGCGACGTGCGCGGTGATGAGGTTCAGCAGCTGCGCGCGCACGGTGAGATCCTGCACGATCGACGCGGGCGAGTTGTTCAGGAAGATACCGGCCATAGCGAAATAGCCGGTCAGGAGGCCGTCGCTCACGCCCGTAAAAGCGGGAAAAGCCGCCCTGAAGGCGGCCGGGTCGAAAGCGACGACACCCGTCGGCGTGCTCATTCGGCTGCCGGCTTGCCGCTAGCGGTACCGTCACCGGAACGGTCTTCCGGATGTGCGTCCGGGTTGTACGCCTCGAAGCCCGTCTTCTCGCGCTCTAGCTCGCGCGACTGCGCCTCGCCCGATCGGTCGTCCTTCGCCACGAAGACATGCTTGTTCACGTGCGCATCCGACTTGCCGTGGTCCTTCACGATCTGTTCCCAGTCGTCGGCATTGACCAGCGTGACGCCGTAGCCGAAAACCGTGTCGCGCCCCGGCATGCCGCTCACCTGCAGCGGGGAACGCACGTCGCCGTAGAAGCCATTGAGCTTCACGCGCCGGTCGCCCGGCAACAGGTACTGGATGCCGTTCGGGAGCTTGCAGAACACCTTGACCGGCTTGCTGACCTTCTGTTCTTGGATTTCCGGCATGTCAGACCCCCAGCATCTGAGCGATGAAGTTCGGGCGGTACAGGATCGCGCCCCACGAATGCCCCGACTTCTTCTCGGAGTACGACGATTCGTGCCGCACGACACCGTGCGCACGCAGGCGCTCCGCATAGCCGAGTTCGCCGGTCACCTGGCCTTCGATCTCGACGGCGATCATCTGCACGAGATTGCCCGAGCTGGTCGCGAATTCCGGCAGCGTCTCGATCGACATGTTCGGGTAGGCCAGCTTCAGCCGATCCTTCAGCACCTGGCCGTACGAGTTCTGCTTCGTCAGGTACTGCGAGACGACCGTCGCGATCCCGACGCGCACCTCGGTCTCGGTATCGATCAGGCCGTTGCCCAGAGCGATCAGCTCGGCCCAGAGGGCAACGAAGTCGTTGTAGATCTCGTCCGACGTCTTCAGCGCCCACGTGTTGCCAGCCACGCCCGTGGTCGGCGCGATCGGCGCGGTCAGTGCCGGGTCGTTCATCAGGCCGTAGTTCTGCAGGCCGGCGACGCCGAACAGGTTGATCGAGTTTTCCTTCTTGCGCAGGATCAGCGCCGATGCGATCTGCTGGCGGCCAGCGTAGTCGAGGCGCGCCTTCGCGGCCACGGCCATCTGCTTGTCGCCCCACTGCGTGCTCGTCTGGAAGCCGTAGCTCTGACGCTGCGGGAATGCGGCGTTGTGGCTCGACTGCCCGTTGCCGCTGTAGTCGCCGTACGTCGCCGTTTCACCGGTGCTTTCCGTCACCATGAACGTCGTGGTGTTCGTCGCCCAGTCGCCCTTCTGCACGGCGCGGTAGAGCGTTTCGGACTTCATCGGCGCGAACAGCACCTCGATCACCTTCGGATCGAAGTAGTTCGTCAGCATCGCGGGGATACCGTTGTTCGGCTGCGTGACGAGCGGGCCGGCGGCGTCCATCGCGGCGATGACCTTCGCGCGCGTCGGATCGTCGAGCAGCTCGGCACCGGCCGGCAGGTGGACGCCATACTGGGAAAGGAGAGCGAGATTCATGCGAGTTGGCTCCACGTCGAAATCTTGATGACCGCGCCGGCCGCGCCGCCACGGGTGACCACGTACGCCGTTTCGATAGCGCCCGTGATCGTCGCGCCGGCCGCGCCGAACTGCAGCGTGCCGTCAGCGAGCGTCGCGAACACCTTCTGGCCCAGCGTCGCGGCGTTCGCCGCAGACTTCGCGAACCACTCGCCGCGTTCGGCGATCTGGACAGCGAAGCCCTGCGGCACCTGCATGCTCGTTTCCTGCAGGTAGTTCGGGATGATCCCGACCTGATCAGTGACAGCGAAGCCGAGCGGCTTGCCGGTGCCGGTGTTCTGCACCTGGTTGTCGGTATCGGTGCCCGGCCACACGAAGGCGGCGACGTTCACCGAGTTTTGCGCGATGCGCGAGATCACCGAGATCGGGTTCATCGAAGCACGCGTGCCCGGCACGCCGACTTCGGGCTGGAGGTTGACGGAATTCGGGAACATGTTGTGCCGCCCTTACGCGTGGTGAATGTTCTTGAGCGCCGGGAAGGTCGTGAGCAGGTCGCTCGCGGCCTTCGCGTCGTTCGCGGTTTGGACCGGCGCGCCGGCCTTCTCGATCATCACGTCGACGATGCCCGCGTACGCAACCTTCTCGTGCTTCGTCGGGTCCATGCCGCCGACCTTCAGCGCGTGCGCGAAAATGTCCTCGGCCGAGTCGAACGCCATCGCGTCGATGCGGCCGGTGATCGGCTCGACGCGCTGCGCGGCGCGGAAGCGGCCCTCGATCGAGGTGCGCGCGCCGTTGGCGGCTGCCTGGATCTTCGCGTCCATGGCCGAGGCGTTCTTCGCCTCCTCGGCCTTTTTCGCTTCCTCGGCCCGCTTCTCGGCCTCGTCTTGAGCAGCCTTCTTCGCGTCGTCGTCTTCGTCGGCTGCGCCGGCGGCCTTGCCCTCGAACTTCGCGAGCAGCTTCTTCAGCAGGTCCGCGATCTCGGCGTTGCCGTCGTCGACTGCGGCGGCCGGCTCGCCGAGCGCCTGCACCTCTTCGAGGGCTTCCTCGAGCGCTTCTTCGACGCCCGCGGTGTCGATGCCCTCGTCCATCGCGACTTTCAGCTTCGGGAGCCGGGCCTTCAGCGCGGCCAGTTGCTTCGGATTCAGCTTCACGTTTCGTACCTTTTTGGGAGGTTGAATTTGGGAATCCGCAACCAGCACTTTGTGACCGGCGCGCCCTTCTCGAACAGTGGCAACGTGATTTCCGATAATGTCCGTCATCACGATGTCGTAATGCGCGCCATTATAGGTTCCACTTTTTAAAACGGCGGTATATCGGTAGGAACTGGAAAGCTCGCGCTGCTCATCGCTTTCGATTTTCTCGATATATTCGGCATCCCAGAAAGCCAGATCATTGGTCAGATATTCACCGTCGAACGACGCATTCGAACCGGTTGTCCCGATAATCAGGTCTTTTTCCGGCGATGCCGCGCTGACGTGCTTGTGCACAGCGAGGACCGGAAGGTTGTTGAACGTCGCCGCAGCCTTCTCAAGCTCCTCCGGCGGCCGGAAGACGTTGTAGACCCGATCGGGATCGAGGCCGAGCTCCTCGCCGCCGACGATCTCGCGCCCCCAGTATGGATTCACGTCGGCCTTCGAGATTCGACTGATCGAAACTCGCATGCGACCGTCTTTATCGAAACTCCGCACCGTCGCCTTATCAAAAGCGAGGATAATCTCGTCTTTATTCATCTTCATCATCAACACCCGGAATAATCGGCGCGGCCACGCAGCCGCAATTCGGCTCCTCGCCGGGGAAAATATATTCGCCGTCGATTTCAAGACCCTTCGATAAATCGAAAATCTTTCCATGCACGGCGACATGCGAATGGCGAGGGTTCTTGCCGCCGCCAAGGTGCAGCCAGCGCGCCTTCGTGATGCCCATGCCGAGCTGGCGGGCGCGCGCCATCTGCGCCGTCGCCTTGTTGTTCTGGTCGGTGGCAATGAACGTCGCGCGCCGCCGCGTGATGCCGTAGCGCTCCTGCAGCTGGTCGGTCAGGTATTTCAGGTCGCGGCCCGCCGTGACGCTGCGCATCACGATGCCCTCGACCTCTGTCGCGTATTCGGACTGGATCGAGCGGATCAGCGAGACGTTCTGCTGGATCGACGCCTGCATGACGGTGTTCGACACGAGCGTGTCCTTCACCGAGACCGACATGCCCGTCAAGGCGACGGCGGCCTGCCTCGTGGCGTTCGTCGCGTGCCGGTCGACCTGGGCGATGAAGCGCCGCGCGAGATCCGGCGCGCGGGTCGCGAACATCTTGCGCCACTGTGAGGCGCGACGCGTGAGCTGCGCCGCGAGGTCGGCGGCCGGCGACGCATCGATCGCGATCTCGGCTGCTCGGTCGCGGTACGTGGCGCGCAGCCAGTACAGCGTCGAGCGGTGCATCTCATCGACGAGGCGTTCGAGCGCGCGCTGGTAGGTGATGCGCACCGCGGCGCTCGGGCGCGCCGGCCGCATTTCGCCCTTCGCTTTCGGTGCGCGCGCCGGCATCAGGACACCGCGCCGGCGCTATCGGTATCGCGCTCCTCGCCGTCGTCCAGCCCCTCGTCGACGTCGGGCCGCTCCGGCATCTTGTCGACGTCGATCGAGTCGTACCCGCTGTCCGGATCGCTCGCAAGGCGCGTGCGCTCTTCTTCGGGGCTGAGCACGCCGCGGTCGCAGTAGATCGCAAACGTATCGGCGTTCGCTTTGCGGTTGGTCGCCTTCTCGGCTTCCGACTGCTCGTGCAGCGGCACGAACCGATGCGTCAGGTCGTCGTCGATCGTGCCGTTCTCGGACAGTTGGATGATCTTGATCGCGCGGTCAAGGTTGTCGGCGAACACGATCTGCTGCTGGCTCGACACATGGTCGTACCAGTTCGCTTCGTCGTACTCGCCGGTCGAGTTGAACCCCTTCGGCGAGATCCCGAGCAGCTTCACCGCCGGCGTGCGGCTGATGGCCGCGAGCAGTTCCATCTGCTGCGAGACGAGGTCGGCGAGGCCGGAAAGCGGCGTGTTGACCTGGACGAAGTCCTCGCTATCTTTGTCGAGCGCCATCAGACCATCGTTCGCGCCGAGCAGCGACCACATCAGCGCGCGCGCCTTCAGCGACGCCGCGTCCTCGTAGCCGCCGCCGTTCAGCAGTTGGCTCATGTCGGTCTTCAGGATCGACGTGCTGAACCGCTTCACGAGCTTCGCGACCGCGATGCGCACGGTGTCGAATCGGTCGACGTAGTCGAGCGCCATCTGCGCAAGCGGAATGCCGAAGAAGTTGTAGGCCGGCTTGAGCAGCACAGGCGGCTCGTTCTGCGTGAAGTGCAGCAGGCGCGACGCGTGCACCTTGCGGCCCTGCACGAGCCACGCGTCGGGACGGTAGTAACTTTCCTCGAGCGGGTTGTCCGCGTTGTACGGTGCCGGATAACAGTTGATCGCCTCGATCAGCCGGAAACCCTTGAACGATCCTTTCTGGATCTTCGCGCTATCGAGCGTGAGTGGCGTCTCGATCTCGGCCATACCGGCGGACGTGCGCGTCTTGTCGCCCATGTCGATGAAGAGCATGCAGCCACCGAAATAGCCGGTCTTCTTCATCGACCGGTTGAAGTACTTCTTCAGATGGTATTTCTCGGTCGCGGCCTGCAATGCCTTCACGCGCTCCGCGTCCGATTCCTCGCTGCCTTGGCCGCTGAACTCGATCCACTTCCGCGTCATCTCGTCGGCCAGGGTCTCGACCATCGCGCGGATGAGCGGGTGCTGCGAGAGCAGCGATAGCGCGGCGTAGCCGATGAAGTCGACGCCCTGCATCTGGTTGAAGCCGGTGCATGTGCCGAGCACGCCCGCGAGGTTGTCGCAAACCGAGTCCATCGCCACTTCAGGCGCGCCGGCACCCGCGGGCACGGTGCCAGGCGCGACCTTCGGCGGCTTGAACTTCGCTTTCCAATCGATCGCGCCGCCGGCCGCACTGTCCTGCGCGGCGAGCTGCTCGATCACGGTCGGGTTGATCTTCACGCCGCGCCGCGGCCCTTCGAGTGCCGGCCATTGCGGCTCGACGCGGGGCGCAGCGGGGAGCGCGGCCGGCGCCGGCGGAACGAGCGGCGCGCCGCCGAGGATGGTTCGGATTTTCTGGAGCATGCGCGCCGCCTGGTGGGTTACGAGAGGTCCGACGAGCTGTAGTCGCCCGTCGCGTCAGCGGTGCCCGATGCCACCGAATGCAGGTGCAGCAGCGTCGCGATCGCGCGCAGCTCGTTGCGCAGCTGCTCGACCGTGTCGTTCTCGAAGAAATGAAGCTTCGCCATCAGGCCAGCGAAACGCTCGCGCGCCTCGGCGTGGTCTTCGACGTCGATCGCGACGTGCGGCAGCGGATCGTTGGCGCGCGACGCGGAGAAATCGGTATCGGCCAATGCGGTCGGCTCACCGGTCGGCGAGAGCGCGGAGGACGTCGTGGTGTCGGTCGACGACTGATCGGAGGGCGCAGCGCCAGCAGTCGACGCATCGGCAGCCGCGCCCGTGCTCTCCCCCGACGTAGCCGCGCCACCATCACCAGTGGCAGTGCCGCCGGCAGCCAGGGCTTCCGCACCATCGGCAGCGCTCGTCGACGCCGGATCGCCCGTGATGTTTCCCGCTTCACCTGCGGCCGGGGCCGGTGCTTCGGTGTCGCCGGATGGCGAGGCAAGCGCAACAGACGAGGAGGTGTCGCTTTCGTGGGCGTCGGCCACATTCGAGACATCGCCGCTCGATTCCCCCGCGGCACTCGCGGCCGTAGCCGCCGCGTCGTCGGTGGCAGGCAGCAACGGCGCAGCGGCGCCGGTCGCTGCGGCCGTTTCATCGGTCATGTAAAACGCGTGCGAGAGGCCGAGAACGGCGGCCACAATCATACGAGTGCGCATTATTGAAAATCTCCAGAAAATCGGCCGATTTAGCCGGGTGAAAATACGTTATGCGGTGGACATTGCGTTAATTGCATCGGCCGAGATATTCAAGCCATTACCGCGACCACGGATAAAGCCGTCCATCGAATATCGGATTCCGTCGATGTGGTGATTCCACTTGTCGACGATTATAGGCAACACGTCCCCCGTTGTTTTGTCGACCTTGTACGAGTAATTCTCGAATTCCTCTTTCGTTTTAACGCACCGTTTGTGGATAATAATCGCGTCAAAACCGCGTAAAAACGCTATTCCGTCCTCTACCGATCCACCCCATTTAGCAGCCGGCCCGATGTTAAATCCCTGCTTTGCGACATGAGCGATCGTTTCAGGGCGCGAGCAATCGGCTTTGATCTTCCATTTCCGCGCGGCGGGAATGCCGGGGTACTTCCGATCGTCGGCGCCCTTCCACTGCTTCACCTGCTCGGGGCGCATGCCGTCGCGCCCGGCGAACAGCTTCCAGATCTCGTCGAGATCGGTTTGCTTCCCGTGCGCCTCGAAGTCGATCATCAGGTCATTGCCGCGCACCCAGCAGCGGTTGAGCGTCGTCGGATCGACAGCGAACCCCCAGTCGGCGCCGAAGAAGAACCGCGCGTTCGCTGGCGTCTCGAATTCCTCGACGCGCCACTTCCCGGCGAAGATCAGCTCGTCGGAACGGCGGTTGAACTTGCCGAGCCAGATCCAGCGGTACCGATCGAGATCGGTGCGCTCCATCTTCGAGCGTTCCAGCTCGAGCTCTTCGGTGAACCACGGGTTGTCGGTGTAGTTCGCGCGGATGATCAGGACGTCGTCGTCCTCGTAGCAGCCGTCCTCGTCGAGCTGCTCGGCGTAGGGGCCAATGAGGTCGACCCACGTCGGATCGGTCTCGCGATTCGGGTTGAACGTCACCCAGATCTCCGACCCGGGCTCGCGCACCGTCGGCAGCAGCACGCCCCACGAGTCGCGCGAGACGCCTTCGGCCTCATCGACCCATGCCTTCGTGCTGCGGGCGAAGCCCTTGATGCCGTTCACGTTCCGGTAGAGACCTCGAAACGAGAAGCTGCTGCGCGTCGCCGGCACGCGGATGCTCTTCTTGCCGACAACGAAGGAGCCGCTTAGATCGCGGCGCTCGATCTCTTCGGACAGCTCGGCGTGGCTCGACTCTTCGATCGAGTTCTGGATCTCGCGAAGGCAGAGCACGCGCTCGCGCCGCGCCGATGCCTGGGCAGTGAGGATCGACACGACGGTGCGAGTCTTCGCCGAGCCGCGGCCGCCGTACACGATCTTCATCCGCTTCGGGTAGATCAGCCGCTCGAGCTTTTCCGGAATGAGGACGGTGGGCTCGGCATCCGTTTCGTTGCCCGCGACGTCGACGCGCTTGATGACCTCGCGCTGCATGTTGCAGATGCCGAACACGGCGGGCTCGGCCTTCGTGGCGATGCCCTTGAAGTAGCGCTCAACGCGATCGATGGCGCCGCGCGAAATGCGCCGGCGGGTCAAGGGCGCAGCCGTCCGTTGTACATCGCACGCTGAAGCTGCCGAACGCGATCGCGATAGGCGGTCGCCAACGGCACGCCAAGGTCGGCGTCGGCCCCGCCGCTTTCGGCGGTGAGGTAGGCACCGAGGTGCTCGATTGCGATACGCACGACGGCCGCCTGAGCAGGCGACAGCGTCGCGCCGTTGATGGTGATGATCGGCTCGCCAGTCGGGACGCCCATGATCACTGCCCCTCGGCGAGCTGCTTCTCGATGGCGGCCAGGCGGTCAGCCAGCTCGCTGATCTCGAGCACGTCCAGCTTCGCGCGGATCATGTTCACGAGCTGCTGGCCGACGTCGGGCGAAACCTTGCCGGCAGCCACCGCGCGCAGCACGGCGTCGACCTGCTCGACGGGCCTGCCGTTCTCCGGAAAATCAAACTGCACCGACGGCGCGACGGGCTTCGCCGCCGGCGCGACGCGCGTCAGCAGCTCCTTCATCATCATCGTGTCTCGGCCATCGATCGCGAGCTCGGCGACCTTCTTGTAGAAGCCCTTCTCGTTGAGCTTCGTCTGTTCCTTGATCGCCTCGAGGATCTTCGTGCGCATTTCCTTGCCGCGGCGCTTGGCCGGCTGGCGGTCTGCGCTGAAGCGGGTCGCGGGGTTGCCGAATTCTTTTCCGTTTTCCATACCGTTCCTTCGGGAGGTGGGCGCCCGTGTCGCAGGTGCCAGCGGCCGAGTACGCATCGGCGTAGCGCGGTGCTCAGATGGCCGGCTGCGCCACGGCGCGCACGAGCGCCATGATCCCGGTCTGGATGTCCGTCTTGCCGATCGCCGCCCAGCGTTGCGGCTCGGCAGCGAGGAACCGGCGGAGCTCGATACATTCGCCGCTCGCGCCCTGCTGCCACGGTTCGTGCGTCGTGCTCACCTTCGCGGCGCACGTCAGCGTCTCGCGCTGCGTGTCGAGGAAGCCGGCGAGCCGCGCCTGCAGGTGCAGCAGCTCTTCACCCTTCGCCTTGATCTCGTTCATGAGGTCGATCTCGGCCTGCGACAGATCGCGATAGCCCTTGATACGCTGGTGCTGGTTGTCCATCTGGTGTGCTCCTGGTCAGTGCTGCTGGTTGTCGCGCCAGTCGACGAACGGCCGGCGCAGGAAGTGGTGGAAGCGATCGATCGCGTGCTGATCGGTTGCGAGCTCGCGCCGCGACTCGACCTTGCACACGGTGCGGATGAACGTCGCGGCCTCGTCGACCGTGACCGGATCGCCGTTGACGTAGGTGCCGACCCACTCGCGGAACTGCGGGTCGCGCGTCAGGTTGCAGGCGAGCTGGAAGGCGTTAAGCGTCGGTTTGCCTGCGAGTCGCACGGGGTTCATTGCGCGCCTCGCTCGGTGACGATCGACGTGCGGACGACACGGCGCGCGATCCGCTCGATCGCCGCGTCGGAAGGTACGCGGCCGGTAAGCCACGCCCAAGCCTTCAGCGCCGCGAGCGCGGGCCGAAACCACCAGGCGACACGGCAGCGGATGGTGATCGTGATTTGTTCGGCCATGATCAAACGCCCTCCACGGCAAGCGCGACGGGCGGCATCGTATGGCCGACGACGAACAGCATCACCGGCGCGCCAGCTGCCAGCGCGGCAAGCTCCTCGGCGTTCGGCCGCCAGAACGACACGACATGCGTAATGCTGCCGTCGACGACGCGCGTGATCGGCAGCGCACCGACGGGCAATTCACCCTGGTCCCAGCCCTTCGGCGCGCCGAGGACCGCGTTGTTCGATGGGTGTTGCATGCGCTCCATGTCACACCTCCAGCGGATCGGCGACCGGCATATCGAGCGCGAGCCCGGCCTGCGGTTGCTCGACGACGATCGGCGTGATGGTGACGATCACGCGGGCCTCGCCGTCCGGCTCCGCGCGCTCGGCGGTGATGCGGCGCACCCACGCATCGTCCTCGAACGCGATGCCCTTCATCGCGTCGAGCAGCACCTTCTGCGCGTTGTCCAGGTCGAGGCATTGCACGGTGTCGTCCCATGCGGCGCCGTGCTTGCGCTGGCGCGTCTTCCAGTCGAGCGGCCGGTGCGGGAACAGCGTGTATGCGATCGCAACGCGGCCCGCGATCGGCTTGCGCACGCCGGCCGCGCGCAGCAGCCAGCCGACCTCATCCTTGAACGCCTTCGCCTCGGCGCTGACATAGGTGCTAACGATGGCCGGGCCGCCCTTCGGCGTGATCACGCGGGTGCGCCAGTAGCGGTTCGCACTGATCGGGTACGGGAGCTTGACGGTCAGCATGGCGCGACCTCCGCGCGGCGCGCTTCCTCGACGCGGCGCATGCGCTCGGCGATCATGCGCAGCACCTCGCACTCGGTGTCGGTCAGTGCGAGGCCGGGCGCGTTCAGCTGCAGCTCAGAAGGACGAATGGTGATGGCCGGGCGCGCGCCATCGGCCGCGACGTACATCGCGCCGACGATCGCGTGATGCACGGCGTCGACGAACTGCACGGGCTTCATCTTCGACCGGTCGATCGCCGCGACGCCGCGCGCGATCTCGAGGGCGTGCCGATCCCATTCGGCCTTGGTGCGCATGCTCATCGTGCGGCCTCCATCGGCGGAATCAGATCAAAGCGACGCAGCTCTTTGCGCACCGGGTTCTGCGCGATCTCGTGCAGCGTCGCGAGGAACTCGGGCTCGGCGTACACGCCGGTCTGTTCGATCTGCAGCAGCAGCTCGAGCGCGCCGATCCGGATCGCGCGGACCTGGTCGGGGGAAGGAAGTGCCGGGGCCTGGCTCATGCATCGGTCTCCGAGAAGTGGGGTTCAGCGTGCGACGGGCCGGTGACTGGGCCCGTCGGGATGTCGTACTGCCTGCCGATCTCGCGCGTCAGCTCGATCAGCTCGTTCTCTGCGGCGAGGATTGCCGCGTATCCCGCGCCCTGGCTGCGCAGGAGCTTCACGCGATCGACGATCGCGGCGTTCTGGTTCAGCACCGAGGTGATGGCGTCGTTGCTCGCGGACGAGCCGCGGAAGTGGCACGCGCAGTACCACTTCCCCGACACGCCGAACGAGCCGAGCATCGGGCAGCCGTATGCGGCGCAGCTGCCTGCGGCGACGCCGTCGGCGCTCATCGCGCAGTCCCGCCTGCGAGGGACACGATCGTTGCGTCGATCGCGCGACGCAGCACGCCGTCGTGCTGGTCGAGCGCGTGCCAGCACAGCTCGGCGATCTGCCCGACGTTCAGCTGTTCGAGAAAATCCATGCGCGTGACGTCGTCGATCATCTCGGCGATCGGCGCGTCGCCACGGCCAAAGGTGAAGCGGTAGCCGCCCGGCGGGGTTTCGCGGTTGCCAGCCGCAGCCTTATCCCCGTTGGCGTGTTCGGGCGATGCATTGCCCTGGCGAGCATGCGCGGCCATCGACGGCGCCGCGCTTCGAGTGTTCTGGTTCATGCCCGCACCTCGCCACGGGTCCCGCTGGCACGACGCGGCGCACGTGGCGCCGGCCGGTGGTCATCGCAGAAGTCCGCGCCGTTGATCGAGCACGTCGCCTGCTCGCGGAAGCCCTGCTTCTCGCACATG
This sequence comes from Burkholderia aenigmatica, assembly GCF_902499175.1. Classification (GTDB taxonomy): domain Bacteria; phylum Pseudomonadota; class Gammaproteobacteria; order Burkholderiales; family Burkholderiaceae; genus Burkholderia; species Burkholderia aenigmatica. The sequence goes on from NZ_CABVQC010000028.1 coordinate 24,077, forward strand.
CAGCAGAAGCGCCACTGCGCGAGCGACGCGCCGCCCACATGCACGGCGCCGACGTCGAGCAGCCCGGCAACCCGATCGACCGCCGCGCGCTTCGCCTCGGCTAGGTCGTCCGCCGCCTCACGTGCGCGGGCGGATTTTTCGAGGGAGGAACGCGCTCGCGCGCTCCCCACGCCTGCGACGATCGCCTTCAACCGCGCGAGGTTCGCTTCGACATCCACGCCCGGGGCCGGATCGGCTTCGCTCGCCAGCAAAGGCACGACGGCCTGTGCATGGGTCAGCTGCAGACGTCCAGCGCGCACGGCGTGCTCGACCGCTTCGAGCCGGCGCTGCGCGTCGAAGCCCTGCGATACGACCCATTGCGGCGTCGCGTTCAGCCCGCGATTCCGGTCGAGAATCCGCGAATACGCCGCTTTGAACGCCATCCGCGCACCGATCTCGTCGGTCGCGAACACGGGCGAAGCGATCGCCCATGCCTCGGCAATCTCCTGCGTCCAGACGACCGTCTCGCGCTCGTCGGCCGAGCGGATCGCGATGGCCCATGCCTCGTCGGCCTCCGGCCGCCCGTCGCTCATCTTCGGCAGGTGCTTCAGGATCGACGCAGGTGTCGGTGCGAACTCGCTCGCGTCGATGTGCCGCCCGATTGCGTTCAGCACCATGCGCAGCGGATACGGCGCGAGCCGATCCCAGAAGAGGCGCAGCACCTGCGGCGAGGGAAGCGGCTGGCGGGCGGCTTGGAACGCGAGGTTCAGCTCGTCCATGAATTCGCGCTTGTCGTGGTCGTTCACGGTCAGTGCTCCATGTCGATGACGTTCGGGTCGTCGGTGGGGACGCCAGCGAGGAATGCGGCGGCGTTCGCTTCGCTGATCGCGTCGCGCTTCTGCGCGGCGCTCATGCGCGGTTGCTGGGGAGGGGCGTCCATCGTCGCGAGGACGCGGTCGACGTACGCCGGAAGGAACGCGATCGAGGTCTTCGCCTCGGCCTGCGCCTTCTTGACGGCACGATCCATGTGGCCGCACGTGATGCCGGCGATCGTCCATGCCGCGAACAGCGGGAATGCCTTCCTCCGGTCGTGCACGCTCGTCGGGTCGATCTCGACGCCGTGACGCTCGGCGAAGTAGCGGATCCACTCGGCGTTGTCGCGAGGGACCAGGTCGTCTTCAGGTGACACGTCACCGGTGACACATGCGGGTGTACCACTGACGATGACAGTACCGTCTGGTTTACTCCCTTCCTCTCCATTCGACTCGACTCCATTCGACTCCGTAGTCGAGTCACCAGCGACGTACCTTGCGTCACCTTGCGTCACCTTCGCGTCACCGTCCGGCTTTTTGCCTCGGCACGACGTGCAGACAAGGCGGTAAGTCCTTGCGTCATGCGGGTTTTCGGGCGATGCGTCAGTGACGCGCAGCAACGTGACACCGGGTGCGTCACCGCAGGAGTGACACGTGTCACCGTCGCGGTCACGCAATTTGCGGATCAACAGCTGTCGCTGCTTTCCACCCAGCCTTTTAGGGTGACGCGCGTCACCTTGCGTCACCGCGTCACCTGCGTCACCGACCGGGTGACGCATCGTCGGCTGGTCGATGCGCTGGTGGTGCCATCCGGTGACGTGCCAGAACTCGCGGCCCTCGGCTTCGTATTCGGCGAGCAGCCCCTGTTCGATCAGCTCGTCGATCCAGCGCATCATCGCGTCCATGGTCGCGTCGTCGTCGCCGGGGAATACCTCGGCCTTCAGCGTCTTCACGCTGGCCGGGTGGTTGCCGCCGTCGTCGCAAAAATTCCAGAGGCCAACGAACAGGCAGCGCGCGTCGCGCGAGCAGTTCATCACCTGCTCGGACGTCCAATACTCGGGTTTGATTGAGCGGATGCGTGCCACGTCAGCACCCCGCCGTGGTGAGGAGATTCGGGATGTCGATCACGCTTTCCTCCCGCGCGCCGGCGGCCACGGCAACGTCAGGCGCAATGCCTTCTGCCTCACACCGCCGATAGGGTGACGAGGAAACAGCGGCTGCAGCGCGGCAGGCGTGCGGGCGCGCGGCACTTCGCGAACGAGTGCCTGTACTTCGGTTGTGGTCCAGCGGCTCAAGCTGTCCTCCATTGGTTCACGATGAGGAGAGCTTCGCGCAGGGATTGAAAATGCAGAAACGTTTGGAGGCGCATCAGCAGAGCCTCCACGCGCCGCCGAACGCGAACCAGATGACGCACGCCATCCAGGCGTCGATGTAGAGATCAACCACGGGGCCCCTCCTTTCGCACGGGCGCTGCATCGGGCCGGTGGCGCTCGATCATCCAGAGGTCGTCAGCGCCGTACGCGAGGTGATCGCGCGGCGGATCGCGGAACACGAAGAGGAATCGGCCGTCTTCCTCGCCCAGGTATTCCATGGGGCGGCCGAGCTTACGGGTGAACAGCTTGCCGACGTCACGCGCCGTGAGCTTCATGCAGCACCTCGCTGCGCGAACGCCTGCTGGACGAACTCGCCGAGGGCCTGTTGGCTCATGCGGCGGTACTCGTCAATCGCGCGGCGCTCCTGCAGCGCAAGCCACTGGCGCGGGTAGTCGCAGCCTGTGAACATGCAGAACAGGTGAAGCTTCGTCGCGGGGAACGGCCGGCGACCGGCGACCAGGTCGGCGAAGTGCGGATAGTGGATGTCGCAGTTGCGCGCGAGCGTCTTGCGATCGAAGCGGCGCAGGCCAAGCTCGAGCGCACGCTCGAGGCATGCCTCGAACGTCATCGATTCGATGTCCGTCTCGGGCAGCGTCGCGGCCTGTATCCACGGCGCAAACATCCTGAATTCGGTCTGGTTCATACGAAAAATCAATCGTTACCCAGTTGATTACCCACTTGATTACCCAGTTGGACCGCGGGCGAAATAAAAGCCGGGGCTCGCCCGGCTGGCGCGGTTACGCCGGGATCTGTGCGGCTTCGGGATGAGGTTTGTGCGGGACGTCGCCGGAACTGGCGGTGTCATCGGGCAGATGCACGCCCGCGCAATCGGCTGGCGTCACCTCGCCGTTCGTGACGCTCTGGATCTGGAGTGCCTGTTCGAGCGTGATGCTCGTGCGGCCACGGAACCACTGACTGACCTGCGATTGGCTGACCGGCGGGGTAAGCATCGCGCCGAGCGCTGCCTGAGTGAGCTTGTGCTCGCGCATGTATGCATCGAGTCGCATAGCGCCTCCTTAGTAGCAATGCTCCTATTGTAACCAAGAAGTATTGCTTTTCAAGTGGCACGTTAGAAAAGTAGCCCCTCTAATAGAATCGGATCATGGACAAGACCACAAAGCGCCGAGAGCTGACGGCGGAAGAAAAGCAGGACGTGGCGCGGCTGAAGGCCGCGTGGCTGGCCTATAAGGATCGCAACGAGGGTGCGACGCAGGAATGGCTCGGCCGGGAAACCGGGATCGGCTCACAGGGCGCCGTCGGGCAATATCTGCGCGGCGTGATCCCGCTCAACTTGCCGGCCCTGCTTTCGTTCGCGCGGGTTCTCGGCATGCGGCCGGCAGACATCAGCCCGACGCTGTCGGGCCTGGTGCCGTCGAACGATGGCCCTGTCGGCACCCCCATAATTCCAATCGAGCACGGCGCCGAGACGCCAGACGGATACGTGGCAATTCCCCAATACAACCTGCAGTGCGAGGCCGGCAGCGGTCATATTCAATGGGAAATCGAGCGCGAGGTCGAGCCGAGCACGTACTCGTTGCGTTATCTCCGCGACCAGGGCATTAAGCCGCAGAACGCGCGCCGCGTGAAGATCACGGGCGATAGCATGGAACCTACACTCTACGACGGTGATTCAGCGCTGATCGATTGTGGGGATACAGCAGTTCGTGACGGCAAGGTTTACGCGCTGCGTTACGGCGACGGGTTCCGCGTGAAGCGGATCCTGAAAAAATACGACGGCTCGCTCGTATTGGTGAGCGACAACAAGAAATACGCAGAAGAGACAATCAGCGCCGAGCAGGCAGCGCAGTTCATCACCATTTTGGGCCGCGTGCGTGATCGCAGTGGCAGCGGAGGTCTTGAGTGAAACACGTCCGAATCGTGATGTGCCTATTTGCAGCCAGCTGCGCGATTGCCGCCCCATCGTGGGCCCAATCCAATCAGTTCCAGCTCGACCAAGTGCGCTCGCGACTTGCACAAGCGAAAGCTGATCGAGCAGCCTCGGATGCGGCGACACATGCTGAGCGGGAAGCCCGTTACGAGCAGGCGTCCGCGGAGGAACAACGGCGCCGTGACGCAATGCCCGCGCCGACAGAATGCCAAATGAAGTCGCGATACGTCGAGGCTGTCGTCTCGAATCGTCAGAATGGGCTTCCCGAATCCTCCAATCCCGATCTCTTCGGCTCTAAGCTCAACGCCGATTGGAAGCTGCGCGTTCGACATCGCATCTATACCGACGCCAATCTTGCATTGAGCGATCCGGCCCGCCTGAGCGTGCAGGTCTATCGCGAATGCGAAGCCGCCACCAGGCCAGCGCCCGAACAGTACCGCGGTGCGTTCTCGATGCCACCGAAGAAGTAGCCGCCCCGCACGCCCATCAAAGCCCCGCCCCGCGCGGGGCTTTTTCGTTTCCGGGATCAATCGCAGCCAGTGCTGATCTCGGCGAATTGAAATAGAAGCATTGCTCTTGACATTAAAAGCAGCCCTGCTACTATTCACATCCAGAAGCAATGCTTTTGGAGAAGCCAAATGTTCCCGATCCCCACCGCAACCCCCAACGTCCGCACGACGCCCGCCCGCATCGATACCTATGCGGACCGCGTGCAGGCGGACGCTGACGCGCGCGTCCAAGCCGAAGAAGCCGCCTTCGAGCGCGCATCGGCCGAAGTCGAGATCGACGACGTGATCGACGCGATGGCGGAGCTGCCCGCCGGCTTCCGCGCGAAGGTGATGAACGCGTTCCTCGACAAGTCGGACCGCGCGCACTTCACCTACCTGCTCGGGATCATGTTTGAGGACGCGTTCGCCGCGGCCGCCGAAGGCGTCGCGAAGCGCAAGGGGTACTGAGCATGCACTCGATCCAGTTTTTCGTCGTCGGCGTGCTCGCTGTGAGCGTGCTGACGCTGGTGATCCTGATCGCCGACGCGATCAAGCGCATCGGCCGAGACGACCACCACCGCGGCTGAGCCTCGCGCCACACCGAGAGACCACATGGACAACATCAATCGCTTGCCGGGGCCGGTCGGCTTCGTCAACGAAGAGGCGCTGAAGCAGATGCTTTCTGGAGAAAGCGTCCAGTGCAAGCTGTCGCGCATGAAGTCGGGCTGCATGGTGTACCCGCTGTTCGACGCGGCTGCGGCTGACGATGCGCTGCTCGCCCTCGAAATGGTCGCCGCCGAGGACGACGCTGGGAACGGCCGTCTCACTTCCGGCGTTCGGGCGGTCATCAACGAAGTGCTGATCAAGGCCGGCCGCAAGGCTGCGCCGGAGCCGGTGCGGCACTTCCGCGCCTGCGGGGAGGGTCTGTGATGCGCACCCCTCTCAACAGCCTAACGCCTGTATTGCGCAATTACAGCCGATCGGTTGTATCGCGGCCGGCAAACGACAACGCGCTGCTGCGCGCCGCCGGGCGGGTTTCCCGCATGCGTCGTGCCGCCGAGGCCGGCGTGTGGATGGCCGCCTACGGCTTCGCGATCGCGGGCCTCTGGTACGGCTCGCTCGTCGCCGGCCCGTATCTGCGGAGCCTCGGATGAGCCTGATCAACAACCTGTGCTCGGCGCTCGACCGTCTTTACGAGCGCCACCCCGTCCGCGCCATCGCGCTGATGATCGTCATCGCCTTCGCGTGCATGGTCGCGATCGCGGTGCTCAACCAAGACGGCACATCCGTCTTATCTATCCCCGTGAGGACCGCATGACCACTACCACCGAACTGACCGTCGTCGAGCGCGCCGCCGTTGCGCTGACGTCGACCGAGCGCGAAACGTCGCTGCGCGAGCTCGTCGCGAAATCGACCGACATGGTCGAGATCAAGAACGCTGCAGCGCGCGACCAGGTGCACAGCGCTGCGATGGTGCTGCGCACCGCGCGCACCGACATCAAGAAGGCGGCGAAGGCCGCGCGCGACGACGCAAACGCGTTCTCGACGGCGGTCATCGCCGAAGAGAACCGCCTGATCGCGATCACCGAGCCCGAAGAGAAGCGCCTGATCCGTCTGCGCGACGTGTGGGACGAGGCACGCGAAGCCGAGAAGCGCGCGAAGTTGGAAGCCGAGCAGCGGCGCGTCGCCGCGATCCGCGAGCACATCGACGACATCCGCGCGATCGCAGTGCGCGTCGCCGGCCGCACGGCCGCCCAAATCCAGATCGAGATCACCGACCTCGTCGCGATCGAGATCGACGTGCCGCGCTTCGCCGAACTGACCGGCGAAGCCGAAATGGCGCGCGGCACGACACTCGACAAGCTGCGCGAGCTGCACGCGGCGGCCGTCGCACAGGAAGCCGAAGCTGCGCGGCTCGCCGCCGAGCGCGAGGAGCTGGACCGCCAGCGTGCCGAGCTGGAAGCGCAGCGCCAGCGCGACGAGGCCGAGCGCACGGAACGCGAACGCGTCGAAGCCGCGGCGCGCGCTGAACATGAGCGTGCCGAGGCCGCCGAACGCGCCGAGCAGGAACGCGTCGAGCGCGAGCGTCGCGACGCCGAGGAAGCGGCGCGCCGCGCGCAACAGGAACGCGAGGACGCGGAGCGCCGCGCTGCGATCGCCGCCGAGGATGCGCGCCTCGCGAACGAGCGCGCGGAAATGGCGCGCCGGCAGGCTGAGCTCGACCGCGCCGAGCGCGAGCAGCGCGAACGCGAGGAAGCGGCTCTGCGTGAGGCGGCCGAACTCGCGGCGCAGGCCGAACGCGACCGCGTCGCGCGTGAGCGCGCGGACAACCGCGCGGCGATGCTGGCGCCGGGCCATACCGGCGGCACGTGGTCGATCGGCAAGACCGGCGGGTGCGTCGTCACGACGGCAGAGATCGCCGGCTGCCCGGGCAGCGGGCACAACGATGCCGAGTACTACGGCGGAAATCTGATCTGCGAAAGCGTCTACCGCCCCGCCGATGCACACCTGATCGCGGCCGCGCCGGCCCTGCTCGCAGCTCTGCAGGCAATGGTGCACAAGGCCACGAAGCAGAACTGGAACGATGCGTATCCCGAGCAGCTCGCGCAGGCATTCGCCGCGATCGAGAAGGCCACGTACGTCCCCGCCGAAGAAACCGCAGCAGCCTGACCTACCCACCACGCGCGGCCGAGTCTCGCGCACATGGAGAAAACGCAATGTCCGACGTCATCGTCCAGCAGCAACCCGAAATCCTCACGCCGATCACCGAGATCGCGCCGGCACCCGCGTCGATCAGCTCGGTCGCGCTGATTCTCAGCGACGAGTCGATGGATCGCATGATCCGTATCGCCGATCTCATGTCGACCGGCAAAACTACCATCCCGAAGCATCTGCAGGGCAATCAGGGCGACTGTTTCGCTGTCTGCATGCAGGCCATGCAGTGGGGCATGAACCCGTTCTCTGTCGCGCAGAAAACGCACCTGGTCAACGGTACGCTCGGCTACGAAGCCCAGCTCGTCATCGCCGTGCTGAACTCGTCGCCCGCGCTCGCGACGCGCCTCAACTTCGCATGGTCGGACAACTGGGCCGGCACGAACGGGAAAACCGACAAAAGCCCCGACCGGTGGGCGCAGGTGTGGGCCACGCTGCGCGGCGAGACCGAGGCACGCCTGCGTCAGGTGACGATGGCCGAAGTTGGCGACGTCCGCAATTCGCCGAACTGGGTCGCCGACCCGAAGCAGCAGCTCGCGTATCTCACGGCGAAGCGCTGGGGGCGCCTGCACGCGCCGGACGTGATCCTCGGCGTGTACACGCCCGACGAGTTGCAGGACGGCGTCGACTACGCGACTGGCCAGCCGATCAACATGCAACGCGCGACGCCGGCGCGGATCGCAGGCAATGCGGCCGACAGCAGCCGGCCGGCGCGCACGCCCGCGCACGACGCGATCGTGAAGAAGTTGGAGGACGTCGCGCGCAATCTCGGCTTCGAGCCTTTCAAGGAAGAGTGGACGAAGCTTTCTAAGGACGACCGGTCTGCGATCGGCCTGCGCGAGCGCGATCGCATTGCGGCGATCGCTGGCGCACCGCAGGCGCAGCAGCAGGCCGACGGCGCACCGCAGGACGAGGGCACGGGCCAGCGCGAACCGGGCGGCGACGATGAATAACGCGATCGACCAGCGCACCGACGCCTGGTACGCAGCGCGTGCCGGGCGCATCACGGCCAGCCGCTTCCGCGACGCGATCGCGTTCACGGGCGGCGAGCCGGGCGACGTATACAAGACCGGCCCGAAGAAGGGCCAGCTGAAGCCGCGCCAGTCCACCGGCGCGCGCGACAAGTACATGCGCGAGATCGTGTTCGAACGGCTCGCCGCGACGTCGACGCACGAAGTCGGCGGCCGCGCGACGAAATGGGGCGAGGAAATCGAGCCGTTCGGCCGCGAGCAGGCCGAGCTCGTGACCGGCTACATCATCGCGCCCGGCGGCTTCTTCACGCACCCGCGCTACGAATTCCTCGGCGCGTCGCCCGACGGCCTGATCAGTACCGACGGCGGCTACGAATCGAAATGCCCGATGGACGAGGCCGTGCATATCAACACGCTGCTGAACGGCATGCCGGACGACCACGTCGACCAGGTGCAGGGCGGCATGCTCGTCACCGGCCGGCGCTGGTGGCTGTTCGCATCGTACGACCCGCGCGTGCCCGAACCGTACAGCCTCTACACCCAGATCGTGCCGCGCGACGACGCGTACATCGACGGCGTGCTGCTGCCCGGTCTCCTGCAGTTCGAGGCCGAGGTGAGCGCGATGATCAAACGACTTCAGGCGAGGGCTGCGTAATGGGCGAGATCGCCGAAATGATGCTGGACGGCACGCTGTGCGAAGGATGCGGCGACTACCTCGGCGACGACGGCGACGGTTCCGTGCGTCGCTGCGAAGCATGCGGACCGTTGGACGTTGACGATGCGTACGGCGCGCCGATGTCGAAGAAAGTCCGCTGCTGCCACTGTCCTCGCCTCGTCACGCGCACCGGACTGAAAGACCACATGGATGCAAAGCACCCTGGCGTTCAGCACGACGCGAAAACGCGCTGCCCGATCTGCAACAAGTCAGTGAAAACCGTCGGCCTGCCGCAGCACATGCGGGCCACGCATAAAGCCTAACTGCCCTTCCCCCTGACCAGGAGCACCCACATGTACATCGAAATCGAACGCGCGATGGCGAGGATCACCTCGGTGACGCCCATCATGGAGAAGCACGGGAAGAAGAAAAAGCGGCCCGCGCACTCGATCATCTTCGAGTTCACGATGACCAACACGGTCCTCGACACGCTCGACAACAACGGCCTGCGCGACGCGTTCTACCGCAAGCCGGCCGGCCCGAGCGTCGACCCGAAAACGCAGCAGTCGAAGATCGACACCTCGAACGTGAGCGACGGCATCTCGCAGCTGCGGTTCCCGTGGTGGCAGCAATGGATCGACATCCCGGGCGATCTCCTCGGCTGGTTGCTGACGCTGCACACGGGCAACACCGAGCGGTCGCACATCGTGCTCGACGAGGCGAAGATCAGCGCGTTCCAAGTCCTCCCGAAAGATCTCGGCATCACCCTCGTCAAGTGCAAGGCGATCGTGCACCCGACGGCGCACGAGAAAGGGAAGATCGACGAGCTGCTGCAGACGGACGTGCCGGTGTCGATCATGCCGCCGGACAGCGGCGAACAAGCGAGCTTGCTGCCTGGTACGGAGCCCGAGCAGGACGAGGAAGACGGCGACGATGGTGCCGACGCTGGAGACGGCGACGCGCAGCATGGTACCGAAGACGACACGCCGGCCGCCGCCGCTGGCGATGCTCCGCCCGAAGACCCGTTCGCCGGTACTGATCTCGCGCGCGGCGTCGTGAAGAGCGATGCGACGGTCACGACGAAGCGCTCGCGCAGCGTGGCGCCGGCCGACAAGCACGCGGATGGCAAGTGGCCCTTCCCGCGCGATGGCCAGACGCACGACGCCGGCGACGCGCCGACGGACGGCGAAAAAGCGGCCACCGAAGCCTAACGCCATGCCTTGCACGCCCTTCCGCCTGCCGGGCGGCATCACCGGAATCGTGTGCACGCGCGGCCGCAAGCGCGCGCCGCGGTGCTCGGTTCCGGGATGCCAAGCGTCGAGCGCGTTCCAGTGCGACTTCCACACGACCACGACGAAGACGTGCGACCGCCACCTGTGCGCGGTGCACGCGCACCAGGTCGGCGACGACATCCACTTCTGCCCGACGCACCTGGCCGAGTCGAGCGGCAAGAAGCAGGCGCAGGGCGAGCTTTTTTGAATTGAGGATGCAGATGAATCACCAGATCGACATCTTCGCCGCAGGCGCGCAGCGCCTGCAGATGAACGACTCCATCGAGCTGACGATCCAGTCGATGCAGGCTTACGGGCCGGCGCACGACCATTGGGGCATCGCCTGGTCGGGTGGCAAGGACAGCACCGCTACGCTGACGATCCTCTGCTGGCTGATCGACACCGGAAGGATCCCACGGCCGAAGACGCTGACCGTGTTCTACGCAGACACGCGGCAGGAACTGCCGCCGCTCGCGATCTCGGCACTCAAGATCATGGACGAGCTGCGCGACCGTCGCGTCCAGGTCGAGGTTGTGCGCGCCCCGCTCGACAAACGATTCATGGTTTACATCCTCGGCCGCGGTGTCCCGCCGCCGAACAACAACACGCTCCGCTGGTGCACGCGCCAGATCAAGATCGATCCGATGGAGGAAGCGCTGCGCCAGCGCCTCGAAGGCGTCGACGGCGGAATCCTGATGATCACCGGCGTGCGACAGGGCGAAAGTGCGATCCGCGACCGGCGCATCGAGATGAGCTGTGGCAAGGATGGCGCCGAGTGCGGCCAAGGCTGGTATCAGCAGGTTCTGCCGAACACGCGCGGCCTGCGCGGCCGCATCGCGACTCTTGCTCCGCTGTTGCACTGGCGCGTCTGCCACGTCTGGGAATGGCTTAAGCACTGGGCTCCGGAGGCCGATTTCGGCGACTGGTCGACGCGCGCGATCGCGGATGCATACGGCGGCGACGAGGCCGAAGAGCTGAACGCGCGCACGGGATGCGTAGGCTGCCCGCTGGCGCAGGAAGAGAAGGCGCTGGAAACAGTGCTCCGCAATTCACAGTGGGCCTATCTCGCCCCACTGCGCGGCATCAAGCCGCTCTGGCGCGAGCTGCGCGAGCCGCACCATCGTCTGCGGAAGCCGGGCCTCGAGAAATTGAAGAACGGCGCCGTCGCGAAGAACCCGCAGCGCCTCGGCCCGCTCACCTTCGAAGCGCGTCTGATGGCGCTCGACCGGATTCTATCGATTCAGGCCAAGTGCAACGACATCGCGCGCACCACCGGTCGCCCACTGATCGATCTGATCGACACCGAGGAGGAGGCCCGGATCCGCGAGCTTATCGCCGCGCAGACGTGGCCCCAAGGATGGGAGGGCGACGAACCGACGGGTGACGTCGTGCTCGACGTCGTGTACGCCAACGGCGCGGTGCAGCCGCGCCTCTTCAGTGAGGAAGACGCAGCATGACCACCAACACCTATGGCGGATACACGGTCGCTCAGCTGCGCAGCTTCATCGCGCACACCTTCGACACCGAGCACGGCGGCGATACGATCGACGAGCTGGCCGGCGACACCGCGGCGAGCGCAAACATCGTGCGCGACCTGCTCGACACAATCGAGCCGCAGCAGGATGGCGACCTCCTCCGTCCGGTCGCGCGCTGGGTGTACAACGCGGTGCGCGTGAATCTCGACCTGCTGCACGGAATCTGCGGCGAGTTCGGTTGCCCGCAGGGCGCCGACGTCGCGACGTGGTTGCGCGCACGGCTCGCGGGCGCAACAGCGCCGTGCCAGTGCAGCGGCCTGGGCCCGTGCGAGCAGCGCACCGACGGTTCGTGCCGGCTGCAGCGTGAGGTCGATGCGTCGATTCCCACCGGCGTTCTCGCCGCACTCAACCGCATGTGCACGCCGCTCGACGAATCGGTGCTGTGCGGCGCGACGGCGGCCGCTGACGCGCACTCGATGAGTGTGATCCGGGATTACGTGCTGCGTGGTGGCGCTGCACCGTTGGGTGCCGAGGTAACGGCGGCCGCACGCGACGTCCTCGTCGAGCGCCGCCGGCAAGTCGAGGCGGAAGGCTGGACGCCAGAGCACGACGACCATCACGCAGACGGCAGCATCGCGCTCGCCGCAGCCTGCTATGCGGTGGCGGACAACGAGAATTATCCGCTCGCCGAAGCGCCCGATCTCTGGCCGTGGGATCTCGACTGGTGGAAACCGTCGACTGAGCGCCGCAATCTCGTGAAGGCTGGCGCGCTGATCCTCGCCGAGATCGAGCGGATCGACCGCGCGGAGGCGAAAGCATGCTGACCGACGTCGAAGTGTTCGCGATCCGCGCGGCCGGGCTGCCCGAGCACCTGCGCGAGAAGCTGTATCCGGAGCTGAAGCCGCGCTGCTCGTACTGCGACGGCACGGGCGACGTGCGCGACGTGCACGACGCGACCGGTGAATGCCGCGGCGTGTGCACGGCGTGCGTCGTTGCGGGAGACGCATCGTGAGAAAAGCACGCGCGAGTGGGAAGCGCTTCCCAGAAAAATGCCTCGTCTGCCGAAAGCGGTGCCCCGAGAAGACGATGCCGGCTGCGACAGGCTGGGATTGGTTTCACGGCTATCTGCCCGCCACCGTGCATTTCTGCCCTGAGCACAAAACCGGCGAGTTACGTGATCGCCTTCTCCGGATCGGCGAGAAAAAGCCGGAAGCATGGACGAGCGACGAGCAGAAGTTTGTCGCGGCCTTCTTGGCCGAGATCAACACGTTTGGAGGTTGACCATGGCGAGCTGCTCCTACCCCACCACCCTGACGCCGGCCCTTGGCCGCGTGCTCGGCATGATGGTCTGGGAGACCGGCCCCATCGCGCACGCGCTGCGCGCCGCCGGCCATGTGATCGAGCGCACGCCGGCGGCCGAACAGGCGGCGGTGCTCCACTGGCTGACCAGCTTCGCGCTCGAGCACGGCGCGGACTGGGAGCGGCACGCGGCCGCCGCGCTGCACGCGCTCACCGAATCGAGGAGAGATTGAACATGGGCCGTCGCCGGATGTACGAACCGCGCGTGCTGAATGCCGACAACGTGTTCGCGCGGATGATCCCGGGCAAGACGTACCCCGCATACGTCATCGCCGCGAGCTTCAAGGTGCCGACGAAGGATGTGCGGCCGCACCTCGACGCGCTGATCGAGTCGGGGCGCATCGAGCACAGCCACGCGCTCGCGAAGACACTCGGCTTCCGGCGGCCGGGCCAGCTACCCGAGATGGAAGCGCCGGCGGCCGTCCACGATACCAGCATCGCTGCGGCGCCGACGCCGCCGAACCTGAATTCAACCCTGACCGGCTACGAACGCGAGATCCGCAGCTGGGTCGAACTCTGCATGATGACGAGGACACGATGATGGAAACGAACGAAGTGATCAGCGTCGCTCGCCGCGCGGTCCAGCTGTACGCGGAGACGCATCCGCGCCCGACGCAGGTCACACAGCTGCAGGCCGCCGAGATGCTGGGACTGAGCCGCGCGACCGTGAGCAAGATGGTGAAGGCCGGCCAGCTCAAGTTGAACCGGTGCGGCATGATCCCCATCGAGCAGATCGACGAGGCGCGCGCGTGCGCCTAGAGGCGGGCCGCGATGTCCTCGGCGGACTCGCGGTAGTACGTCCGGTGCAGGATCTTCAGGTCGGCGTGGCCGCTGATTTTCGCCAGCGTCATCACGTCGACCTTCCGCGACAACCGCGTCAGTGCTTCGGCTCGGGAGTCGTGAAAATGCAGTTCGGCGATCTCCGGATACGCGACGGCCAAACGATCGCGTGCTTTCCGGAACAGCGTGTCGAGCGAACCTGACGAGATCGTGAAGCACTTTTCTCGATCGGCAACAGGTTTCAGCAGGCGGATCGCATGCCGAGAGAGTGGCACCTCACGCGGCTTCCCTGTCAGATGCTGTGTTTTGTGGTCGACCGTCGCGACGCGGCGACGCAGGTTGAGCGTCGCTTCCCCCAGGCTCAAGATCTCGCCAGCACGCATCGCCGTGCGCAGTGCGACGAGAAACGCGAGCGCGGCTTCCTGACTCTTCGATTCCGGCGCGACGCCTGACCGATAGCCGAGCTGCCGACAGAGCAAGCGCACCTCGTGTGGCCGCACGCGGCGATCACGCGGCGGCGGATCGGCCGGCAGCCGGAAGCCTTCGAACGGGTTCGACTCCATCCAGTGCCATTCCTTGCGCGCGATACTGAACGCATTGCGCAGCCAGCTGATATCGCGCTGCACCGAAGCCGTCGATACGGCTGCCACCTTCTCCCCATCGCTCCCCACGAACCCTTTCAGCCGCGCGTCGCGCCATGCCGCAAGGTCGGGGGTTTTCACGTCCGCCAGTTTCCTGTCGGCGAGATCGGGGAAGTTTCGGAGGAACGCGTGCAGGCGAAGCGATTCCGGGCGCGCGCCACGCTTGCTAGGGATCACCTCGGTGTCGTACCGCACCAGCATCTCGCGCAGCGTGTGCAGGTCGGCCGGCGCGAGATCCTTGCGCTGGCGCATCTCGTGCTCGCGCATCGCGGCCCAGGCATTCGCCTCGCGCTTGGTGCGCAACACCTTGGAATCGCGTTGGCCGAGAACCGACAGCTGTACTCGCCAGCCGTCTTTGTGGGGGGTGATAGAGGCCACCGTGGGGAGTCCCGTGGGGAAAGGATGGGGACTCCATTGTACAAATTACGGCAGAACAGGCCTAGATATGCCTGTATAGATGAACAGTGCCGAGCCGCTAACCCGTTGATTATGCATACTTCTGCATGGTGGGCATTCTTGTGCAGATGTTCGTTGGTGCGTGAGGCCGGACTCGAACCGGCACACCCTTGCGGGCGTCAGGACCTAAACCTGGTGCGTCTACCAATTTCGCCACTCACGCGCATTTCTGTCGCCTGATCACGCGGCACGCAAGATGCGTTTCCACGCGCCCGGGACATCGCGCCGGCCTGGAACCGGCACGCCCGATCAGGCGAGCGCGAGATTCTACCCGATCCGCGCGGCATTGTCTCGCCCCTGCCGGCACCCGTCGTGCAGCGGTGCTAGAATGCCGCGCTCGACGTTTCGGCACCGCGCCGCCGCGCGTCCCCCGAACCCGCCCCCCACACGATTCCGCCCGTGAACTTCGACGACTACTGTCAGCAAAAGGCCGCCCCCGCGGGCTCCAGCGTCTATTACGCGCTGCGCCAGGCGCCGCTCGCCACGCAACCGCGCCTGACCGCCCTGTTCGCGCTGCGCCGCGAACTCGAGGAAACCGTCAAGGAAACCAGCGACCCGACCATCGGACACACGAAGCTCGCGTGGTGGCACAAGGAACTTGCGGCACTGGCCGACGGGCAGCCGTCGCACCCGGTCACGAAAGCGCTCGCGCAGCATCATCCGGCGATCGCCGCCGAGGCCGACGCATTGCGCACGCTCGTCAACGGTTACGGGATGGATCTCGAACAGGCGCGCTACCTCGATTTCGCGAACCTGCAGCGCTATATCGCGCAGGTCGGCGGCGTCTTCGCGTCGCTGGTCGCGCGCGCCAGCGCTGCGAACCCGGCCGACCCGCAACCGTGGGCCGCGGATGCCGGCCGCGCACTGATGCTCGCGCAATTCGTGCAGGAACTCGGCAACGACGCGCGCCACGGCCGCATCTACCTGCCGATCGACGAACTGCAGCGCTACAACGTGACCGCGGCCGATCTGCTGAACCGCCGCTACAGCCCGGCCTTCACCGAATTGCTGCAATTCCAGACGGCCCGCGCGCGCGAAGCGCTCGCGGCCGCCGAAGCGGCGATCCCCGCATCCGAACGCCGCGCGCAGCGCACGCTGCGCGCGCAGATCGCACTGACCGGCTCGCTGCTCGACGAAATCGAGCGCGACGGCTACCAGGTACTGCACCAGCGCATCGCGCTGACGCCGATCCGCAAGCTGTGGATCGCGTGGCGTGCCGCGCGCCGGCGCTGACCTGACTCCCTACGCCTTCAGCAGCGGCAGCGTATTGAAGCGCTGCTGCAGCACGCGCGTCGCGTCGAGCCCCCACCACGGCCCGAGCACGGTCGTGTAGAGCTGGCGGAAATCGACCGCGACCGGCAGGTTGCCGTTGCCGTCGAGCCGCCCGAGCGCGGGTGGCGCACCGTATAGCCCGCCAGCCACGCGGCCGCCCATCACGAAATGCGGCGCGGCCGTGCCGTGATCGGTGCCGTTGCTCTGGTTCTCGCGCACGCGCCGTCCGAATTCCGCATACGTCATCACGAGCGTCTGGTTCCAGCGCCCGAGCTCGATCAACGCACCGCGCATCGCGCTCATCCCTTCCGCAAACTGCTTGAGCAGCGCGGCCTGCTGCCCCGGCTGGTTCTGGTGCGTATCGAAGCCGTTGAGCGTCAGGCGCAGCACCGCGACACCGTCCTGCGCGCCAGGCCCGGACGCTTCGCACGCGGCCAGCACCTGCATCGCAGTCTTGACCGACGTGCCGAACGCGCCAGCCGGAAAGGCCGTCCTGAACTCACGCATCCCGCCGCGCGGGCGCAGCCGGTCGGCCGCCTTCACGATGTCGTTCTCGACGTCGATGATGTGTGCGAGCGCGGGGTTCTGTTCGCGCAGCGACGACGGCTCGGCGAGCCGGGCCGCACGGATGAACTGCGCGGGATTGACGAGCGCGATCGCACGCGCGCCGTTCGAGAGCGGCCCCATCTCGGCGCTGCCGAGCACGACGCCGTCCGCCGCGAAACCGGGCGGCACGGGCGCCTGCGCGAACGTGCGCGTGAGCCAGCCTTCGTGCAGGTATTGATCCGAGCGCGACGCGGTATCCCAGATCTCGATCGAGCGGAAATGCGACAGGTTCGGCTGCGGATAGCCGACACCCTGCACGACCGCGACCTGCCCGTCGCGCCACAGCGGCATCAGCGGTGCCAGCGACGGATGCAGCCCCGTGTGCGCATCGAGTTGCAGCACCTGCTCACGCTTGATGCCGATGCTGCGCCGGAACTGGTAGTACAGCGGATCCGCGTACGGCACCACTGTGTTGAGGCCGTCGTTGCCGCCCTTCAGCTCGACGAGGATCAACACGTTCGCATACCCGGCCACTGGCGGCCGCCCCGTCGCGGCCATCGCGGGCGCCTGCCACAGCGACACGCCGGCCGCGGCCGCAGCGCCCGTCAGCGTCAGAAAATCACGTCGGTTCATCGCGCATCCTTTGGTTCGCCGCCCGGCACCTTTGCCGCACCGGCTCCCCGCTTCATCGTCGTTCGAATCATTTCAGCTGATAGGCCGGATCCATCAGCAGCGCCTCGAGATATGCGCTGCCGGTCGAATCCGTGTCGATCGCCGCGACCGGCGACAGCTGCAGCACCGCATGCTGCAACTGAAGCTCGGTCGACAAGCCCGCGATCGCCTGCGGCCGCGCGCGATATTGCGCCAGCCAGCGCTCGAGGTCGAAACGCAGGCCGGCGCGCGCGGGCTTGGCAGGCGCACCGCGCATACCCGCGGCGGACGCCGTATCGACCACCGGCATTGCGTGCGCGCGGGCATTCGTCGGCGGCGCCATCGCATGCGCCGGCGGGTGCATGCCGGCCGTTTCCGTCGCGCGGAACAGTTGCTCGACGAACTGCTTGCGTGCGAGCAGCGTGGTGCTGTTGATCCACAGCGCGCCGCCCGGCCAGCCCTTCACGTTTGGCGGGTAGAACAGGTTCTGCCCGAGCGTGCGCACGGTGTTCGCAAGCATCTGCGGATCGCCGTATGAAACGTCGAACAGCCGCACCGACCCGACGACGAAATCCGCCGGCGATTTGACGAGCACGCCGCGGTTGCGTGGATCCCAGAATGCGTCGGTCGACCACAGCGCGGCGAGCGCCGCGCGAATGTCGTGGCCGCTCGTGCGAAACCGCTCGGCCACCGCATCGAGCGCCGCCGGGTCGGGCGTATCCGACACGAACTCGCGCCACAGCTTGCCGGCGATGAACCGCGCGGTGCCGGGCCGCTTCAGCAGGATGTCGAGAAAGCCGTCGCCGTCGAACGGCCCCGTTTCGCCGAGGATCGTCTTGTCGCCCGCATCGTGCAAATCCGGCCGCACCTCGAAGCGATAAGTATCGGGATCGACCGTCCAGCCCGTCATCGCACGCGCGGCTTCGGTCACGTCGTACTGCGTGTAATGCCCTTCGCCGAGCGTGAACAGCTCCATCACCTCGCGCGCGAAGTTCTCGTTCGGGCGCCCCTTGCGATTGCTCGCGCCGTCGAGATACTGCAGCATCGCCGGATCCTTCGCGACCGCGTGCAGCAGCGTGCCGAAGTTGCCGAGCGCCTCGCGGCGAAACAGCGCGTTCTGCGCGGCCATCGTCTGCGGGTAAGGTACCTTGTCCTGCCCCGACGTGAAGTGCCCGTGCCAGAACAGCGTCATGCGCTCGGTCAACGGCGACGGCGTGACGATCATCTCGTTGACCCACGCCGCGCGCAGCGCATCGTACCGAACGTTGCGCTCGCGCTGCTCGTCGCGCCGCATGTCGGGGGTCAGTGCCTGGCGCTGCGCGCGCGTCGGCGGCAGCTCGGCGATCCAGTCGGGCCACGTCGTGACGGGGTCGCGGCGCACGTTGCCGAGCGTGTCGGCCACGACCTGCGCGCGCGTCATGCCGACGATGCGCGCGACATCGGCGGGTGCGGGAGAAAAACCGGTCCGGCTCAGGAAAAACAACGCATCGTCGGCGTCGAGCGGCGACTGCATAGCTGGCGACGGCGCCGGTGCGGCAGCGTTCGCTTTCATCGTCATGGACTCCCGGAACGCACCGGCGGTGCGGATGCCGGTACAACGGCAATCGGCAGGCGAAAGTTGACGGAAAAATTGCTACGAATCTTTTCCGAGCGAGGTATTTCGCGCAGCGCGAAAGACGGCGCGTCAGCGCTTGTACAGCTCGCGAACGGCGTCCTCGATGTGCTGGCGCAAAAGGTGGCGCTCCTCGGGCGTCATGTGCCCGTCGCGGCGGCGCTGTTCGAGATCGGGAGGCACGGCGGAACGGACCGTCATCTCGGCGGCACGGTCGGACTGCGGCGCTTTGCCGCGCGGCAGCTTGCGCGACGATGCGCCCTGCTCGGGGCGCTGCGCATACGCGAAGTTCGACGCATACGGACCGGCAAGTGCGATCGTCAGCATCACTGCAATCCGGGCAGATCGCATGACCGTCCTCGCTTCTTTGGTCGATTTGTTCCCTTCGTCACGCGGCAACCGGCTACCTCTGGTACTTGAAAAACCCTGCGGAATTCGGGTGTGCAAAGATGAAAGATGGAGTGCAGGGGAGTATCTACCGAATTTCGGCTTCGAGTAAAGGAATCTCTATAGCCTGCCTTTACTCCGCGCGACACTACGGGTAAATTTTGTAACCGACTGTAACGCACGAAAATACGCGGCCGTGCGTCAATTCCCATTCGCGATAAGATGCCGATCATGGAAACGAAAAACCCCTCCAAGATTCTCGTCGTCGACGACGACCCGCGCCTGCGCGATCTGCTGCGCCGCTATCTCGGCGAGCAGGGTTTCAATGTCTACGTCGCGGAAAACGCGACCGCAATGAACAAGCTCTGGGTACGCGAGCGTTTCGACCTGCTCGTGCTCGACCTGATGCTCCCGGGCGAAGACGGCCTGTCGATCTGCCGCCGCCTGCGCGGCAGCAACGACCGCACGCCGATCATCATGCTCACCGCGAAGGGCGAAGATGTGGATCGCATCGTCGGCCTCGAGATGGGCGCCGACGATTACCTGCCGAAGCCGTTCAACCCGCGCGAACTCGTCGCGCGCATTCATGCGGTGCTGCGCCGCCAGGCGCCGGCCGAACTGCCGGGCGCGCCGTCGGAAACCACCGAGGTGTTCGAGTTCGGCGAGTTCTCGCTGAACCTCGCGACGCGCACGCTGACGAAATCCGGCCAGGAAATTCCGCTCACCACCGGCGAATTCTCGGTGCTGAAGGTGTTCGCGCGTCATCCGCGCCAGCCGCTGTCGCGCGAGAAGCTGATGGAACTCGCACGCGGTCGTGAATACGAAGTGTTCGACCGCAGCCTCGACGTCCAGATCTCGCGCCTGCGCAAGCTGATCGAACCGGATCCGGGCAGCCCGCGTTTCATCCAGACCGTCTGGGGCCTCGGCTACGTGTTCATCCCGGACGGCGCCGCCTGATCTTTTCCTTTCCGGTTTCGCCCGCCCACGGCCCGTCCCATGCGTATCGACCGGCGCCTCCTGCAGCTCGCGTTCGGCGGGCTGTTCTGGCGCACCTTCCTGCTGATCGCGCTGCTGATCTCGGTCAGTCTCGCCGCGTGGTTCCAGAGCTTTCGCGTGATCGAGCGCGAGCCGCGTGCGCAGCGCGTCGCGCTGCAGCTCGTCGCGGTCGTGAAGCTCACGCGCACTGCCCTGCTCTATTCCGATCCCGATCTGCGGCGCGCGCTGCTGCAGGATCTCGAGAGCAACGAGGGCGTGCGCGTGTACCCGCGCGAAAAGACCGACAAGTTCAAGCTGCAGCCCGACGAGTCGCTGAACCGCCTGATCGAACACGACATCCGCAGCCGTCTCGGCGACGATACCGTGATCGCGCAGTCGGTCAACGACATTCCCGGCGTGTGGATCAGCTTCAAGATCGACGACGACGATTACTGGGTCGCGCTCGATCGCGACCAGCTCGACAACGTCACCGGCCTGCAGTGGGCCGGCTGGGGGCTATTCGCGCTCGCGTTGTCGCTATTCGGCTCCGCGTTCATCACAAGCCTGGTGAACCGGCCGTTCTCGCGGCTTGCGCTCGCCGCGCGGCAGATCGGCTCGGGTCAGACACCCGAGCTGCTGCCCGAGCGCGGAATGGGCGTCGCGGCCGATACCAACCGCAGCTTCAACCAGATGGTGCGCGACCTCGAGCAGCTCGAGGCAGACCGCGCGCTGATGCTCGCGGGCATCTCGCACGACCTGCGCACGCCGCTCGCGCGGCTGCGGCTCGAAACCGAGATGAGCCCGTCCGACCAGGCGACCAAGGACGCGATGGTCGACGACATCGAACAGATGGATCGCATCATCGCGGCCTTCATCGATTACGCGCGCCCGTCGCAACGCAAACCGGAGCCCGTCGACCTGTCGTCGATCGCGCAGGAAGTCGCTGCGCGCGTGTCGGGCGAGGATGGCGTCGAGATCCGCACGCGGCTGGCGCCGAGCGCGGTGATCGAAGCCGACGAGACCGACATGCGCCGCGTGATCGGCAACCTCGTCGAGAACGCACGCAAGTATGGCCAAAGCAAGCAGGACGGCGTGTCGCGCATCACGCTCGAGACGCGCGTGTCGCACGCGCGCGTCGAGCTGTCGGTGAGCGACGAAGGCCCCGGCATCCCCGAGGATCAACTGCCGCTCGTGATGCGGCCGTTCTACCGCGTCGACACCGCGCGCACCAAGGCGGACGGCACGGGCCTCGGGATGGCGATCGTGCTGCGCCTCGTGGGCCGCTATCGCGGCGCGCTGCGCCTGCGCAATCGCAACCCCGAAGCGGGCCTCGAAGTCACGCTCGAATTCCCCGGCGCCGGCAAGGCGCGTGCGACTGCGTGACGCGCTCGCGCACGCTTCTTGCACTGCACACTATCGATCCGGTTGAAAAAAGCTATGAAGGTCGTTAGTCAAAATCTATTGAAGCGACTAATTAATAGTGTTATAGTTTTGCCCATGCTGTCACATCATCGTTGCAGCACCGAGGTAGCTTGACTCAGTCCTCTTCCCAACTCATACAGGAGTATCCGCATGAAAACCGTGGGCGATAAACTCGAAGCTTTCACCGTCGTAGCCGCGAAGCCGGGCTTCAACAATCACGAGGAAAACGGCCAGTCGGCATTCGAGACCGTCACCGAAGCGTCGTTCCCGGGCAAGTGGAAGATCATCTACTTCTATCCGAAGGATTTCACGTTCGTGTGCCCGACGGAAATCGTCGAGTTCGCGAAGCTCACGAAGCAGTTCGAAGAGCGCGATGCCATCCTGCTGGGCGGCAGCTCGGACAACGAATTCGTCAAGCTCGCATGGCGCCGTGAGCACAAGGACCTGAACAAGCTGAACCACTACTCGTTCGGCGACGTCAAGGGCGAGCTGATCGACCAGCTCGGCGTGCGCGACAAGGAAGCCGGCGTGGCCCTGCGTGCAACGTTCATCGTCGATCCGGACAACACGATCCAGCACGTTTCGGTGAACAACCTGAACGTCGGCCGCAGCCCGGAAGAAGTCCTGCGGATTCTGGACGGCCTGCAAACGGACGAACTGTGCCCGTGCAACCGTGCAGTCGGCGGCGCAACGCTGTAAGCGCATCGATGCACGAAGCCCGCGGCGCACGTACTGCCTGCGGGCTTTTTTAACGGCCAACCCATAGGAGATATCAATGGAATTCATCAACTCGATTAAGGCACGTATTCCCGACTACGCGAAGGACATTCGCCTGAACCTCGACGGCACGATCTCGCGCTCGTCGCTCGAAGGCACCGACGCGGTCGGCGTTGCGCTGGCGGCGGCGATCGCAGCGAAGAGCACGGTGCTCATCAAGACGATCCGCGAGGCCGGCGTGCTGTCGCCCGAAGAGACGAACGCCGTGCTGACGGCGGCCGCGCTGATGGGGATGAACAACACCTGGTATCCGTATGTCGAGATGGCCGACGACGCCGACCTGAAGACGCAGCGCGCCGAGCTGCGGATGGGTGCGTATGCGACCCACGGCGGCGTCGACAAGCGCAAGTTCGAGATGTACGCGCTCGCCGCGTCGATCGTCGGCAAGTGCCACTTCTGCGTGAAGTCGCACTATGCGCTGCTGAAGAACGAGCAAGGGATGACTGTCACGCAGCTGCGCGACGTCGGCCGTATCGCGTCGGTGATCAACGCCGCCGCGCAAGTGATCGCCGCTGAAGGCGAGTAAGCGGTTGCACCACCCGGCCGGCAGCCACGCCGGCCTGGTCGCCGCGCCAAACGAAAATGCCACGCATCCGCGTGGCATTTTCATTTCCGCGGCGCGGCGCGCCGGTCGAACCGCGCGCCGCAGCCGGGCGTCAGCCGCCCTGCTTCACCAGCAGCGCCGCGGCCTGCGCCTCGATCCCCTCGCCGCGGCCGAGATAGCCGAGCTTCTCGTTGGTCTTCGCCTTCACGTTCACGCGATCGAGCGGCAGCCCGAGATCGGCCGCGATGTTCGCGCGCATCCCGTCGATATGCGGTGCCAGCTTCGGCGCCTGGGCGATTACCGTACTGTCGACGTTCTGGATCGTGAAGCCGGCCGCCTTGATCCGTGCCACGCACTCGCGCAGCAGCACGCGGCTGTCGGCGCCCTTGAAGGCCGCGTCCGTGTCGGAGAAATGGCGGCCGATGTCGCCGAGCGCCGCCGCGCCGAACAGCGCGTCGGTGATCGCGTGCAGCAGCACGTCCGCGTCCGAGTGGCCGAGCAGGCCGCGTTCGTAAGGAATCGTCACGCCGCCGATGATGAGGGGGCGCCCCTCGACGAGCTGGTGCACGTCGTAGCCTTGTCCGATTCTGAAATCCATGCGTGTTCCGATTGAGAGGGGGTAAATGTCAGGAGGCGTTCGCAGGGCGCGCGGCGAGGATCGCCTCCGCGAGCGCGAAATCTTCCGGGTACGTGACCTTGAAATTGCGCAGGCTGCCCTGCACGACGCGCGGCGTATGGCCTGCCCATTCGATCGCGCTCGCCTCGTCGGTCAGGTCGTGCCCTTCCCGCTGCGCGCGCAGGATCGCCTCGCGCAGCATGCCGATGCGGAACATCTGCGGCGTCTGCGCCTGCCACAACGCGTCGCGCGACTCGGTGCGCGCGATTGCGTCGCCGCCGGCCGGCACGCGCTTGAGCGTATCGGCCACCGGCAGCGCGACGATGCCGCCGACCGGATCGTCCTTCAGCGTCGCGACCAGCGTGCGGATCAGCTCCGGCGTGATGCCCGGGCGCGCGGCGTCGTGCACCAGCACCCAGTCGTGGTCGGTCGCGCCGAACTCGGCCAGCTCCAGCAGCCCGTTCAGCACCGACGCCTGGCGCGAGCCGCCGCCGCAGCGGCGCACCGCGAAGCGCAGCCCCGCGAAGCGGCGCGCGTCGAAATGGGAATCGTCGGGCGACAGGACGACGAGCGTCTGCGCGAATTCGCTGCACGCGTCGAACGCGGCGAGCGTGTAGTGCAGCAGCGCGCGGCCGGCCAGCGTGCGGTATTGCTTCGGCACGGCCGAACCGGAACGGCTGCCCGTGCCGGCACAGGGAATCAGGGCGAAAAGTCGGGGAGTCACGAAGGGAAACGCCGGAAAGATGAAATCGAGAAGCGGATTTTATAATAGGTCTTTCGTCTCGACCGGCGCACCGCGATGCGCCCGTGCACGCCACCCCTGTCGTCCCTATGCCAGATAACGCTTCCACCCCGTCCGCCTCGCCCATTGCCCGCGTCAAGTCCGGCCAGCGTTTCGCCTTCGACGGCGCGCATGGTTCCGCCGACGCGCTCGCCATCGCCCGTTATCTCGCCGACAACCGCCAGGAGGTGCCGCTCCTCGCGGTGATCTGTGCGAACGCGGTCGACGCGCAACGGCTCTCGCAAGAAATCCGCTACTTCTCGCCGGACGCGCGCGTGCGCCTGCTGCCGGACTGGGAAACGCTGCCGTACGACACCTTCTCGCCGCACCAGGACCTGGTATCCGAGCGTCTCGCGACGCTGCACGATCTCGGCGAGGGCCGCTGCGACATCCTGCTCGTGCCCGCGACCACCGCGCTGTACCGGATGCCGCCCGCGTCGTTCATGGCCGCGTACACGTTTGCATTCGCACAGGGCGAGCGGCTCGACGAAGCGAAGCTGAAGGCGCAGCTCACGCTGGCCGGCTACGAGCACGTGAGCCAGGTCGTGCGGCCCGGCGAATACTGCGTGCGCGGCTCGCTGATCGACCTGTACCCGATGGGCTCGCCGCTGCCGTACCGGATCGACCTGTTCGACGACCAGGTCGACTCGATCCGCGCGTTCGACCCGGACACGCAGCGCAGCCTCTACCCGGTGCGCGACGTGCGGCTCCTGCCCGGCCGCGAGTTTCCGTTCGACGAAGCCGCGCGCACGGCCTTCCGCAGCCGCTGGCGCGAGACCTTCGAAGGCGACCCGAGCCGCGCGCCGATCTACAAGGACATCGGCAACGGCGTGCCGTCGGCCGGCATCGAGTATTACCTGCCGCTGTTCTTCGACGAAACCGCCACGCTGTTCCACTACCTGCCGCAGGATGCGCACCTGGTGTTCACCGGCGATCTCGAAGCGTCGATCCGCCGCTTCACGGCCGATACGAAGCAACGCCATGCGTTCCTCGCGCACGATCGCGAGCGGCCGATCCTCGAGCCGCAGCGGCTGTTCCTGTCCGACGAGGATTTCTTCGCGTTCGCGAAGCCGTTCGCCCGCGTCGTGCTGCCCGCGCAGCCGGCCGGCGGCTGGGCGACGGCGCTACCCGAGCTCACCGTCGATCGCCATGCCGACGATCCGCTCGCGTCGCTGCGCACGTTCGTCGAATCGTCGGGCAAGCGCGTCCTGCTGACCGTCGAATCGGCCGGCCGCCGCGAGACGATCCTGCAACTGCTCGCCGAACACCATCTGCGCCCCGCGTCGAACGACCACTTCGCGGGCTGGCTCGAAAGCGACGAACGCTTCGCGCTCGGCGTCGCGCCACTTGCGAACGGCTTCGCGGTGCCGGGCGAAGGCTATGCGGTCGTCACCGAGACCGAACTGTACGGCGCGCTCGGCCGCCGCGCGGGCCGCCGCCGGCAGGAGCAGGCGAGCAACGTCGACGCGATGGTGCGCGACCTGTCGGAGCTGAAGGTCGGCGACCCGGTCGTCCACGCGCAGCACGGCATCGGCCGCTACATGGGCCTCGTGTCGATGGACCTCGGCGAAGGCGAGACGGAATTCCTGCATCTCGAATACTCGGGCGACAGCAAGCTCTACGTGCCCGTCGCGCAACTGCACGTGATCTCGCGCTACAGCGGCGCCGATCCCGACAGCGCGCCGTTGCACGCGCTCGGTTCCGGCCAGTGGGAGCGCGCGAAGCGCAAGGCCGCGCAGCAGATCCGCGATACGGCCGCCGAGCTGCTGAACCTGTACGCGCGCCGCGCGGCCCGCGAAGGCCACGCGTTCTCGCTCGATCCGCGCGACTACGTGAAGTTCGCCGAAAGCTTCGGCTTCGAGGAAACACCCGACCAGGCAGCCGCCATCGCGGCCGTGATCGGCGACATGACGAGCGGCAAGCCGATGGACCGCCTCGTGTGCGGCGACGTCGGCTTCGGCAAGACCGAGGTCGCGCTGCGCGCCGCGTTCATCGCGGTGCTGGGCGGCAAGCAGGTCGCGCTGCTGTCGCCGACCACGCTGCTCGCCGAGCAGCACACGCAGACCTTCGCCGACCGCTTCGCGGACTGGCCGGTGCGGATCGTCGAGCTGTCGCGCTTCAAGACCGCGAAGGAAGTCAACGCGGCGATCGCGCAGATCAACGAAGGCAGCGTCGACATCGTGATCGGCACGCACAAGCTGCTGTCGTCGGACGTGCAGTTCAAGCGCCTCGGCCTCGTGATCATCGACGAGGAACACCGCTTCGGCGTGCGCCAGAAGGAAGCGCTGAAGGCGCTGCGCGCGGAAGTCGACGTGCTGACGCTCACCGCGACGCCGATCCCGCGTAC
Organism: Burkholderia aenigmatica; assembly: GCF_902499175.1. Taxonomy (GTDB): domain Bacteria; phylum Pseudomonadota; class Gammaproteobacteria; order Burkholderiales; family Burkholderiaceae; genus Burkholderia; species Burkholderia aenigmatica. Next base: position 50,867 of record NZ_CABVQC010000028.1, read on the forward strand.
GCTCGGGATGGCGCTCGAAGGGCTGCGCGATTTCTCGGTCATTGCAACCGCGCCGCAGAAGCGCCTCGCGATCAAGACCTTCGTGCGCCGCGAGGAAGAAAGCGTGATCCGCGAGGCGATGCTGCGCGAGCTGAAGCGCGGCGGTCAGGTGTATTTCCTGCACAACGAGGTCGAGACGATCGAGAACCGCAAGACGATGCTCGAGGCGCTCGTGCCCGAAGCACGCATCGCGATCGCGCACGGCCAGATGCACGAACGCGAACTCGAACGCGTGATGCGCGATTTCGTCGCGCAGCGCGCGAACGTGCTGCTGTGCACGACCATCATCGAGACCGGCATCGACGTGCCGAGCGCGAACACGATCATCATGCACCGCTCGGACAAGTTCGGCCTCGCGCAGCTCCACCAGTTGCGCGGCCGCGTCGGCCGCTCGCATCACCAGGCCTATGCGTACCTGCTGGTCCACGATCCGCAGGCGCTGACCAAGCAGGCCCAGCGCCGGCTCGAAGCGATCCAGCAGATGGAGGAACTCGGTTCGGGCTTCTATCTCGCGATGCACGACCTCGAGATCCGCGGCACCGGCGAAGTGCTCGGCGACAAGCAGTCGGGCGAGATCCACGAGATCGGCTTCCAGCTCTATACGGACATGCTGAACGACGCGGTGAAGGCGCTGAAGAACGGCAAGGAACCCGACCTCACCGCCCCGCTCGCCGCGACGACGGAAATCAACCTGCATGCACCGGCGATCCTTCCGGCCGACTACTGCGCGGACGTGCAGGAGCGGCTGTCGCTGTACAAGCGGCTCGCGAACTGCGAGCACGGCGACGCGATCGACGGTATCCAGGAAGAGCTGATCGACCGCTTCGGCAAGCTGCCGCCGCAGGCGCACGCGCTCGTCGAGACGCACCGGTTGCGAATCGCCGCGAAGCCGCTCGGCATCGTGAAGATAGATGCGAGCGAGGTCGCGATCGGGCTGCAGTTCGAGCCGAATCCGCCGATCGATCCGATGCGGATCATCGAGATGGTGCAGAAGCACCGGCACATCAAGCTCGCGGGCCAGGACAAGCTGCGCATCGAGACGCGCTCGCCGGATCTCGCGATCCGCGTGTCGACGATCAAGGAAACGCTGCGCGCGCTCGGCCCCAAGCAAGGAGCGGCTACCGCGGTGCGCTGACGCGATACTGGCGGGTGCGGCGTTGCTGCACCGCATCGCGTCCGGCGAAGGCGGGCCGACGCGTTTTTGAGTATGATTTTCCCATTCATCAGACGGAGTCTTGCCATGTCCACTCTCGACGCGACGGTGTCGTCCGCCGCCGACCAAGGCGACGCGTCGCTCGTCAGCCTGCCCTGGATCAAGCAACTGGTGTCGATGGACACGACGAGCCGCGTGCCGAACCTCGGCCTGATCGAAACGGTACGCGACGCGCTCGCCGCAAAAGGCATCGCATCGACGATCACGCACGATCCGCGCGAAGGCTGGGCCAACCTGTTCGCGACCGTGCCCGCGCACGACGGCTCGACGAACGGCGGCATCGTGCTGTCGGGGCATACCGACGTCGTGCCGGTCGACGGCCAGCAATGGGACAGCAATCCGTTCGCGCCGGAAATCCGCGACGGCCGCCTGTACGGCCGCGGCACCTGCGACATGAAGGGCTTCATCGGCACCGCGCTCGCGTTGCTGCCCGAGATGCAGGCGACCCAGCTCGCGAAGCCGATCCATTTCGCGCTGTCCTACGACGAGGAAATCGGCTGCGCGGGCGCGCCGCTGATGATTGCGGATCTGGTCAAGCGCGGCGTGCAACCGTCCGGCTGCATCGTCGGCGAGCCGACCAGCATGCGGCCGATCATCGCGCACAAGGGCATCAATGCGTACCGCTGCTGCGTGCGCGGCCACGCGGCGCATTCGTCGCTGACGCCGAAGGGGCTGAACGCGATCGAGTATGCGGCGCGCCTCATCTGCCACATCCGCGACATCGCCGACCGCTTCCGCGCCGAAGGCCCGTTCGACGCGCTGTACGACGTGCCGTTCACGACCGCGCAGACGAGCACGATCCAGGGCGGCAACGCGATCAACACGGTGCCGGCCGAATGCCGGTTCGACTTCGAGTTCCGCAACCTGCCGACGCTCGACCCCGAGCAGATCTTCACGCGCATCGAAGCCTATGCACGTGAAACGCTGCTGCCACAGATGCTTCGCGAGCATCCGAATGCCGCGATCGAATTCTCGAAGATCGCCGCGGCGCCCGGCCTCGACGCCACCGAACAGGCCGCGATCACGCAGCTCGTGCGCGCGCTGACGGCCGACCAGGACAAGCGCAAGGTCGCGTACGGCACCGAGGCCGGCCTGTTCGAACGCGCGGGCATCCCGAGCGTCGTATGCGGGCCCGGCAACATCGAGCAGGCGCACAAGCCGAACGAATATGTCGAGCTCGCGCAGCTCGCCGGCTGCGAACAGTTCCTGCGCAAGTTCATCCGCAGCATGTCGGTCGACGCGCACTGACTGCCTCCCGCCACGCCGGCCCGCGTGTGCGGGCCGGCCCACTCCGCCACCCGCCACGTCATGTCGACTGAACGCCAGGGCACCGCCCATACGACGATCGACGGCGAGCCGATCCCGACGCTCGACGAAATCGCCGCGCAGCATTTCGCACTGTCGCCCTGGGTCGCGCGCACGCCCGTGTTCGAACGCGCCGACCTGCCGTCCCTCGAGGGCACGCACGTCAACTTCAAGTTCGAGTTGCTGCAGGCCAGCGGCAGCTTCAAGGCGCGCGGCGCCTTCACGCACCTGCTCGCGCTCGACGAGGCGCGCAAGAACGCCGGCGTCACCTGCGTGTCGGCCGGCAATCACGCGGCGGCCGTCGCGTATGCGGCGATGCGGCTCGGCAGCAGCGCCAAGGTCGTGATGTTTCATACCGCGAGCCCGACGCGCATCGCGCAGTGCAAGCAGTACCGTGCGGAAGTCGTGCTGGCCGGCAGCGCATCGCAGGCGTTCGACCTCGTCCGGCGGATCGAGGCCGAGGAAGGCCGCTTCTTCATCCATCCGTTCAACGGCTATCACACGATCCTCGGTACCGCGACGCTCGGCTACGAATGGGCGACGCAGACGCCCGACCTCGACGCGGTGATCGTGCCGATCGGCGGCGGCGGGCTCGCGGCCGGCATGGCGACCGCGCTGCGGCTCGCGAATCCGCGCGTGCACGTATACGGCGTCGAGCCGGAAGGCGCCGACGCGATGAGCCGCAGTTTCGCGGCGAATCACACGATCAAGATGAGCGCGATGCAGACGATCGCCGATTCGCTGATGGCGCCGCATACCGAGGAATACAGCTACCAGCTGTGCCGGCGCCACGTCGACCGCATCGTCACCGTGTCCGACGACGCGCTGCGTGCCGCGATGCTGTTCCTGTTCTCGCACTTGAAACTGTCGGTCGAACCGGCGTGCGCGGCCGCGCTGGCCGCACTGCTCGGGCCGCTGCGCGAAACGCTGCAGGGCAAGCGCGTCGGCGTGCTGCTATCCGGCACCAATACCGACCCCGGCACACTCGGCATGCATCTCGCTCACGCGAAATTGCAACACTGACCCCGCATCGGGCACTTGCGGGTAAACCCAGGGTTATCCCCAGATTATGTTGACAGCCCTGTTGATAACCCGCCGGACAAGCACGCAAGTGGTTGAGCGCGCAGCGTTTTGCGCGCGCGGAGGTCGATCGTCACGAAATGGGCAGATGCGACCGTCGGCCGCATGCGCCGCGACCGGGTGGCGCCGCGCGGCGCCGGTGATCGGCAGTGTTGCGATCGCGCTGCTCGCCGGTTGCGCGGCACCGTCCTCGCCCGTCGACGGCGCGCCGTTGGCCTGCGCGCAGCCGGGCGAGCACCGCATGCTGCAGGCCGACCTGCTGTTCGGGCGCGACATCGCCGCGCGCGGCCCCGTCACCGATGCGGAACGGGCGACGTTCCTCGCCGACACGGTCACGCCGCGGTTCCCCGACGGCCTCACCTACTGGGACACGCACGGCCAGTGGCGCAACCGCGCAAGCGGCGGAATCACCCGCGAAGACAGCTTCGTGATCCGTATCATCGCCGACGATACGCCCGACACGCGCGCGCGGCTCGCCGCAATCCGGCAAGCGTACGTGGTGCGCTTCCGGCAGCAATCGGTCGGCATCACGCTCGTGCCGGCCTGCGCGGCGTTCTGACGACCCTTCTCTCTGCCGCAAATCCGCGTAAAAAAAACGGGCGCCCGAAGGCGCCCGTCGCATGCCGGAACCGCGGCGTGCCGCTTACTTGTTCTCGAACATGTCCATGATCTGCTGCTTCTCCTGCGGCGTGACGGGCGGCGGTGCGAGCCCTGCGGCACCGGCCGAGCCGAGTGCGTCGTTCGCGCTGATCGAATTCTCGGCCGGGTTGATGTCGACGTTCGCGACGAAGCCGTTGCCCGGCGTGCGATCGGCGTAGTACAGCTCGCCGTCGATCGAGGTCAGGCCGTCCGGGATCGGCATCTGCTGCTCGGGTACGCCGTTCAGCGCGGTGCGCATGTAGTTCACCCAGATCGGCAACGCGAGCTGCGCACCGAATTCGCGGCTGCCGAGGCTCTTCGGCTGGTCGAAGCCCATCCACGCGACCGCGACGAGCGATTGCTGGTAGCCGGCGAACCAGCCGTCCTTCGCGTCGTTCGTCGTACCGGTCTTGCCCTGCAGGTCGCTGCGGCCCAGTGCGTTGGTGCCCGCGCCCGTGCCGGCCGTCGCGACCGAATGCAGCAGGCTGTTCATCATGTACGCGTTGCGGCCTTCGATCGTGCGCGGCGCCGTGCTGCCGGCGAGCACCGGCTGCGACTTCTGCAGCGGCTGGCCGCGTGCGTCGTCGACTTCGGCGATCAGGTACGGATCGACCTTGTAGCCGCCGTTCGCGAACACCGCATAGCCGGTCGCGAGCTGCAGCGGCGTCACGAGGCCCGCGCCGAGCGCCATCGGCAGGTACGGCGGCGTCTTCGCCGGGTCGAAGCCGAAGCGCTGCGTCACGTACTGCTGCGCGTACTGCGTGCCGATCGACGCGAGGATCCGGATCGACACGAGGTTCTTCGAGCGCTGCAGGCCGGTGCGCATCGTCATCGGGCCGTCCGGCTGGTCGTCGTCCTTCGGCTCCCATGCGGTGCCACCCGGCACGCTCGGCGGGAAGTACAGCGGCGCGTCGTTGATCATCGTCGCCGGCCCCATGCCCTTGTCGAGCGACGCCGAGTAGATGAACGGCTTGAACGACGAGCCCGGCTGGCGCCACGCCTGCGTCACGTGGTTGAACTTGCTCTTGTTGAAGTCGAAGCCGCCGACGAGCGAGCGGATCGCGCCGTCCTGCGGCGCAATCGCGACGAGCGCGCCTTCGACCTGCGGCAGCTGCACCACCTGCCAGCCCGTCTTGCCGTCCTTCAGCACGCGCACGACCGAGCCCGGCTTGATGCGCAGCGTGTCGTTCGCGCGGGGACCGAGCGCGACCGCGACGAAGCGCAGCCCGGCCGGGCCGATCGTCGTGGTCGCGCCGCCGACGAACTGCACCTCGACCGCGCCCGGCGACGCCGACAGCACGACCGCCGACTGCAGGTCGCCGTTGTCCGGGTGATCGGCGAGCGCGTCGTCGATCGCCTCGTCGCGGTCGTCGCCGGCCGCGGGCAACTTGATCGACGCTTCCGGCCCGCGATAGCCGTGGCGGCGCTCGTAGTCGAGAATGCCGCGACGCACGGCCTGGTACGCGGCTTCCTGGTCGGACGAGTTGATCGTCGTCGTGACGGTCAGCCCGCGCGTATAGGTTTCGTCCTTGTACTGCTGGTACATCATCTGCCGCACCATCTCGGCGACGTACTCGCCGTGCACCGCATACTGGTTGCCCGGCGTGCGCACGTGGATCTCTTCCTTCACGGCCTCGTCGTACTGCGGCTGCGTGATGTAGCCGACTTCGAGCATGCGCTTCAGGATGTATTCCTGGCGCACCTTCGCCCGCTTCGGATTGACGACCGGGTTATACGCGGACGGCGCCTTCGGCAGCCCCGCGAGCATCGCCGCTTCCGCGAGCGTGATGTCCTTCAGGTCCTTGCCGAAGTACACGCGCGCGGCGGCCGCGAAGCCGTACGAGCGCTGACCGAGATAGATCTGGTTCATGTACAGCTCGAGGATCTGGTCCTTCGTCAGGGCCTTCTCGATCTTGTACGCGAGCAGCATTTCGTAAATCTTGCGCGTGTAGGTCTTCTCGCTCGACAGGAAGAAGTTGCGCGCGACCTGCATCGTGATCGTGCTCGCGCCCTGGCGCGCGCCGCCGTGCATCAGGTCGGCCACGCCCGCGCGCAGGATGCCGACGAAGTCGACACCGCCGTGTTCGTAGAAGCGGTAGTCCTCGATCGCGAGCACCGCCTTCTTCATCACGTCCGGAATCTCCTGGAAGCGCACGAGGCTGCGGCGCTCCTCGCCGAACTCGCCGATCAGCACGTGATCGGCCGTAAACACGCGCAGCGGCACCTTCGGCTGGTAGTTGGTCAGCGCATCGAGCGACGGCAGTTGCGGCGCCATCACGACCAGCGCGTAGCCGACGATCAGCGCGCCGACGATCGCGGCGATCGCGAACAGCCCGGCGAACCACAGCATGACGCGCGAGCCGAATCCGCGGCGGCGGCCCCCGCCGCCGCTGCGCTGGGTGCGGCGATCGTCGTCGCGGTCATCCTCATCGGGGTAATAGGCTCCGGACGGCGAACGGCGCAGCGTGTAGTGGGGTTCGTTCCTGTCGGAAGAAGAAGGCGGTCGTTTGATAATTGGCATGTCGGAATGGCGGGCGGTCGTGGCGCCCTCGGACGCATGCGGAAATGCAGGCGAATGAATCAGAGCAGAGACATCGTGATGCGGCTGTCACGTCGACAGACCCCGCCGCGCGGCGATCCGTTCCCGCGACGTGACAGCGCATTTTAATGAAATCGACCGGGTGGCTTCGCGATTTTTTGTAAAAATTCCCGCAATGCCGTGATTTAAGGAACGTATTGTCGGCATCCTCTGCCTATCATGGACACGCAATATGGCGCGCATAGTCGATTTTCTTTCAATCGCGAAAGGTTCGACATCCTGATGCGCAAGCCGCTTGAACTCGCGCGTTTAAGCCGTATTTAAGTGAACCGGTGGTGTAATATCCGCCGGCTCATGCGGGTCGGAACCGGCTCGCAACGGGCACTGCCGCGGTCACGCGGCGCCTTTCAACCACGGAGGATTTCATGTCGCTTTTCGACTCTGTTTCGCGCACGATCAAAGGCCTGCTGAACGATGCGGCCGATTCGGTACAGGATCCGTCGCGCGACGCACGGCAGATCGTGCGGGAGCTCGACGACAGCATCGGCCGTGCCGAGAATTCGCTGATCGAAATCGAAGCACAGGTCGCGACCCAGCGCAGCAAGCGCGATGCGGCCGACGACAAGGTGAAGAAGTACGAGGACGGCGCGAAGCGCGCGCTGCAGTCCGGCGATGAAGCACTCGCACGCGAGGCACTCGGCGCACAGTCCAACGCGGAAGCCGAGCGTGACGCGCTCGCGGCCGAACTGTCGACGCTCGAGCCGTCGGTCGACAAGCTGAAGGGGCAGATCGCCGACATGCGCCAGCGCCGCAACGACCTGAATGCGCGCTCGAACATCCTGCAGGCCAAGCAGGAAATTGCGCAGGCGAAGGACGTCGCGGCCAGCGCCCTGGGCGGCATCGGCGGCAAGAACCTGTCCGAGGACTTCCAGAAGCTCGAGGACAAGGTCGCGCTGCAGAACGCACGCTCGGACGCGCGCCTGAATTCGGCCGACACGTCGAGCGGCAAGGCGCTCGACGACAAGCTCGCCGCGCTGAACAAGGGCCCGTCGGTCGAGGATCGCCTCGCCGCGCTGAAGAAGCAGCTCGACACGCCCGCGCAGTAACGGCCACTGCGGGCAACCGCGCCGCCGCCCGCCCCGGGCGCGGCGCGAACCGATCGTCAGGAGACGGGCGCCTGCGCCCGGTTCGACCATGAAGAAATCTCTCGCCGCACTCGGCCTCTCGCTGATGTTGCTGTCGTCCGCCGCATTTGCGGTCCCGTCGCTGCAGCAGGTCGAGCAATCGATCGCGCAACGCAACTGGCAGCAAGCCGACACGCAGCTGTCGCAAGTCATCGACGCCCATCCGAACAACGCGCACGCGCGCTACCTGTATGCGCAGGTGCTGGACCGCGAAGGCCGCGCGTCCGACGCACTCACGCAACTGCAACGCGCGAAGTCGCTCGATCCGCAGCTCAAGTTCACCGACGCGTCGCGCTTCGCGCAGACGGAGTCGCGCATCCGCGCCGACGCCGCGCGCGTGAGCGGCAACGTGCCGTCGGCCACGCAGGCCGGCACGCTGCAATCGTCGCTCGCGCCCGCCGTCGCGCCGGCCGAGAAACACGGCCCGTCGACCGGCATGTGGATCGGCCTCGGGCTGATCGTCGCGGTGATCGCGCTGGTGCTGCGCTGGACGCTGCGGCGCGCACGCACGGCCGACGACAGCCGCGCCGACGACGAACGCCGCACGCAGCTCAAGCGTGCCACCGACGTGCTGAACGATATCCGCCCGCTGAAACTCGACGCGAAGCTGTCGACGGCGCCCGGCGCCGCGGCGCTCACGGGCGAACTCGAAGCAATCGAGACCGACGCGCGCACGCTCGTCGAAACGCTGTCGAACGGCAAGAATCCGGTGCCGCCCTATCGCGTCGATGAACTCGAACAGCGCCATGCGAGCGTGAAGGCACGCGTCGAAGGCCGTCCCGATCCGGCCGCGCAACCCGCGGCACCGGTGAACGGCAGCGGCTCCGTGTATGCGCAGGAAGCCGATCGCATGACGGGCGCGCAAGGCCAGCCGTATCCGCAGCAGCCCTACCCGCAACAGCAACCGCCGGTGGTGATCCAGCAAGGCGGCGGCGGTTTCGGCGGCGGCATGGGCGGGCTGCTGACCGGCGTATTGCTCGGCGAAGCGATGTCGGGTGGCCGCGAGCGCGTGGTCGAACGCGACGTGATCGTCGACGGCGAGCGCCGTCGGCAGGAGAACGATCCGGGCTTCGACCTCGGCCGCGGCGACAGTTCGAACTGGAGCGACGGCAACGGCGGCGGCGGCATGGATCTCGGCAGCAACGACGACGGCTGGACCGACGACAACACCTGACGCTACGCAGCGCGTCGACATACCCGCGACGCGCAGCCACGCACGCCACGCTCCCCTGCATGCCGGCCGCGCCGACGCGCGGATTTGTCAATCATTTCAAGATGGACTACCGGCAATGGGGAGCGTTCGCTATCATGCGGCCATCGGCGTGCCACCGACCCTCATTCGACGCTCTGCATCCCTGCGCGTCGCGGCACGCCTCCCGTCGCCCCAACCAGGAGAAAGCCGCTCATGAGCATCATCAAGGAATTCAAGGAGTTCGCCGTCAAGGGCAACGTCATGGATCTCGCCGTCGGCGTGATCATCGGCGGCGCGTTCTCGAAGATCGTCGACTCGGTCGTGAAAGACCTCATCATGCCGGTCATCGGCGTGCTGACCGGTGGTCTGGATTTCTCGAACAAGTTCGTTCTGCTCGGCACCATCCCTCCGACGTTCAAGGGTAATCCCGATTCGTTCAAGGACCTGCAGGCCGCGGGTGTCGCCGCGTTCGGCTACGGCTCGTTCATCACCGTGGCGATCAATTTCGTCATCCTCGCGTTCATCATTTTCCTGATGGTGAAATTCATCAACAAGCTGCGCAAGCCGGAAGAAGCCGCGCCGGCCGCGACGCCGGAAGACACCGTGCTGCTGCGCGAGATCCGCGATTCGCTGAAGCAGCGCTGATCGCCGAGCGCCCCGCCTGCCAGGCCCGCCCCGTGCGGGCCTTTTTGTTGCGTGCGCGATGCACCGCCGCATGCGGCCTATCTCACTTTTTTGTGACGGGCGAATGCACGCGCGGGGAAAGCAGGTCTATGATGGAGACTAAACGACAGTACGGGCGCCAAGACGCTGGCTGTGTCGATCATGGCGAGCAGGTCGACGGGAGACATTGATCGTCGTACTGCACGAAGGCAGCATTTTCGTGTGCTATAAAGGATCGACATGCGGCGTACATAGCCGGGAGTGGGTCGCATGAAAGTGCCGCATTTCTTGCAATTGTTTTTGAGGCGAGTGTTTATGTCCTTCCCGAAAAAACGTCGGCGTGCCCAGCAGGATGGCCAGGAGTCATTCCTCGCGGTATTGCGCCACTCGAAACCGTTTGCCCAGCTCGACACCAAGATTGCCCGCGCCCGTGCGCAGGACGAACCCGTCCTGTACGCGCATGTGCTGCCCGGTCTCGACGTGCTCCTGTGCAGCGTGCGCGGTGCCCAGCCGCCCTATCCCGCCATTGCCGAGCTGCGCAAGCGCTGCATCGAGTCGATCGCCAACGCGCTCGAGCAGCCGCTGGACGGCCTCGAGAACGGTGGATATTGGTACGAAGCAAACGGCTTCGGCTTCCTCGTGTTTGCCAGCCGTGCGCGTGCGCGCATCCTGCCCGAGTTTGGTGCAGGCACGAAAGCGAGCCTGCGCGGCGGGCTCGGCCGCCAGAACGCCGGCGACACGACACCTCGCTCCCTCGGCTGATCCGCCTGCCATTCGATGGGCCGCCTCCGGGCGGCCCATCTGCCATTCACGCGCCCCGCTTGCCCGTCACGACACCTGCTGACGCCCGTTGCCGGGCCGCACGATGTCGATGAACGCGGCGAAATCGGCGCCGGCGAGCCCTTGCGCGGCGCCGAGCCGCAACACCTGCTGCACGGTGGCCGACACGGGCATTACCGCGCCCGTGTCGCGCGCCGCGTCGGCAATTGCATCGACGTCCTTCTGGAACGTGCTGAGCGCGCCGATCGGCGGATGGCCGCCCCGCGCATGACCGCCCGAGGTCATGCGCGGCACGAACGTCTGCAGCAGCACTGAATCGGCCCAGCCACCCGCGAGCGCTTCGGCGAGTCGCGCGGCATCGATGCCGCTCGCCTGCGCGAGACCGACTGCCTCGGCGATCGCGGTCACCGTCGCAGTGACGATCGCCTGGTTGCACAGCTTCGCCGTCTGCCCCGCGCCCGCGTCGCCCATGTGCGTGATGCGCGACGCATACGTGTCGATCAGCGGCCGCACCGCGTCGAGATCGGCCGCGCGACCGCCGGCCATCACCGCGAGCGTGCCGGCCTGCGCGCCGGGCACGCCGCCCGATACCGGCGCATCGACCCAGCCGACGCCGAGCGCGGCCGCGCGCGCCGCGTAATCACGCGTGGCGGCGGGCGGAATGCTCGAATGATCGACGATGCGCTGCAGGCGACGCGTAGCGGCGTCGCCGGAGAGCAGCCCGTGCTCGCCGAACACGACGTCGCCCACCGCGCGGCCGTCGAGCACGCACACGCATACCGTCTCGACGCGCTCCGCCAGTTCGCGCGGTGTGCCGACCACCTGCGCGCCGTCCTTCACGAGCGCCTCGGCCTTGTCGCGCGAGCGATTCCACACGCTGACCCGATACCCGGCCGCCAGCAAATGCCGAATCATCGGCGCGCCCATCAATCCCGGTCCGCAAAATCCGACTTCCACGATGTTCCTCGTCTCCGATATGGGTTGAACTTGCCGCCCATCATACCTATCACTCAAGAAGCCGGGCACGCGCGGCGCCGCTTCGGGACCACGGCTTGCACCGGCCATCCATACCGATATCCCAGGGAGCGCATCATGAGCGACCACGTGTACAAGATGATCGAGCTGACCGGTTCGTCGAAGCAATCGAGCGACGACGCCATCCGCAACGCGATCTCGAAAGCCGGCAAGACGCTGCACAACCTGCACTGGTTCCAGGTGACCGAAACACGCGGCCACATCGAAGGCGACCAGGTCGTTCACTGGCAGGTCACGCTGAAGGTCGGCATGCGCATCGACGACTGACGCGCACGCCGCATCACACGCCGCGCCGCGATCCGGATCCGCGCAACACGGGTCCGGGCGGCGCCGCGCGCTTCGCTTCGCACCCCGTTCGGGCCCCTCGTCGCGGCCCGGCCGGCGGACGTCTGCGGGTATCCATCCCTTGACGCTGGGCCAGCTTCATATTAAAAACGATATACCCCCCTGCCCCCTCGATCAGCCCAGACATATAAAACGGAGATATCATGAGTCAGCAACGCGAGGCGATCGACACGTACCTCTTGCGCGTCTTGCACACCTTGTTGATGGAGCGCAGCGTCACGCGCGCGGCCGTCAAACTGAACCAGTCGCAACCGGCGATCAGCGCCGCGCTGCGGCGCCTGCGCGACATCACCGGCGATCCGCTGCTGGTGCGCGGCAAATCCGGCATGGTGCCGACCGAATACGGGCTGCGTCTGCTCGAGCCCGTGCAGAACGCGCTGCGTGAAATCGAGCGCATCAAGTTCCAGCAGCACAACTTCGACCCGGCCACGTCGATCCGCTGCTACCGGATCGGCTGCCCCGACTACCTGAACGTGCTGTTCGTGCCGACCGTGGTCGAGCGTTTCCGGCAGGCCGCGCCGAACGCGACGCTCGAATTCCACTCGCTCGGCCCCGCGTTCGACTACGAGCTCGCGCTGGAAGACGGCAAGCTCGACATCGTCGTCGGCAACTGGCCCGAACCGCCCGAGCAGCTGCACCTGTCGAACCTGTTCGTCGACGAAATCGTCTGCCTGATGAGCAACACGCACCCGTTCGCAAAGCGCGGCGGGCTCACGCTCGATCAGTACCTGAACGCACCGCATCTCGCGCCGACGCCGTACTCGGTCGGCCAGCGCGGCGCGATCGACGTGCATCTCGCGCGCGAACGGCTCAAGCGCCACGTGGTCGTCACGCTGCCGTACTTCAACCTTGCACCTTACGTGCTCGTGAAGTCCGACCTGATCTTCACGACGACGCGCCTGTTCGCCGATCACTACGCGAAGTTTCTGCCGCTGTCGGTCGTGCCGGCACCGCTCGACTTCCCGCCGATGCAGTACTACCAGCTGTGGCACGAACGCTGCCACTACTCCGACGAAGTGCGCTGGCTGCGCAGCCTCGTCGCCGAAGCCACCCGCACGCTGATCGAGCCGTAACGGCACGCACCGACCGCGCCGTCCCGGCGCGGCACGGCACGGCACGGCGAATGCTGGCGGCACGCCCGGCGGCAAGGCAGCCGCCGGACGGCTTCAGTCTTCCCTCAGCGCGATGCCTCGACCAGTGCCTGCGCGAGCGTGTTGTGACGCGCGATGACGGGCGGCAGGTCGAGCGTCGCCAGCCGCCCCTCCCGCACCACCACCTTCCCGTTCACCACCGTGTACGCCGTCTGCGACGGCGCGCAGAACACGAGCGCCGCGACCGGATCGTGCAGCGCGCCCGCGAACAGCGGCTGACGCAGGTCGAACGCGGCGAAGTCGGCGGCCATGCCGGGCTTCAACGCGCCGATATCGTCGCGGTTCAGTACCTTCGCGCCGCCGAGCGTCGCGATCTCGAGCGCTTCGCGCGCGGTCATCGCATCGGGTCCGAAACCGACCCGTTGCAGCAGCAGCGCCTGCCGCACTTCCGCGACCATCTGCGCGCCGTCGTTCGACGCGGAGCCGTCGACGCCGAGGCCGACCGGCACGCCCGCGAGACGCATCTTCTTCACCGGCGCGATACCCGACGCAAGCCGCATGTTCGAGCACGGACAGTGCGCGACACCCGTGCCGGTGCGCGCGAACAGGCTGATGCCCGCGTCGTCGAGCTGCACGCAGTGCGCATGCCACACGTCGTGGCCGACCCAGCCGAGGTCTTCCGCATATTCGGCCGGCGTCATCCCGAACTTCTCGCGGCTGTACGCGATGTCGTTGACGTTCTCCGCGAGGTGCGTGTGCAGCGACACGCCGTATTCGCGCGCGAGCACGGCCGCGTCGCGCATCAGGTCGCGGCTCACCGAAAACGGCGAGCACGGCGCGACGACCACGCGCAGCATCGCGTACCGGCCTTCGTCGTGATAGGTCTCGATCAGGCGCTGCGTGTCGCGCAGGATGTCGGGCTCGCGCTCGACGACCGAATCGGGCGGCAGCCCGCCGTCGCGCTGGCCGACGCTCATCGCGCCGCGGCTCGCGTGAAAACGCATGCCGATCCGCTGCGCTGCGCCGATGCTGTCGTCGAGGCGGCTGCCGTTCGGGTAGATGTACAGATGATCGCTCGACGTCGTGCAGCCCGACTGCAGCAGCTCGGCCATCGCGGTGAGCGTCGACACCTCGATCATCTCGGGTGTCAGGTGCGCCCAGATCTTGTACAGGTTCGTGAGCCAGCCGAACAGCTCGGCGTTCTGCGCGGCCGGCACCGCGCGCGTGAGGCTCTGGTACATGTGATGGTGCGTGTTCACCAGCCCCGGGATCACGAGGTGGCCGCGCAGGTCGAGCACTTCGTCGGCCGTGTCGGGCAGCTCGGCGGTCGGGCCGACCGCGACGATCCGGTTGTCTTCGATATAGAGCCCCGCGTCGCGCAGTTCGCGGCGTGTGTCGTCCATGGTCACGAGCACGTCGGCGTGCTTGACCAGCAGGGTTTTCGGGCGGGATGAGGAGGTATTCGGCGCGCGTGCGCCAGCGTGCTGCTCGAGGTTCATGCGTTCTCCGCGTCGGTCTGCTTCCAGGGGCTGATCCTGGAGGCGGTCACACAGCCGTTCGAACGCTGAGTCGCGGCACGCTCCGGTGCCTGCGTCCGTTCGAACGCCCTGGCCCGGTTACCCGGCGTGCTCGCCGTCTTCGGGGTACGCGCGGGCCATAAGGCCGACGCGCACGGCGGCAGGATCGCCCAAGCGCGCGCCGCACACAATGCGCGATCCGGAATACCGCGTTTCACGGTTTCGATATGGTACGCCGCGCAACGCCCCGCCGGAGGCCCGAAACGCCCGCCGAAAGCCGTATCCGGCGTGCCGTCGACAGCCGCTCATGCGCGGCGCATTATCTTTGATATCGCGCCCGTATTTGCGCGGGGAACCTTTTTACAATGCCTGCACGGCGCTCGCTTCAATCTCGCCGACGGGTATGTAGCCACGTGACGTGGAGCCTCGATCCGCCGCACAGTCAATGGATCGAGTCGCCGCCGAACCTCGCATTCACACAAGGACAATTGCGAATGGGAAAGCTCACTACCCACGTACTCGATACGGCGCACGGCCGTCCCGGCGCTGCAATCAAGGTGGACCTCTACGCGCTGGACGGCGAATCGCGCCGCGCAATCAAGACCGTGCTGACCAATAGCGACGGCCGCTGCGACGAACCCCTGCTCGAAGGCGCCGCGCTCGCCGCCGGCGAATACGAACTCGTGTTCCATGCCGGCGACTACTTCGCGTCGCTCGGCGTGAAGGTGCCCGAACCCCGTTTCGTCGATCGCGTCGTGCTCCGCTTCGGCATCGCCGACACCGGCTCGCACTACCACGTGCCGCTGCTCGTGTCGCCGTGGTCGTACAGCACCTATCGCGGCAGCTGACATCGCATCAGCGCCCACATCAAGACAAAATCTGAGTCTGGAGGAGTTTCATGGAAGGCTTCATCACCGACTGGCTGAACCTCGCGCTGCGATGGCTGCACGTCATCGTCGCCATCGCGTGGATCGGCGAGTCGTTCTATTTCGTCGCGCTCGACAACAGCCTGAAACCGCCGACCGACCCGAACCAGCGCAAGCGCGGTGTGTTCGGCGAGCTGTGGCACGTCCACGGCGGCGGTTTCTACAACATGCAGAAGTACACGGTCGCTCCGCCGGAAATGCCGGATGACCTGCACTGGTCGAAGTGGCCGTCGTACACGACCTGGCTGTCGGGCTTCTCGCTGTTCTTCGTGCTGTACCTGCTCGCGCCGAACACGTACCTGATCGACAAGAGCGTGCTCGACATGGGCCCGGTGGT
Organism: Burkholderia aenigmatica; assembly: GCF_902499175.1. Lineage (GTDB taxonomy): Bacteria > Pseudomonadota > Gammaproteobacteria > Burkholderiales > Burkholderiaceae > Burkholderia > Burkholderia aenigmatica. The sequence continues at coordinate 66,752 of NZ_CABVQC010000028.1, forward strand.
CGCCGTCGCCTCCGCGCTCGGCTTCCTCGCGGCCGGCTGGATCGTCTACGACTCGCTGTGCCGCATCCTCGGCACCAACGACCGCGTGCTCGGCATCTGCGTCGGCATCTACGTGGTCGCCGCCGCCTACCTCGCGTGCCACATCTTCGCAGGCCGTGCCGCGTACCTGATCGTCGGTGCAATGCTCGCGACGATCATGTCGGCGAACGTGTTCTTCGTGATCATCCCCGGCCAGCGCAAGATGGTCGACAAGATGCTCAAGGGCGAAGAGCCGAACCCGATCTACGGCAAGCGCGGCAAGCAGCGCTCGGTGCACAACACGTACTTCACGCTGCCGGTGGTGTTCGCGATGCTGTCGAACCACTATGCGATGACCTACACGAACAAGTTCAACTGGGTCGTGCTCGTGATGATCATGCTGGCCGGCGCGCTGATCCGCCAGTTCTTCGTGATGCGTCACCGCGGCAAGCAGCTGTGGTACCTGCCGATCGGCGGCGTCGCACTGCTGTCGGCCGCGCTGGTCTGGACGATGCCGAAGCCGGTCGCGCCGGAAGCGCAAGCTGCCAACGCGCCGAAGATCGTGATCGCCGACATCATGCCGGTTCTGCAGCAACGCTGTGTGGAATGCCACTCGGCAAAGCCGACGCTGATGGGCAGCGCCCCCGCGGGCGTGATGTTCGACACGCCGGACGAAGTGTCGAAGAACGCGCAGCGTATCTACGAACAGGCCGTGCGCCTGAAGGCGATGCCGATCGGCAACGTCACGCACATGACCGACGACGAGCGGACCAAGCTCGCCGCCTGGTTCGAGGGCGGCGCAAACAAGTAAGCCGCCGTGCGCTAGATGTTGGTTACGGCGCAATCCTCTCCGTTCGCGGGCCCGGTAACGGGCCCGTTTTTTTTGCGTGCGCCGGATGCCCTTCGCGCGTCAGCCGCGCATCGCGTCGCGCTGGAGCGCGACCAGCGCATCGAGCGCGCGCGGGCCGTCGTCGAACGGCACGAAGATGTGATCGTGGTAGGCCGCCGCCATCACGTTGCAACTGATGCCGGCTGCGCCGAGTGCACGTGCGAACGCCGCCGTGAGGCCGACGGCCGCGAGGTCGGAATGCACGGTCAGCGTGATCCAGGCCGCACGGAACAGCACCGGCCAGCCATGGCGCGCGGCCGTCTCCTCGTCGACGACGACCGTCAGCCCTTCCGTTTCTCGGAACGTTGCAATGACTTCGGATAACGATACGTTCGTATCGGGCCGCAGCGATGCGAACGCGAACGCGCCCGGATGCAGTTCGGGCTGCATCGTGCGCAGCAGGATCGCGAGGTCGTTTTCAGGTTGGCTCATCGGAGGAATAAGCCCGGAGTCGGGCATCGTGCGGTGGCGATGCGGGCACGATAGCACGCGCTGCCACCATCACCATCGCTACGCGCGCATCGTCGCGACTTCATCCGCGAGCCAGTCGCGCAACGCGACGATGCGCGGATCGTCCTGCGTGCGCTCCGGATACACGACGTGATACGCAAGGCCGGGCGCCACCTCGACATTCACGTCGAACAACCGCACGACGCGCCCTTCCGCGAGATCGCGCGCAATCATGTGCGGCTCTGCAAGACCGACCGCCGTGCCGTCCGTCACGGCCTGCACGACGTGGCTCGAATCCGGAAACGAGATGCACCGGCTGTCGTCGAAACCGTCGACGCCCGCGGCCGCCATCCAGGCCGACCAGCGCGGCCAGGTCACGCCGTCGACTTCGCAATCGACGTGGCAAAGCGTGTGGCGCAGCAGATCGCGCGGCTTGCGCAACGGCGGCGCGGACGACAACAGCGCCGGGCTGCAGACCGCGACGACCGACGTATCGAACAGGCGCCGCGCGCACGTGTCGCGATAACGCCCGGTGCCGAAGCGGATCGCAACGTCGACGTCGTCGTCTTCGAAATCGCGCAACCGGTCGGTGATGTCGAACGACAGCTCGAACGCCGGATGCGCGGCCCTGAAACGCGGCAGGTGCGGCAGCAGCCAGTGCGTCGCGAAGCGCGCACCGACCGACACGCGCAGCTCCGTCTGCTCCCGCGCGATGCGTCGTGCCCGCACGGTCGCACGCTGAAGCCCCGCCAGCGCATCGGCTGCCGCAGCAGCCAGCACGACACCGGCCGGTGTCAGCTGGATGCTACGGCTCGTGCGGACGAACAGCTCCATCTCGAGCTGCGCCTCGATTTCCTTGATCTGGTGACTGACGGCCGCCGGCGTCAGTCCGACCTCGTCGGCCGCCCGCGAGAAATTCAGGTGCCGCGCCGCCGCATCGAACGTCCTCAGCGCGCGCGTACCGGGCCACATGCGTTCCATCGATCTTCAAACCGGATTTGATGATCGTTCAAAAACTACTCGTTTTTCAAGCGCCCATCAATCGGCAAACAATAGGCTTTCTTGAAAATGTGGCGAGCCCCCCGCCGCTCGCGACCGAACCCGGAGATCCATCGATGACCGTTGCCCCGTTCCCGTCCGTCGTCCAGCTCAACGGCGTTGCCGCCACCCCGGACGCGCTCGCCGCGCTCGCGTTCGCCGGCCATGCGCATTTCACCGCGATGCAGGTGCGCGACGGCCGCGTGCGCGGCCTCGACCTGCATCTCGCGCGGTTGCGCGATGCGTCGAACGCGCTGTTCGGCCAGGCGCTGCCCGACGACCGGATTCGCACGCTCCTGCGCGCCGCGCTCGATCGCGCGCCGGCTGCGCTGTCGCTGACGGCAACCGTGCATGCGACGACGGGCGAATTCGTCGCGCCGCGCGACGACGAAGCGCTCGACGTGCTGGTCCGCACCGCCGCGCCGTCGTCGGGTCCGGCGGGCTCGCTCGATCTTGCGCCGTTCGAACACGAGCGCGTGCTGCCGGACATCAAGCACGTCGGCGAAGTCGCGAAAACACACTTCCTGCGCCGCGCGATCGCGCAGGGTTTCGACGATGCGGCCTTCGTCGATCGCCACGGGCGCATCAGCGAAGGCTCGATCTGGAATCTGGCGTTCTGGACCGGCGATGCGGTCGTGTGGCCGGTGGCCGGCATGCTCGGCGGCGTCACGATGGGGATCCTGCGCCGGCAACTGACACGCCTGGGCGTCGCGCAGCACGATCGCGAACTGACGCCGGCCGACCTGCCGTCGCTGGCCGGCGCCGTCGTGATGAATTCGTGGACGCCCGGGATCGCCGTGCGCCGGTTCGGCACGGCGACGCTACCCGACTCATCGCCGTTCGTCGCGCTGCTGCATCGCGCGTACGAACAGGAGCCGCCCGTCACACCGTGACGCGCAGGCCCTGGGTTGGGCACGGCTCACCCGTCGACCGTCTCCGGCAGCCGCGCGATCGCCTTGATTTCGAACTGGAAGCCATACAGCCAGGTCACGCCGACGGCGGTCAGCGTCGGATGCGGCGCGTCGCCCCAGTATTCGGGGACGATCTCCCAGATCCGCTCGAACGTCGCTTCGGGATCAACGAGGAACACCGTCACGTCGACGACGTCGTCGAACGTGCAGCCGGCCGCGCGCAGCACCGCATTCAGGTTGTCGAACGCGCGGCGGACCTGCGCGCCCAGTTCCGGCTCGGGCGAGCCATCCTCGCGGCTGCCGACCTGCCCGGACACGAACAGGAAGCCGTTCGAGCGCAGCGCCGGCGAATAGCGGTTGCGGTCGTACAGCGCCTGGCGACCGGGCGGGAAAACCACGCTACGCTTTACCATCCAACACCTCCTTCGGTTTGTGGGGCGCAACCGCCCCGGCATCAACGATGAAGGCACTTTAAGGATCGTTGCCCGGCGAATAAACCGGCAACCCTGTCCAACACTGTTTGCACGTCCCAAACAATTCCGACCGACGCGGAGCCGTAACCCGATGGATCGATTCGACGCAATGCAGGCGTTCGCCCGCGTAGTGGAAGCCGGCAGTTTCACGAAGGCGGCGGACACGCTGCACATGAGCCGTACCACCGTCACGCAACTCGTGCAGCAGCTCGAAGCACGGCTGCGCGTGAAGCTGTTCAACCGCACGACGCGCAAGGTCGTCGTCACCGCGGACGGCGCCGCGTACTACGACCGCGTCGTGCGGCTGCTGGCCGACATGGACGATGCCGAAACGAGCCTGTCCGCGGCCTCCGCGTCGCCCCACGGGCGACTGCGCGTGGACGTGCCGAGCCCGTTCGCGCGCCTGATCCTGATCCCCGCGCTGCCCGCGTTCCATGCGCGTTATCCGGACCTCCAGCTCGACATGGGCGTGAGCGACCGCGTGGTGGACGTAATCGGCGAAAACGTCGACTGCGTCGTGCGCGGCGGCGAGCCGACCGACCGCGCGCTGGTCGCGCGCCGTGTCGGCGACCTGCGGCTCGGCGTGTACGCGTCGCCGGCCTATCTCGCCCGCGCCGGCACGCCGACGCATCCGGACGAGCTGGAGGACACGCATCACCGGATCGTCGGTTTTCTGTGGGCACGCACCGGCAAGGCGTTGCCGTTCGAGATGGCATGCGACGGCGAGCAGGTCACGGTGCGCGGACGCTACGTGCTCGCGGTCGACGACGGCAACGCGTACCTCGAGGCCGGTCTCGCCGGGCTGGGCATTCTGTGGCTGCCCGACTACATGGCCGGCGCGCATCGCGCCCGCGGCGAACTGGTGCCGCTGTTCGAGCGATGGCAGCTCGAACCGATGCCGATGTACGTCGCGTTCCCGCCGAACCGGCACGTCAGCGCGAAGTTACGCGTCTTTATCGACTGGGTCGCCGAGCTGATGGCGCAGCATGCGCCGGTCGCGAACCGGCGCCGCGGCGGCCACGGTTCGCGCGACACGCGCAAACCGCGGCGACCTGAATCGCGAGAAAGCGACCGGACATAAAAAACCCGCGCCAATTGCGCGGGTTTCGACAGGCAGTCAGTCGCGAATACGCGAGCGACTCAGGCGGTCAGCGCGTGCAGCGCCTCGTCGGTGAGCCACAGCGATTCCTGCAGGTCCTGCTCGTTCAGGTTCAGGCCGTCGCCGCCGCGATCCACGACGATGAAGTCGCTGACGCCACCGAGCGCGATCAGCGGGTGATGCCACACGCCCTTCGCATAGTTGACGCCCTGCCACCCGCTCGTCACGAACGCGCGGATCTTCGCCGGATCGAGATCGCCTGTGGGCGCCACGACGACGAGATACGGCTGGTCGTTCAGCGGCACGAACGCCTGGCTGCCGAGCGGGTGCCGTTCGAGCATCTTCACTTCGAACGGCAGCGTGCGCGGCTGGCCGCGGAACAGGTTGACGAGCGTGCGGCCGTCTTCATCGGTCACGTCGACTTTCGCGAGATCGTGAAAGCGGATCGTGGTGCCGAGGTTGATCGGGATCTGCTTCGCGCCTTCCGTTTCAATCACGTCGCCGAATGGCGCGAACGCTTCCTTGGTCAGCGGTTCGATGGCAAGCGTCTTCATTTGTCGAGCGTCCCCCACAGACGCAGGCGCGACACGCCGCCGTCCGGAATGATGTTGAGTCGCACGTGCGTGACGGGGCCGAGCGATGCGATGTCGTGTTCGAAGTAATGCTGCTTGTCCATTTGCAGCTTCTGTTCGCCGAGCAGCACGGGCCAGAACATCGACTGCGTGATCAGCGAGCTGTCCGTGCCGCCCGACACGTACGCGGCCTGGATCGAGCAGCGGTCCGGATAGTTGCCCTTGAAGAACGCGGTATCGACTTCGATCTTGCGGATCACGCCCGGCTGCGCGAGCGCGATGATCGCCCAGTCGTTGCCCGGTTCGCGGCGGCGGCGGGTTTCCCAGCCGTCGCCCATGTTCACGCCACGGCCCGGCAGCAGCAGGTTCGACGCGACGCCGAAGTGCTGGTTGTTCGCGGCCACCACGTAACCGCCGTTTTCCATCGCCGCGAGATCGAACTGCTCGGTCGCGCTCGCGCCGGCCCAGTCGAGTTGAGGCTGGCCGTACACGCGCAGGCGTGCAATGCCGCCATCCGGGTAGATGTTCACGCGCAGGTGCGTGAACGCACGCGCGTCGCTCGCTTCGACATAGTGATGGCTGTTGCCCTGCAGCGTCGTCGACGGCACGATCTCGACCCACTCGGTCGCATGCGTCGGCGCACCGTCGGCCACGAACGCGGCCTCGATCGACGCGGCCGGCGGGAAGTTGCCGGTGAAGTGGCTCGTGTCGATGTCGAAGCCCTTGATCACGCCCGGGCGCGCGAGCTTGACGATGCACCAGTCGTAACCCGTCGTGCGCTTGCGGCGCGTTTCCCAGCCGTCCATCCACTTGCCGTGGTCGTCGTACTTGCCGGGGATGAAGACGGCCGGCTCGGGGTTCAGCATCCGATCCTTCGGCGCGAAGAAATCGTCGCTGGCTTCGAGCGCCTGCGCACCGAGACGCGGGTCGGCAAGATTCACGTAGCGCCGCGTGAAGTCGGGGGCGTTGGGATCGAGAAGCGGAACAGCCATGATGTTTCCTTGTTTCAGTGATGCGATCAGGCCGCTGCGACGCAGCAGGCGGTATTGCGGTGTCAGGCGTCAATCAGGTCGTCGAGGCGGAAGCGCGCGATCCGGTAGATCTGGTCGAGGCTCGCACGCAGTTCCTCGGTGCGCGAATGATTCACGCGCGACTCGAAGTTCGCGATGATGCCGTGCCGGTCATAGCCGCGCACCGCGAGGATGAACGGGAAGCCGAACTTCTCGCGATACGTGCGGTTCAGCGTCAGCAGCTTGTCGAACTCTTCCTGCGTGCACTGGTCGAGGCCCGCGCCGCTCTGCTCGCGCGTCGACTCGGCCGTCAGCTCGCCACGCACGGCGGCCTTGCCGGCCAGTTCCGGGTGAGCGTTGATCAGCGCGAGCTGGCGCACTTCGCCGCCCGTTTCCACCGCGCCCGACATCGTCTTGTGCAGTGCGTCGATGCTCGCAAACGGCCGCTCGCCCGCAGCGACTTCGGCCACCCACGGCGAATGTTCGAAAATCCCCGACAGCGCCGCGACAAATGCGCTCGGCGCCATCGTGTTCAGTTGATCCAACGTGTAGCGCATCGCCTTCATGCTTTCCCTTCGTTTCGATGATTGGGCTGATACGGATGATGTTCACGCCAGTGACGCGCGATATCGACACGGCGCGTCACCCATACGCGATCGTGCTTCTCGATGTGATCGAGGAAACGCTGCAGCCCGCGGAACCGGCCCGGCCGGCCGAGCAACCGGCAGTGCATGCCGATCGACAGCATCTTCGGCGCTTCGTCGCCCTCCGCGTACAGCACGTCGAACGCGTCGCGCAGGTAGTCGAAGAAGTGATCGCCGGTGTTGAAGCCCTGCGGCGTCGCAAAGCGCATGTCGTTCGTATCCAGCGTGTACGGCACGATCAGTTGCGGCGACTTCTTGCCGCCCGACACGTCGACGTCCATCCAGAACGGCAGGTCGTCGCCGTAGTTGTCGGAGTCGTACAGGAAGCCGCCGTATTCGGCGACGAGGCGGTGCGTATTGGGGCTGTCGCGGCCGGTGTACCAGCCGAGCGGGCGCTCGCCCGTCACGCGCTCGATCGCTTCCATCCCGAGGCGCATATGCTCGGCCTCGAGCTCCGGCGTCATGCTCTGGTAGTGGATCCAGCGCCAGCCGTGGCACGCGATTTCATGGCCCAGCTCGACGAACGCGCGCGCGAGCTCCGGATGGCGTTCGATCGCCATGCCGACGCCGAATACCGTCAGCGGCATCCCGCGCTTCTCGAATTCGCGCAGGATGCGCCATACGCCGGCCCGCGAACCGTATTCGTAGATCGACTCCATGCTCATGTGGCGGTCGGGATACGCGGCCGCGCCGACAATTTCGGACAGGAATTGCTCGGAGCCCGGATCGCCGTGCAGCACGCAGTTCTCGCCGCCCTCCTCGTAGTTCAGCACGAATTGCACAGCGACGCGGGCGCGCCCCGGCCAGTTCGCCTGAACGGGATGGCGGCCGTAGCCGATCAGGTCGCGAGGATAGTTGGGATCGAGTGACATGGTTCGAAGTGCGGCGAAAGCTCGCTGAAATAATGGGTTCGCATCGACTGCGCGGGTGCCGGAGGCTGGCTGCGCAAGCCGATGCGATGACGGCCCAGTGTAGCGAAAACGCCCATACGCGCCCATACAGCGGCGCAGATAGTGCGTGTCAGACGGTGTGTATGTGCGGTTGCGGCAAATTCGGGACCGGTTCCCCCTCATCCCCGTCCGGCGGGCTGAAGCGGGCGAATGCGCCGTCATAGCGCTTCGGCAGCGGCCGCGCGTAGTCGCCGCGCTTCGCGGTCGCGAGGCGCAGCGCGACGAGCGCCTCGGCCCACTTGACGGCCGCCGTGACACCCTCGACCACCGGTGCGCCAATCTGCTGCTCGATCTCGTGCGCAAACTCGGCCATCCCCGCGCAACCGAGCACGATCGCGTCGGCGCCGTCCTCGTCGAGCGCGCGCCGGCATTCGTCGACGATGATCCGGCGCGCGGCCGAGCCCGGCCGGTCGAGTTCGAGCACGGCGACGTCGGTCGCGCGCACGTTGCGGCAGAAGCGCTTCATCCCGTAGCGCTCCGCGAGGTGCCACGCCATCCCGCAGGTGCGCGCGAGCGTCGTGACGACCGAGAAGCCCGGCGCGAGCACGCTCGCCGCATGCATCGCAGCCTCGGCAATGCCGATCACCGGCCCGCGCGCGAGCTCGCGCGCCGCGTAGAGGCCCGGATCGCCGAAGCATGCGATCACGTATGCGTCGCAGCCATCGCGTTCGCCCTGCACGATCTCGGCGAGGAGCCCCGGCGTCGCGAGCGCCTCGTCGTAATACCCTTCGATCGACGGCGGGCCCATCGGCGGGCTCACCGCCGCGATCTCCGTGCCGGCGGCCGCGACCTCGCGCGCGCAGCGGCCCATCGCGTCGGTCATCCGCTGGGTCGTATTCGGATTGATCAGTCGGATCTTCATCGCACGCTCCTCAGGCCTTCGCGCTCACGAGCAGCCGGTAGAACACGAAGCCGAGCCCCGCGCCGATGAACCACGAGAAGTTCGCGACGCCTTGCCAGCCCGGCACCATCACGCAGACGATCGCGATCAACGCGGCCGGCAGCAGCGCGGCGAGCGCACGGCGGTTCACGCCGCCCGTGTACCAGTACGTGCCGCTTTCCGACATCGTGTACAGGTCGTCGCGCACGAGCCGGCCGCGCTTGACGAGGTAGAAGTCGGCGATCAACACGCCGTACAGCGGGCCGATGAACGCACCGAGCACGTCGAGCGTGTAGTGGATCACGGCCGGGTTGTTGAACAGGTTCCACGGCGTGATGAAGATCGACGCAACGGCCGCGAGCATCCCGCCCGCGCGCCAGCTGATCAGGCGCGGCGCAACGTTCGAGAAGTCGAACGCGGGCGACACGAAGTTCGCGACGATGTTGATGCCGATCGTCGCGATCGTGAACGTCAGCGCACCGAGGATCACCGCGGTCGGATGGTCGATGCGGCCGACCGTCTCGACGGGATCGGTGATGAGTTCGCCGAACACCGGCAGCGTCGCGGCCGTCGTGATCACCGTGACGAGCGAGAACGCGAGGAAGTTGACGGGCAGCCCCCAGAAATTGCCGCGCTTCACTTCGCCGAACGAACGGCAGTAGCGCGAGAAGTCGCCGAAATTCAGCATCGGCCCGGAGAAGTACGACACGACCAGCGACACGGCCGTGATCATCACCGGAATCACTTCCGCGCCGTGGTATTTCACGCCGCCGAGATTGATGCCGATGTTGCGCCAGCCCGCGCGCCACACCATGTAGCCGGCGAGGATGAACATCACGACGTAGACGGCCGGCCCCGCGAAGTCGATGAACTTCTTGATCGTCTCCATCCCGTTCCAGAACACGAACGCCTGGAGCACCCACAGCAGCATGAAGCCGGCCCAGCCGACCGCCGACAGCCCGAGGAAGCCGTAGTGGTGGACATCCGCATAAGGCAGCCATTGCGGGAAGAATTTCAGCACGACGATCACGAGCGCGCTCGACGCGAGATAGGTCTGGATGCCGTACCACGCGATCGCGATCAGCCCGCGGATCACGGCGGGCACGTTCGCGCCGAGCACGCCGAACGTCGCGCGGCACGCGACCGGATACGGCACGCCGACCTGCTGGCTCGGCCGCGCGATCAGGTTGCACAGCTGGTTCACGATACCGATCCCGACGATCAGCGCGATCAGCACCTGCCAGCTCGTCAGCCCGAGCGCGAACAGGCTGCCTGCGAACACGTAGCCGCCGACGCTGTGCACGTCCGACATCCAGAACGCGAAGATGTTGTACGAACCCCATGTCTGATTTTTCAGGGGTGCCAAATCTTCGTTGTACAGACGTTCGCTGTAACCATTCGGCAGCGTCGGATCGCCGCCCTCCCCGCCTTCTTCCGCCGGATAGGCGCTGTCGTGCGCCACACTGAACTGAGCCATGACTTCTCCTTGACGCGGCCGCGCGGCCGCTCCACCGTCATCGATATCGCTCCGGATCGACGCCCGGAGTCGGACCAGCGGCCCGCGGCAAACACCGCGGGCCTGCATTTCGCTCGTTCTTGTGGCGCGCGGCCGGGTTCGCGTCGCCGCTCAGGCGCCGCCGAACACTTCGCGCAAATCGACCTGCCCTTGCGCGGGCCGGTCCAGCATCTTCAGTTCGACATGCTGCAGGTGGTGCGCCATCAGCGTCACCGCCCGCTTCGGATCCCCCGCCTCCAGCGCGCCGAGGATCTCGTCGTGGTCGTCGCACGAGCACGGGCTGCGCCCGTGCGATTCGTACAGCGCCGACATCAGCGTCGAGCGTGCGACGAGCCCTTCGAGGCACTCGCTGAGCGTCGCATTGCCCATCAGCGTGGCAAGCGTCGTGTGGAATTCGCCCGACAGGCGGATCCAGGCGGCGAAGTCGTGCCGCTCGAATGCCTTGCGTTCCTTCTCGATCAGCGTGGCGACCCCTTTCAGCCGCTTCGCGCCGGGCCCGGTCGCGAGCCGCTCGACCACGGCGAGCTCGATGATCCGGCGCATCTCGAACACCTCGTGCACGTCCTGCAGCGTCGGGCTCGCGACGAACGCACCGCGGTTCGGCTCGAGATCGACCAGCTTGTCGGTTGCGAGCTGCGCGAGCGCCTGGCGGATCGCCCCGCGCTTCACGTTGAACACATCGCAGAGCTGCGCCTCCGTCAGCTTCGCGCCGGGCGCGAGCCGATGCTCGAGGATCGCCGTGCGGATCCGCTCGGCGATCGCTTCGGGACTGGCTGCACCGGACGGGTGGGATTCGGGCTCGTTCATGATCGGCATCGTGTGATGATCCTCATCCTAGGGCGGACATAAAGATTGTCAACAATTCTTTTCCGGCATTGCGCACAATCGGCGTGCATCGATGCGACCCCGTTCGGTGCACGATGGGCAGAATCCAGGCACGACAAGGACAAGACGCAAGACAGAGGCCATTCTCGTCGTATACCCTTCCGGCTATTTTGTTGACAAAACTGGTGCAAGATCCGGTTTGGACCCTGCTGGTGTCGACGAAAAATATAGACCGTTAGTTGCGCACTTACATAAAGAAAAAGGCGGGAAACCCGCCTTTCGCTCGATCGCGCCCGCCTTAGCCGAGATGCGGATAGTCCGACAGCGTGAGCCGGAAACCGTGCGCATTCGCGACCAGTTGCGCCTGCGCGCCGAACGGCAGCGTCAGCAGGTCGGGCACATGGCCGAACTGGAGCCCCGTGACGACCGGAATCCCCACCACCGCACGCACCTGCTCGATCATCGCCTGCATGTCGTAGCCGTTGTCGTACTCGAACGGCCGCGCGCCGGTGAACTGGCCGAGCACGAGCGCCTGCTGGCGCGCGAGCAGCCCCGACAGGTGCAGTTGATAGATCATCCGTTCAATCCGGAACGGCTGTTCGTTGACGTCCTCGATGAACAGGATGCCGCCTTCGATGTCGGGCATGTAGGGCGTACCGACGAGCGACGTGAGGATCGCGAGGTTGCCGCCCCACAGTGTGCCCGTCACGTTGACGGTCTGCACCTGCGGCGCTTCGGCGATGATCGTCGTGCTCGGCTGCGTCAGCGTCTGCCAGAAGTGCTGCATCGTGAAATCGCTCGGCGTTTCCGCGCCGAAGTCGGCGGACAGCATCGGGCCGCCGAACGTCTTGATGCGCGCCTTCGCGTACAGCGCGAGCTGGAGTGCCGTGAAGTCGCTGTGGCCGACGAGCGCGACCGGCTGGTCGCGCAGCCTGCGTTCGAGCCCGCGATAGTCGAGCCCGTGCAGAATGCGCGCGGCACCGTAACCGCCGCGCACCGCGAGCGCGATGTCCGGCAGCGGCCGTTCGGGATCGGCAAGGCGGTTCAGGTCGCCCGCCCGCTCGCCGTCGGTGCCGCCGAACCGCTGGAAGCGCCGCTGCGTCGCCTCGATGTTCTCGACGCGGTGCTGCGCGGTGCTGAGGCGCTCGAGCGCACGATTGATCGCGTCGGGGTCGTGCGGATAGCCGGACGGCGCAAGCAGGCGGATGGTGTAGGACGCGGCGGGCTGGAAGGACATGGCGAAGGGTGTCGGGTCGTCAAACCTGCTTAGAGGGCCTGAACCGTCTCCGGTTCACGGAACCGTGGACGCCCGGCTCGCGCCGGGCGACACGCGCGGCGGGCGCGCCTATGACGTGCCGGATTCGGCGTCGCGGGCCAGCCGTGCTTCGCGCAGCGCACGACGGCGCTCGGCGAAGAACGACTTCAACGCGGCACCGCACTCGTCGGCGAGCACGCCACCGGTCACTTCGGTATGGTGATTCAACTGCGGATTCGCGAACGCGTCGATCACGCTGCCGCAGGCGCCCGTCTTCGGGTCGGCGGCGCCGTAGACGACCCGCTCGATGCGCGCATGCATGATCGCGCCCGCGCACATCAGGCACGGCTCGAGCGTCACGTACAGCTCGCAGCCGGGCATCCGGTAATTCTGCAGATGCTGCGCGGCCATGCGCAGCGCGGCCATTTCCGCATGGGCCGACGGGTCGTGCCCGCCGATTGGATGGTTGAAGCCGCGTGCGATCACTTCGTCGCCGCGCACGAGCACCGCACCGACCGGTACTTCGCCGGCCGCGCGCGCCTCTTCGGCGGCGGCCTGCGCAAGACGCATGAAATGCAGGTCGCGCGCCGATACGGGCGCGGCTTCGGGAACGGGAGAATCGGCGGTAGATTCGGCCGCCGGAGCGGCCGCCGACCCGGCTGCGTCGTGCAGCGCGTCGGACGTCACATCGGCCCCGCTTCGGCGGACGCTTCGTCGAGCCCGCGCTCGCACAGGCGTTCCGCGATGCGCCGGCAGTAGTCGCGCGGCATCACCATCGGGCCACCGCGCAGCGATTCGAGCGCCATGTCGAGCGCGAGGATCTTCGCCTGCAGCCGGCACCGCGCGGCACGGTCGCTGACCGCCTGCACTTCGTCGTGCAGGTTGCGCAGCGCGCGCAATTGCTCGACGGCCGGCGGCACGAAGCCCGCATTCTTCAGGATACGGTTGGCCACCCGCACCTCCTCGGGTACGAGCAGGTCGTCATCCAGCGCCTGTGGCGCGCCGGTACCCGGCAAATCGTCGAACTCGCGCCGCGCGGCAGCAGCGGCAATACGTTGTTCGACCAGGGCGTCAAGCAATCTCATCGGTCAATCGAAACAATGCGGCAGCCGAATTCTAGCAGGGTGACGCACGTGTGACAGGCACTTCGAACGAATGCTCGATATGCCATTGACGACACGCTCGCGCCGTGCTTGCGCGAGCGTTGTTCCAACCCCGTTTAAGACCATGCCGGCTCGTGACCACGCATGGTCGCACCCCATTTCTGCGCGCCGCCGATACCCGGCGCCGCCGTCGACGCAGCCGCTTCGCTGCGGCCGCGTCGTCACGTCCGCCGCTACTGTCCGTTGTACAACTGATTGTTGAGCCGATCGAGTTCGCCCGACTTCTGCGCGCGCAGCAGTTCGTTCCGTACCTGCGCTCGCGTGAGCGCGGTCGGACTCCCCGCCTGCGACCCTGCGCCGGGCATGCTGCCCATCGACGTCGCGCTGATCGCGGCATCGGACGGCGGCGTCGACGTCGGCGCGCTCCCTTCCTGCGCCTGCGCGAGCCCCACCGCGCCCAGCACGCAGATTGCGGCCAGCGCCGCCTTGTACATGGTCTTCATCGTGGCACCTCACATGAAGCTGCAATACCCCCCAACGACGCGGGCGGCGCCGGCTTCCCGCCGTCCGCGCACTTCGACGTCCTGCTCGCGTGCCGTCGTATCCGGCGTGCACGCAACGTCGATCCTTGCTGGCAATCCCTCTGTTTCCCCCCGGGGCTGGCGCATCGACATGCGCGATTTCGTGCTGCGGCCACATTGCGCGTTTCGAGTTGTGTGGCTCGCGCATCCCGCCGCATCGCGAATCGGATATTCCGGTTGCATTCACGTTGCATCGGACGAATGCCGCACGCCGAATGCAACGGCATGTTCGTCACGTGAATACAACTGGAATGGAGCAATGATAGAAACCACGTGCCGCTTTGACGCCCCCTTGAAAGGGGGTAATTTCGGTCGTTGTCATGTTGGGCGTCTAAGCTGGACAGACAGGACGGCGCATGTGCAATCGGCCACGTCACCACGACGCGGCGCGCGAGTCCGATGCACGCTCGAGGAGCGTCTTCATGTCCGACAAGCACGTCGCGCTGGCGAGTCACATTCGACGACTCTGTTCGCTCGGCGTCGAGCCGCGCCTCGTCATTCCTCATGTGATTGAAGCCGCACGACACATCGTCGGTGCCGACTGGGGCATGTTCTTCTACGCCGACGAGCACTACGCGCTGTCGGACGTCTACAGCGAGAACGACACGGTCTACACGGTATTGCCGTCGTACTTCATGAACGTGCACAACACCGCCCGGCAGGAGGTGCTCGGCGTCACGTTCTCCGACGCGATGCGCCGCGGCCGCGGTTTCGTCAACAGCGCGCACTACGACGACGAGCTGCTGTCGAGCGAGATGTATGCGGACCTGTGGCAGCCGACCTCGATGCGTCATTGTCTCGAACTGACCGCGACGGACGGCACGCGCGGCTGGGGCAGCCTGCAGCTGTCACGCGCGCCCGGCAGTCGTCCGTTCTCGGAAAAGAATCATCGCGACATCGAACCCGTCGCCAGACATCTCGCGCACGCGCTGTCGCGGCCCGCGCAACTGCCGCTGCACGAGGCGGAAGGCAGCCTGTCCGCGATCGTCGTCGTCGATGGCGCCGGCCGGCTCCTGCTGCACAACACGGAGAGCATCCGGATGCTGTCGCTCGCGACCGGCGAACCGCTCGCGTTCTATCGTCACGACCACTTGCCGGACTGGCTCGCCCCGCTGCTGTCGAACGTCAACCGGATCTGGCGCGGACACCCTGCGCCACCCGCGACGCTCGAGCGCCGCAATACCGCCGGCCGCTTTCGCTTCAAGGCCTATCGCCTCGCCGACGCACGCCCCGTGCAGCGCGATTTCTCCATCGTGATCTACATCGAACATTTTCCGCCGCTCGAACTGGAGATCGAACGGCTCGGCTTCGAATTCGGGTTGACCGAACGCCAGCGCGAACTCTGCACGCAGCTCGTGCTCGGCCGCTCTCACAGCGAGATCGCGAGCGGCTTCGCGCTGCGCAACAGCACGGTCATCGATCACGTGCGCAAGATCTATCGCAAGCTCAACGTGCACAACCACGACGAATTGCGCAGCGTGTTCCGGGCCGGCTCGCACGACTAGCGCGGCATATCGTTCGTTTTCCTGATCGGTTCACATGTTCCGCTCGACACGCGGCGCATGGTCGAACCACAGTCATGCGGCTGCCCGCATCGGCCGCGCTTGCGGAAACGGACGAAACATCCATGCGATCAGGCATGCACCGATGCCGATCGCGCACGAACCGATGTAGAGCCAGCGGTAGCTGCCGGACGCATCGACGATCAGGCCGCCCGCGACGGGCCCCGCGGCCATGCCGAGGCCGCCAGCCATCGCGCAGCCACCGATCACCGTGCCCGTCATCCGCTGCGGAAAATTCTCGCGCGCGAGCACCGAATACAACGGCATCACGCCCGCATAGACGAAGCCGAACAGCGTCGCGATCACGTAGAACCCGTCGAGCGTGCGCACGAAGCCATAGCCGAGCGCACCGAGCGCCTGCGCGAGCAGCCCGGCCACCAGCATGCGCTTCGCGCCGATGCGATCGCCCAGGATCCCGAACACGATCCGGCCGCCCATGCCGGCGAGCCCTTCGACGCTGTAGATCGATACCGCGACGGTCAGCGGGATCCCGCACGTCACCGCGTAGCTGACCGTGTGGAAGATCGGGCCCGAATGCGTCGCGCAACAGAAGAAGTTGGTCAGCAGCAGCACGATGAACGGCGGCGAACGCAGCGCATCCATGACCGACATCGCCGCAGGCTCGTCCGCCGGTGCAGGGGCCACCGGGGCCGCAGGCGCACCGTCGAGCGCGGGCGCCCGGCGCACCAGCAGCGACACCGGAATCATCACGACGGCCGCCAGCACCGCAATCAGCAGCATCGACGTGCGCCAGTCGCGCACCGACACGAGCCACGCGGCCAGCGGGGCCATCGTCATCGGCGCCATCCCCATCCCGGCCGACACGAGCGACACCGCCAGGCTGCGGTGCGTGTCGAACCAGCCCGTCACGCACGCCATCATCGGCGCGAATATCGCGGCCGTCGCGCCACCGACGGCGAGGCCGAAAGTCAGCTGGAACGCGAGCAGCGACGGCGCACGGCTCGCCAGCGCCAGGCTCGCCGACAGCAGGACGGCGCCCGTCATGACGACCGGGCGCGTGCCGATGCGATCCGACAGGCTGCCCCACCCCATGCTCGCGAAGGCCATTGCGATGAAGCCGAGCGTCATCGCGCCGGAAATGCCGGTCATCGACCAGCCGGTGTCGCGTGCGATCGCACGCAGGAACACCGGCAGCGAAAACATCGCGCCGACCGCGATGCAGCCCATCAGGCCGCCTGCGGCGACGATCACCCAGCGGTATCGGGAATCCGGCATGGCGTGCCTCCTTTTCGTTACGGCAATGCCCGGGACCGGGTGCTACCCGCGTGGCGCCATGTCCGGTCGACATGGATACGACGGGCGACGCATCGGGAAATCGACAGGCGCGGAACACGCGCCGGCGAATTTTTATGGTCCGCCGCTCCGCTCCGCCCGCAACCGGCGGATCGTCCGTTTGGTCTGTCCCCTGCCGGCGCGCTTTTCCGGAATCGGAAAGTTCAAATCAGAAATCGTTGGTTGGGACCCGCGAGCGCGCTGACTACACTCGATCAATCTTGTCATAACAAGTTGACCGATGACTTCACCCAACGTCGTGCCGCTGTCGATGGCCCCGCTCTACGTGCAGATCAAGGACACCCTGCGCGCGCGGATTCTCGACGGCACCTATGCGCCGCACAGCCGGATGCCTTCCGAACACGAACTCTGCGCGATGTTCGACGTCAGCCGTATCACGGTGCGCCAGGCGCTCGGCGATCTGCAGAAGGAAGGACTGCTGTTCAAGCTGCACGGCAAGGGCACCTTCGTGTCGAAGCCGAAGGCGTTCCAGAACGTGACGTCGCTGCAGGGCTTCGCCGAGGCGATGTCGTCGATGGGCTACGAGATCGTCAACCAGGTGCGCAGTTTCCGCACCGTCAAGGCCGACCGCCATCTCGCGACCAAGCTGAACGTGCCCGAAGGCGCGCCGCTCGTCGAGATTCATCGCGTGCGGCTGCTGAATCGCGAGCCGGTGTCGCTCGAACAGACCTGGGTGCCCGAAGCCCTCGGCAAGCGCCTCGCGGGCGCCGATCTCGCGACCCGCGACATCTTCCTGGTCCTGGAAAACGACTGCGGCATCCCGCTCGGCCATGCCGACGTGTCGATCGACGCGATCCTCGCCGACGACGAGATCGTCGATGCGCTGCATGTCGAGGAAAGCAGCCCCGTGCTGCGCATCGAGCGCCTCACGCACGACGCATCGGGCGCACCGATCGACTTCGAATACCTGTACTTCCGCGGCGACGCCTTCCAGTACCGGCTGCGCATCGACCGCCAGAAACCGCGCAAACCTGCAAGGACACAACGATGACTACTCATGTGCTCGAATACGACATCGTCGTGGTCGGCGGCGGCACGGCCGGCCCGATGGCGGCAATCAAGGCGAAGGAGCGCGACCCGTCGCTGCGCGTGCTGCTGCTCGAAAAGGCGCACGTGAAGCGCAGCGGCGCGATCTCGATGGGAATGGACGGCCTGAACAATGCGGTGATCCCCGGGCACGCGACACCCGAGCAGTACACGCGCGAGATCACGATCGCCAACGACGGGATCGTCGACCAGGAAGCCGTGCATGCGTATGCGCGGCACAGCTTCGCGACGATCGAGCAGCTCGACCGCTGGGGCGTGAAGTTCGAGAAGGACGGCACCGGCGACTACGCGGTGAAGAAGGTCCATCACATGGGCGCATACGTGCTGCCGATGCCCGAAGGCCACGACATCAAGAAGGTGCTGTACCGGCAACTGAAGCGCGCACGCATCGCGATCACGAACCGGATCGTCGTGACGCGCGTGCTGACCGATGCGCAGGGCCGCGCGAGCGGCGTGCTCGGTTTCGACTGCCGCACGGCCGAGTTCCACGTGATCCGTGCGAAGGCCGTGATCCTCTGCTGCGGCGCGGCCGGCCGGCTCGGCCTGCCGGCTTCGGGCTACCTGATGGGCACCTACGAGAACCCGACCAACGCAGGCGACGGCTACGCGATGGCCTATCACGCGGGCGCCGCGCTCGCGAACCTCGAGTGCTTCCAGATCAATCCGCTGATCAAGGACTACAACGGCCCCGCGTGCGCATACGTGACGGGCCCGCTCGGCGGCTTCACCGCGAACGGCAAGGGCGAACGCTTCATCGAATGCGATTACTGGAGCGGCCAGATGATGTGGGAGTTCTACCAGGAACTGCAAAGCGGCAACGGCCCGGTGTTCCTGAAGCTCGACCATCTCGCGGAAGAAACGATCCAGACCATCGAGCAGATCCTGCATACGAACGAACGGCCGAGCCGCGGCCGCTTCCACGCGGGGCGCGGCACCGACTACCGGCAGCAGATGGTCGAGATGCACATCTCCGAGATCGGCTTCTGCAGTGGCCACAGCGCATCCGGCGTGTACGTGAACGCACGCGCGGAGACGACCGTACCGGGGCTCTATGCGGCCGGTGACATGGCGGCCGTCCCGCACAACTACATGCTCGGTGCGTTTACGTACGGCTGGTTTGCCGGGCAGAATGCGGCCGACTACGTTGCCGGCCGCGCGCATGCGCCGGTGGACGACGAACAGGTCGCCGCCGAGCGCACCCGCGTGCTTGCCCCGTTGCTGCGCGAGCGCGGCCTGGCGCCGGCGCAGGTCGAATACAAGCTGCGTCGCATGGTGAACGACTATCTGCAGCCGCCGAAGGTGACGCGCAAGATGGAAATCGGGCTTCAACGTTTCGACGCCATTACTGAGGATATCGAATCGATCAAAGCCGATCATCCGCATGAACTGATGCGCGCCGCCGAGGTGCGGGCGATCCGCGACTGTGCGGAAATGGCCGCGCGCGCGTCGCTGTTCCGCACCGAGAGCCGCTGGGGGCTGTACCACCATCGCGTCGACTTTCCGCAGCGCAACGACGCCGAGTGGTTCTGCCACACGTGGCTGCGCAAGGGCGCCGACGGCGCGATGCGCAGCGAGAAGCGAGCGGTCGAACCCTACGTCGTGCCGCTCGCCGACGACGAGCGCAGCGCCTACGCGCATCTGCGCATCCGCGAACCGGCCGCGCCCGCGGCCGCCCTCTGAGGAGCCCAACCGTGCCCCATACGCCGCACGACATCTTCCTGCGCAGCAGCGCGCCCGTCACGATCGACGAGGATCTGTGCATCGCCGACAAGGGCTGCACCGTCTGCGTCGACGTGTGCCCGCTCGACCTGCTCGCGATCGACGTGACGAAAGGCAAGGCCTACATGCAGTTCGACGAGTGCTGGTACTGCATGCCGTGCGAGCGCGACTGCCCGACCGGCGCGGTCAAGGTCGACATCCCGTACCTGCTGCGCTGATCGTGTGAGCGGCAGGCTCTCACCCTCCCCCGACCGTTTACCCATGACCGCCTCTGCCTTCGCTTCCCCGCTGCCCGGCGCGCGCGACCCCGACCTGGCCGCGCTCGTCGCCCGCCTCGCCGCGCCCGACGCGTCCGAGCGCCGCATCGCACTGCTCGAACTCGCCGACCTCGAGGATCCCGACTGCGTGCCCGCGTTCGTCGCGTCACTGCGCGACGATGCGTCGGCCGACGTCCGCGGCGAAGCCGCCCGCGCGCTCGGCGCGTGGGAGCAGCCCGACGTCGTCGACGCACTGTGCGGCGCGCTGCTCGATCCGGACGACGGTGTACGCGCCACCGCCGCACAAAGCCTGTCCGAACTGAAGGACGCCGCATCGGGCGCGGCGCTGCGTCGCTGGGCCGACCGGCCGGAGCCGTTCGTGCGCGCCGCCGTGCTGCGCGGCCTGCGCGAACTGCGCGACCCCGATGCGTTGGCGCCCGCGCTGCACGCGTTGGATGCCGATGCGGCCGCCGTGCGCGCCGAGGCCGTCGCGGTGCTCGGCTGGCTCAAGGATGCGCATGCGTTGCCGCCGCTCGCGCGCGTCGCGACGGCCGACACCGATGCGGACGTACGACGTGCGGCGGTCGGCGCGCTCGGCTTCGCCGCGCCCGACGACGCGCCCGTCGCGACAGCGCTGCTCGCCGCACTGCGCGACCCCGCGTGGCAAGTGCGCGAGGAAGCGGCCGCGACACTCGGCAAGCTGCGGATCTCCGCTGCGAGCGCACCGCTCGTCGCCGCGCTCGACGACGACTACTGGCAGGTACGCCTGCGCGCCGTCCGTGCGCTTGGCCAGTTGCGCGACAGCACCGCCGCCCCTGCGATCGCCGCCTTGCTCGCGCATGCGATCGGCAACCTGCGCAAGGAGGCCGCGCTCGCGCTCGGCGAACTGCGCGAGCGCACGACCCTGCCCGCGCTGCACACCGCACTGGAGGATCGCGACCCCGAGGTTCGCAAGGCCGTGCGGATCGCGATCCGGCAGATCGACGAGGCTTCGCGATGATCGTACCGACCGAAATCGTGCTCGATCATCCGGCGCGCGCGCTGACGCTGCGCTGGCCGGACGGCGACACGCAGCATATCGGCTATGCGCAGTTGCGCCGCGGCTGCCCGTGCGCGGAATGCCGTCGGATCCGGTACGACGGCGGCCGTGTCGACGTGCAGCCCGGCCTCACGCTGGACGATGTGGAGCCGGCCGGCTACGGTATCCGTCTCGCGTTTGGCGACGGCCATGCACGCGGCATCTATCCGTGGCCGTATCTGGCCGGCATGAACGCAGCGCCGTCGCATCGCTAGAACCGCTTCCTGCGCGACGCGCGCGGCATCGCCGACACGCGAGCGAAAACGCTGCGATACTGACGGCCACGATCGTCTCCACTCACAGCGGGAGTCAGGACATGCAAACGGCAGTCGGATTCATCGGCCTCGGCGTGATGGGCACGCCGATGGCACTCAATCTCGCGCGGGCCGGCACGCCGCTCGTCGCATGGAGCCGCTCCCACGGCAGCGACGACGCGCTGCGCGACGCCGGCGCACGCATCGCCGAGCACGCCGACGACGTGTTCGCAGCCTGCCGTACCGTCATCCTGATGCTCGCGAACGATACCGCGATCGACACCGTCCTCGGGCGCGGCACGCCCGACTTCAGTCGTCGCGTCGGCGACCACGTGATCGTGAACATGGGCACCACGTCGCCGGAATACTCGCGCGCGCTGGCCGACGAGATCGCGGCCGCGTCGGGCCGCTACGTCGAGGCACCCGTGTCGGGGTCGCGCAAGCCGGCCGAAGCAGGCCAGCTCGTCGTGATGCTGGCCGGTGCGCAGGACGACGTCGACGCGGTTCGCCCGCTCGTGAAGCCGCTATGCCGCGACAGCTTCATCTGCGGCAACGTGCCGTCGGCGCTGACCATGAAGCTCGCCGTCAACCTGTTCCTGATCACGATGGTCACCGGACTGACCGAAGCCACGCATTTCGCGCAGCGTCACGGCATCGATCTCGCCCGCTTCGCCGACGTGCTGAATGCCGGCCCGATGGCAAGCGACGTGTCGCGCGTGAAGATCGGCAAGCTCGTCGCGGCGGATTTCTCCGTGCAGGCCGCGATCACGGACGTGCTGAAGAATGCGCGCCTCGTCGCCGAGTCGGCGCGCAGCATCGGCATCGCGTCGCCGCTGCTCGATATCTGCCACGCGCTTTACGGCGAGACCGAACAGGCCGGGCATGGGTCCGCCGACATGGTCGCCGTGATCCGCGCGATCGAGCAGCGTACCGAGGACGGGCGATGAATCGTCGCCTGACGTCGCTTACCTGCCCACGCTTCGACGCATAGAACCATCATGTCCGATTCGTCGCCCGCGCCGACCGTGCGCCCCGTTCCCGCCGTGATCGGCGTCGTCCTCCGCGAACGCGACGTGCTGATGGTTCGCCGCGCCAATCCACCCGATGCCGGCTGCTGGGGGTTTCCCGGCGGCAAGATCGAAGCGGGCGAAACCGTCACGCGCGCCACCGTGCGCGAGATCGCCGAAGAAACCGCGATCGACGTCGAAGCGCTGGACGTGTTCACCGCGCTGGATGCGTTCGATCACGATGCCAATGGCGGCCTGCGCCAGCATTACGTGTTGGTCGCCGTGCTGTGCAAGTGGCTGCGCGGCATGCCCGTTGCGGGTGACGATGCACTCGAAGCGCGCTGGTTCGATCTCGCCGAACTCGATCGTGACGATCTGCCGATGAGTGCGGGCGTGCGGGACGTCGCGCGGCGGGCGGTGGAACGGGCAGCCACCCTGGCCGAAACGCGTCGCGCTCCAACCTGACATAATGCTTACTTTCCGCATCGCCGTGCAGGCAGCCCGATCGGGACCCTGACGGCGCCAGCCACCTGTCGCGACTAAAACAACAAATCAAATCATGATCGGAATCCGCCAATCCACCCCGGCCGACGGCGCACGCGTGCTCGATATCTGGCGCAGCGCGGTCGATGCCACGCATCACTTCCTGAGCGACAACGACCGTCGCGCGATCGAATCCGAAGTCGTCGCGTTCCTGCCCGGTGCACCGCTCGATCTCGCCGTCGACGATACCGACCGTGCGATCGGCTTCATGCTTCTCGACGGCAGTCACATGGAAGCGCTGTTCATCGATCCTGCTCATCATGGCGCGGGGATCGGGCGCCTGCTCGTGGAAGATGCACTCAAGCGTCATCCCGACCTGTCGACCGACGTCAACGAACAGAACGACCAGGCGGCGGGATTCTATGAACGGCTGGGATTCGAGCGCTGCGGACGATCGCCGCTCGATGGGCAGGGTCGGGCTTATCCGTTGATTCACCTGCGTTATCGCGGGAGCGATCACGCCTGAGCGGTATCACGCAAGCGCATGCCCTCTGCTTGCGGCTTCGCGTCGTGCGCTTTTGTCGACGACCCAGCCGCGCATCCGAGCGCGTTCGATGCCGCGATACCCGCGACATCCCTGCCTCACCGGTATCGCGCGTATCGCACCGTTACGCGCGTCCCCGGGCAAGCCTGCTCCCCACGGCCGCAAACGCGCGCTGCATGAAGCCGTTGAACCGCTCGGCATCGCGCCGCAGCCCGGCCTGCTGGCCGCCGATCAGGCAGAGATGCGCGAGCTGCCCCACGATCTCGGCTTCACCCGGCAGGCGGGCCCAGCGGCGGGACGTCTCGACCGCGAATGCCAGGCGCGTCGCATCGACGCGCTGCTGGAATTCCGCCACCAGCGGATCGTGCAGCGCCCACGCGCGAATCGCAATTTCACGGCCGGGCCGCTTCTCCGCGGCGATGTGCAGGTAGCGCGCCAGCGTGTCGCCCGCGCTGCGGCCGTCTGCCGCATACGCGAGCATGCGTGCGGTGTAGTCGCTCTCCCACGCGGTCAGCAGCGTCCGGACGAAATCCTCGCGATTGCGGAAGTGGTGATAGAACGATCCGCGGGTCACGTTCAGCCGTCGCGCGAGGCTTTCGGCGGACATGCCCGCATACCCTTCCCCGTCGAGGGCGTCAAAGCCCGCTGCAATCCAGTCGTTTCGCGTCAGTGTGCTCATCGTCATCGCCATACAGGCTGTGTATGGTGCGGCATGGACAGATAGGCTGCGAACTCTATCACGGCCGCCGCCGCTTCCGGCAGCGCGCCATTACGCATGGAGTCCGCCTTGAAAGACATCGCTCTCGTCGCATTTGACCAGTTCACCGACGTCGACCTGTTCCTGATGTGGGACATTCTCGGCCGCAACAACCGCGACTGGCGCGTCCGGATCCTGGGTGCGCAGCCAGTGCTGCATTCCGCACATCGTCTGGCCATCCCGACGCACGGCCCGCTTGCCGATGCCAATCACGCCGACGCGGTCCTCTTTTCGAGCGGCAAGGAAGGCGTACCGGCCGCACTGGCCCATCCCGACTTCCTGCCGTCGTTCGATCTCGATCCCGAGCGCCAGCTCGTCGGATCGATCTGCGGCGGGGCCTTCATTCTCGAGGGGCTCGGGCTGCTGCCGGAGCGCCGCGCCACGACGCATCCTGACGCGCGGAAGGGTTTGCAGGCACTCGGGCTGGACGTGCTGAACCAGCCGCTGGTGTGCCACGGCAATGTCGCAACCGCGGGCGGATGCCTGGCGTCGGTCTATCTGACGGGATGGCTGGTCGAATCGATGTTCGATGCGGACAAGCGCCGCGAGACACTGCTGCCTGTGCTGCCCGCCGGGCAACGGGAGATTTACGAAGATCTGATCGAGTTCAGCATCAGGCAGGGTGCGGGACAGACCACGGGCCCGATCCGGATGGTTGAAGGCGAAAACAGTCTGGCGGCATGACGCGCGGACCAATGGGCTGCCGATAGTCGGCGGCCGGCACCCTGTTGCATCGTCGTGCGTCCTGCAGTGCCAATGGCGGATCGGGTCGGCGCTCGCCGCAAGGATGGTCGTTTCCCGCGCTGAACGAGCCTGTCGCGGGTCTGGAGATGCTAACCTCTCGGCCACTCTAACGACACCGCGTGAAGCAACAGGATTCGACCATGCAAACCGTCGCAGTACTGGACTTCGAAACAACCGGACTTTCGCCGAATATGGGCGACCGTGCGACCGAAATCGCCGTCATCCTGCTCCGGGACGGACAAGTCGTCGACCGTTTCCAGAGCCTGATGAATGCAGGCAGACGCATACCGTCCGATGTCGTCGCACTGACCGGCATCACGAACGAGATGATTGCATCGGCGCCCCCGGCATCGAAAGTCATGAAGGAAGCCGCAGCGTTCGTCGGCAAGCATGCGGTCGTCGCGCACAATGCCGGCTTCGACAAACGGTTCTGGCAGGCGGAACTCGGGCTGCTCGGCATGTCGGCCGAGCATGCCTTTGCGTGCACGATGCTCGTGGCGAGACGTATCTACCCGGATGCCCAGAGTCACCGCCTGTCGAGCCTGGTGGATATGCTGCGGTTGCCCAAATCGGGCCGTGCCCACCGGGCGATGGTCGATGCCGAGATGGCCGGTCACCTGTGGTGCCGGTTGCAGCACGACATTGCGCGGACTTACGGGCTGAACCGCATCGATCACGCGCTCATGGCGCGTGTCCAGGCAACGGCCAAGGCGAAAGTGCCGACGTACCTGCGTTCGCTCGTGGGCTCGCACGCGTGAGATTCGATCGGCGGACGCGAGCGATCGCCATCGGGCGCACAACGGATTGCCGCGTCACGAATGACGCACGCCGTTTCGTGACTCAGGCGACGCGTTAACGAAAAACGGCTTGGCAATCGCCAAGCCGTTTCTTGTCCCGGTCCGTGCCGGGACAGCGAACAAGCTGAACCCGCCATCCGCTCACGCCCTATCGCGCCATCAATCGATGCGCAACGACGAGAGCGGAATCGAACGCTGATTCAGCACGAACGCTTATTCCCACTCGATCGTCGCCGGCGGCTTGCCCGAGATGTCGTACACCACACGGTTGATCCCGCGCACCTCGTTGATGATCCGGTTCGACGCGCGGCCGAGCAGCGCGTACGGCAGATGCGCCCAGTGTGCGGTCATGAAGTCGGTCGTCTGCACCGCGCGCAGCGACGTCACGTAGTCGTACGTGCGGCCATCGCCCATCACGCCCACCGACTTGACCGGCAGGAACACCGCGAACGCCTGGCTCGTCAGGTCGTACCAGCTCTTGCCGACATCGGCTTCGCCGCACAGGCCGGCAGCCGCATCGTGCGCGGTCGCGGTCGTGTTGCGCAGTTCCTCGATGAAGATCGCGTCCGCGCGGCGCAGCAGGTCTGCAAACTCGCGCTTCACTTCGCCGAGGATCCGCACGCCGAGGCCCGGGCCCGGGAACGGATGGCGGTACACCATCTCCGGCGGCAGGCCGAGCGCGACGCCCAGCTCGCGCACTTCGTCCTTGAACAGGTCGCGCAGCGGCTCGAGCAGCTTCAGGCCGAGCGTTTCCGGCAGGCCGCCGACGTTGTGGTGGCTCTTGATCGTCGTCGCCTTCTTGGTCTTCGTACCGCCCGATTCGACCACGTCCGGATAGATCGTGCCCTGCGCGAGCCACTTCGCCTTCGACAGCTTCTGCGCCTCGGCCTGGAACACCTCGACGAACTCGCGGCCGATGATCTTGCGCTTCGCTTCCGGATCGGTCACGCCGGCCAGGTGGCCGAGGAACTGCTCGGATGCGTCGACGTGCACAACCTTCGCGTGCAGGCGGCCCTCGAACATGTCGAGCACCATCTTGCCTTCGTTCAGGCGCAGCAGGCCGTGGTCGACGAACACGCAGGTGAGCT
The DNA here is from genome assembly GCF_902499175.1 of Burkholderia aenigmatica. Classification (GTDB taxonomy): domain Bacteria; phylum Pseudomonadota; class Gammaproteobacteria; order Burkholderiales; family Burkholderiaceae; genus Burkholderia; species Burkholderia aenigmatica. The sequence continues at coordinate 93,617 of NZ_CABVQC010000028.1, forward strand.
GATCGCCGATCGCGCGATGGATCAGCGCGGCCGCGACGCTCGAATCGACACCACCCGACAGGCCGAGAATCACTTCCTCGTCACCGACCTGCTCGCGGATCTTCGCGACGGCTTCCTCGATGTGGTTTTTCATGATCCAGTCGGGCTTCGCGCCGGCGATCTGCAGCACGAAGCGTTCGATGATCTGGCGGCCCTTCAGCGTGTGCGTGACTTCCGGGTGGAACTGCACCGCGTAGTAGCCGCGTGCCTCGTCGGCCATGCCGGCGATCGGGCAGCTCGGCGTCGATGCCATCAGCGCGAAGCCCGGCGGCAGCTCGGCGACCTTGTCGCCGTGGCTCATCCAGACCTTCAGCATGCCGTGGCCTTCGTCGGTCTTGAAATCCTCGATGCCGTCGAGCAGGCGCGTATGGCCGTGCGCGCGCATTTCCGCGTAACCGAATTCGCGGTGGTCGCTCCACTCGACCTTGCCGCCGAGCTGCACGGCCATCGTCTGCATGCCGTAGCAGATGCCGAGCACCGGCACGCCGAGATCCCATACGGCCTGCGGCGCGCGCAGCTGATGGTCTTCGTACGTGCTCGCGTGGCTGCCCGACAGGATCACCGCCTTCGGCGCGAACTCGCGGACGAAGTCGTCGGACACATCGTTCGGATGGATTTCGCAGTAGACGTGCGCTTCGCGCACGCGTCGCGCAATCAGTTGGGTGACTTGCGAACCGAAGTCGAGAATCAGGATTTTGTCGTGCATGGCTGCGGACGGGATGAAGAGAATAAGAAAAGCAGCGCATCATTTACATCATGCGCTGCGTCAATAGCATGGACAGCGGCGTCGGGCGGAAGGCAGCACGCGCGACGCATGGCCGGTCAATCCTGCATCGGCGGGCGTTCGTCGAGTGCGACGCCGCCTGACGATTGACTGGAACCGGATGAAGCCGGTGACGATGCGGCGGATGCCGCAGGACGGCTGACGACGGGTTCGACACGCTGCGGTGCGGACGACGACGCGGGCGTCATCGCCGGCTCGGCCGGACGCTGCGCCGGCGCACGCGCGTCGAGCGCCTGCGCTTTCTCGCGCCGGCGCACGGCCGATGCGAGCCGCACGCCGCCGAGGCCGAGCACGATCAGCACGACACCGGCCACGGCCGACAGCACCCGGCCGGCGGCAGCCAGCGCGGGACCGCTGCCGGTGCCGATCGACCAGACGATCGTCAGCACGCCGGTCAGCCAGTACACGTGGCCGACCGACCGCGCGACGGGCGCCGTGAGATCCCCGTTGAACGCTGCATGAAACGCGAGCCACGCGAGCCCGAGCAACGCGATGCCGAACGCCTGGCCCAGCATCGCCGGCTGGACGCTCGCCAGCTGCAGCGCGTTGAACAGCGACTGCCAGGGCGTCAGCACGAACAGCACGCCGAACGCCAGCAGCAGCACGGCATCGACGATCAACACGGCTCGCAGCAGCGGTTTCATCGGCGATCAGTCCACGTGGTAGTTCGGCGCTTCCTTCGTGATCTGCACGTCGTGCACGTGCGACTCGCGCATGCCCGCCGCGGTGATCTGGACGAATTCAGCCTTGTCGTGCAGCTCGTCGATCGTCTTGCAGCCGCAGTAGCCCATGCTCGCGCGCACGCCGCCGACCAGCTGGAACAGGATCGCGTTGACCGAACCCTTGTACGCGACACGGCCTTCGATGCCTTCCGGCACGAGCTTGTCGATGTTCGCCGAGTTGTCCTGGAAGTAGCGGTCTGCCGCGCCGTCCTTCATCGCGCCGACGGAACCCATGCCGCGGTACGACTTGTACTGGCGGCCCTGGTACAGGAACACGTCGCCCGGCGATTCTTCGGTGCCCGCCAGCATGCTGCCCATCATCACTGCGTTCGCGCCGGCCGCGAGGGCCTTCGACACGTCGCCCGAGAAGCGCACGCCGCCGTCGGCGATGCACGGCACGCCCGTGCCCCGCAGCGCGTCAGCAACGTTCGCGATCGCGCTGATCTGCGGCACGCCGACACCGGCGACGATCCGCGTCGTGCAGATCGAGCCCGGGCCGATCCCGACCTTGACTGCATCCGCGCCGTACTCGACCAGCGCCTTCGCGGCGGCGGCCGTCGCGATGTTGCCGCCGATCACTTCGACGTGCGGGTAGTTCTGCTTGACCCAGCGAACGCGCTCGAGCACGCCCTTGCTGTGGCCGTGCGCGGTATCGACGACGATCACGTCGACGCCGGCCTGCACCAGCAGCTCGACGCGCTCTTCATTGTCGGGACCGACGCCGACCGCCGCGCCTGCGCGCAGCTTGCCGTGTTCGTCCTTGCACGCATCCGGGTGCTCGGTCTGCTTCGTGATGTCCTTGACGGTCATCAGGCCGCGCAGTTCGAACGCGTCGTTGACGACCAGCACGCGCTCGAGGCGGTGGCTGTGCATCAGCGCCTTCGCTTCGGCGAGCGGCGTGCCTTCCTTGACCGTGACGAGGCGCTCGCGCGGCGTCATGATCGACTTGACAGGCTCATCGAGGCGGGTTTCGAAACGCAGGTCGCGGTTCGTGACGATGCCGACGAGCAGCGGGCCTTCGACGACCGGGAAGCCCGAGATGCCATGCTGGCGCGACAGCGCGATCACGTCGCGCACCTTCATTTGCGGCGGCACCGTGATCGGATCTCGGACGACGCCCGATTCGAAACGCTTGACCTTCGCGACCTCGCGGGCCTGTTCGGCCGGCGTCAGGTTCTTGTGGACGATACCGACGCCACCCTGCTGTGCCATCGCGATCGCGAGGCGACCTTCGGTGACCGTGTCCATGGCGGCGGACACGAGCGGCATGTTCAGGGAGATGTTGCGGGTCAGCTTGGTCTTGAGGCTGGTGTCGCGCGGGAGAACGTCGGAGAAGGCGGGAACGAGGAGCACGTCATCGAAAGTGAGTGCTTTTTGGATCAGACGCATGGCAAATCCTATGGGCGCAAAAGCGAATTATACGCGAAGCGCTGCGAATTTTCACAACACGAACAACGGCTTAGCCGCTTTCCTCCGTTCGGGGGCCGAATCGTTCGGTTCGCCGTTCGGTTCGCCGTTCGGTTCGTTTTCGATCGCCTTTCGTTTCACCGTCGCATCGCGCCATTCGCGCAACGGGCCGCGACACCGCATGTGCGCCCGTCGCGGCCGCGCTGCACGGCGGTAGCGGCCGCGGTCGAGCGCCGCGCGGCGACGGCCAAAGTGGCTCGCGCCGCGGCCTCACAGGAGCCCGGCCGCGCGCACGATCATCGCGATGCCTGCCCCGATCGCGCCCCAGCCGACGATCTGCGCGACGCGCTCGCCAGCCGGCACCAGGCGCTCGGCGGCCATCGCGACCGTTACGACGGCCATCACGCGCAAATCCATCGCGCCGGCTGCCAGCGCGACCGCCATCAGGTTCCCGCAACAGGCGCCGCAACGCATTGCGGCTCGCACGCCGTGCCACCAGGCGGCGCCCGTGTGCTCCCGTGGCAGGCCTGCATCCGCCGCCGCGTGACGGCAGCAGGCCAGCCGGTGCGCCTTCCAACCCGAAAGCTGCCACATCCCCGCACCGGACACGATCGCACCGGCCGCGAACGGCATCGCACGGGCGAGCGCCGGCAGCCGGACAGCGGCGGCGGTCAGCGCGGCGCCAGCAGGAAACACAAGCGCCCCAAGCGCCATCCATACCGCGAAATATCCCGCGCCGGCTACAACGACCAGCCAGGTCGAACGCGCCGCGGCCAACGGACCCACGCTCTGCCGGTATCGCCAGAGCACCGGCGCCAGCACGGGCAGCATCATCGTCACCGTCATCGTGCCCCACATGCCGGCGAACGCCGCGAACGTGCGTCCGGCGCCCCATCCGCACGGCCGCTGCCATGCCGCCGAGGTCATCCAGCCACCGGACACCGGTACGCCACCCATCGCGGCCATCGACGCGTGCTGCGCGACGGTCGCGATCGCGGCGACGGCGAACACGGCCACCAACGCCGCCCCGAAGGCCCGCTGATCGGGGCCCGCATCGCCGGCCGCCCGCCGTGTCATCGCCCGCCCCCACCCGTCGCCGGCGCGCTCAGCCGCGTGCGTACTCGTCATGACGACGCCACCACGGGCCGGTCTCGTTGCGCCCGCGCGGCGCGCGATCGAGCCACTGGTACATCCCCCACAGCCCGTCGAGCCCGCGCGCATAGGTCGAATACGTGTGATAAACCGCGCCGTCCTCGCGCACGAACGCGCTCATCCCCGGCCGGTCGAGCGAATACGTGACCGCATCGGTGCCGCAGGTCGCCGCGAACGCCACGACGGGTGCCGGCGGCGGATCCATGTCCATTGCGTGGCCGGCCCGCGCGTAGTTGTACTCGACGTCGCCCGCGCGCTGCTGCGTTTCGGTGAACGACACATTGAAGTCGAAGTTGAAATCGCTGCCGACCGACGACGCCCACGGGAAGCTCCACCCCATCCGCTGCCGGTAAGCGAGCAGCTTCGCGAGCGGCGCGCGCGACACGGCCGCGAGCGTCACGTCGTGGTTCGCCAGGTGCACGGCAAAGCCGTCGAAACCGTCGGCAATCGACGAACACGACGGGCAACCGGCCTTGTAGTCGGGGCCGAACATGAAGTGATAGACGAGCAGTTGCGACCGGCCGCGAAACAGGTCGTCGAGCGTTGCCTGCCCGTCTTCGGTGTCGAACCGGTACGTCTTGTCGACGCGCACCCACGGCAGTGCCTGGCGCCGCCGTGCGAGTTCGTCGCTTTGCCGAGTCAGCGCCTTTTCCGCGTCAAGCAGCGCGCGGCGCTCGGCCAGCCATTCTTCGCGCGTTCCGGTGAGATGGGTCGTCATTGCAGGTGCCTCCTTCCGATGGGTTTCCGGGCACGGCGTCCGGCGCCGTGTGCATGGTGCTAGATTAGTGGCGGGCATCGAGCCGGAGGGAGTGACAAGTGTGTCGGGATTCGGATGGATTCGCTGATCACGGCGGCTGCGCGCGCGCTCGCGGCCGGTGACGCGTTCGGCGCGCTGAACCGCGTCGCGCTGCGCGACGACGCACCGGCGCTCGCGCTGCGCGGGATCGCGATGGCGCAGCTCGGCGATTTCGAACGCGCACGTGCACTCGTGCGCAGCGCCGCACGCGCGTTCGGCGCAAGGGAGGCCGTGGCGCGTGCGCGCTGTGTCGTCGCGGAAGCGGAGATCGCGCTCGCGTCGCGCGACCTGCGCTGGCCGACGCGCGCGCTCGATGCCGCCTGCGCGACGCTCGACGCGCACGGCGACCGCGCGAACGCCGCGCATGCGCGCTATCTCGGCGTGCGCCGGCTGCTGTTGATCGGTCAGCTCGACGATGCCGAACGGATGCTTGCGAATCTTGATCCCGCGCCGCTCCCGGCAGCATCGCGCGCCGCCCATGAGCTGATCGCGGCTGGCATCGCGATGCGCCGCATCCGCACGCACGCGGCCCGCGCGGCG
>NZ_CABVQC010000029.1 GCF_902499175.1 Burkholderia aenigmatica
GCACGCGCGCCGCCACCCGGGCGGCGGGCCGCGGCGCGCGGCCGCAATCTGCCCGCATCCTAGCATTCCGGCGGGGCCGCCAGCGACCGCCGCACCCGGGTGTCGCGAACCGCGCATCGTCGCCCGTCCTGTCATCGTCCGGTCACGGCCGCCGCAGGTCGAGCGTGAACGGGAATTCGCGGCTCGGCGCGGCAGCCGCGACATCCATCCGCCCCGGCGTATGCCCCATCTCGACGAAGCGCGCGAGCCGGCGGCTTTCGGCCTCGTACGCATTGACCGGGAACGTCGCGTAGTTGCGCCCGCCCGGATGCGCGACGTGATAGCGGCAGCCGCCGAGCGAGCGCTGCAGCCACGTATCGACGATGTCGAACGTGAGCGGCGCGTGCACGCCGAGGGTCGGATGCAGCGCGGACGGCGGCGACCACGCCTTGTAGCGCACGCCCGCGACGTATTCGCCGACGGTGCCGGTCGGCTGCAGCGGCAGTGCGCGGCCGTTGACCGTCACGACGTGCCGGTTGTCGTTCAACCCCGTCACGCGCACTTCGAGCCGTTCGACCGACGAATCGACGTAGCGCACCGTGCCGCCGGGCGCGCCCTCCTCGCCCATCACGTGCCACGGTTCCAGCGCGCCGCGCAGCGACAGCTGCATGCCGTTCACCGCGATCTGGCCGAACAGCGGGAAGCGGAATTCGAAGTGTGGCGCGAACCATGCCGGATCGAACGCGAAGCCGGCGTCGCGCAGTTCGGCCAGCACGTCGTCGAAATCCATCTGAAGAAACGCGGGCAACATGAAGCGGTCATGCAGCGCGGTGCCCCAGCGCGTGAGCGGCGTCGTGTACGGCGTGGCCCAGAAACGCGCGACCAGCGTGCGCAGCAGCAGTTGCTGCACGATGCTCATCCGGGCATGCGGCGGCATCTCGAACGCGCGCAGTTCGAGCAGGCCGAGCCGGCCGGTCGACGAATCGGGCGAATACAGCTTGTCGATACAGAACTCGCTGCGGTGCGTGTTGCCGGTCACGTCGATCAGCAGGTTGCGCAGCACGCGGTCGACGAGCCACGGCGGCATGTCCTGCCCGAACAGCAGCTTGTTGCGCTGGATCTCCGCGAACGCGATGTCGAGCTCGTAGAGCTGGTCGTTGCGCGCCTCGTCGACGCGCGGCGCCTGGCTCGTCGGCCCGATGAAGAGCCCCGAGAACAGGTACGACAGCGACGGATGGTTGTGCCAGTACGCGATCAGGCTCGCCAGGAGATCCGGGCGGCGCAGGAACGGGCTGTCGGCCGGCGTCGCGCCGCCGAGCACGAAGTGATTGCCGCCGCCCGTGCCGACGTGACGACCGTCGACCATGAACTTCTCGCTGCACAGCCGCGACTGCCACGCGGCGTCGTACAGGAATTCGGTGTGATCGACCAGCTCGTCGAAATTCGCGGCCGGATGGATGTTCACCTCGATCACGCCGGGATCGGGCGTCACCTGCAGCAGCTTCAGCCGCGCATCGCGCGGCGGCGGATAGCCTTCGAGCACGAGCTTCACGCCGAGCGCGTGCGCGGTCAGCTCGATCGCGCCGAGCAGGTCGAGATAATCCTCGAGCGCGGCAAGCGGCGGCATGAACAGGTACAGGATGCCGTTGCGTACTTCGACACACAGCGCGGTGCGCGTGATCCACGCAGCCGATTCGAAACGCACGGGGAGGCGACTCGGGTCGCGCGCGGCCGGCCGCCCTTTTCCGGCCGTGCCGTCGTCGCGCCACTGCATCACGGCCTGTGCGGCCGCCTCGCGATGCACGCCGGACAGGTAGCGCGGCGCATCGGCCAGGCCCGCGTAGCGCGCGCGGATCGCGGCGGCGTCCGGCAGCACGTCGCGCGGCGCGAACGGATCGCGCTCGACGAGGTACGGATAGTCGGCGCGGCTCGCCCACGGCAGCGAATCGAGCGGCAGCCGATAGCCCATCGGCGAATCGCCGGGCATGAGGTACATCCGCTCGTCTCGGAAGAACCACGGGCCCGTCTGCCAGCGCGGGCCGTCGAGGCCCGGTGCATCGTCTGCACGCTTGACCGGCAGCACATAGCCGACCACGCTGTCGAGCTGCTGCTCGAACACCTTGCGCAACCGCGCGCGTTCGAGCTCGTCGTCGAGACGCGAGTCGAACGGGTCGACGTTGACCGGCAGCCGGCGCTCGCGCCACAGGTAGTACCAGACGTCCTCGTAGCCGGGCCGGATGAATTCGCCGGTCAGGTTCAGCCTCGCGGCCAGCGCGTCGATGAAGCGCTTCGCGTCGTCGGTCGTATAAGCGGACGGCTCGCGCTCGTCGGCGAACAGCGACGGATCGTGCCACACGGGCTGTCCGTCCGCGCGCCAGAAGATCGACAGCGCCCAGCGCGGCAGTTGCTCGCCCGGATACCACTTGCCCTGCCCGAAATGCAGGAAGCCGCCGTCGCCGTATTCGGCGCGCAGCCGCTGCACGAGCTCGGTTGCGTAGCCGCGCTTGGTCGGGCCGAGCGCGTCGGTGTTCCACTCGGCGCCGTCGCGATCGTCGATCGACACGAAGGTCGGCTCGCCGCCCTGCGTGAGCCGCACGTCACCGGCCGCCAGCGCGCCGTCGACCTGCGTACCGAGCGCCAGCACCGCATCCCATTGCGAGTCCGTATACGGCTTCGTCACGCGCGGCGATTCGTACACGCGCGTCACGCTCATCTCGTGCTCGAACGACACCTCGCACTCGTCGATCAGCCCCTCGACCGGCGCCGCGCTGGTCGGCTGCGGTGTGCAGGCCAGCGGAATGTGGCCCTCGCCGGCGAGCAGGCCCGAGGTCGGGTCGAAGCCGATCCAGCCGGCGCCCGGCAGATAGACCTCGCACCACGCGTGCAGGTCGGTGAAGTCGACCGACGTGCCGCTCGGGCCGTCGAGCGACTTCACGTCGGGCGTGAGCTGGATCAGGTAGCCCGACACGAAACGCGCGGCGATGCCCAGGTGGCGGCACAGCTGCACGAGCAGCCATGCGCTGTCGCGGCACGAGCCGGAAGCCAGCTCGAGCGTCTCCTCGGGCGTCTGCACGCCCGGCTCCATCCGCACGAGATAGCCGATGTCGCGCTGCAGTTGCTGGTTCAGCGCAACGAGGAAATTCACGGTGCCGGCCGGCGTGCGGTCGACGCCGTCGAGATACGTGCGGAACAGTTGCGACGCGCTCGTCTGCGGGTCGCACACGAGATACGGCGCGAGCTCGGTCTTCAACGCGTCGTCATAGCTGAACGGGTATTGCTCCGCGCTCGCTTCGAGGAAGAAGTCGAACGGGTTGTACACCGACATCTCGGCGACGAGATCGATCGTGATCTCGAAGTGCTCGGTGCGCTCCGGAAACACGAGCCGCCCAAGATAGTTCGAGAACGGATCCTGCTGCCAGTTGATGAAGTGCTGCGCGGGCTCGACCGTCATCGAATACGCGAGGATCGGCGTCCGGCAGTGCGGCGCGGGCCGCAGCCGCACGACCTGCGGGCCGAGGTTGACGAGCCGGTCGTAGCGATAGCGGGTGGTGTGATGCAGCGCGACGTGGATGGACATGGGAGCTCGGTTCGGGTTGGGCCCGCCGCGCGCCGCGTCGCGCTCGATGCGACGCGGTGGCCCGGCCTGGCGGATTCGGCGAAAGCGTGCGTCGGGTCAGACGAGTTCCGGCGTCTGCACGACGCTGATCTCGACGCCGACGGCCGTCGCGCCGAGCCCCGTCACCGGCTGCGCGTCGCGATAGTCGAGGCCGACCGCGATGCGCACGTAGCGCTCGTCCGGGCAGCGATTCATGAACGGATCGAACCCGACCCAGCCGAGCCCTTCGACATAGGCCTCGGCCCACGCATGGCCGGCCGGCTGCTGCATCAGCCCGGCCGCTTGCGGCTGCGCACCGTGCGCCGGCTGCGGCATCCCTTGCGACTGCGATTGCGCGGCATGCGACGCGCCGAGCACCTGCTGCATGCCCTCGCCGCTCTGCAGCGCGAGCGCTTCTTCCTCCTCCTCGTTGTCGCCCGTGTTCTGCTTCGCGTCGGCGATGCGCTGCATCGCGCTGTCTGCCAGCACGTAGCCCGAGATATAGCGCGCGGGAATCTTCAGCACGCGCGCGGCTGCGATGAACGCATGCGCATGATCGCGGCTCGTGCCCTCGCCGCTTTGCAGCGCGGTTTCCGCATCGACGGGCGCTTCGGCGGCCAGGTTCGGCGCATACGCGATGCGGTCGTGCACTTCCGTCATCAGCCAGTGCAGTGCATCGAGGCTGTGCGGCTCGATCGGCAGCGCTTGCGCGAGTGCACGAACGGTGTCGCCCGCCTTCGTGAGCGCCGTTTCGCGCTCGAAGATCCACGGCGGCGCATAGCCTTCAGGATTACCGAGTATGCCCGCGCGGTCCTGTGTCTCGACGACGCCGGCCGCGATGACGACGATTTCGGCCTTCGCGCCGCGGTCGTGCCGCACGAGGTCGATCCGGTTGCCGAGCCCGTCGGCATAGGACAGCGTCGGCTCGACGCCATCGATCGTGACCTGCCACGCGCGCACCGTCTGCCCGGGGCCCGACTGCGGACGCAGCCGCAGCCGTTGCAGCGCATGGGTGGCTTGATCGTCGAACTGATAACGCGAGATGTGTCGGATGGCGAGTCGCATGGCAAGTCTCAGTCGAAGTTGTAAGCCTGGGCGATTTCGAGCCCGAGGCTGTTGTTGCGGCCGATGAAGTCGGTCAGGAACTCGTGCAGGCCGCTCTTGAAAATCCGCTCGACCGAGGTGTCGGACAGCATCTGCAGGATCTTCGCGGCCGTGTCGTGACACGGATGTGTCACGCCGTAATCCTTCGCGAGCAGGTTCAGGCTCGACACGACACGCCCGTAGCAATAACGCAGCGAGCGCGGCATGCGGCCGTTCAGGATCAGGTAGTCGGCGATGTTCATCGGCTTGTACTGCACGTCGTACACCCAGCGGTACGAACGGTGCGCGGCGACGCAGCGCAGGATCGTCTCCCACTGGTAGTTGTCGAGGATCGTGCCGACGTGCGACACCGACGGCAGCAGCAGGTGGTATTTGACGTCGATGATCCTCGCCGTGTTGTCCGCGCGCTCGACGAACGCGCCGATCTGCGCGAAATCGAAGATCTCGTTGCGCAGCATCGTGCTGTAGAAGCTGCCGAGGATCAGCGCGGTTTCGCGCTTCACCTGGTCGAGCACGGCCGGCAGTTCGCTCTCCGGCACCGGCTGCGCGAGCCCGCGGCGCAGCGCGAGCCACGCGCCGTTCACGCTCTCCCACGCCTCGCGCGTGAGCGCCGTGCGCACCATCCGCGCATTCGAGCGCGCGGCCTCGATGCACGACAGCACGCTCGACGGGTTGTCGCGGTCGCGCAGCAGGTAGTCGGTCACGGTATCGGCCGCATACGCATCGTATTTCTGCCGGTAGCCGTCATCCGTGCCCGAGCTGACGAGCACCGACGACCATTCGGCCGGCGCGTCGGACGTGCGCGTGAGCGCCATCCGCAGCCCGGCATCGACGATGCGCGCGATGTTCTCCGCGCGCTCGATATAGCGGTACATCCAGTAGAGACCGCTTGCAGTACGTCCCAGAAGCATCTCGTGTCCACTCCGTCTTCGTTCGGTTGGCGCGCCGGTTCCGGCGCGCGCGGTCGCGTCCGGCTCAGTCGGCCAGCACCCAGGTGTCCTTGGTGCCGCCGCCCTGGCTCGAGTTGACGACGAGCGATCCCTCCTTCAGCGCGACGCGCGTGAGCCCGCCCGGCGTGATGCGGATCCGGTCCGACACCAGCACGAACGGCCGCAGGTCGACGTGGCGCGGCGCAAGGCCGGCTTCGGTCAGGATCGGCGTCGTGGACAGCGCGAGCGTCGGCTGCGCGATGTAGTTCGCGGGGCGCGCGCGCAGCTTCGCGGCAAAGGCCTCGAGCTCGGCCTTCGACGCGCACGGCCCGACCAGCATCCCGTAGCCGCCCGAACCGTGCACTTCCTTCACGACCAGTTCGTCGAGATGGTCGAGCACGTACTTCAGGCTGTCGGCCTCGCCGCAGCGCCAGGTCGGCACGTTCTCCAGCAGCGCCTTGCGCCCCGTGTAGAACTCGACGATCTCCGGCATGTACGAGTAGATCGCCTTGTCGTCGGCGATGCCGGTGCCCGGCGCGTTCGCGATCGTGATGTTGCCCGCGCGGTAGACGTCCATGATCCCCGCGACGCCGAGCACCGAATCGGGACGGAACGTGAGCGGATCGAGGAACGCGTCGTCGACGCGGCGGTACAGCACGTCGATCGGGCGGAAACCCTCGGTCGTGCGCATCGCGACACGGCCGTCGATCACCTGCAGGTCGCTGCCCTCGACGAGATGCACGCCCATCTGGTCGGCGAGGAACGAATGTTCGTAGTACGCGGAATTGTGGATGCCGGGCGTGAGCACGGCGACGGTCGGGTTGTCGGCGTTGCCGCCCGGCGGGCACACGGCCGCGAGCGACTGGCGCAGCATCTGCGGATAGGTTTCGACCGGGCGCACCTTCACCTGCTGGAACAGCTCCGGGAAGAGCTGCATCATCGTCTCGCGGTTTTCCAGCATGTACGACACGCCGGACGGCGTGCGCGCGTTGTCTTCCAGCACGTAGAACTCGTTCTCGCCGGTGCGCACGATGTCCACGCCGATGATGTGCGTGTAAACGTTTCCGGGCGGCCGGAAGTCGATCATCTCCGGAATGAACGCTTCGTTATGCGCAATCAGGTGCTTCGGCACGATGCCCGCGCGCACGATTTCCTGGCGATGGTAGATGTCGTCGAGGAACGCATTGAGCGCCATCACGCGCTGCTCGATGCCGAGCGACAGCCGGCTCCATTCGGCGCCCGAGATGATGCGCGGGACGATATCGAACGGAATCAGCCGCTCGGCGGCCTCCGCGTCGCCGTAGACGGCGAACGTGATGCCCGTCTTGCGGAACACGCCTTCCGCGTCGTGGGCTTTCTGGGCGAGGCTCGCGGGATTCTGCGTGTCGAGCCACTGCTTCAGGCGCGCGTAGGGCGCCCTTACCATGTCGCCGGATTGCAGCATTTCATCGAATGGCTTCATCGATCTTTTCTCCATCGATCGTTTTCCCCGGCATTGCGCATGCCGGACCGGCGTAACGACTGCGTCGCAAGGAACGTGCCTTGCGCGATCCCCTCGATAATCCCCCCTTTTTGCGCCGCGCCAGGCACGCCAGCGCGGCATGACGCACCACGGCGGTGCAGCGCCCGACGCGACGGGCGACGACGGTGCGTCGCAGGCGCGCGTGCCCCATGCTGCGCTGCGACTTTCAAACATAGTTCCCCCTCGTGTCACGAATGTGCAATCTGCACTGCACAAAAAACGGCCCGCCCGGGCGCGGGAACGCGCCGCAACGAAAGGATGGGAAGGCGGGCCGGTACGCGCACGGCGCAACCGGCCCTGGGGGGAAGTACCGTCTGCGGCCGCGCCGGCAGTTCGACGCGATGAACTGTCCGGTTAGCCGGGTCCGGCACCTCAACGCTATGCAGCCGTAATCCCGCCGACAACGCCCATGCATATTTCGACTGACACCCATCGAAAAAAAACATCGGGTCGCCGCACGCGAGGCGCGGTACGCTAGAACGTTCGTGCAGCGAAGCGGCGCCGCCCTTCAGGCGCCCGACTATAAAAAGCGAAGATCGAAATGGAAGCAAAGTGGCTGGAAGATTTCCTGAGCCTTGCGGATACCAAGAGCTTTTCCCGGGCCGCGCGTAACCGGCACCTCACGCAATCGGCATTCAGCAGACGAATTGCCGCACTCGAAACCTGGATGGACGCGAAGCTGGTCGACCGGAGCATCAACCCGATCACGCTGACGCCGGCCGGCCAGATGTTCCGCGGGCTCGCCGCGGACATCCTGCGCAGCATGTATGCGGCGCGCAATCTCGTGAACGGCTACGACCAGTTCGCGGCCAGCGATCAGGTCGTGCGTTTCGCAGTCGCTCATACGCTCGTCTTCACGCTGTTTCCGGAATGGCTCAAGCAGCTCAACGGCGAGGTCGGCCACGTGACCGCGCGCGTCAACGCGGTGAACGTGCCGGAAGGCGTGCAGCAACTCGTCGAAGGTGAATGCGACCTGCTGCTCGGCTATCACCATCCGCAGTTGCCGATCGTGCTCGACCCGAACCACTTCCCGTTCGTCAGCCTCGGCGTTGAACGGATCCTGCCCGTGTCGACGCCCGACGCGCGCGGCAAACCCGTGTTCCAGTTGCCGGGCACCGCCGATGCACCGCTGCCGCTGCTCGCGTATTCGTCGGGCGCGTTTCTCGGCAACATCGTCGAGATGCTGCTGCTGAATGCGACCGAGCCGTACGTGCTGCACCGATGCTTCGAGACGCACATGTCCGAGGCGTTGAAGGGCATGGTCGTGGCCGGGCACGGGATCGGCTGGCTGCCGGAAAGCTGCGTCGCGAAGGAGCTCGCGGAAGGCACGCTCGTGTGCGCGGGGGCCGGCGACTGGATCACCGAGCTCGAAATCCGCCTGTACCGGTCGGCGCGCAAGCGCGGGCTCGCGGCCGAGCAACTGTGGACCTACATCATGAACCGGCCGCGCGCGGCGGTCGAAGGTGCGGTCGGCGCGACCGAATCAGCGGCCGCGCCGGCAATGCGCATCGCGCGGCGCAGCGTGGGCGGCAGCCGCTAATCTTCGCGTTCGCGTCGCGCCCGTCGGCGACGCGAATGCGGGTACGATTTGCTGTGATCCGACATGCGCATGCATCGACGTCGCGTCGTCTCTCAGCGAATCCGCCCCGCTCTCCGGTAGCAAACCGCGATCCCGCTATCGCCTGAAAAATTACCGCGCCAGACCCGGAATCGTTATCAGACGAATCGCAAACGTTTGCACTACCGAGATGAATTCTTTACGCCCGCGACAGTGTCCCGGCATTTTCCGTCTGATTATCAGGACGGAAATACCCTGTTACAGAACAAATTAAAAGTTTCGATTTACCTGTAACAATCTAAAATACCAAAAACACCGTCCCCTTATTTCACATCGTGTGACCTGTATCCGGGACGATATCAATTCGCCTGAAACACAGCCGCAAAAATTCCTTTTCTCAGTCGTTATTTTTCGGCACGAATGTCGATACCTCCGACATGATTCAATACGTGCTGGATCATCGCTACCGAATAGCAATATTCATATTCGGCAATAACGACTTTCTTCTGCGTTAAGAGAGTCATACGAGTCCGTCGTTATCCTATTTAAATAGGATATTTCACCGACGTGCCATTCCGGCCACACGCGGTTGTTGGTTCAAAAACCATCGTGTATCAATAGCGTGTCGCAAAAAGAACGCTGGCAAATCTGACTCGGAATAAATGCTCGCCATTGATTCCGGACGGGAGGTTGCAATGTCTTCCTCGTTTCGACAGCATGCTCGCCCTTACCTGAGCGTCTTCATCTCCGCGCTCTGCATGAATGCGATGGCCCAGACGCTCGCGTCCCGGCCACCCGCCCCCGCCCCTGCCCCGGCATCCGACCCGGGTGCGGGCCGCTACGTCATTTCGTATATCTGCGGCGACGCACGGATCGACGGTACGGCACCGCTGCCCCCCGACGGCCGGCCGTACAACCTGGGCGTGTCGTTTGCTTCCGCCAAGACGGGGCAGCCGCTCGCCAACGTCCAGGTGCGCCTGCGACGACATGGTCGCGTACTCGTCGAATTCAATGCATCGGGGTCGCGCTGCCTGTTCAGCGTGCCCGATGCGAGCTACCGGGTCGAAGGCACCTATCAGGGCGCGACCCAGTTCGCGATCGTCGAAACGGGTGCGCTGACCACGCAGTTGCGATGGTGAACGCCACCTGACCCCGCCCGAATCGCGACTTTCACCGCAACGTATCGAATCGAGGAGCTTTGCATGACTCGTGGAGAACGACCGGACGGTTCGCCCGCCCACCCGCCGAAACCCTCCTGGGGGCCTGGAAAAAACGCGGCGCTCAGCTTCGTCGCATTCGCCGCGATCTTCGGCATCTTCGCCTATGTCGAACGGGACACGACGGTCAGCCATGCAAGCGTGACGCACGACATCTCCGGTGTGATCAGAACCGCCGTCGGGAAAACCCGCAACGCAATCGTAGCCGCCACGGCGCGCGCAACCAGCGCGTCACGCGCGCCCGGAACGTCGACCGCCTCCGACCCCGCCCCCATGCCGACGCCGGCGCTCGCACCGGCCACGCCCCCCGTCACACCGCAGCCGTCCGCGCCGGAAGCGCTCTCGGTATCGACGGTGCGCCCCGTCACGCTCGCGGTCGAGCCGGAGGTGGCGCCACGGGCACGGACCCACGTCGTCGCGAAACACCGGCAATCGTCGCATGCGCCGCCCGTGACGCTGGCGGCCAACACGCATGCCGCGCCGGCCCACAGCCGCGCCGCCATACGGCCCGGCGCCGCGCATCGCGCACCGCGAACCGAAACGCTGGCCGGCACGAGAAAGCGCATGGACCTCGCGCCGAAACCGCAGTCGTACGGACCCGATTCGGCCCGCATGCAGACGGCAAGCGTCACGCGCTCGGATCTGGAAAGTGCACGTGCGCTGGCGAAGGCGCGCTCGTGCGCGGTGATCGACGAATGGAACTGTGTGGAACAAAACGCGAGCCGGGTGCTCGCGATCGACCCGAAGAACAGCGAATCGCGCGCGTTGCTTGGGCAAGCGATCCGCAACCGGCTGTAAGCCGGACCCGCATCGCCGGGCACTCGCAGCCCGGCCACGCGACGCGCGTCGTCAGGCGTGCAACCGATGTGATCGTTTCGAAAGGAGGACACCTCGTGGACAACAATCGCAAACAACAATGCACCACCGACGCTCCGTCCAACCGGCGGATCCTCCTGCATGCGCCGCTGGTGTTGCTGCTCGTCGCGTCCGGCCCCTGCTTCTCCGCCGACGGCGATACGGAAGCAGGCGGCGTCAACGCAATCGCCGGGACCCACGGCGCGCCGGATGCGTCACCGCGCGCCATGCAGCCCACGGTCGTGTCGATCCAGATTGCCGACGCTGGGGGCGCCCCGCCCCCTCATGCGCCGACGCCGATCGCGCAGGCTTCCGATGCGTCGATGCAGATCGCGCAGGCGTCGAACCCGCAGCAGCCGACCACGGTCGTGGTCGAACCGGAGGCGCCGAAATCGAGCGACCCGGTGCCGGTCGCGCGATCGCCGGATACGCCGACGACGCCGAATACGCCGGCACCGGTCGCGCAGACGCCGGGCACGCCGATGCTGCTTGCGCAGGCCACGACCGCCCGACCGCCCGATGCGCCGACGCTTCCTGCCGCGACGACGTCCGACACGCCGGCATCCCCTTCGCCAGCACCGATCGCGCCCACGCCGGACGCCCCGCCGACAGTCGCACAACCTGCGCCCGCCGTACCGTCGAATACGCCGACGCAAACCGCGCAGGCCTCCGGCGCCCCGATGCCGAACTCGCCTGCCCCCGCTCCCCAGATGCCGGGTGCGCCACCGCCGTCGTCCCCGGCGCCGAACTCGCAGACGCCCGGCGCGCAGCTACCCGGCGAAGGGACACAACGATCGCAAGGGCCCGACGTCGAGACCCCGAATGCCCAGGCACCTAATCTGAGCACCGCCGACGTCGCGACCGTACGCAACGACGTGTTCGGCCTCGCGGCGAGCGGCGGCGCGATCAAGGCACTCGACGAAGCGAAGGCACGGCCCGATGCGTTCTCCGCAGTCGACATCGCGCAACTCGAAGAACTGGCGATTCGCCAGCAGGTGCGCGGCGGACGCGACAAGTCGCGCTCGATGACGAGTTCCGACCGCTTCGACGGGATCGACAACGCGCTGCGCGCGGCCGACGACCTCGACAAGCGGATGCCGGCCACGCCGGAGTACACGCCGGTCAGGACGGCGCTCGCGGGCGACCGCACGGTCGCCTACGCAGCGCGCGGCGACATGAAGCAGGCCGTCTCGACGTTCGAAACCATTCCGTCCAACGCGGAGATTTCGATCGATGCGCTGTCGGCCGTCGGCGATGCCTACCTGTACCTGAGCGAGCCGGGCAAAGCCACCGTCGTGTACCAGCGCGCGCTGAAGCAGGCAACCGCATCGCCGACGGATCGCGCGACCCGCGGCTTCCAGTACGGTGCACGCACGCGCCCGATCGAACTGCGCGAAGGGCTGTTCTGGTCGTACGTCGACCAGGGCCGCGCGGCGGACGCGAAACAGGCGCTCGATGACATGGGCGCATCGCTGCCGCCGGCCAAGGAGGTGCAAACCGTCGGCCCAGGGGAAAGCGACTATCTGCGTTACTACCGGCTGCGCGCGCAATACCTGATCTTCACGGGCCACGTCGATCAAGGGATCGCCGCGCTCGAGGCGCTCGAGAAGCAGGTGCCGTTCAACGCAGAGATCCGTGCCGCGCACGCCGACGCGGTGTCCGGCCAGTCGCATCCCCGCCAGGCGATCGCGATGTATCACGCGTCGCTGACCGACCACCCGGACAGCGTCGAAATGCTCGCGGGCCTCGGCCGCGCATCGCTCGCGGCGGACGACTACGCGACCGCGAAGAACGTCGACCAGACCCTGGACAACACGTTCCCGGACAGCGGTGCCGTGCGCAGCTTCAAGCGCGACTACAACGCATACCGCAGCCCCGTGTTCACGACCGACCTGAGCTACGAGCACGGCAACAGCGCACTGGCCGACAACAGCTTCACGTCGGACAGCTATGTGTATTCGCAACCGTTCGGCGACAACTGGCGCGTCTTCTCGCACACGTTCTTCGGCTATGCGCAGACCGACGCCGGCAACCTCAGCCGCACGCGTACGGGCATCGGCGGCGACTACCGTCACGGGCCGCTCACGGTCCAGGGCGAAGTCACGCGTTCGCTCGGCTCGGACGGCCGAACCGGTGGCCGCGGGTCGATCGCGTACGCGCTGAACGACTACTGGACCGTCAGCGGCTCGCTCGACACCAACGACAACTCGCTGCCGTGGAAAGCATATGCCGCGCACATCTGGGGCCGCTCGGCGAACGTCTCGGTGGTGTATCGCCAGAACGACCGGCGCGAGGTCAAGCTGAGCTACGGCGTGAGCCGCTACAGCGACACGAACCTGCACCAGGAAATTTCGGCGACCGCCACGCAGCGCGTGTACACGACCGCCAACCAGCAGGTCAACGTCTCGCTGGATCTCGGCACCGACAGCAACACGCGCCAGAACGCGCCCTACTTCAACCCGGGCCGCGACTATGCGGCCGCGGCGACCGTCATGCACCAGCTGACCCTGTGGAAGAAGGGCGACATGGGGCTGCAGCAGCGTGTCTCGGTGTCCGGCGGCGTGTACAACGAGCGCGGCTTCGGCACCAGCCCTCTGTGGAGCGCGCGCCTCGAGCACGCGTGGACGTTCAAGCACGACATCACGCTGAGCTATGGCGTCGAGGTCAGCAGCCACGCGTACGACGGCGAGCGCGAACGCTCCGAAACCGGCTTCATGTCGGTCAACCTGCCGTTCTAGCAAGGAGATCGGGTAATGCAATCCAGACGGACCTTCATGTGCGGATGCCTCGGCACGTTTGCCGCCTGCTCGCTGTTTCCTGGCGTGACCCATGCCAAGATGATCGACCTGCTGCCGCCTTCCGACCCGGCCGACGGCAAGACGTTTCGCGTGATCTGCATGCATGACGTGCGCGACAACCTGATGGCGTCGTTTTCGTCGCCGTCGACGTCGGCGTTGATCGATCCGTTCGCGGTCGATACCGGCACGCTGACCGCGATCTTCTCGTGGCTGCAGACCAACAACTACCACACCATCACGGTCAAGCAGATCGAGGAGTCGCGGCACGGCGGCAAGCCGCTGCCGCCGCGCGCGGTGCTCATCACGTTCGACGACGGCTTTCGCAGCCACTACACGAAGGTGCTGCCGCTGCTCGAGCGATTCAAGTATCCGGCCGTGATGGGCATCGTCACCGCGTGGATCGATACCCCGCCGGATACGCCGATCCGCCTCAGCGACAAGGTCCAGGTGCCGCGCGACTACTTCATGTCGTGGGACGAGGTGAAGCGTCTCGGCCAGTCGCAGTTCGTCGAACTCGGCTGCCACACGCACAACCTCCATCACGGCGCGATCGCGAATCCGCAAGGCAACGAATTGCCGGCGACCACGTCGCACCTCTACCTGCAAGACGAGAAGCGCTATGAAACCGACGCCGAATTCGAAGCGCGCGTGCACAACGACCTGCAGACATGCGTGCGACAGATCCACGAACATACCGGCATCGTCGCACGCTCGATGGTGTGGCCATACGGCGCGGAAAACCAGCCGGTGCGCCAGATATCGACGTCGCTCGGCATGGACATCCAGTTCAGCCTCGATTCCGGCCCGAATACGCCGGACGTGCCGCTGGACCGGCTGCGGCGGATCCTGATGATGTACGACGTCGACATCGGCGGGTTCGAGCGCTCGATGCGCGAGCCGGCGTCGAACCGCGGCGACGTCGACGTGCCCGAGCGCACCGTGCAGGTCGACCTGGACCAGGTCTACGATCCGGATCTCGCGCGGCAGGAAGCGAATCTCGGCAAACTGATCGAACGTATCTACCGGATGCAGCCGAAATCGGTGTACCTGCAGGCGTTTGCGGACCCGAAAGGCACGGGCGTGGCCGAATCCGTGTATTTCCCTAACCGGCACCTGCCGATGCGCGCCGACCTGTTCTCGCGCGCCGCGTGGCAGCTCAACACGCGCTCCAACGTGCAGGTGTACGCCTGGATGCCGGTGCTCGCGTTCCGGCCACCGGCCGACAAGCTGCGCGGGCTCGAGGCCGTGAGTGCCTACGGCGGCGCACCGGCCCGCGAGAACGGCACGCGCACGTTCCGGCTGAGCCCGTTCGATCCGGATGCGCGGCTGATGATCCAGCAGATCTACGAGGATCTCAGCAAGCACGCATCGTTCAGCGGCATCCTGTTCAGCGACGACGCCGTGCTCGACGACTACGAGGATGCGGGCCGGCATGCGCTGCGCACCTATTCGCAGTGGGGGCTGCCGGCCGACGTCGGCAAGATCCGCGAGAACCCCGACCTGCTGAAACGCTGGACCCGGCAGAAGTCGCGCTACCTGATCGACCTGACCCGCCAGCTCGAACAGGTCGTGCTGGCCCACCAGAACGTGGGCGACGTGCTGACCGCGCGCAACATCTTCGCGCTGCCGGTACTCAAGCCCGAATCGGAGGCGTGGTACGCGCAGAACTACGACGATTTTCTCGCCACTTACGACTACGTCGCGCTGATGGCGATGCCGTACATGGAGCAGGCGAAGGATCCCGACGGCTGGCTGGACCAGCTCGTGAAGGCCGTCCGTGCGAAGAAGCTCGGGCTGCGGCGCACCGTGTTCGAACTGCAGTCGTACGACTGGCACGCGCGCAAGGAGGTCCCCGCCAGCACGCTGCTCACGCAGATGCGGCGGCTGCGCAGCGAGGGCGCGGTGAATTTCGGCTACTACCCGGACAACTTCCTGAACGGCCTGCCGGAACTCGATGCGATGCGCGACGTGATGTCGCTGAAGTCGCGCCTCGACCCGACGTCGATCAACGCACTGATGCAGATGCAGAAACCGCAGGGGACGAAGACGCCATGACAACTCACAGCATCATCCAGCGCCTGCAGGATTTCGTCTTCTACTACCCGTTCTTCATGTCGTACCTGTGGATGATCGGCGGCGTCGTGCACTACTTCCTGCTCGAGGAAGGCCGCGAGCTGTCCACGCGGACGATCGCGTCGAGCGGGATCCCGAAGATCTCGATCGTCGTGCCCTGCTTCAACGAAGCCGCGAACGCGCGCAGCGTGATCGGCCACCTGAACGGGATGCAGTATCCGAACTACGACATCATCGCGGTCAACGACGGCAGCCAGGATCGCACCGGCGAGATCCTCAACGAGCTGGCCGTCGAGATCCCGCGGCTGCTCGTGATCCATCACGCGCGCAACGAAGGCAAGGCGGTCGGGCTCACGACCGCGGCAGCCGTGTCGAACGCGGAATACCTGCTGTGCATCGACGGCGACGCGCTGCTCGCGCACGATGCGATCGGCTGGATGCTCGAGCATTTCCTGACCGATCCGGGCGTCGGTGCCGTGACCGGCAATCCGCGCATCCGCACGCGCACGTCGTTGCTCGGCCGCATGCAGGTCGGCGAATTCTCGTCGATCGTCGGGCTGATCAAGCGCACGCAGCAGGTGTACGGCCGCATCTTCACGGTATCCGGCGTGATCACGATGTTCCGCAAGACCGCGCTCGCCGACGTCGGCTACTGGAGCTCGGACATGCTGACCGAGGACATCGACATCAGCTGGAAGCTGCAGTGCCGCGACTGGCGTGTCGTGTACGAGCCGCACGCGCTGAGCTGGATCCTGATGCCCGAAACGCTGAAGGGCCTGTACCGGCAGCGGCTGCGCTGGTCGAAGGGCGGCATCCAGGTGCTGATGAAGTACGCGGGCACGCTCGCGCGGCCGACGCAGATGATGATGTGGCCGCTGTTCGCCGAGTACCTGATCGGCATCGCGTGGGCGTACTCGATGTCGTTCATCCTGCTGCTCGCGCTGATCGATGTCGTGTACCCGCTGCCGCAGAGCTGGCATGTATCGGTCGTGCCGCACTGGCACGGGATGCTGCTGGTCGCCACCTGCATCCTGCAACTGATCATCGGCAGCATGATCGATCGTCGTTACGACGAAAAACTCCTGATGTATTTCCTGGACACCGTCTGGTATCCCGTCGCCTTCTGGTTGATCAGCATGATCACCACCGTCGTCGCCCTGCCTGCCATCGTGCTGCGGGGCCGCGGCAAGCGGGCCGTATGGGTCAGCCCCGACCGAGGCATTCAACATGAAGAACGCGCCGATTATTGACCTCTCCCTGCGCGCACCGCGCGAAATGATCGCAGAACGCGGCCGCATCGTCGGCTCCGTGCTGGTCGTCTGGTTCCGGCTCTTGCGGCCGGCGCTGGTGGGTGCCGTCTGGGCATCGATCTGCATCTACACGTACCGCTACCTGCTGCCGTTCAACCCGGCCGAGATGCCGATCGAACAGATGGTGTTCTACGCGACCAGCATCGCGCTCATCGCGGGCACCATCGTCACATGGCTGATCGCCGGACGCGTCGTGCATCCGCTGGCCTACCGGCTGCGCGTGTCGAAGATGCTGCGGCGCTCGGCCAGCGCGAAGGTGCGCTCGGTGCCGCCGACCGTGCTGGCCAGCGCCCGCCGGCGCGGCGCGCGGCGCACGACGCGCATTCTCGTCGCGTCGCACGACGCGAACGGCTCGATCTCGGGCATCGAATGGGTCGCCCACGCAGGGCCGCCGCCCCGCGAGTAGATCAGCGGCGCCGTTCCTGACACCGTGCTGCCGCGCGTTGCCGGCAGGCCGGCAACCTTTTGTGGATGAGGTGAATCATGTGCGGAATCGTCGGAGCAAGCGGCCTGAACAATCAGGTGCCGCAACTGGTCAATGCGCTGAGCCGGCTCGAGTATCGCGGCTACGACTCGTGCGGCATCGCCGTGCAGGACGACGGCCGCCTGCGCAGCGAACGCACGTTGCGGCGCGTGACCGACCTGCAAGCCCGCGTGCTGACGCTGGGCCTCGAAGCGCAGACCTGCATCGCGCATACGCGCTGGGCGACGCACGGCGCGCCGTCGGAAATGAACGCGCATCCGATCATGTCCGGCGACACGATCGCGGTCGTACATAACGGCATCATCGAGAACCACGACGCGCTGCGCGTGGAGTTGCGAGAGCGCGGCTACGCGTTTCGCGGCCAGACCGACACCGAGGTGATCGCGCACCTGATCCACAGCCTCTACCGCGACGACCTGTTCGACGCGGTCGTGCGCGCGGTCAAGCGGCTGCACGGCGCATACGCGATCGCGGTGCTGAGCGCGCGCGAGCCGCAGCGTCTCGTCGCCGCGCGCGCCGGTTCGCCGCTCGTGATCGGCATCGGCGCCGAACAGAACTACCTCGCGTCCGACTGCGCGGCGCTCGGCGACCTGACCGACCGCTTCGTCTATCTGGAAGACGGCGACGTCGCGCTGATCACGCCGGACCGCATCGCCGTGGTCGACTTGGGCGGGCACGAGGCCCAGCGCCCGCTGTGCCAGGTGAAGGCGCGCGACGGCGATGCCGCGCTCGGCCCGTACCAGCACTTCATGCAGAAGGAGATCTTCGAGCAGCCGAAAGCGATCGACAGCACGCTCGACGGCATCGACACGATCTCGCCGGCGCTGTTCGACGCGACCGACGGCACGCGCGCGCTGCTGTCGCGCGTCAGGAGCGTGCTGCTGCTCGGCTGCGGCACCAGCTACTACGCGGGCCTGACCGCGAAATACTGGCTGGAGGCCATCGCGGGCGTGCCCGCGCAGGTCGAGATCGCCAGCGAATTCCGCTACCGCGATACGGTGGCCGATCCGCGCACGCTGGTGGTCGGCATTTCGCAATCGGGCGAGACAGCCGACACGATCGGGGCGATCGAGCGGGCGCGCGAAATGGGCCAGCAACTGTCGATGGCGATCTGCAACGTGGCGACCAGCACGATTGCACGCAACGCGCCGCTGCGGTTCCTGACGCGGGCCGGCATCGAGCTCGGCGTCGCGTCGACCAAGGCGTTCACGACGCAGCTCGTCGCGCTGTTCGTGCTGACGCTGACGCTCGCGCAGCTGCGCGGCCGGCTCGACGAGGCGCAGGTCGCGCTGCACCTGAAGCAGTTGCGTGCGCTGCCCGAGCGCATCGGCCATGCACTCGCGCTCGAAACGCAGATCATGGGCTGGGCCGCGAAGTTCGCCGGCACCGAGAATGCGCTGTTCCTCGGGCGCGGGATTCATTTCCCGATCGCGATGGAAGGCGCGTTGAAGCTCAAGGAGGTGTCCTACATCCACGCGGAAGGCTATGCGGCCGGCGAACTGAAGCACGGCCCGCTCGCGCTCGTCACGAGCGCGATGCCGGTCGTCACGATCGCGCCGGACGATCGCCTGTTCCAGAAGCTGAAATCCAACATGGCCGAAGTGCGCGCGCGCGGCGGGCGGCTCTACGTGCTGGCCGGCGATCAGCTCGGGATCGACGCCGATCGAGACACGCACCTGATCCGCGTGCGCGAATCGGGCGACCTGCTGTCGCCGATCGTCAACGTGATCCCACTGCAGCTGCTCGCGTATCACGTCGGCTGCGCGCGCGGAGCCGACGTCGACAAGCCACGCAACCTCGCGAAATCGGTGACCGTCGAATGAAGCGGCGAGCGCGCCCGGCACAGGCGGTCGCGCAGTGCGTCGCGGCCGCGCTGTGCGGCGCATGCTGCATCGTCACGGTGCCGCCGCCGGCTTTCGCCGCCACGCCGGCCGTGCATACGGTCACCGTGCCGGACGCCCCGTCATCCCGCCCGGCCGTCGATCCGCGCAGCTTCATGCACGGCATCGGCGTGGCCGACGCCGGCAACGGCAAGCGCTGGGTGTTCTTCAGCAGCTCGGGCATCGTGCCGCGCGGCGCGCTGCGCAACGGCAACTGGCCGCACGACGTGTACGTCGGCGAATGGCTGCCCGGCAAGCCGCACCTGCTGCACGTCCATACGTTCATCAGCCGCCCCGAGGCGCAGGAGCCCGTGTCGATCGCGCAGAACGCGCGCGGCGACATCTTCGTCACGTTCGAGGACGGCTGGAACGCACCGCAGGAGGTCAGCCAGCGCTACGGCGTGTACCGCCGCGACCTGAAGCCGATCAAGCCCTACCCGAATGACGTCGAATCGGGCGGCCACTCGGGGCATGTCGCGACGGCAGCCGACCGCTTCGTCGTGTTCTATTCGGCCGACTGGATCGACGGCGGCGGCGTCGACAATCTCGGCACCGGCAACGGCGTCTACGTGAAAACCTACGACGACGCCGGGCGCGTGCTGAATCATGTCGAGGTCGCGCCGCACCGCCGCGAATGGTGGCCCGTGATCGCCGGTTCGCCGCACAAGGCGCTGCTGGTCTGGCAGAAGTTCATCGACGACAGTACCGACGCGAAGCTCGAGTACGCGATGTTCGACCCGGTGACCGCGAAGCTGGAGATGCTGGGCGAACTGAACGACGCCATCCAGTATTACGTCTATTCCGCGGCCTACGTGCCGGCGATCGACCGCTTCATCGTCACCACGACGACCGCGAACGGTCGCGGCGTCGCGATGCTGATCGATCCGGACGGACAGCGTACCGCGACGCTCGGCTGCCTGCCGGCGACGGTGCGCGAATCCAGTATCGGTGTCGCCGGAGCGCGTGCGTACGTGCCGATCCGCGACGGGCGGCTCCTGACGCTCGCACTGTCGCCGGCCGGCATCGCCGCGAGCGGCGCGCAGCCTTCGCCGATTCCGTGGGGCACGACCGGTATCGCCGGTTTCCCGGCGCACGGCGACGCAATGCATTTCGTGTCGCTGACGCCCTCCGGCGCGCGCGAAGCCGATTTCGAACCGGCCCGGGACAAGCCGCTCCCCGAGGCAGCGTTGCGCTGTTCGGGTCAGTGAGGACGGTGCGGCCCGCCGGTCGGTCGCTTCCCTCGACCGACTCGATCGCGGTGAACGCTAACGCCCGGCCGTTTCGCTGCCAGGCTCGTCCTGTCCGAAACGCGCCACGCAGTGCCACACCCATTTGGCGGTCTGGTAGTCGAGCAGCCCGTCGCGGGCACGGTCGAGCGTGGCGGGCGTCACGACGCGATCGACGCCGATGCGTGCGATCGCGTCGGCTGCCGCGTCGCCGCGAAACTGCCGGCACGCCTCCAGCCGTGCCAGCGACAGCCGAAAGCCGTCGTGCCACTCGACCCGGCAGCCCGAGCGGCGAGCGATGGCCTCGACCGGCGTATCGCGATAGCTGGGATCGAGCACGATCGCCTCGACGTCGTCGGCCAGACTGACCACGCCGTGCACGTGCGCTTCGATGTAGTTGTCGAGCTGCGGATCGAAACCGTCGCGATTCTCGGTCGCCAGCGCGACCAGCGGCGTGCCGTCGCGGATCGCGAAATGCCGCGGCTCGTAGTAGCTGTCGGGATAGCAGAACGTCGTCCGTTCGAGCACATGGCTGCGCAGGCGCAAGTGACACGAACCGAAACGGCGCGATCCGCCGGCAGGATCGCGGCAATGATTCAGCGCGCCGTATTTCGGCCGCCAGACGGGATCGGCGGCATCGTAGGCCTGCCCGAACATCCGGCTTTCCCACAACCAGCGCGCGCCGCCGGGATGCGCAGTCAGGCCGCCGTTGCTCGTCGCCGTTTCGAACTGGGATCGGTAGAGGCCGTCGCGGACGATCCGCTCGAGGGTGCCGACGCCGTCGACCTGCGTGTCCGGATGGAAGTTGAGCGTCACCGGCCAAGCGCCGGACGGACGGCCGGGCGGCCAGGCCTGCCGGATATGCGCGAGCGCGCGGGCGACGGAAGGGTCCATGTCGTGTTGTCCGGCCGCACCACGCGGCACATCGGAGCACGATACACCATCGCCTGACGTCCGTTTCCCGTGCCGGCCGCGCCCGTACCGGATAGACTGTCGCCCGACTCATGCCATCGGCACGGCGCGCGGTATCCTCCCGCCGTTGCCGAACCTGCCCTCCCTGGAGAACGAATGCTGAAGCGCCGGTTGTTTCCGCTGTTGCTGCTGACGGTTTGCCTGCTCGGGCAGCGCGCATTCGCCGAGTCCGCGCTCGAGCTCGCGACCGGCGACACGCCCCGCTCCTTCACGCCGCAGGCGCTGCTCGCGCGCCCCGACGCCGCGACGATCCGCGTGCCGCGCGACATCGCGTACGGCAAACCGATGACCTTCCGCGCGGTGCCGTTCGCCGACCTGCTCGGCGACACGCTGCCGGCCGACGGCGTGCTCGAAACCCGCGCAGCCGACGGTTTCGCCGCACAACTGCCGCTGGAGCTCGCGCGCCACCGCGCGCCGGCCGGCGCCGTTGCATGGCTCGCGATCGAGGATCCCGCGCACCCGTGGCCGACACTGCCGGGCAAGGCGGTCAGCGCGGGGCCGTTCTATCTCGTCTGGCTCGGGCCGAAAGCGTCGTCGGTGCGCGGCGAGCAATGGCCGTATCAGATCGTGCGCGTCACGATCGAATCGTCGCCGCTCGCGCGCTGGCCGTCGCTTGCCGTCGATGCCGCGCTGCCCGCGAACGACCCGGCGCGCGCCGGCCAGCACCTGTTCGTCACGCAATGCCTCGCGTGCCACCGCATCGACGGCGCGGGCAGCAGCCACGCCGGCCCCGACCTGAACACGCCGATGAATCCGGTCGACTACTTCCAGCCCGCCGCGCTGCGCCGCTACATCCGCAACCCGGCGTCGGTGCGCGACTGGCCGGGCCGCAGCATGCCGGCGTTTCCGCCCGATCAGCTGAGCGACCGCGAACTCGACCAGATCGTCGCGTATCTCGCGTATATGGCGCGGCGCAAGGCCGCTCAGTAACGCGCGGCCGGACTACACAAGGAACGTTGATGACGTCACACGACACGCTGTTCACCATCGCATCGATCGAGGCCGCGCAGACACACCCGCTCCGGGCGACGATCCTGCTGAACGGCGATCTGAACGCGTGCGAACTGGCTGGCGACCATGCGCCGACGACCCTGCACGTCGGCGTACGCGACGCATCGGGCATCGTCGCCGTTGCGTCTCTCTGCGAGGCGTGGCGCGACGACGATCGCGCGCGGCCGGCGTGGCGGCTGCGCGGGATGGCCGTCCACCCTGCGGTTCGCGGCCTGGGCTTCGGGCGCGTGCTGGTGCAGGTCTGCGTGCGGCATGCGGAAGCACATGGGGCCGCGCTCGTGTGGTGCACGGCACGCGAAGCCGCGTACCGGTTCTACGAAAAGCTCGGCTTCGCGGCCGATGGCGCGATGGTGACGATGCCGGGGCGCACCGATACGGCGTTCCATGTGATGCGGCGATATATCGATCGACATTCGCCAACGGCCTGACGCGAACCGCGCGTTCGCGTCGTCAGGCGCGAAACGGCGCGGCGCGGCCCGGAGCACACGCTCTCGCCAGACCGCCGCCATCACGCTCAGGCTCAGACTCAGGCTTCCTGCGCGCTCTGCAGCACCGCACGCAACAGCACGTCGGCGCCCGCCGCCGCCCACTCGGGCGTAATCGCTTCGGCCTCGTTGTGGCTCAGCCCGTCGACGCACGGCACGAAGATCATCCCCGTCGGCGCGACGCGCGCGACATAGCAGGCGTCATGACCCGCGCCGGACACGATATCCATGTGCGACAGCCCGAGCGCCTGTGCCGCATCGCGCACCGTGTCGATGCAGCGCGGCGCGAACGGGATCGGCGCATACGTGAAGATCTGCTCGATCTGCGCGCCGAGGCCCGTTTCGTCGGCCACGCGCGCCAGCTCCGCACGCAGCGCCGCATCCAGCTCGTCGAGCACCGCGTCGTCGGGATGACGGAATTCGACCGTGAAGAAGCAGCCGCCCGGCACCGTGTTGCGCGAGTTCGGCCGCGCCTCGATCATCCCGACCGTCGCGCGCGCGTACGGCGCGTAACGGCGGCCGAGCACTTCGACGAACGAGATCATCCGCGCGGCGCCGACCAGCGCATCGCGGCGGAATTCCATCGGCGTCGTGCCCGCGTGCGCGTCGACACCCGTGAACGTCACCTCGTACCAGCGCTGCCCCTGCCCGGCCGTCACGACGCCGATCGTCTTGCCGGCACGTTCGAGAATCGCGCCCTGTTCGATATGCAGCTCATACGCCGCATGCACCAGATAGCCGCCGACGGGCTCGGCGCCCGCATAGCCGATCCGCGCCAGTTCCTCGCCGATCGTCCTGCCTGCACTGTCAGTGCGCGACAGCCCGTATTCGAGCGTATAGACGCCCGAGAACACGCCGGCCGACACCATCGCCGGCGCGAAGCGCGAGCCTTCCTCGTTGGTCCAGATCACGACGTCGATCGGGCGCTCGGTCTCGATGCCCGCGTCGTTCAGCGCGCGCACGACCTCGAGTCCGCCAAGCACGCCGTAGATACCGTCGTAGCGGCCGCCCGTCGGCTGCGAGTCCGCGTGCGAGCCCGTCATGACCGGCGCGGCGTCGGGGTTGCGACCCGCGCGGCGCGCGAACACGTTGCCCATCTGGTCCACGCGCACCGTGCAGCCGGCGTCTTGCGCCCATTGCACGAACAGGTCGCGCGACTCGCGATCGAGATCGGTCAGCGCAAGGCGGCAGACGCCGCCCTTCGGCGTCGCGCCGATCTGCGCCATCCGGTCGAGCGACGCCCACAGGCGATGGCCGTCGACGCGCGGCGCACTCGCGCTTGCCGCATGGGTATGGGCGGTGTCGTTACGCATCGCCGTTCTCCGGCGCGGCTTGCAGCGCGTAGCGGAAATCGCAGCGCTTGCCGCCCTGCATGATCGTGCTCGTGCGCGTGAGCGCGACGTCCGGCGCATAGCCCTGGATGAAATAGCTGTCGCGCGCGCAGCTCAGCAGGTGGCCGATCTCGCCGAGCCCCATCGCGTGATACATCTCCGCGTAGCTGCAGCGATGCACGTCATAGTCGTAGTGCGCATCGTCCGCTCGCCGCACCTCGACGTCGAGCGCATCGTCCTTCTCCCACAGCACCTGCAGCGCGATGAACGACTTCACGCTCGCGCCGTCCGGCTCCTGCGCGGCGAAGGTGCGGCCGGCGTCGACGGCCGCGCCGCGCACGGCTTCCGCGATCACGGCCTGCGCGCGCTCGGCGCCGAACTCACGCTTCATGATCTCGTAGATCGGCTTGATGATTTCCGCTTCGATGCGGCGCCGCGCGAGGATGCCGAGGCGCGTGTCCTCGGGTGCGGCGGCGGGTGTCTGGGTCGCTTCGGTCATGGGGGTCGTCTTGGTTTTTTTACGCTGTTTCGGTTACTTGGTCGCGGTGCGCGAGCCGCCGAGCACGTCGACGACGGTCCACTTGCCGCCGCGCACCTGATAGATCGTGAAGGCCGGGTCCTTCAGGTTGCCTTCATTGTCGAACGCGATCCGCCCCGTCACGCCGGGCCGGTCGATCGCACGCACCGCCGCGACCAGCTTCGCCGGCTGCGTCGTGCCGGCCTTCTGCGCGGCCGCGATCAGCGTGGCGGCCGCATCGTACGCGAACGGCGCATGCAGTTCGATCGGGGCGTGGAAGCGCGCCTGGTATTGCGTGTCGAACGCCTTGCCGCCCGGCATCCGGTCGAGCGGCAGGCCCGGTTCGAGCGCCGTCACGCCGTCGCCGTCCTTGCCCGCGAGCGACAGGAAGGTCTGGCTCACGAAGCCGCCTGCGCCGAGCAGCGGCGCGTTCACGCCGAGCTGGCGCATCCGGCGCGAGATCGGCGCAGCCTGCGCATCGAGGCCGCCGAAGAACACGAGATCGGCGCGCTTGCCCTTGATCGCGGTCAGCACGCCGCTGAAGTCGGTGGTCTTGTCGTTCACGTACTGGCGATCGACGATCGCGCCGCCGTTCGCCTGCACGCCCTTGATGAACTGGTCGGCGAGCCCCGCGCCGAACGACGTGCGATCGTCGATCACCGCGATGCGCTTCGCCTTCAGCGTCTTCACCGCGTACGCGCCGGTGAAATTGCCGCCCGCATCGTCGTGACCCATGATGCGGAAGGCCGTCGCGTAGCCCTGCTGCGTGTACTGATGTCCGGTGGACGCCGGCGCGATCTGCGGGATGCCCGCATCGCGATAGACGCGCGACGCCGGCACGCTGCAGCCCGTGTTCCAGTGGCCGACGACGCCGATCACGTGCGTGTCGACAAGTTGCTGCGCAACCGCGACGGCCGTGCGCGGGTCGGACTGGTCGTCGGCCGCGACGAGCTTGTAGACGACCGGCTTGCCGCCGATGGTCGGATGCTTCGCGTTCGCGTCGTCGATCGCGAGTTGCGCGCCGTTCTGCAGATCCTTGCCGATCCGCGCGGACGGGCCGGTGAGCGGCGCGGCGAGACCGATCAGGATCGTCTGCGGAGCGGATTGCGCGAACGCGGGAACGGAGGCGACCAGGGCGGCCGCCGAGAAGGCGAGGCTGGCGGGGAGAAAAGCGATTTTCATGTGCGGGGATCGGTGAATCGGATCAAAACATGAAAAATATTAAATATTCAGCACCCAAACCCCAAATACCCAATTGTTGGATGCTTATGCCGTTCTCGGCACATTAACTTAAATAGTTGTAATTACGGAATATTTTCATGTTGTCACTCACGCTGACTTTTCGATAAAATTCGACACATGAAAAATATCGAACAATTGCCGCACGATCCGCCGCTGCGCGCGGTGCGTGCGTTCGAAGCGTTCGCGCGTCTCGGGTCGGTCACCGCGGCGGCGGGCGAGCTCGACATCACGCCGTCGGCTGTGAGCCATCAGCTGCAGCTGCTCGAAGCGTTCATCCAGACGCCGCTGACGGTGCGCGAGGGCCGGCTGCTCGCGCTCACCGACGAAGGCCGCGACTACTACCGCTCGATCAGCGCCGCGTTCTCCGTGCTGCGCAGCGCGACGCGCTTCGTGCGCGACCGGTCGTCGCTGCGGCAGATCACCGTCAGCCTGATTCCGCTGCTCGGCATCGGCTGGTTCATTCCGCGGCTGCACGCGTTCCTGGCGGACAACACCGACGTCGACGTGACGGTGCTGTACGCGCATCACCGCAACTACCGCAGCGATGCGTCGGACCTGTCGATCCGCTTCGGCACCGGCGACTGGCCCGGCTACCGCTGCGAGCGGCTGCTGCCAGGCGCGATGGTGCCGATGTGCAGTCCGGCGTTCCTGAAGCGTCACGGGCCGTTCCGCACGCCGGCCGATCTCGCGCGCGCCCCGCTCGTGCATGACGAGGATCGCAGCACGTGGGTCAACTGGCTGCAGGGCGCGGGCGTGAAGCACGTGTCGCATGCGGTGGGGCCGATGTTCGAGGACGGCCAGTTGACGTTGAGCGCCGCACGCGCGGATCTCGGCGCGGCGTTGCTGCGCGCGCCGCTGGTCGAGCGCGAGCTGGCGAATGGCGAGCTCGTGAAGCTGTTCGATCACGCGCTCGACGACGGGCGCGATTACTACCTGTGCACGCGCGCGGACGCGGACATGCCGGACGGGGCCAGGCGGCTGGCGGAGTGGCTGAGGAAGATGGCGGGGATTTGAGGGGGGTGCGTCCTGTCAACCGAACCGGGCATCAGGCGTCGGCATTCGCGCCTGCCATGCCGCAACCTTGCATTTGCCCGGCCGGATATCGATGATGGGTGCGTCAAGTAACGGAGGTTGCAATGAGCACCATCCCGGTCGACCTGTCAGATGACCAGCATGCCGCGTTGACCCTTATCGCAGCAAACCAGAACCGCTCCTGCGCCGAGATCATCGGCGACGCGATCGATACCTGTATCGCGCGACACAAAGAGACACTTGCCAACAATGTGTTCGGTCTATTGAAAGGGCGCGTGAGCGTAAGCCAGGAGAACCTGCGCTCGGAGTGGTGAAGGCGCGTACCGCCCCGTCAACCGAACCTCCTTCGGTGCCGCCAGGAGTCGATCCGCCGGGACGACCGACTGTCGATGCCCCCCCTCCACCTGCTGAGGCCCAGGCGTCTCGCCTGCTCGCCCCATGCGTCCCCACTCCCCCGCAAGCCCCACCCAATCAAGGGCCGGAAGCAGATAGAAATTCTCGATGCCCCGGATTGAAACAAGCAATTTCACAAACTCAGGGTGAACCCGGATACTGGCAACACTCCACTCACCACTGAAGCAAAGGAATTCTCCAGATGCCGATCATCAACACCCAAATCAAGCCGTTCAAGGCAACCGCATACCACAATGGCGATTTCGTGCCCGTCTCGGAAGAGAACTTCAAGGGCAAGTGGTCCGTCGTCGTGTTCTACCCGGCCGACTTCACGTTCGTCTGCCCGACCGAACTGGGCGACCTCGCCGACCGTTACGCGGAATTCCAGAAGCTGGGTGTCGAAATCTACGGCGTGTCGACCGACACGCACTTCACGCACAAGGCCTGGCACGACACGTCGGACACGATCGGCAAGATCAAGTACCCGATGATCGGCGACCCGACGCTCACGCTGTCGCGCAACTTCGACGTGCTGATCGAGGAAGAAGGGATGGCCCTGCGCGGCACGTTCGTGATCAACCCGGAAGGCGAGATCAAGCTGTGCGAAATCCACGACAACGGCATCGGCCGCGACGCAGGCGAACTGCTGCGCAAGGTGCAGGCTGCGCAATACATCGCGGCGCACCCGGGTGAAGTGTGCCCGGCCAAGTGGACGCCGGGTGCGGAAACGCTGACCCCGTCGCTCGACCTGATCGGCAAGATCTGACGATCGCTCCGCGCGCCTCGCTCGAGGCGCGCGAGACACACCAACACGGGCCGCTGCAGCATGCGGCCCGCGCCCTCCTCCGGCACGACGTGCCCGACCAGAATCATTAATACGGAATCCGAAACGCCATGCTCGACGCCAATCTCAAGAACCAACTCAAAGCGTACCTCGAAAAGATCACGCGCCCGATCGAACTCGTCGCCTCGCTCGACGACAGCGCGAAATCGCAGGAACTGCTGGCGCTGCTGAACGAGATTGCGTCGCTGACGGATCGCGTGACCGTGACCGAACGCCGCGACGACGCCGAGCGCAAGCCGTCGTTCTCGATCGGCGAGCCCGGCAAGCCGGCCGGCATCCGCTTCGCCGGCATCCCGATGGGCCACGAATTCACGTCGCTCGTGCTCGCGCTGCTGCAGACGGGCGGCCACCCGATCAAGCTCGACGACGACGTGATCGAACAGATCCGCGCACTCGACGGCGACTACGCGTTCGAGACGTATTTCTCGCTGTCGTGCCAGAACTGCCCGGAGGTCGTGCAAGCGCTGAACGTGATGTCGCTGGTCAATCCGCGCATCCGTCACGTCGCGATCGACGGCGCGCTGTTCCAGAGCGAAGTCGAGTCGCGCCAGATCATGGCCGTGCCGACGATGTTCCTGAACGGCGCATCGTTCGGCCAGGGCCGCAGCAGCGTGAAGGAAATCCTCGCGAAGCTCGACACGGGTGCGAGCGCACGTGCCGCGAAGTCGCTCGAGAACAAGCCGGTGTTCGATACGCTGATCGTCGGCGGCGGCCCGGCAGGTGCGGCGGCGGCGATCTACTCGGCGCGCAAGGGCATTGCGACGGGCGTCGTGGCCGAGCGCTTCGGCGGCCAGGTGCTCGACACGATGGCAATCGAGAACTTCGTGTCGGTGCAGGAAACCGAAGGGCCGAAGTTCGCGACCGCGCTCGAACAGCACGTGAAGCAGTACGACGTCGACATCATGGACGTGCAGCGCGCCGACGCGCTGATTCCGGGCGACGTGCACCAGATCCGCCTCGCGAATGGCGCGGTGCTGAAGGCGAAGACGATCGTCCTCGCGACCGGCGCACGCTGGCGCGAAATCAACGTGCCGGGCGAGCGCGAATACCGCAACCGCGGTGTCGCGTACTGCCCGCACTGCGACGGCCCGCTGTTCAAGGGCAAGCGTGTCGCGGTGGTCGGCGGCGGCAACTCGGGTGTCGAGGCCGCGATCGACCTCGCCGGCATCGTGAAGGCCGTCACGCTGATCGAATACGGCGCACAACTGCGCGCGGACGAAGTGCTGCAGCGCAAGCTGCGCAGCCTGCCGAACGTGACGATCGTCACGCAGGCGCAAACGACCGAGCTGACCGGCGACGGCAGCAAGCTGAACGGGCTCGTCTACAAGGATCTGCGCTCGGGCGACACGCAGCGCATCGATCTGGAAGGCGTGTTCGTGCAGATCGGCCTCGTGCCGAACACCGAATGGCTGAAGGGTACGGTCGAACTGTCGAAGCACGGCGAAATCGTCGTCGATGCGCGCGGCGCGACGTCGGTGCCGGGCGTGTTCGCGGCCGGCGACGTGACGACGGTGCCGTTCAAGCAGATCGTGATCGCGGTCGGTGAAGGCGCGAAGGCATCGCTCGGCGCGTTCGACCACCTGATCCGGCAGGACGTGACGCCGGTTGCCGCCGCGCAACCGCAGGCCGAGGAAGCGGTCGCCGCGTAACGCGCGTCAGCCCATCGGCACAACAGTTTGTCTCTCTTGGCCCCGCATGCTTTGGTCGGCGTGCGGGGTCCTTTTTTTTGTGAATCCATGACGGGCAGGGAACGAAGGTTGAAGCAGCCTCCCCCTCTACACGGCCGACATCAACCTGACGATTTCCCGCCGAAGAAAGTTCGCGGCCGGACCGAGCCGCCGCCCCGCACGCGTGACCACGTAGCGATCGAAAGCGCGCGCAATGGGATGATCGAGCGGCACCGCGACGACCTGCCCTGCGGCGATCCTCTCCTGGGCCGCGGTACGCGTCATGAACGCAACACCGAGATTCTGTGCCGCAATCGCGACTGCCGTCGAAAACCGGTCGCAGCGGAACGCTGGAACGTACGTGCGCCCGATATCGGCCAGGATCGCATCGACGTGCGCCTGCAACCCGAACTCGGCGGGCATGAAGACAATGCGCTCGTTGACGAGCGCTTCCATCTTCACCGATTTGCGCGAAGCCATCGGATGGTTCACCGAGAAGATCGCGCAGATGGGCTCGCTCCGGAACAGGCGCGCGTTCAATGTCGGATCCGTCGTCGCGCCGATCGACACACAGACATCGACCTGGTCCTCCCGCGTCATCGACAGGAGTTGCGGAAGCGAGCCGGTGCGCAACTCCACGGTGATATCCGGATATTTCTCCAGGAACGGCTTGAGGACGATCGAGACCAGGCTCGCTACCGCCCCTTCGCCGACGGCGATCGTGACCTGCCCCCGCTTGAGGCCGCGATATTCGTCGAGTTGCGTGCGAAACCGGCGGGCGTTGCGCTCGCAGTCGCGAAAATAATCGACCGCCATCCGCCCCGCTTCCGTCAACGCCATTTCCCGGCCGCGACGCGTCACCAGCGATAGCCGAAGCTCACGCTCGGCAACGGCAACCTGCCGACTGATCGTCGATACGTTCACATCCAGCCCCAGCGCTGCCTGGCGCATCCCGCCGTACGTGGCGATCGCGGCCAGGTATTGCAGCGTGCGCTCCGAAAGACTCCATTCGACCGTATCCAACGCAGGCTCCCGTGTTGCATTCAATGCAACATTCTCGCCGCGATCCGAGCAACTTTCCAGATCGATCTTCCCTGATACTGCGCCCCGGAGCCGGTCAGGGAATGCCACCAGCCGGCGTCGAACCAGAAAGGCCGAGTGGCCTGGCACTCGAGCACAACAACGGAGGAGCAACATGAACGACACCAGACGGTCAGTCGACGGCGCGTGGCAACCACGCCCGCCAACCCGCGCGCGCAGCGGCAAGGAGCCGATCAGCCCCTATGTGCTGCTGTTCGTCATGCTGGTGGCCGCCACCATCGCGACCTGGATCGTGCCGTCCGGCGAGTTTGCCCGTACGGTCAGCAACGGCATCGGCTTCGTCGTGCCGAACAGCCTGAAACCGGTTGCCGGGCACGGCGTGATGCCGGGCGAGATGTTTGTCGCGCTGGCAAAGGGGATGATCTCGTCCGCGCCCATCATCTTCCTGATCCTGTTCACCGGCGGCGCACTGGCCGTACTCGAGTCGACCGGCGCCGTCCGCAGTGCACTCGCGCTGGTCAAGCCGGGAGCGCGCGCACATTGGTACGTCGCCATCATTTGCTGCATCTTTTCGCTGCTCGGCACACTCGGCGTGGTGACGAATTCGGTCGTCGCGTTCGTCCCGCTCGGGCTGCTGCTCGCAGAGTCGATGCAACTGCCGAAAGAAACCGGCGCCGGCATGATCTACCTGGGCACCTATGCCGGCTTCAACACGGGCATCCTCAATCCGGTCACAACCGGACTGTCGCAACGCCTGGCCGGGCTGCCGATGTTTTCCGGCATGACGTTCCGGGTAGGCGTGTATGTCGCGTTCGTGGCGGCCACGATCATTTTCCTCGTCGCCCGAATCCACGCCTGTCGAACGAATGACGCAGCGGCTTCCGATCCGGCGATCCCCGGGGCCCGCACCCTGCCGCCCTCGTCCGCGCAACGGTTCAACGCCCGGCAACTCGCTGTCATCGGCATCGTGGTCGTGTGCCTGGCGATCTTCGTTTACGGTTCGTCGACGCGCAACTGGGCCGAGATCGAAATGGTCGCGATGTTTCTCGTCATGGCCATCGCTGCAGGGATCGTGAGCGGCATGCGCCCGGGCGCGATCGCGGACACCTTCCTTCACGGCTGCGGCGGGCTCGTCAAGGGCGCGCTCGTGGTCGGCATGGCACGGGCCATCTCGATCGTGCTCGCCGACGGCAGGATCATGGACCCGATCGTCAACGCGCTTGCCGGCATGCTTGCACCGCTCGACGCCACGATGGCTGCGATCTGCATGTTCCTGAGCGCCGCGTTGATCCATGTCGGAATCTCGTCAGGGTCCGGCGAATCCGCGGTGCTCATCCCGATCTTCGCACCGCTCGGCGACACGCTGCACCTGACCCGACAGGTCACGGTACATGCCGTGCTGCTCGGCGAAGGCATCGTCAATTGCTTCAACCCGACTTCCGGCGTCCTGATGGCCGTACTCGCAACGTCCGGCATCTCCTACGTCAAGTGGGTGCGTTTCGTCACGCCGCTGCTGATTGCCTGGTTCGCCATCTGCGTCGTCGCCATTGCGACTGGCGTCGCCATACATTGGGGCCCCTTCTAGTCGTCCTCATTTTTCCTGGATCGCACATGCTTTTACCTGACCTCAGCTCCATTCCCGATCTGCAGCCGCTTGGCGATGACCTGCGCAAGCTCCGCTATACGCTGCATTGCTGCCCTGAACTGG
The DNA here is from genome assembly GCF_902499175.1 of Burkholderia aenigmatica. GTDB lineage: Bacteria > Pseudomonadota > Gammaproteobacteria > Burkholderiales > Burkholderiaceae > Burkholderia > Burkholderia aenigmatica. The sequence continues at coordinate 32,774 of NZ_CABVQC010000029.1, forward strand.
CATTCGAGGAAGTGCAGACCGCCGAAATCGTGGCAACTCGCCTGAAGGAATATGGCTACACGGTCGCGACGGGCATCGCCGGTACCGGCGTGGTCGGCACGCTGCGGCTGGGTTCCGGCAAACGTCGCATCGGGATCCGCGCCGACATGGACGCGTTGCCGATCGACGAACGCAATACGTTCGATCACAAGAGCCGCCATCCGGGACGCATGCATGCATGCGGTCATGACGGCCATACCGCAATGTTGCTCGGCGCGGCCCGGCACCTTGCCCAACGCAGGAGATTCGACGGCACCGTACATCTGATCTTCCAGCCTGCCGAGGAGCGCGGCTTCGACAGCGGTGCCCGACGCATGGTCGAGCAAGGCCTTTTCACGCGTTTTCCGTGTGACGCGGTGTTCGCCATGCACAATCATCCGGGCGCGCCGGCCGGTACGTTCATGTTTCGCACCGGGCCTTTCATGGCCGCGGGAGACCGTGTCTTCGTGAAGATCATCGGCAAGGGCGGGCACGCCGCCCGCCCGCACCTGGCCAACGACCCGATCGTCGCGGCAGGCAGCATCGTGATGGCGTTGCAGACCATCGTGTCGCGCAACGTCGATCCGACGCAGTCCGCGGTCGTGACGATCGGAAAGATCGCGGGCGGATCGGCCCCGAACGTGATCCCGGGCGAAGTCGAGTTGAGCATCAGCGTCCGGTCGTTCGATGCGGATGTCCGGCGGATGCTGAAAGAAAGAATCACCGCGCTCGTGCACGCGCAGGCCGACAGTTACGGCCTCTGCGCCGTCGTCGATTACGTGGAAGGCTACCCGGTGGTGACGAACAGCGCGGCCGAAACCGAGCTTGCGATCAAAGTCGCGAAAGAACTGGTGGGCGACGCGCAAGTGACGGAACAGATGGCTCCGTTGATGGGCAGCGAGGACTTCGCCTACATGTTGCAGGCGTGCCCCGGCAGCTTCCTGCGGATTGGCAATGGCCCGACCGACGGCGGGAATACGCTGCACAGCGCGACCTACGACTTCAACGATGAAAACCTGGTCGTCGGTTCCGCGTTCTGGTCCAGACTGGTCGAACGCTATCTACCTGTCGCATGAGCGATCGATGGCAGCCACGCCGAACTGCTCGCGTGGCGCCCATCGTCGCGCTTCGTTTCAACACGCACAGCCGACATCATTTCGTACCGGCAGCCACACCGCCGGCCGGCGTCTTGAAATTGCTCGACTCCCTGACCAGTTGCTCGGTCATCGCGGCAGCAACCGGATTCGAGCCCGACGACGAACTGCCCTGCCGATACGAACCGCTGCTCGACGACATTGACGACATCGACGGCGGCGGCAACGACGGGTCGAGCTTCGCCGATTCCCTGACGAGTGCAGCCGTCTCCGGCGTTTCGGATTTCGTTGCAGCGGGTGCTGCGGCCGCGTGGCGTTCGAGACCGTCACGCTTGCGCGGCGCGCGTTGCGTGACCTGCGCGGGTGCAGGCGCGGCCTGCTGCACAGCTTTGGCGGCCGGCGGCGGTGCCGGCGGGGTCGAATCCTGCGCATCGACGGTCACGACGTTGACCTTCGGCGGCGGTGCGCTCGGCTTCGTCACCGGCTGCGGTTTGTCGCTGACAACCGGCACGGCGGGAGCAGACGCAGGCGCGGCGCTGACGCGTGCAGTTGTGGCCGGCGCAGTAGGTGCCGGTGCGGGAGGTGGCGGCACAACAGCCGCCTGTTTCGGTGCCGTCGCGGCGGCCGGGGCCGGCGGCGCGATGGTGCCCTGCACTGCGTGATCGTTGCTGGCAGGCGCCGTGGCAACCGGCGCGGCCGAATCGCCGATGCCGGCATCTTCGATCGCACGGTGGTCCGCGCGCAGGAGCATCACGTAGGCAGTGCCGGCTGCGGCTACCAGGAGCCCACCGGCGATCATCAAGGTCTTGCGGGTACTCGTCATGCTTGCTCACCGCTCATATCGACGTGAACAAGCCATCATACGCGGCGATCGGCCATCGATCCCGCATGAATACATTTGGTTGCATTGTGCCGGGAACAGGTCGGCGCGGTGTTCGTCAGACGTATCGCCGCCCTGCTCCGGCACTGTCGAAACGCCGCCGTTACTCCGGAAACGGCAATTCGGTCTGCCCTTCCGCGCGCATGCCGAACGTGTTCAGCGTCATCGCGACGAGCGCGTAGTAGCCGAGCAATGCCACGAGATTCACGACGGTTTCGTGGCCGAAGCGTGCTTCCGCCCGCGCGAACGTCGCGTCGCTCACGCGCCGCGTGTCGTACAGCTCGCTCGCGAACGCATGGATCAGCGCATCGTCGTCCGACTCGAAGGCGGGTGCGACGCCGCGCCGGATCGCATCGGCCGTCGCGGCCGGCACGCCCGCGTCGACGGCGATCGGATGGTGGATGTGCCACTCGGCCTGCGAGCGCCAGCGCGCGGCCGTCACGAGAATCGCGAGTTCCGACAGGCGCAGCGGCAGGCCCGTGCGATAGCGGCAGAACGCGCCGAGCTTCTGCGCGTGCTGAGCAAGCTCGGGGCTCGCGATCCAGCCGAGAAACGGCCCGTTCAGGTTGCCGCGCGGGCCGCTGAGAATGTCGGCCAGCACGGCCTTCTGCTCATCGGTGGCCGATGCGGGATCGAACGGAGACAATCTGTTGGTCATGGCGAGGTCCGGAGAAGGTTCGACGAATCCGCTCATGCGCCGGCCGACGCGAGCGCCGCACCGATCGCGCCCGACAGCCGCTCGACGATCGTATCGATCTGCTGCGCGGTGCAAATGAAAGGCGGCGCGACCAGGATGTGATCGCCGTGCACGCCGTCGATCGTCCCGCCCATCGGATACACCATCAGGCCGCGCTGCATCGCTTCGCGCTTGACTGCCGCGTGCAGCTTCAGCGCCGGATCGAACGTCGCCTTGCTGTCGCGATCGCGCACGAGCTCGACGCCGACGAACAACCCGCGGCCGCGCACGTCGCCGATATGCGGATGCGCGCCGTAATGCTCGCGCAACGACGCGCGCAGTTGCTCACCGCGTGCCTTCACGTTGTCGAGCAGCTTCTCTTCGGCGATCACGCGCTGTACTTCGAGCGCGGCCGCGCAGGCGGTTGCATGGCCGAGGTACGTGTGGCCGTGCTGAAAAAAGCCCGAGCCGTCGACGATCGTCCGGTAAATGCGGTCGCTGACGAGCGTCGCGCCGATCGGCTGGTAGCCCGCGCCGAGCCCTTTCGCGATCGTCAGCAGATCGGGCGCGACGCCGTCTTCATCGCATGCGTACAAATAGCCCGTGCGCCCCATCCCCGACATGATCTCGTCGAGGATCAGCAGCACGCCGTACTTGTCGCACACCGCGCGAATCTTCTTCAGGTACGTGCGCACCGGCGGCACCGCGCCGGCCGTTGCGCCCACCACCGTCTCCGCGACGAACGCCGCGACGTTATCCGCGCCGAGTTCGACGATCTTCTGCTCGAGCTCGTCCGCGAGACGCTGCGCATACGCTTCGTCGGTTTCGCCGGCCTGCTGGTCACGGTACGCGAAGCACGGGCTCACGTGGTGCGCTTCGATCAGCAGCGGCAGGAACGGCTCACGCCGCCACGCATTGCCGCCGATCGCGAGCGCGCCGAGCGTGTTGCCGTGATAGCTCTGGCGCCGCGCGATGAAATGGCGGCGCTGCGGCTCGCCCTTCTCGACGAAATACTGGCGCGCGAGCTTCAGCGCGGCCTCGACCGCCTCGGAGCCGCCCGACACGAAATACACGTGTTCAAGGCCGGCCGGCGCGGCGTCGACGAGCCGGTCGGCCAGCTCCTCGGCCACGTCGGTCGTGAAGAACGACGTATGCGCATACGCCAGTTGCTGCGCCTGCCGCTTGATCGCATCAATCACGCGCTGGTTGCTGTGGCCAAGACACGAAACGGCCGCACCGCCGCAGGCGTCGATATAGCGTTTGCCGGTCGAGTCGATGATCTCGATGCCGTCGCCTGCGACGGCAACGGGCAAGGTGGCGCGCGGAGCGCGATGGAAAACGGTCGTCATGCGTTACCTCATGGATCAGGATGCGTCGTGCGCGCGTCCGGACGGCACGATGCGCGTCGCGAAACACTGCGCGCCCTGTTGGTGAATGGTGAAATCGATCGATGCCGCGCCGATCGCGAACATGGCCGTGGCCAGCGTGTTCTCGTCGTCGGGGTCGGCCGGATCGTCGCGATAGATCGGCAGCCCTTCCGGTGCGCGATCGCCGAGCACGCGCAGCAGCGCGGCTTCATCGATTGCGTCGATGGCGGGCATCAGCGCATCGACGCGGCGCTGGCGGTCGGCCGACGATTGCGTGACGATCTGCGCTTCCGCGTCGCAGCCGGGATGCACGAGATGGTTCGCATGCCCCGCGAGCCGCGCGACGTCGATCACCGAACAGCGCGCGACGCTCGCCTCGATGCTCAGCACCCGTGCATCGCCGGTCGCGCCCAGCGTGTGATGAAAGCCGCTTGCACGCGCATGACCGCGCAGCACGTCGGCCGCCGCGTCGAGCGACGTCGCATCGAGCACGGCGCGCGCGAGGATCATGCGCGGCACGCCCGCTGCCGGCGTGCGGATCCGCAGGTTGTTGATTGCCTGCGCGATGCCCGCGCGGTTCGCGGCAAAGGTATGGCCCGGCAGCGAGCCGGGGTAATAGAAGCTGACGAAGCCCGGCTTGCCCGCCGGTTGCACGTCGACGAGCAGGCAGCGCTCGCGCAGGTACGGATCGCCGTCCTCGTTGTGCGCGATCCAGCGCGTGCCATTCGCGTCGCGCGCGGCAAGCGTCGTGCAACCGTCCGGCGCGTTGTGGATCAGCTCGCCGCGACAGTTCCACAGAAAGATGTCCTCGGCCGGCCAGCCGATACCGGCCGCGATCCCGTCCAGCTCCGCGACGAGATCGGGATACGCGGCCAGCGCGGCCTGCCGCAGCGCAGCGACGAACGGATGGCCGCGCCAGCGGCGCACGGCCTGCCACGCGCTGCTCTGCTGCATGCAGGCATCGAACACGGGACGGGCGAGCTCGCCGAGGCGCACGCCGATGTCGAACGGCGCGCCGGCGATGACGGGGGAAAGGGAAAGCGGCATGTCGGGCGAAAGGGTCGAATTCCGGTGGCATGTAGCGTGCGCCCGGCTGGCGCGGCCCGTCAAATGATGCCGGGCCACCCGCCACCGGGCTCGCGCAACACGCGATGAAGAATTAGACAATCACACAACATATGTTGTCAATAGCCGTACGCTGACAACACGGGTTGAAGCAGCGTTCGCCGGCCGCTCACGCCGCGACCCCGCTCGCCTGATGCGAAACGAGCCGCGCATACGCGCCCTGCCGTGCCATCAGGTCCGCATGCCGGCCGGCCTCGATCACGCTGCCGTGCGCCATCACGAGGATCAGGTCGGCATTGCGCACGGTCGACAGCCGGTGCGCGATGATGATCGACGTGCGTTGCGTCATCAGGTCTTCCAGCGCCGCGCGGATCTGCTGCTCGCTGATCGTGTCCAGATGGGACGTCGCTTCGTCGAGGATCAGCACGGGCGCATCCTTCAGGAACGCGCGCGCAATCGCGACACGCTGACGCTGGCCGCCCGACAACTGCACGCCACGTTCGCCGACGCGCGTCGCGAGCCCGTCCGGCAGCCGCGCGACGAAGTCGCCGAGCGCCGCATGGTCGATCGCGCGCTGCACGTCCGCGTCGGACGCGTCGTTCGCGGCAAGCCGGATGTTCGCTTCGAGCGTGTCGTTGAACAGGTAGGTATCCTGCGCAACCAGCGCGATGTGCTGCCGCAAGTCGTCGAGCCGCAAGTCGCGCAGATCGACGCCGCCGAGCGTCACGCGGCCCTGCTGCGGATCCCAGAAGCGCAGCAGCAGGCTCGCGACCGTCGACTTGCCGGCGCCCGACGCACCGACCAGCGCGACCGTGCTGCCCGGCGGCACCTCGAAGCTCACGCGGTCGATCGCGGGCACGCTGCGGCCCGGGTACGTAAAGGACGTGGCTTCGAAACGCACCGCCGGATTGGCCGGCATCGCCTCAGCGCCGTCCGTCACCGGCACGGGCTCCTTCTCCAGCGCACGCAGGCGGCGCGTCGACGCGATCGTGTCGGCAAGCTGGCGCGCGACCTGGCCGATTTCGGCCACCGGCATGAAGGCGGCCACCGCAATCAGCACCAGCAGCGGCAACGATTCGCGCGGAAACCAGCCGCGCGCACACAGCAGCGCGCCGAGCGCCGCGACGGCCAGCCCGCCGAGCCCGCTCGCGACTTCCAGTGCGGCACTCTGCGTCGACAGGTCGTCGAGCAGCTTTGCGCGCTGCTTCCGGTACGCATCGACTTCGGCCACGAACGCTGCGCGACGGCGCGTGACGGCCTGGAACGCGGTCAGCTCCGCGAGCCCCTGGATCGTTTCGGTCAGGTGCGCGCCGAGCTGGCCGAGCGCTTCGCGCGCGCCGGTGCCGAGCCGGTCGACGTCGCGTCGCGCCAGCACCGGCGCGAGCCCGGCCCACAACAGGAACGGCAGCAGCACGAGCGCGAGCGGCCACGCGACCGACGCGAGCAGCACCAGCACGGCGGCCGGCACGAGCACCGCGACGAACGCGGGCGCCAGCGTGTGCGCATAGAAATACTCGACGGTCTCGACGTCCTGCGTCGCGAGCGACACGAGATCGCCGGAGCGGCGGCGCAGCAGCCCGGCCGGCGCGAGACGTTCGAGCGTCGCGAACAGCGCGATGCGCATTTCCGCGAGCAGCCGGTACGCCATGTCGTGCGCGAGCCACGATTCGAGCCAGTGCAGCACGGCCGCCACCGGCGCGATCACGAGCAGCGCAGCAACGAGCGTCGGGTTCACGTGGCCGCCCGGTACCGCGCCGACCACCAGCGCGCCGATCACGCCGACGCCGATGAACGCGAGCACACGCCCGATCCCGAACAGCACCGTCAGCACGACCTTGCCCGTCCACGGACGCACGAAGCGCAGCAGCGTCTGCAGGGTTTCCGGCCAGCCGATCTCCGCCGCATCGTCGTTCAGTGGCCGCACCTGCGGGCCCGACGACGCGCGCGCGGTCGCGCCGGCCGTCGTTGCCGTGCCGGCCGATTCGACGGCCGCTTCCAGTTGCGGCCCCATCAACCGGCGATATGGGCCGTCGCGCGCGATCAGCGCCGCGTGCGTGCCCTCGTCGACGACCTGCCCCTGGTCGAGCACCAGGATGCGGTCGGCGCCGATCACGCTGGACAGCCGGTGCGCGAGCACGAGCGTGGTCCGCCCGCGCGTGAGCCGATCGAGCGCCTGCTGGATCAGCGCTTCGTTTTCCGCGTCGACCGAAGACAGCGCCTCGTCTAGCAGCAGGATCGGCGCATCGCGCAGCAGCGCGCGGGCAATCGCCAGGCGCTGGCGCTGGCCGCCCGACAGCATGAGCCCGCGTTCGCCGATGCGCGTCGCGTAGCCATCGGGCAGCGCCGAGATGAAATCGTGCGCGTTGGCCGCGCGCGCGGCGGCGATCATGTCCGCGTCGCTCGCGTCGGGGCGGCCGAGCCGCAGGTTGTCGGCCACGCTGCCGTCGAACAGCGTCGCATCCTGCGCGACGACCGCGATCATCTCGCGTACCTGGCCGGCATCGAGCGTGCGCACGTCGTGGCCGCCAATGCGGATCGCGCCGCCCTGCGCGTCGTGCTGACGCAGCAGCAGGCGCACGATGGTCGACTTGCCCGCGCCGCTCGGCCCGACGATCGCCACCGTCTCGCCTTCACGAACCGAGAAGCTCAGCGCCGCATGCGCGTCCGCGCGGCGCCCCGGATACGCGAAGCTGACGGCGTCGAACGCGATCTCCGGCCGCAGGCCCGTCACACGCGGCGCGTCGTTGGCCGGTGCATGGCTATCCGCTTCGAGCAGCGCGTGAATCGCATTCGCCGCCGACTGGCCGATCATCCCCTGGTGCAACACGGAACGCAGGTCGCGCAGCGGCCGGAAGATTTCGCTGCCGGCCATCAGCACGATCAGCAGCGCCTCGAGGCTCATGTCGCCGTGCCGCACGCGCCACGCGCCGACCGCGATCGCGGCGGCCGCGCCGAGGCCGGTGCCGAGATCGGTGAAGAGCCGCGTCAGCAAGCCGAGCGCGAGCACCCAGAACGTGCTGTCGGACAGCGCACGCGCCTTCGCGGCCAGCTTCGCGCCGAACGCCGTGCCTTGCCCGAACGCCTTCAGCGTCGGCAGGCCTTGCACCGCGTCGAGAAATTCCTCGCCGAATGCCTTGAAGGCGGCCGAGCGTGCGAGCGCCGCGCGCTTGTCGGCGCGATGCACGAGTTGCGGCAGCGCGAGCGTGACGAGCGCCGCGACCAGCAGGATCGCGGCCGTCGGCACGTCCCACCAGGCGAGCACCGCGAAGATCATCACCGGCGCGCAGGCGGCGATCACGAGTTGCGGCAAATAAGTGCCGAAAAAGGTCTGCAACTGCTCGACGCCGTCGACGACGGCCAGCATCACGCCGCCCGTGCGTTCGCCGCTGAACCAGGCGGGGCCGAGCGCGGCGATCCGGTCGAACAGCCGCGCGCGCAGCGTGGCCTGCACGCGCCCGGCCGTGTGCTGTGCGAGTATCGTGCGGCGATGGTCGAGCCATGCGCGCAGCAGCACGCAGGCCGCCGTTGCAACGACGGCTTCGCCGATGCTGCGTGCCGGCGCGCCGGAAAAGACCAGCGCCAGCACGCGGCCGAGAAACACGAAGCGCAGGATCCCGACACCCATCGCGAGCAGCCCGAGCGCGACGGCCGCGGCGACCCGCCAGCGCAGTCCCGCCATCATTGCCCATAGTCGTCGGTCGAAATACATGAAGCCCTCCGGTAGTGTCCGATGATGTTTTTTCTTGACCGGATCGAGGCTACCCGCGCCACCCGTGCGCGGCAAAAGATGATTTTTCAACGGGTGTTGAGTCAACTACAATACCCCGCATGTCGCACCTCCCTCCCCTCAGCGCATTGCGGGCTTTCGAGGCGGCCGTCCGCCTCGGCGGGTTTGCGCGCGCGGCCGTCGAGCTGAACGTGTCGACGAGCGCGGTCAGCCACCAGATCCGCGCGCTCGAGGAATCGCTCGGCGCACGGCTGCTCGAACGCAGTACGGGGCTCGGCGGCATCAGTCTCACGCCGGCCGGCGCGCGCCTGTTGCCGGCCGTCAGCGATGCGCTGTCGCGCCTGACCGACGCCTGCGCCGAGATTCGCGGCACCGCGCAACGGCTGACGGTATCCGCCAACGCGTCGTTTTCGTCGATGTGGCTTGCGCGCCGCCTCGCGGAATTCTCGTCGAGCCATCCGGAAACGCCGCTGCACGCCGTCGCGCTCGACGACGAACCCGATTTCTCGCGCCACGGCGTCGATCTGGCGATCGTGAACGTGCCGGCGCATCGCCTGAAAACCGACGACGACGTGCTGCTGCAGGAAACCGTATTCCCGGTCTGCAGCCCGGAGCTGCATCCGTTCGCGTCGGGGAACGTGTGCCGCTGCCGGCTGCTGCAGGAGATGAACGAATACACGCCCGAGATCGACTGGCGCAACTGGTCGGCGGAATTCGGCCTGCCGGGCGACTTCGAAACGAAGATCGTCCGCTACAGCAGTTTCAGCCAGGTGATCGGCGCGGCCGTCGGCGGGGCGGGCATCGCGCTCGGCCGCACGCCGCTGATCGAACCGGAGCTGCGGAGCGGGCGTCTCGTGCCGCTGCGGCCGGGCCTCGAACGCGCCGCGTCGTGGCGCTTCGTGCTGCGCCGCAATCCATCGACACGGCACCGGCTGCTCGATCCGCTGATCGCCTTCCTGCACCGCGAAGCAGCAGAAGAAGCAGACGCCGCGCCGTTCGCCGGCACGATCGTTGCGCCCGCATCGAACGACCGTCTCGTGCGCGGCACGGGTGGCGCGACCGGCAAGTAACGCGCCGGCCGCGCCTGCACACGCGGCTTACGGCGCAGCGAAGAACAACGCGACCACGCACGCCATCCCGCCAAACCATACGAGCGAACGCAGCGACGCCCAGTTCAGCAGGTACATCAGCGTATAGACGATCCGGATCGCGACGAACGCCATCGCAAGCTGATCGACGCGATGCACGTTCGCGCCGTTGTGCCACGCCACCACCAGCGCGGCCGTGAACAGCGCGAGCGCTTCCCATGCGTTCTGGTGCGCGGCCTGCGCGCGGGCGCGCCAGCCTTCGAGTTTCGCCAGATAGTCGCGCGGCACGCGGTTGTCGTAGCCCTTGCGGGCCTTCGCGAGAAACGTCATCGGGAACGGCAACAGCGCCACGATGAACAGGCACAGCTGGGACGTCGTCATCAACAGTCTCCTCCTTTATAATTACATTGATCAATGACAAGATCGCCGAGAGCTTAGCATCGCGCCGCGCTGTTCGCGTACCGGTTTTCTAGACGGGAGACTCGGCTGCAAGGCCCGTCGACCGCCGCAGCCAGCGCGGTCAGACACCAAAATTTCCACCAAATCGTCGAAAAAAAAGTTAATTAAAACTGGTCGAACACCAATAATATAGCGCTCAACACTGGCTCGGCGCGTTGTCGCGCCAGCCTGCCGAACCCGCGCCGCCGCGCGCGCCGAACGACATCCGACCCGAGACATCGCCATGCCCCGTCCCATCGTCGCCCATATCCGCCCAGACGCCATCCGCCACAACCTCGACTTCATCCGCCGCACCGCCGCGCAATCGCGCGTGTGGGGCGTGGTCAAGGCCGATGCCTACGGCCACGGCATCGAACGGATCTACGCGGGCCTCGCCGCCGCCGACGGCATCGCGCTGCTCGATCTCGACGAAGCCGTGCGCGTGCGCGAGCTGGGCTGGGACAAGCCCGTGCTGCTGCTCGAAGGGATTTTCGAGCCGGCCGACGTCGAGCTGGCCGATCGTCACCGGCTGACGGTGGCCGTGCACTGCGACGAGCAGCTCGACCTGCTGATCGCCGCCAAGCCGCAACAGCCGATCGACATCCAGCTCAAGATGAACTCCGGGATGAACCGGCTCGGCTACCGCCCGGCCGCTTTCCGTGCGGCGTGGGAGCGCGCGGCGAGCGCGCCGTCGATCGGCAAGATCACGCTGATGATGCATTTCGCGAACGCCGACGAAGGCGAAGTCGACTGGCAGCTCGACCAGTTCGATGCGACCACCGCGGAGATTCCGGGCGAGCGCTCGACGTCGAACTCGGCAGCCGTGCTGTGGCATCCGCGCGCGCACCGCGACTGGGTGCGGCCCGGCACGATCCTGTACGGTGCATCGCCGACAGGTGCGGCACGGGATATCGCCGATACGCCGCTGATGGCCGCGATGACGCTGACGAGCAAGATCATCGGCGTGCAGACGCTGTCGCCGGAAGAAACCGTCGGCTACGGCCGCCGCTTCACGGCCGACCGGCCGATGCGGATCGGCGTCGTCGCGTGCGGCTATGCGGACGGCTATCCGCGCCACGCACCGACCGGCACGCCGATCGCGGTGGACGGCGTGCTGACGCGCGTCATCGGCCGCGTGTCGATGGACATGCTGACCGTCGACCTGACGCCGTGCCCGAACGCGGGCATCGGGTCGAGCGTCGAACTGTGGGGCGACCAGGTGAAGGTGGATGACGTGGCGGAAGCCAGCGGCACGATCGGCTACGAGCTGATGTGCGCGCTCGCGCGCCGCGTGCCGGTCGTGATCGTGCCGCCGGGTGCGTCGAGCGAACAGCCGACGCTGCGCACCGGAAGCTACGGGCGCTAACCGGCGTCGAGGCGGCGGCGCACTATCGCGTCGCCTTGTGTTCCGCTGGATTGGCGGGCCGCCGCGGGCGGCCCGTTTGCTTTGCGGCGGGCGGAAACGGCGTGGATAACGGCCCTGCCGTTCCGTTCAACGCCCCCTGCGGCAACGCACTACGAACGCCACGTGGGCTTCCGTTTCTCGAGAAACGCGTCGATCCCTTCGCCCGCATCCTCTTCCATCATGTTGCGCGCCATCACGTCGCCCGCATACGCATAGGCTTCGTCGAGCGACAACTCGCGCTGGCGATAGAACATCTGCTTGCCAACCCTCACCGCGGCCGGGCTCTTCGCGACGATCTCGGCGACCTTGCGTGCGACGGCCGCGTCGAGCGCGTCCTCGGGCACGGCCTCGTTGACGAGCCCCCACGCGGCAGCCGTCGCCGCATCGACGAAGCGCCCGGTCACGAGCATGTCGAACGCGCGTTTCGCCGTGACGTTGCGGCTCAATGCAACGGCCGGCGTCGAACAGAACAGCCCGACGTTGATGCCCGATACCGCGAAGCGCGCGGTATCGGCCGAGATCGCCAGGTCGCACGCGGCGACGAGCTGGCAGCCGGCCGCCGTCGCAATGCCGTGCACGCGCGCGATCACCGGCACCGGCAACGCGCGCATCGCGAGCATCACGCGGCTGCACTGCGCGAACAGCGCGCGGTAGTAGTCGAGCTCGGGCTTGCTGCGCATCTGCCGCAGGTCGTGGCCCGCGCAGAACGCCTTGCCTTCGGCGGCCAGCACGACGCAGCGCACGTGCGGATCGGCCGCCAGCGTGTCGAACGCATCGTGCAGGCTGGCGAGCATCGCCTCGGACAATGCGTTGAATTGCTGCGGACGGTTCAACCGCAGCGTGACGACGCCGTCGTGCGCGTCGCGCAGCAGGATCGGCTCGGCAGTCTCTTGATCGGATTCCATGATGTTCCGCTCGTTGGGGTTCGGCACGATTCGATGCGGCGCAAACGCGCGGCGTTGATGCACGCACGTTCACGGCACCGTGGTGATGAAATGGTCCTCCACATTCCGTGTGGCGTCCAGTCACGTGCCACTCGCCTTGCCGGCCGTCCGCGCGGCAAAGGCGGCGATCGCATAGGCGACACAACCGACCGCGGCGATCGCCCACAGCGCCTCGGTCAGATCCGGCAACAGTATCGTCGCGGCGCCTGCGATGGCCACGCCGAGCAGGCTGCCAGCCTGTCTTGCCGCATTGAGAAATCCTGACGCGACGCCCGCCGCGTCCGCGGGCACCTGTTCGAGCACGGTCGCGATCATCGGCGCCACCGACAGCGCGGTTCCCGTGCCGAATGCGGCCATGACCGCCCAGACCACCGGCCACGGCGCGCGCAGCGTGAGCGCGATCGCAATCGCAGGGATCGCCAGCGCCGCCACCCCAAGGCCGTTCGCCATCAACCGGACCGGGCGGACGCGGCCATGCAGCTTTCCCGACAACAGGTTGCCCAGCGACAAACTCAGCGCGAACGGCAACAGCGTCAGCCCCGTCTGCCGCGCACTCATGCCGAAGCGTCCGTGCAGATACAGGCTCAGTACGAACAGCAAGCCGAAGTAGCCGACATAGACGAGACTGCCCATCAGGTTCATCGCGACGAAGATGGGATTGCGAAACCACGCCAGCGGCACCATCGGATTGCGCGCACGCCGCTCGACGATGATCAGCACGACCGATGCGAGCCCGGCGACCAGCAACGCGCCCCAGACGTCCGCAGCGCCAGCGCCGCGCGTCGGCAATTCGATCACGGCAAAACACAGTGCGCCGAGCGCCGTCGCACCGATACCCTGGCCGGCCCAATCGAAGTGGCGCACATGCTGCGCGACCGATGCCCGAACGAGTGCCGCCGCCCCGGCAAAAGCGACCGCACCGGTCGGTACGTTGATCAGGAATGCACTGCGCCAGCCGAAATCGTCGACGAGGATGCCGCCCAGCACCGGCCCCACGGCGACGGCGACCGACGCGATGCCCGCCCAGACCGCAATCGCCCGCGCCCGCTCGGCGGGCACGTCGAAGGTGCTGCGCACGACCGCGAGCGACGCGGGCAGGAAGAGCGCGGCGCCGATGCCCTGCACGAAGCGCGCAGCCACGAGGATGGCCACGGACGCCGCGACGCCGCACGCCGCCGATGCGCCGACGAACAGCGCCAGCCCCGCGAGATACACGCGCTTCGCGCCGAACCGGTCGGACAGCGCGCCGCCCGCGAGAATCAGCGCGGCAAAGCTGAGCGTATACGCGTCGACGATCCACGCGAGTTCGGCGACCGTCGCGCCGAGGCTCGTCCGCATCGCGGGCAGCGCCACGTTGACGATCGTCGAATCGAGGACCGCCATGAACATGCCGATCGCGACAAGCGCCAGCGTGAAGCGCTGCTCGCGCGCCGCGGGGCGATACGCGGCCGTCATCGGCACGGGGACGGATACAGGATTGCAATCGGACATGAAACCTCCAGACGGATGCCGGAAGTCTAGAAACGGAACGCGATGCAGAAAAGTGGTAATTTTGCATTTACCTGATGCAGATTTGCATCACCCTCCCCGCACACCGCCCCGCCCGATGACACAGTCGACCCGCATGAACTGGGACAACGCCCGCTTCTTCCTGGCCCTGGCGCGCACCGGCACGCTGCGCAGCGCCGCGGCGCAACTGAACGTCGACCAGGCGACGGTGGGACGCCGGATCGCCGCGCTGGAAGATGAACTCTCCGCCCGCCTGTTTCTTCGAACGCCGACCCTCTATGTGCTGACGACCGCGGGCGAAGCCCTGCTCGAACCGGCCGAAACGATGGAACGGGCGTCACTCACGATCGAACGCCGCGTGATGGGGCTCGACGAGCAGTTGGCCGGGTCCGTGCGCATCGCCACGACCGACTCGCTCGGCAAGCGCTTCGTGGTGCCCGCGATCGCCCGCCTGCGGCGCAGGCATGCAGGCATCGACGTCGTGTGCGTGACATCGGCCGAGATCGCCAACCTCACACGCCGGGATGCGGACCTCGCGATTCGCACGTTGCGGCCGGATTCGCCGGATCTGATCGTCAGGCGGCTCGGGCATCTCGAAACGGGCATCTATGCTTCGCGCCGCTATCTGGCCGAGCGAGGCGAACCGGTCGCGGGCAGCGCGTTCGATGGGCACGATCTGGTGATGTACCAGCAGCCGGTGGTGCCGACGATGTGGGACGCGCTGTGCGGCGAACCGACCTCGCGCGGCCGTGTCATGTTCCAGACCTCGTCGACGATGATGCTGGTCGAGGCTGCGATAGCGGGGCTCGGCATTGCAGAGCTGCCGTGCTTCCGCGCCGACGCGGAGCCCGAACTGGTGCGTCTCATGGCGCGGCGATGCAATCATTTCGACGTGTGGCTCGTCGCCCATGCCGATCTCTACAAGACCGCGCGCGTGCAGGCCGTGATCGAAGCCGTCGTCGAGGAATTCGCGACGGCCGGGCCCTCTGCCCGGTAGCGCGCCCGTGTGTCAACGCGCGGCCGGCGTGCGCCCGCTGCGCCACGCGCGCACGCCCGACCGCAGTTGGCCAACGCCGAGCAGGAAAAAGACGACGCCCATCCCGCCGATCATCAGGGCGTCGCCCCACAGCGCGCCGAACGTATTCATCCGTGCGCTCATGCGCGGTTCCGCAGGCAGGTAGCGCACCTCGACCGCCTCGCCGAGATGGACGTCGACCTCGCCGCCTTGCGGGTATTCGATGCGTTCGCCCGCGCGCGTCGTGAATACGATGTCCGGATGATGCGGCCCGTAGGTCAGCCGGACCACACGCCCCGGCACGACGATCGATTCCCGCATGAAATCGCGGGTCGACTGGAAATCGAAGACCGCAAAGACCAGCAGCACCGTGCCGGTCAGCACGGCGAAGCCGCCCTTGAATACCTGCATGCCGGATGTCTGCGTCATGTTCGAAGCGCGTGGCCGTCGACGATCGCGCTGCTTCAGCGCGGCTGATACTCGCCGTCGGCCGGCGACCAGCGAAACGTCTGGCGCCATTTGCCGCCGCGCTGGCGCAGCTGCAGGTCGTGGAAGCCCTCCGTCGACGCCGGCAGCACGTTCAGCGTATTGCTGGCCTCCGTGATGTCGTGATCGCGCGTGCCGTCGCGATGCCAGTCGCCGGCGACATCCTGGTAGTACATCATCGGCTGCGCGAACACGACGCGCAGCGTCTTGCCGTCGATCCGGAACAGGTACAACGCCTCGAACGATGCGCCGCCGCCCGAATAACCGGCCGACCAGCCTGCCCGCACGCCGAATGCCGCATCGCCCGCCCGCAGCACGTAGGGGGCGAGATCGAACCGCAACCACCGCTCGGGCCGTATTGCGACGTCCTCCGTCCTGGCGGGGTCGGGACTCTCGATATTCGTCTGGCTCCAGTCGATCGCCTGGTCGAGCGGCTGTTCGGTACGTGCGACGAGGCGCGGCGCACCATCCGCACCGCGCTCGAACACGCCCAGCCAGACCAGCTCCTTCGTGTCATCGACACCGGGGTGGTGCTCATAGCCCTCACAATCGGTGGGCACACCCAATTTCAGCACGTCGCGCGCGAGGCCGTCGGTCGGTGCCGCGCAGACGATCGCGACAAACGCACCGGGGCGCTGCGACCACGGCTTCGCGCCGACCAGCACGACGCGCCCAAGCGGCTGGCCCGGTGCAAGCTGCGCGACCAGCGCCTGTTTCGTGAAGCCGGGCGGCAGGTGTACGCCGAAACCGTCCTGTTCGGGCGCGCCGCTCATGTCGCGCGCGTACGCGGCGCGTGCTTCGGGCGAACTGAACTTCCCCGGCACCTCGTCAAGCGAATGCGCGGTGCCCGCCGCATGTGCGGCCAGGCCCGCACATGCGGTGCCGATCGCGATCAGCCACGGTATCAAGCGGATGGTCATGTCGGGATGCTCTTTGAAGTGACGAGGCAGCCTGCAGCGATGTCGCGCACGCGAGCGTTCACGCGGCAACGCAACCGGCCCAGCAGTCTCGTGCAGGTGATTCATCATGTTCTGCTCGACGGAGTTCGGCAGGATTCAGTGCGGCGCCAGCGGTCACGCGCGCTTGCGCCCGCTGCGCCACGCACGCACGCCCGACCGCAGTTGACCGACGCCGCCCAGGAAAAAGACGACGCCCATCCCGCCTAACATCAGTACGTCGCCCCAGATCGCGCCGAACGTATTCAACCGCGCGCTCATTCCGGGCTCGTCGGGCGTGTAGCGCACCTCGACGGTCGCGCCGTCCTGCTCGCTCACCGAGCCGCCCTGCGGGTATTCGACCTGCTCGCCCGTCAGCGTCGTGAACGCGATCTCAGGATGATGCGGGCCCGCGTTCAGCTTGATGACACGCCCCGGCACGACGACCGACGTCCGCAGGAATTCGCGCGTCGACTGCGCGTACAGCGCGGTGCCGACCAGCATGCACGTGCCCGCGATGGTAAAGACGATGCCCTTCGCGATCAGCGTCTCCGTCTGCTGCGCGGCGGTGCGGCCGGATCCGGACACCATCCCGCCCACCCTACTTGCGTGACTGATAGAACGACACCTCGATCTTCGACTGCGTCTTGCAGCGGTACATCACGCCGCGCCCCGTTTCGTCGGTCACGCCTTCGTACAGGCCGTTGCAGCCCGTGACCTTGTATTGCGCGAACGGAATGCGCTTGCCGTCCTGCGGCCGGACCAGCACCGGGATGCGCCCCATCGGGCCGTCGCCGACCGTGCGGACGAGCACCATGCGCGCCGCATCGATCGGCGCGGCGGAACGCACGTAGACCGTACGCCCCTGCGCGTCGGTCGTGCCTTCGACCTCGAGTTCCTGGTTGTCCTGGGCTGCGCTCGTGTAAAGCGCGAATGCATAGTGCGTGTTCGGCAGCACCTGTTTCGTCGCGGGATCGTGCAGCACGAAATAGCACCCGTTGGCGCCCCTCCCGGCCGTCGCCTGTCCGTCGGCCTGCGTGGGGTTGCACGTGTACGACGAACCGCCGCCAACGGCGGCCTGTTGTGCCTGCTGCTGCCCGGTGCCGGCGCACCCGCCTGCCAGCGCAGCCATCAGCATCACGCATGCGCCGCGCGCGAGCGCTGCCCGCTCGATCTTGATTTTCATGGGAAGGTGTCCCGTTCCTGATTGTTGTGGATGCCGGGCGTGCTGCGCCTGTCGCGCCGCCACGCCGCCCTCGGCATTCCGCAGGATACGGATATCGCGGCGCGCTGTAAATTGCGCGCCCTGCCGGCCGCGCCGCGCGGCTACCCGCCGCTCGCGACGCGCGCGATCGTCTGCCGCAGCCAGATATGCGCGGCGTCGCCGTGCCGGCGCTCGTGCCAGTACTGGGAAAACTCGAACGAATCGATCGGAAACGGCGGCTCGAACACGCACAGGCGCGCGTCGTCGCGCACGCGATCGAGATTGCGGCGCGCGACGGTCAGCACGAGGTCGGTGCCGGCGATCAGGTCGTTCGCGACGCTCCAGAACGGCAGGATCACCGCGATGGGCCGCTCGTGCCTCAACCGCGCGAGCGCGCGATCGACTTCGTTGTCCATCCCGTCGCGCATCGCGACCAGCGCGTGCGGCCGCGCGAGCCAAGCGTCGAGCGCGAGTTCGCCGCCAGGCGGCAGGCGGCTCGCATCGGCCATGCACGCGAACGATTCGACGAACAGCGGTTGCGCGTGCAGGTCGCGCTGCAACGCGGGCAGCACGCCGAGCGCGAGATCGACCTCGCCGTCCATCAGCTGCATCCGCATCGCCTCGCGCGTGGCCTGCGACACGATCAGCTCGATGCCCGGCGCATCGGCGCGCAGCGTCTTCACGAGCGCCGGCAGCACGATCCGCGCGCCGTAGTCGGACATCGCGATGCGAAAGACGCGCGTGGCCGCGGACGGATCGAACGCCTGCGGCTCGATCAGCGCGCCGAGCCGGCCGAGAACGTCGTTCAGCGGTTCGACCAGTTCGTTCGCCCGCGCGGTGAGTTCGAGTCGCCCCGCGCGCCGCACGAGCAGTGGATCGCCGAAGATTTCGCGCAGGCGCGCGAGTGCATGGCTCACGGCCGGCTGGCTGCGGTGCAGCCGGACGGCCGTGCGCGAGATGTGTTTTTCGCTCAGCAGCGCGTGCAGCGTCACGAGCAGGTTCAGGTCGATGCGGGCCAGATTATTCATGAAAGGAATATGAAGCATCCGAAGAACGAATTTCCATTCGTGATCTTAATGGATAACAATCATTTCAACATCCTTTCATCACCGACCAAGATGACGACTTCCCTTTCCTTCGCCACCCTTCCGCTCGCCGCCGCGGCTTTCGTCGCCGGCGCGCTCGTGCCGCTGCAAGGCGGCAGCAATGCCGCGCTCGGGCGCGCGCTCGGCCACCCGCTGTGGGCGAGCGTCGCGTCGTTGACGGTCAGCCTGCTCGCGGTGTTGCCCATGCTGCTGGCCACCCGCGCAAACGCGCCGCTCGTCGGCGACGCGCTGCAGCGCCCGCTGTGGATGTGGCTCGGCGGCCTCGCGGGCGTGATCTACATCACGCTCGCGTTGATCCTGACACCGCGGCTCGGCGCGACGACCTTCATCGTCTGCGTCGTCGCCGGGCAAACGCTCGCGTCGCTGCTGATCGACCACTACGGGCTGATGGGGCTCGCGCAGCGCCTCGCGACACCCGGCCGCATCGCGGGCGTCGCGCTGATCTTCGCGGGGATGATCGTCGTGCAATGGCAGACGCCCGCGCCACGCGCGCCGGCCGCAACCGGCGACGCGGCGGTCGCGCAGCCGGAACCGCAGCGCTGAATGCGCGGGCGGCAGCGGGCGCGCTAAAGCCCGGTGTGCGTCAGCCCGCGAGCTTCTTCAGCGCGTCGAGCACCGCGTCGCCCTTGAACGGCTTCACAATCCAGCCCTTCACGCCGGCGGCCTTGCCGCGCTCCTTCATCGCCGGGCTGCTTTCGGTCGTCAGCATCACGACGTTGACCGTCGAGTTCGCCAGCTCGCCGCGGATCTTCTCGACCATCGTCAGGCCGTCCATGTTCGGCATGTTCACGTCGCTGATCACGAGGCGCACGCCGGGCGTCGCCTTGAGCTTCGCGAGGCCGTCCTTGCCGTCGACGGCCGTCGCGACGTCAAGCCCGTGATTGCGCAGGAAGCCCGCGACCTCGTCGCGCACCGTACCCGAATCGTCGACCACCAGAATCTTTGCCATGTCGTATTCCCCTTCCTTTCCTTGTTGCTGACTTCACTATTCAAAACAGTTCGAGTTCGCCCGATTCGACCATCGGCCCCACGTCCTGCACCGATTCGCGGAAATCCTCCGGCGACCAGCTGAGGCTGAACACGAAACGCTGATCGAGGCAGACGGAGCGCCCCGATGCCGGGTCGGTCATCCGGTACTTGAAGCAGAGCTGCGGACAGTCGCCGCCGAACGAGATGAACTTCTGCTTGTGATTGACGACGAGCGGCACCTGCACCGGATGGCGCGCCAGTGCCTCGGCGTCGCCGAGATAGCGGTTCTTGAACGCGCCCCACACGAGGTTGGTCAGTTCGCCGAGCACGCTGTTCACGTCGCGGAAATCCGGCGCGCGGCCGGCGTCGCGAGTGCCGCCGATCATGTCGAGCAGCGGCTGCTCGCTCGTCTGCAGCAGCATGTAGCCGCGGCACCACGCGCTTTCGAGCGCGATCAGGCTGAACACTTCGCCGAAGATGATCTGGTCGCGCACGATGCACGGCGTTTCGTGCTCGATCGTCATGCCCGGGAACAGGCTGTCGATGCGCGCCTCGGTGATCTCCGAGATGCCGCGCACGAGTGCGTTCGGGTAATCGCGGCCGAACAGGTATTCGTCGATCGCGCGCCTGAGCGGCGTCATGTCGTCCGCGACATAGGCCGCGCACGCGACGCGCGCGAGCGCCTCCGGCAGCCCGTCGCGCGACGCGAGCGATTCGCGGCGCAGGATGATCGGCAGCTCGGGGCGCAGCGCATCGATCTGCGTCGCGATGATCGCGCTCTCGGCCGGTGAGCCGCCGTAATCCTCGGCCAGCAGGATCGCGCCGAGGTCGATGTTCGAGCGCAGCACCTTCAGCAGCCGGTTGCGCCGCACGGTCAGGCCGACCAGGTTGTGCTCGTCGCAGAAACGCTTGATCGCGTCAGCATGCGCGCGACTGTCGTCGAGTACGAGCACCTTGCTGACGGGTTTGTCCAGGGTCATCTCAAGGGTTCCTAATGGTCGATCAGGGTCGGTCAGAACAGTTCGAGCTCGCCGCCGGTATCCACCGTGGCCGTTTCCGGCATATGGAAATCGACCGGCGCGTTCGCGCACACGCACAACGTCGCACCGACCCGCACGTCACCATCTAGCGTCAGGTCGTAGGCGGCCACGTGATTCGGCGCCAGCGCGTGCAGGTAGTCGATGCTCGATCCGCTCAGCAGATAAGGCGTCGACATCCCCAGGTCGGGAAACGGCACGGTCAGCGCCTGGTTGATCGCGCCGCAGCACAGGTTCGCGACTTCCATGAACGCTTCAGGCAGCGGCCGCTGGCTGCTCGTGCCCGCCGTCGCGCCGGCGAAATGACGGCGCGTCGCGTCGTCGTCGCTGAAGCGCAGTGCGAGCAGCAGGCGGAAATGCAGCGCCGAGATCGTCAGCACCGCGACATGCTCGGGCACCTTCGGCTTTGCACGCGACTTCGCATGCGCGTGATCGTGCCCGTCGTGCGCGAGGCCGGCGGACGGCCGGATGTCGCACGCGCCACCGGACGCGAGCCGTGTGTGCGCCGCGTCGAAGAAGATCCGTTCGAAGCCGGCTTTCGCCTGCGCGCTGATCACGCCGCGCCTCCTTCGATCCGCGCGTGCAGTTGCCCGGCCAGCGTCTCGACGGTCGCGAGCGCGGCCGTGATCATCTTGCCGCCGGCCTGGATGTCCTGGAACGTCGCGGCCGTCACGAGATCGTTGCGGTTCAGGCTGTCGCGATAGCTGTTCGACAGTTGCTGCGAGCGCGCGGCCAGCCCGCGCACCTCGCTCGCGACGATCGAGAAGCCGCGCCCGGCCGTGCCGGCGCGCGCGGCCTCGATCGACGCGTTCAGCGACACGATCGACACGTGCGCGACGATCGCCGACAGCTCCTGGTTCTTCGTGCGCATGTCCTGGTTCTGCGTGGTCAGCGAGATCATCTGCTCGTGCCAGCGCTCGAAGGTGCCCGCGAGCCCGCGCAAGCGCGCGGCTTCGTCGGCGATCTTCATCGCGTGCTGCGCGAGCGCCGTTCGATCGGCCGACAGCGCCTGCATGGCGTCGCGCTGCGTGCCGGCGGCGGACGTCTCGCGCGCCAGCGCATCCTCGAGCTGCACCTCGCGCTGCGCCCATGCGTCGGCCGCCTCGGCGTGCGCCGACGCCGCGTCGGCGACGCGCGCATCGGCTGCGTCGAGCGCGCCGCGCAACTGTTTCGTATCGCGTTCAAGTGCCGCGACGAGCCGCTTGCGCGTCACGCGAAACACGACCGCCGCCACGATTGCGACGACGGCACCGCCCGCCAGGGCGGCGGCCATCTGGATCATCCACGCCTGCACGATCACGTCGTCACTCCGCCGCGCCGATATCCGCGCTGCGCGCACGCTCGTGCGCGACGCCCTGCGCAGCAGCGTCGGCCGCGAAGCGGGCCGGCAACGACACGATCGTCTCGAACGCGCGATACGGCGCACCGACGCGATCGTCGGTGAAGCGCAGCGCGATATCGCCGCCATCGCGCTTCAGGAAGTTGCGCACTGCGTCCATGCCGACGCCGCGCCCCGACACTTCGGTCACGGCACTCGCGGTCGAGAAACCCGGCCGGAAGATCAGCTCGGCTACCTCGTCATCGGACAGCGCCGCATCGTGGTCGGCGTCGATCCAGCCGCGCTCGCGCGCGATGCCGCGAATCCGGTCGAGTGCGAGGCCGCGGCCGTCGTCGCTCAGCACGAACCACAGCTCGCCGCCGCCCACGCCAACGGCGATGTCGATCGTGCCGGATGCCGCCTTGCCGGCTGCGCGACGCTCGTCCGACGATTCGATCCCGTGGTCCATCGAATTGCGCAGCAGGTGCATGAATACGTTCTTCAGCGTCGCGGCGATTTCGCTGCGCACGCGGTGGCCGTGGCTGTCGATATGCACGACGGGTGCCGGCTTGCCGAGTTCGGCCGCGAGCGACGGCAGCGACTCGATCACGCCGCCGAGCGCATCGCCGATGCCCTGCGTGCCGAGCTGGCCCAGCATGCGGCGCACGGCGTCGCGCGCCGCGTGCCAGTCGGCCGCGTTCGCCGGATCGGCGCCGTCGAGCACACGCAGGCTCTCGCTGATGTGCGCACGTTCGACCATCAGGAAATCGGCACCCTGCACCGGTTCGCCGCTGCGGCCGAGCGTGACCGCGTTGATCGTCGCGTAGTGTTCGACGGCCTCGCGCACGCGCGCCAGGTCGTCCATCAGCGCATCGCGGTTCCACTCAGGGCCGCCGTCCGCGCGGCGCAGCGAGTCGTAGGCCTGCTCCGCTTCGTGGACGATGTTCGTCAGGTGCTGGAGGCTGTACGTGCGCGCATTGCCCTTGATCGTGTGCATGTTGCGGAACAGCGCCGCGACGATCGAGTGATCGGCGCGCTCGTGCTGGCGAATCATCCGCTCGTTCTCGCTGAGGAAGCCCTTCGCGCTGTGCACGAAGTCGTGGAACTTGTCCTGGCTGATCGACAAAATCTCGCCGATCATTTCGAGGCGGCGCTGCTGCTCGCCGGCCTGCGCGGTCAGCTCGCGAATCTCGGTCACGTCGCGCACGCACAGCATCAGGCGCACGACCGTATCGGTCTCGTCGGTGATCGCCGACCAGCTCAGGTCGAGCCACTTCTCGCGGCCGTCCGGCATCCGCTTCGCGACTTCGTTCACCAGCAGGTGCTCGTTGAACGCGAAGTTCATGCTGTCTTCGCCGAGGCACGCGTGCACGGCCGCGTCGACCTGCGAGCGTGCATCGGAGCCGATGTTCGAATCGTCGAACACGAGCGCCATCAGGTCGCGGCCCGCGATGTCGTTCGTCTCGAAGATGGTTTCGAGGTACGCGGAATACTCCGCATGCACGACGCCGCCTTCAACGACCGTCAGGATCCCCTGCTGCATGTTCTGCAGCATCGCCTGGATGTCGGCCGTCTTCTGCTTGAGCTGCGCCGCATTCTCCTGGATCTTCTCGATCATCCCGTTGAACGCGACGATCGAATGGCCGATTTCGTCCATCCGGCCCACCGGCACGCGGCGCGTGAAATCCTGGCTCGTCGCGATCTCGCTCATCGCCGTCTGCATCCCGCTCAGCGGGCGCGTGATCTGGCGATACAGCAGCAGGCCGAGCGCGGTCAGCAGCACGATCACCGTGCCGGCGACGCCCGCGATCGCGGTCGCCGTCGTCGACAGCATCCCGTTCAGCGCATTGATCGCGTCGTCCTTCTGGCGGTTCTTCTCGACGCGCAGCGTGTCGACGATGCTTTCGAGTTCATCGCGATACTGCGCGACGTTCGCGAACAGGTACGCCTGCGCCATCTCGGGCTTGCCGTCGGCCTTCATCTTCACGGTGTCGTCGATCGCCGCGAAGTAGTTCGTGGCGCTGTCCTTCGCCTGCGAGACAAGCCCGACCTGCGCCTGCCCGACCGCCGACTTCGCCTGCACGTCGAGTGCGGCGCGCAGCGCGGCCTGCTTCGCCTTCAGCTCGTCGCGCGCCTGCGCGGCGGTATTTGCGTCGGGCGCGTAGATGAGCGTCATCGTCGCGATCTGGATGTTCTTCACATCGGCGACGAGATCCGCCGACGCGAGCGCGCTCGGCACGATTCCCTGGGTGACCTGACGCACCTCGGACGCGCTCTTGCGCGTCTGGTACACGGCATAGATGCCGATCGCGGACAGCGCGAAGAACGTCAGGACGACTAGCAGCGTAATGCGATGACGAATGGTCATGAGTACAGCTCCCCGCAGCGATCCGGCTTCGACCGCCGTTTGGTCTATTGAAAGAATGTGAGCGCCGAATTATCGGGGATGGTGTATGACGCTCCGATGACCGGAAATCAATCGTTCATTGATAAAAATGAAATGAACAATTGTGACGAAAGAGCCCTAAAGTATTGCCAGAATCTGCCGTTAACCTCCTGCCACAAGGCTTCGATCGGCACTACGGCGCAGGCGGAAAATCCGGGATTCGGATATTTTATTTTTATTTATTTAATCCGCGGATTAGCTGCAATCGGGCTTTCGTAAAACGTTTGCGCATTATCGGCGAATCCAGTCGAATTCGCGATTTTTTATTGCCGGCGAGTCATTCGACGGACGGATGAAAACGATGCCGCCCGCCCCGGGGCCGACGAGCGACGATAAATCGCATCGTCGGCCCCGGGGCGGGCGTGACCGGCTACCGCTCAGTGGCTGCTGGCGCGCGTCGCCCCCAGCCCCGTTTCCGAACGCACCTGCTGCGCGGCGAACGCGCCCTTCTCCGCGTTCGCGCGCAGGCTCGTGTCGAGTACCGAGAACAGCCACACGCCCACGAAGCCGATCGTCATCGAGAACAACGCAGGCGACGTGTACGGGAACCATGCCGAACCCTTCGGATAACCGAGCGTCGCCTCCCACACCGACGGCGACACGATGGTCAGCCCCACCGACGAGACCAGCCCCAGGAACCCGCCGATGACCGCGCCACGCGTGGTGCAGCCCTTCCACATCATCGACAGGAACAGCACCGGGAAATTGGCCGACGCCGCCACCGCGAACGCCAGCGACACCATGAACGCGACGTTCTGCTTCTCGAACGCGATGCCCAGCAACACGGCGATCACGCCGAGCACCAGCGTCGTGATGCGCGACACCTTCAGCTCGTCCGCACTGTTCGCGTTGCCGTTCTTGAAGACCGTGGCATAGAGGTCGTGCGACACCGCGGACGCGCCCGACAGCGTGAGCCCGGCGACCACCGCCAGAATCGTCGCGAAGGCCACGGCCGAGATGAAGCCGTAGAACACGTCGCCGCCCACCGTCTTGGCCACCAGCACCGCGGCCATGTTGGCCGTGCCCGCGCCGCCCTTGATCACGCCCTTGGCCACGTCGGACAGTTCCGGATTGGTCAGCACCAGCGTGATCGCGCCGAAACCGATGATGAAGATCAGCACGTAGAAGTAGCCGATCCAGGTGGTGGCCCAGAACACGGACTTACGCGCTTCCTTCGCATCCGGCACCGTGAAGAAGCGCATCAGGATGTGCGGCAGGCCGGCAGTGCCGAACATCAGCGCCATGCCGAACGAAATGGCCGAGATCGGATCCTTGATGAACCCGCCCGGCGACATCACCGACAGCCCGATCCGGGTCGCGTCGTCCGGCGACTTGCCGGCGTTCGCGGCGATCGCGGTCTTGACTTCCACGGCATGGGCGAACAGCGCCTCCGGGCTGAAGCCGTACTGCGCGAGCACCATGATCGCCATGAACGTCACGCCCGCGAGCAGCATGCACGCCTTGATGATCTGCACCCACGTGGTGGCGGTCATGCCGCCGAACAGCACGTAGACCATCATCAGCGCACCGACGATGACGACGGCCACCCAGTAGTCGAGACCGAACAGCAGTTTGATGAGCTGCCCCGCGCCCACCATCTGCGCGATCAGGTAGAACGCCACCACCACCAGCGTGCCGACCGCGGCGAAACTGCGGATCGGCCCCTGTTCGAAGCGGTAGCCCGCGACGTCGGCGAAGGTGAACTTGCCGAGGTTGCGCAGCCGCTCGGCCATCAGGAACGTGATGACCGGCCAGCCGACCAGGAAGCCGATCGAGTAGATCAGGCCGTCGTAACCCGACGTCATCACCGCCGCGGAAATGCCGAGGAAGGAGGCCGCCGACATGTAGTCGCCCGAGATCGCCAGGCCGTTCTGAAAACCGGTAATGCCGCCGCCGGCCGTGTAGAAATCCGCGGCGGAACGCGTGCGCGCCGCCGCCCACTTGGTGATCCACAACGTCCCTGCCACGAACAGCGCGAACAGGACGATGGCCGTGGTGTTGGTCGCCTGCTTGGCGGTCTGCCCGACATCGCCGCCGCCCGCGACGGCCACGCCGCACACGCCCGCCGCCAGCAGCGCAACCAGCGTCATCGAAAGTGTCTTCTTCATTGGGCGACGTCCTGCAGGATGTCCTGCGTCAGTTGATCGTATTCGTTGTTCGCGCGGCGCACGTAGATACCGGTGATGACGACGGTGAACACGATCACCGCCATGCCGACCGGTACGCCGACACTCGTCACGCCGGTGCTCACGGGCTTCGCGAGGAACGACTTGTCGAATGCGATCAGGGCGATATAGCCGTAGTACACGATCAGCATCAGCACGGTCAGGCAGATACCGAGCGTGTTGCGTCGTCGCTTGAGCTGCGCATACTTCGGATGCGCTTCGATTTTTTTTACCAACCCATCATGCATCGCCTGTCTCCTGGTTTGCTCTTGAATGAGTCCGGCGATTCTGAACAGCGAAGCTGACTGCGTGCTTACTCGATCTTTCGTGGGCGCACTATGGTTTTCCCTAGCGGCACGGGACGCTGTGGCGCTGTCGCACGCGAGACGCTCGATGCGTGTATGCGGCCCTGCGCGGAGCGCGCCGTAACGTCGACGCCGTTTCAGCGCAGCGATGCGGGTTAGTCAGGACGCAATTTTTCGATCGTCCTCGATAAACGGCTATTCCTGCGCAGCGCCGCTCACTCACGTCGATCGAGCCGATGGAGGGGGATGGGCGTAGCGGAGACACCGCATCCGCGCGGCAACGATGCGCACGCTCGCCGGCGGCGAAGCGTCGACGGATCTTTTGCAACGACAGCCATCAGCGAAAAGCGCCGCTGTCAGTCAGCTTGCTTCCGACGCTCGTCGTGATGCAGCTTGATATGACGGCCCGGCTCCGGATCCTGTCGGCACCCTCCGCAGGCGGTGGCATGGCCGTGGTTCGATCGAAGATGGCAAGCCCGGGCGCTGCGACAGCACCGCCGGCGCCCGCATGACGGGTGCGCGGCATCGAATTCATTCCAGACAGGAAACAATCAATCGCACGCCGGCGATTCACGTCCCCGTCCGCACGCTCTAGACTGTCGCATCGCTCCCCTTTCCGGACCCACGCAATGACCGACGTCCTGCCGCTGACCACCGATCCCGAGTCGGGCCTCCAGTACCGGCTGCGCCCGGCCACCGGCCGCCCCGTTGCCCGCCTGTTGCTGCTGCATGGCGTCGGCGGCAACGAGACCAATCTGCTGAACCTGACCGACGTCATCGATCCGCGCATCGAGATCGCGTTCCTGCGCGCCCCGCTCACGTTCGGGCCCAACCAGCACGCGTGGTTTCCGGTGCGCTTCGGCCCGAACGGCCCCGAAATCGACGCGGCCCGCGCCGACGCCAGCCGCCTCAAGCTGATCACGCTGCTACGTGCCTTCCGCGCGCGGGACGGTGCGGGCGCCGAGTTGCCGACCGTGATCGCCGGCTTCAGCCAGGGCGGCATCATGAGCGCGAGCGTCGGGCTCACGTCGCCGGGCGATGTCGCCGCGTTCGCCGTGCTGTGCGGGCGCATCCTGCCCGAAATCGATCCGCTGGTCGCGCCGCGCGATGCGCTTCGCCCGCTCCATGCGCTGATCATGCACGGCCGCTTCGACGACAAGCTGCCCGTCGCGTGGGCCGACACCGCCGACGCGAAACTCGCAGCGCTCGGCGTCGCGCACGACACGCGGCTGTACAACGCCGGCCACGAGCTGACCGACGAAATGGCCGGCGATTTCGGCCGATGGGTCGGCGAACGCACCGGGTTGAACTGACTGTCACGGGGCGCCGGGGCGCTCGCTCGCGAACGAGCCGGCGCGCCCGGCGCGTACCCTCTTCAGGCGCCCCGAGCCGGATCGGCGACGGCGCGCGTGGCCGCAGACGCAAGCGCATCCGCCGCCTGCTCCCGCGCGGCACCGCGCTTCGCCAGCTTCCAGCCGACCACCAGCGCGAGCACGACGACCGGAATCGTTGCGATGGTCCACGTGCCGCCCGGATAGTCGAATGCCATCAGCACCAGCACGCCGACGAGGAAGGCCAGCGTGAGCCACGACGTGAACGGCGCGCCGGGCATCCGGAACGACACGGCCTTCAGCTCGCCGCGATCGACCGCGCGACGGAACAGGATCTGGCACATCACGATGAAACCCCATGTCGTGATGATCCCGAGCGACGCCATGTTCAGCACGATCTCGAACGCCTGGGCCGGCACGATGTAGTTCAGCGGCACGCCGATCGCATTGATCGCGACCGTGATCAGGATCCCGCCGTACGGCACGCCGCGCGCGTTCATCCGCGACACGAAGCGCGGCGCCGAGCCGCCCATCGCGAGCGAGCGCAACACGCGCCCGGTCGAATAGAGGCCGGAGTTCAGGCTCGACAGCGCGGCGGTCAGCACCACGACGTTCATCACGGTGCCGACGTACGGCACGCCGAGCTTGCTGAAGAACGTCACGAACGGGCTTTCGTGCGCGCTGTATGCGGTCCACGGCAGCAGCATCGTCAACAGCACGACCGAGCCGACGTAGAACAGCGCAATGCGCCACATCACACTGTTGATGGCTTTCGGCAAGACCTTGCGCGCATCGGCGGTCTCGCCCGCCGCGACGCCGACGAGCTCGATGCTCGCGTACGCGAACACGACGCCCTGCACGATCAGCACGGCCGGCAGGATGCCGTGCGGAAAGATCCCGCCGTGATCCGCGACCAGGTGAAGCCCCGGCATCTGGCCGGCGACCGGATGGCCGCTCGCGAGGAACACGGCGCCGACCGCGAGGAACACCGCGAGCGTCCCCACCTTGACGATCGAGAACCAGAATTCCATCTCGCCGAACACCTTCACGCCGATCATGTTCATCACCGACACGATCCCGAGCGCGCCGAGCGCGAACACCCACTGCGGCACGTCGGTGAACACGGCCCAGTACTTCATGTAGATCGCGACTGCGGTGATGTCGACGATGCCGGTCGTCGCCCAGTTCAGGTAGTACATCCAGCCCGCGACGAACGACGCGCGCTCGCCCATGAACTCGCGTGCGTACGACACGAAGCTACCGCTGGTCGGCCGGTGCATCACGAGCTCGCCGAGCGCGCGCATGATCAGGAATGCGAACACGCCGCAGACGAGATACACGAGCGCGAGCGCGGGCCCCGCGTGCTGCAGGCGCCCACCCGCCCCGAGAAAGAGGCCGGTGCCGATCGCACCGCCCATCGCGATCATCTGCACGTGCCTCGGCTTCAACTGCTTCGCATAGCCGGCTTCGTGCGACGCGAACATCGCATCGGGGTCGGCATGACGGGAATCCGCGCCGCCGGCCGGATCGGCCGGGCGCTCGCTGCTGTGTTTCATCGTGAGTCTCCGTTGTTTCTTGATGTGCCGCGCCCCGCGCAGGGGGCGCGTCTGGATCTATCGCGCGCGGGCCGCCGGCAGCCTGTGCCGGTGCCGCGCAGCCGGCGTCAAAGCACGCGCGGCCGGATCAGCGCTTCGGGCTGCAGCGCCTCTTCGACCTGCGCGTCGGTCATCCACGCGCGCTCCAGCACGACCTCGCGGATCGACTTGCCGGTCGCGTGCGCTTCGGCCGCCACGGCGGTCGCGCGCTTGTAGCCGATGTACGGGTTCAGCGCGGTCGCGAGCGCGACCGAGCGCTCCATCGTTTCGCGCAGCCGCTCCGGATTCGCGGTGATCCCGCTCACGCACCGCTGCGCGAGCGTCGTACACGCGGCCGTCAGATGGCTGAAGCTGCGGAACAGCGCGCTGGCGATCACCGGCTCGAACGCGTTGAGCTGAAGCTGCCCGGCTTCGGCCGCGAAGGTCACGGTCAGGTCGTTGCCGATCACCTCGAACGCGACCTGGTTGACGACTTCCGGGATCACCGGATTCACCTTGCCGGGCATGATCGACGACCCCGCCTGCACGGCTGGCAGGTTGATCTCGCCGAACCCCGCGCGCGGGCCGCTCGACAGCAGCCGCAGGTCGTTGCAGATCTTCGACAGCTTGACCGCGATGCGCTTGAGCACGCCCGACACCTGCACGAACGCGCCGCAATCCTGCGTCGCTTCGATCAGGTTCGGCGCGGTGCTCAGGTCGAGCCCGGTAATGCGCCGCAGCGCCACCAGCGCCTTCTCCGCATACTCCGGATGCGCGGTGATCCCGGTGCCGATCGCGGTCGCGCCGAGGTTGATCTCGCGAATCAGCCAGCCGGCTTCCTGCAGGCGCGCAATGTCTTCCGTCAGCATCACCGCGTAGGTCGAGAATTCCTGGCCGAGCGTCATCGGCACCGCGTCCTGCAACTGCGTGCGGCCGAGCTTCAGCAGACCGGCGAACGCGTCGGCCCGCTCCGCGAACGCGTCGCGCAGGCGCGCCATCGCTTCGATCAGGTGCTCGACCGCGAAGCAGGTCGCGACCCGGATCGCGGTCGGATAGACGTCGTTGGTGCTCTGCGCGAGGTTGACGTGCTCGTTCGGATGCAGGTACTCGTACTGCCCGCGTGCGTGCCCCATGATTTCGAGTGCGCGGTTGCAGATCACCTCGTTCGCGTTCATGTTGGTCGACGTGCCGGCCCCGCCCTGGATGATGTCGACGACGAACTGGTCGTGCAGACGCCCTTCGCGGATCTCGACGCACGCCGCGGCGATCGCATCGCGGTACGGCCGCGGCAGCAGCCCGAGCTCGCAGTTCGCGTCGGCCGCGGCCTCCTTCACGGCGGCGAGCGCCATCACGAGATACGGCAGCGACGCAATGGTGCGGCCCGAAATGTCGAAATTCTCTTTCGCGCGCAGCGTATGGACGCCGTAGTACGCCTCGTCCGGAATACTTCGTTTACCTAAAAGATCCGCTTCGACGCGGAAGCCGTTTTCTGTCATCGTGCCCTCCTGAGTGTCTCGTGCCGCTCGTCGTTCGCCGCTTCCCGACGCGACGGGTTCGCATTCTATGCCTTTGCAAAAACAAGCTCGCTTCTGTATTATCGAAAGCGGTTTTGCGTGGGACGCAACAGCGAGAATTGAATGAAAAAAGGCGCGAGAGAAACCGGCATCGATCACCTGGGCGC
Source organism: Burkholderia aenigmatica (assembly GCF_902499175.1). GTDB lineage: Bacteria > Pseudomonadota > Gammaproteobacteria > Burkholderiales > Burkholderiaceae > Burkholderia > Burkholderia aenigmatica. The sequence continues at coordinate 64,557 of NZ_CABVQC010000029.1, forward strand.
GATGCGCGCGTTCGTGAGAGTGGTCGAAACGGGGAGTTTTTCGGCGGTCGCGAAGGAGATGCACGTGTCGACGTCGACCGTCGCGCGCAAGGTCACGGCGATCGAGGAGGCACTCGGCGTCGCGCTGCTGCACCGCTCGACGCACAGCGTGACGCTCACCGAAGCCGGCCATATCTACCTGGAGCGCGCCGTCACGCTGATCGCCGATCTCGACGACACCTTGCGCGTCGTCGCCGAACTGAATGCGCAGCCGAGCGGCCCGCTGAAGCTCACCGCGCCGGTGGCATTCGGCCGCCGCCATCTCGCGCCGCTGGTCGCGCCGTTTCTCGCGCGCTACCCGACGATCCAGCTCGACGTGAGGCTCACCGACAACCACAACGATCTCGTGGCCGGCGGCTTCGATCTCGACATTCACGAAGGCGAGAACTACCTGGACAACCTCGTCGTGCACCGCCTGTCGCGCAACGACAGCATCCTGTGCGCGACGCCCGGCTATCTCGACCGCTGCGGGCGCCCGTCCACGCCGGACGACCTCAGGCAGCACAACTGCCTGCGCTACGTGCATCCCGAAGGCGATCCGCGCTGGGATCTCGTGAACGGCGACGCGCATCACAGCCTGCTGCCGGCCGGCAACCTCGTCACCGACCATTCGGAGCTGCTGCTCGAAGCGACCTCCGCGGGGCTCGGCATCGCGGAGTTCGAGATCTGGCTGGTGCGCGACCTGCTCGCGAGCGGCCGGCTCGAAGCCGTGCTGCCGCGCTACCGGCTGCAGAACCGGCTGACAGGCGAATACATCTACATCGCGTATCTGGCGAACCGGCGCAGCTCGGCGAAGCTGCGCGTACTGAAGGACTTTCTCGCGGAACACCTCGCGCATATCGGCGAGCTGTCGGAGCTGGAACTGACGAAGATTCGCGGCGCGAGCGCGTAGCGCCCGCGCCTGCATTCACGCTCGCGTCGGCCGGCACGCCGGCACGTGCGCGCCTCGGCGCATGGCCCGGGTCGCAGGCCCGCAGCAGTAGCGCATCCGCGCCGTTCAGGCCGGCTGCAACTCGAACGGGAACGTGGCGTGCCCGATCTCGACGCCCTGCGTGTTGAGCATCCGCGGCCGATGGAAGCCGGCCAGTTGTGCGCGCTGCGCGGCCGTGCCGATCTGCAGCCGCTCGAGCAGTTCGCTGACGACCATGTAGAGCACGTCGAGATTGCCATCCTCGATCTTCACCGAGATGCCGAGCGCGCCGTCGGCGCCCAGCTCCCGCGTGCGCGCCGACGCCCGCACGCCGATTCCGTAGCACGCATCGGCGCCGAGCTTGCCGACCACCTGCCCGTCGAACGCATTCATCAGCACCGTGCAATAGCGCCCGTCGCCGGCAACCAGTTCCGGATAGGCGGTCATCGCACGATGAATGCGCGCCAGCGCGCGCACACGATCGGTGACAGCGCCACCGCTCGCCTCCACCGTATCCGCCCCGTCGGCCAGCGATGCGTAGAGGCGTGCCAGCCGATCCAGCGAAAACGCCGGCGTCGGCAGGTTGCACCCGTCGATGCCCCAGTCGACCTCGTCGTCGCGCAGCCCGCACGCATCGGCCACCACGTGCTTCACGCGCACCTGCATCGGATGCTCGGGCAGATGGTAATCGGCGATCGCGGCGCCGATCGCCTGCGCGCCGGCCAGCATCCCGACGTGCTTGCCCGAACAGTTGCTGCACACGCCGGTCGGCGTGTAGTCGCGCTTGATCCACGACCGGTACACCGCGTCCGACAACGGCGGATGGCCGCCGCAACGCAAGTCCGATTCGTGTGCGGCGACTTTGGCGAGCATCGCGCGCGTGCGTTCGATATGCCGGTCCTCGCTGCTGTGCGACGCGCACATCAGCGCGATGTCCGCATCGTCGAAGCCGAAGCGCTCGGGCGCGCCCGTCTCGATCACCGACAACGCCTGGGCCGGCTTGGCCGCCGAGCGCGCGAGCGTCATCCGGAACGGATCGCCGAACCGGGCCAGCAGCCCGCCGCGGGCATCGACCACCGCCACATGGGCAAGGTGCGTGTTCTCGATCGCATCGCCGCGGTACGTGACGACTGCTGCGCGTTGGGTGTCCATCGTGTGTTGTCTCCTTGCTTGGGGCCTGCTTGCCGGGGCCCGTCCAACCGGTACGGCAGTGTATCGAGTCGCCGCCGCCGCGCGCCGGTCAGGTCATGGAAAGCCGTGTTGCACGCGACGCAAAGGCAATCGCGCCCCCACGAAAACCTGACCGTATTAGTACAAAAACCATTCAATCGTTTACATATTTGGTGCTAATCCGTACAATTGCGATAGTTAACGCGAATCATACGCATTTACATTGACGTTTCCGATGCCCCTCGCCTGCCCGGCCGGCATCGAGAAAACGCACCCGTTCACCGAATCTTCCGTTGCTTCCCGATATGCCCGCCCAGTTCAAAACGAGGCCTCGCGCCCTCGTATCGGCGCTGACCTGCTCCGTGTTCCTGACGCCGCTGCTCGCTTCCGCCGAAACCGCCCCTGCTCCCGCCGCCGCCGACCAGCCGGCCCCGTCCGCCGACGTGCCGGCGACGCTGCCGACGATCGCGGTCCAGTCGTCCGCGCTGTCGGACATGCAGGTGAAGCGCTCGCCGTCGTACAAGTTCACCGCGCCGCTGCTCGATACGCCGCGCTCGGTCACGGTGATCCCCGAGCAACTGATCAAGGAAAAGAACGTCACGTCGTTCGCGGACGCGCTGCGCTCGGTACCGGGCATCACGTTCCTCGGCGGCGATGCGGCCGCGAACCCGTCGGCCGATCGCCCGGTAATCCGCGGCTTCGAATCGCGCAACTCGATCTTCGTCGACGGCATGCGCGACTCGGGGCTGCAGAACCGCGAGACCTTCGCGGTCGAGCAGATCAGCGTGATCAAGGGCCCCGATTCGGTCTACGCGGGCCGCGGCTCGGTGGGCGGCAGCATCGACATCGTCACGAAGACGCCGAAGAACGACGACTTCATCAACAGCAGCATCGGCTTCGGCACCGACGGTTACAAACGCGCGACGGTCGACGCGAACCGCAAGATCAACGACACGACGGCCGTGCGCCTGAACGTGATGGGCCACGACGCGAACCAGGCCGGCCGCAACGACGTGTACAACAAGCGCTGGGGCGTCGCGCCGTCGATCGTGTTCGGGCTGAACACGCCGACCACGGTCACGGTCAGCTACTACCACATGAACTCGTACGACATGCCGGACTTCAGCGTGCCGTTCCGTTCGACGGGCGGCACGCCGGTGCCGACCGATCGCGGGCAGTTCTTCGGGCTGAACACGCGCGACTACCGCTACGGGCAGACCGACACCGCCCAGGTGCGGGTCGAGCACAAGATCAACGACGACTGGAAACTGAAGAACACGACGATGTTCGGCCGCTCGACGCTCGACTACGTCGCGACGAATCCGCAGATCCTCGCGTCGAACCCGAACATGCTGGGCCTGCAGGCGAAGAGCGGCAAGTACGCGCTCAACGGCTTCTCGAACCAGACCGAAGTGACCGGCAGCGCCAGCCTGTTCGGCATGAAGCACACGATGACGGCCGGCGTCGAGTTCAGCCATGAACAGGCGCGCTACGAGGGCTACCTCGTGTCGGATTCGGCCGGCAATAACATCCGCTCGGGCGGCCCCTGCTCGGTGGCCGGCAACTGCACGCCGCTCGCGGGCGGCTGGAACCCGAACATGCCGTGGACCGGCAGCGTCGTGCTGAACGGCGACAAGGGCTTCCCCGGCCCGACGACGAACACGCGCACCGACACGGTGTCCGCGTACATCTTCGATACCGTGAAGCTGTCGGAGCGCTGGCAGTTCAACACGGGGCTGCGCTTCGACCGCTACGACACGACCGGCAAGCAGGCCGGCGTGGCCGACCTGTCGAACACGTCGAACCTGTTCAGCTACCAGTTCGGCCTCGTGTTCAAGCCGGTGACCAACGTGAGCCTGTATGCGTCGTACGGCACGTCGTCGAACCCGCCGGGGTCGAACGGCGGCCTCGGCGGCGGCACCGACCAGATCACTGCGACGAACCAGGACCTCGCCCCCGAGCGCTCGCGCAACATCGAGATCGGCGCGAAGTGGGACGTGCTGCAGGACCAGCTGTCGCTGACGTCGGCACTGTTCCAGACCGAGAAGACCAACGCGCGTGTCAGCGACGGCCTCGGTCACACGGTCAACGCGGGCAAGCAGCGCGTGCGCGGCTTCGAATTCGGTTTCGCGGGCAACCTGACGCGGAAGTGGCACGTGTTCGGCGGCTACTCGTACCTGAACGCGATCACGACCGACGCGGGCCCCGGCAGCCCGGGCGCATCGGGCCTGCCGATGGTGATGGTGCCGAAGCACAACTTCACGCTGTGGACGAGCTACGACGTGATGCCGAAGCTCACGCTCGGCGCCGGTGCGACGGTGATGAGCCAGACCTATGCGTCGGTATCCGCGACGACGAAGAAATGGACGCCCGGCTACGCGCGCTTCGACGCGGCCGCAACGTGGCGCGTGAACAAGACGATGGACGTTCAACTGAACGTGCAGAACCTGTTCGACAAGAAGTATTACGCGAGCGCGTATCCGATCTACGCAACATGGGCGCCGGGCCGCTCGGCCATGGTCACGCTCAACTTCTATCAGTAACGCTATTGGCGGCGGGAGGGCGTGGCACGCCCCTCCCCGCCTCGCTCACCACGGCAGCGAATACGTCTTCACGTTCGTGAAGCTCTTCATCGCTTCCTGCACGCCCTCCTTGTACCCCAGCCCCGAATCCTTCATGCCGCCGAACGGCGTCACTTCGAGCCGGTAGCCTGGTACTTCGCGCACGTTCACGCTGCCGACTTCCAGCTCGGTGATGAAGCGCGTAATGTTGTCGAAGCGGTTCGTGCAGACCGACGACGACAGCGCATAGTCGGTACTGTTCGACATCCGGATCGCTTCGTCGATGTCGCGGAAACGCATGATCGGCGAAACCGGGCCGAACGTCTCGTACTTCACGAGCGGCATGTCGGGTGTCACGCGATCGATCACCGTCGGCGAATACAGCGCGCCGTCGCGGACGTTGCCGACCAGCAGCCGCGCACCGCGCGCGATCGCGTCGTTCACCTGCTGCTCGCAGAACTTCGCGGCTGCCTCGTCGATCACCGTGCCCATGTCGACCGACGGATCGGCCGGATTGCCGTACGACCACGCACGCGTCTTCTCGACCACCAGCTCCGTGAAGCGATCGGCCACCGACTCGTGCACGAGCATCCGTTTGATCGCGGTGCAGCGCTGCCCCGAGTTCTTGTACGAACCCGACACCGCGAGCGTGCTCGCTTCGTCGAGATCGGCGTCTTCCATCACGATGATCGGATCGTTGCCGCCAAGCTCGAGCACCGCGCGCCGGTAGCCCATCCGCGACGCGATCGACTTGCCGATCGATACGCCGCCGGTGAACGTGATGAGGTCGATCGCCGGGTTCGTGATCAGCTCGTCGGCAATCTCCTTCGGGTCGCCGGTGAGCACCTGCAGCATCTGCGGCGGCAGGCCGGCTTCGTACAGGATGTCCGCGAACAGGTAGCACGACAGCGGCACCTTCTCCGACGGCTTCACGACGATCCGGTTGTTGGTCGCGACCGATGGCACGATCTTGTGCGCGACCTGGTTCATCGGGTGGTTGAACGGCGTGATCGCCGAGATCACGCCGAGCAGCGGGTCGCGCTGCGTGTACACGCGGCGCTTCTTGCCGTGCGGTGTCAGGTCGCACGAGAAGATCTGCCCGTCGTCCTTCAGCACTTCACCGGCGCCGAACGTCAGCACGTCGGCGACGCGGCCGGCCTCATACGTCGAATCCTTGATGCACAACCCTGCCTCGGCCGTGATCAGCGCTGCAATCTCGGCCGTGCGCGAGCGCACGATATCGGCCGCGCGGCGCAGGATCGCCGCGCGATCGTGGCGCGTGAGCGTCGGCCGGTACGCACGTGCGGTCGCGAACGCGCGCCGCACGTCGTCCAGCGTCGCCTTCGGCACAGTGCCGACCAGCGAGCCGTCGTACGGGTTGCGCACGTCGATCACTGCGTCGCGCCACACGCGCTGCCCGTCGATGCGCAACGCTTCGTGCCGCACGTCGGATGCGGGAATCGGCTTCAGGACCGTGCTCATGTCGTCTCCGTCTTGATGCAGCGTGATCGTGGCCACGCTTTCGGTTACCGCAGCGCGGCCTGGCGCACCACGATCAATCCTTCGTATTCGAGGCAGCGGCACAGCGTCGACCACGCCGGCGTATCGGGCCATTCACGCGCGCCGGCGTCGATGCGAATCGGCTGCCCGAATTCGCGCGACGCGCACGCCAGCAGCGTGTGCGCGATGCCGCTGCGCCGGTACGCAGGTTCGACGTATAGCCGCGTGAGCGACGGCGATCGCACGGCATCGCCACCGTCGTCGTCGAGGTCGAGTGCTCCGATCGCCTCGTCGTCGCGATACGCGACTGCTGTCGCACGTGCATCGTCGAACACGATGCGGATCACGCGCTCGCGGCGATCCCTGAACACGACGACGTGCATGGCGTCTCCCTCCTTTGCATCACGCTGCAGGCGAACGCGATACGCGCACGCCCTCCTGCGCCCGCGTACCGGGGAGTTATCCGGATCGTCCGGGCGCGACGAGTTGAGTATCGTCTTGCCACGTCGGCGCGCAGTAGTGCCAGACGACACATTTCATTGAGTCCACATCCGCGGCGCGACGCGCGTATTCTCGCGACACCGCGCCTCTCGCGGGCCACGTGCACACCACGTGCACCGCCTCGCGTTTCCCGTACCGATCACAGGAGGAAGCATGTCGAGTCGTACCCCGACCGCCTTATGGGCCCAGCAGTTCCGGCGGTCGTCGGCGTCGAGCCTGCAAGACCAGATCCGGCGGATGCTCGTGGCCGCGATCCTCGACGGCCAGCTCGCCCCCGATGCCGCGTTGCCGTCGAGCCGCGAGCTCGCCGACCAGCTCGGCGTCGCACGCAACACCGTCGTGCTCGCGTACCAGATGCTCGTCGAGGAGGGCTACCTGATCTCGCGCGAACGCAGCGGGCACTTCGTGAACCCGAAGATGCTCGAAGGCGTGCCCGGCTTCGCGTTGGTCCGGGCCGGCACCGTGCCCGCCGGTGGCGACGACGTGCCCGGACGCCCCGCCTGGGAGAAACGCATCACGCATCCGCCGTCGAGGCAGCGCAACATCGTGAAGCCCGCGAACTGGCAGCACTACGAATTTCCGTTCATCTACGGGCAGTTCGACCAATCGCTGTTTCCGACCAACGACTGGCGCGAATGCTGCCTGAAGGCGCTGTCGGTGATGGAGATCCGCAACTGGGCGCCCGACCTGATCGAACGCGACGACGAATCGCTGATCCAGCAGATCCGCACGCGCGTGCTGCCGCGGCGCGGCGTGTTCGCGATGCCCGACGAGATCGTCGTCACGAACGGCTGCCAGCAGGCGCTGTACCTGATCGCGGACCTGCTGTGCGGCAAGCACACGACGGTCGGTTTCGAGAACCCCGGCTATCCGGACGCGCGCAACATCTTCGAGAACCGCAACGCGCGGCTGCTGCCGCTGCCGGTCGACGGCCACGGCATCGCACCCGACTCGCTCGGCGATACGCTCGCGCGCTGCGACTACGTGTACGTGACGCCGAGCCACCAGTGCCCGACCACCGCGACGATGCCGATCGAACGCCGCCGCGCGCTGCTCGATTACGCGCAGCAGCACGATTTCGTGATCATCGAGGACGACTACGAGAGCGAAAACACGTTCTCGGGCACGCCGCATCCGGCGTTGAAGAGCCTCGACACGGCCGACCGCGTGATCTATGTCGGCAGCCTGTCGAAGACGTTCGCGCCGGGGCTGCGGCTCGGCTACGTGGTCGGGCCGCGCGAGCTGATCCGCGAGTTGCGCGCGCTGCGGCGGCTGATGGTGCGCCATCCGGTTGCGTATATCCAGCGGGCGTTCGCGACCTTTCTCGCGCTCGGCCATCACGACGCGCTGCTGCGCCGGCTCGCGCATGCGTACAGCGAGCGCTCGCAGGCGTTGATGGCCGCGCTCGATGCGCATCTGCCGGAAGCGCGGTACGTGCGGGTGACGGGCGGCGCATCGTGCTGGGTCGAGGGGCCGCCGTGGCTCGATGCTGCTCGGCTCGCAGTAGACGCGCAGGAGGCCGGCATTCTGATCGAGCCGGGCGGCGTGTTCTTCATGAACGACGACAGCAATGCGCGTCGATACTTCCGGATGGGGTTTTCCGCGATCCCGCTCGAGCGGATCGAGCCGGGGGTGCGGGCGCTCGCGCAATGCGTGCGGGCGCAGAAACCGAGCGCCTGAACGCGTCGCGCCAGCCGGTCACGCACCCTGGCCCAACCGAATCCTCCCGACTGGCGCTACCGCCAAAAACGAGCGCTCACTAACGTGTCGATACCGTGTGCCGCATGCGCGCCAGCGCCTTGCGCACCGCCCACCATTCGACAGGAGACACGTTATGGCAGACACGCTCACCGCCGCCCCCGTCACGGCCGCCACGCTCGCGGCATTTTCCGACGCATTCAACCGGCACGACGCCAACGCGTTGATGGGCTTCATGACCGAGGACTGCGTATTCGACGCGGCCGGCGGCCCCGACATCCACGGCACGCGCTTCGTCGGCCGCGACGCGGTACGCGCCGCGTTCGAAGCCGTGTTCAAGACCTTCCCCGACGCGCACTGGGGTCACGGCCGCCACACCGTCACGGGCGAGCGCGGCGTCTCCGAGTGGGTGTTCACCGGCACGCACGCCGAAGGCTGGCGCATCGAGGCCGAAGGCTGCGACCTGTTCGAATTCCGCGACGGACTGATCGCCGTCAAGCGCGCCTTCCGCAAGGAACGGCCGAAACAGCCGGCCTGAGCGCGCACCTCGCGCGCTACCCGGGCCACCGCCCCTGACCGCATTTTGAAACGAATCATTTCATTTCATTCCACATTCCCCGCCAGCGGGCGGAATGACTTGACCGGCTTTCCCCAGCAAATAGCATCTGGAACAAGACGTTCCGTTAATTGAACAATCGGAGACAACCCATGAACGAACAATCCACTTCCCTGCGTGCATCGGCGAACGGTCCGCAGGACATGACGCCGTCCGAAGCCTTCGTCGAGACCCTCGCGGCCAACGGCGTGACCGACATGTTCGGCATCATGGGCTCCGCGTTCATGGATGCGATGGACATCTTCGCGCCGGCCGGCATCCGGCTGATCCCGGTCGTGCACGAACAGGGCGCGGGCCACATGGCCGACGGTTATGCGCGCGTGTCGGGCCGCCACGGCGTCGTGATCGGCCAGAACGGCCCCGGCATCAGCAACTGCGTGACCGCGATCGCGGCCGCGTACTGGGCACATAGCCCGGTCGTGATCGTCACGCCGGAAGCCGGCACGATGGGCATCGGCCTTGGCGGCTTCCAGGAAGCGAACCAGCTGCCGATGTTCCAGGAATTCACGAAGTACCAGGGCCACGTCACGCACCCGGCGCGGATGGCCGAATTCACCGCGCGCTGCTTCGACCGCGCGCAGGCCGAGATGGGTCCGACGCAACTGAACATCCCGCGCGACTACTTCTACGGCAAGGTCAAGGTCGAGATTCCGCAACCGCGCCGGCTCGACCGCGGCGCCGGCGGCGAACAGAGCCTGGACGACGCGGCCGCACTGATCGCGCAGGCGAAGTTCCCGGTGATCATCTCGGGCGGCGGTGTCGTGATGGCCGACGCGATCGAGGAATGCAAGGCGCTCGCCGAACGGCTCGGCGCGCCGGTCGTCAACAGCTACCTGCACAACGACTCGTTCCCGGCGAACCATCCGCTGTGGTGCGGCCCGCTCGGCTACCAGGGCTCGAAGGCCGCGATGAAGCTGCTGTCGCGCGCCGACGTCGTGATCGCGCTGGGCTCGCGCCTCGGGCCGTTCGGCACGCTGCCGCAGCACGGGATGGACTACTGGCCGAAGGACGCGAAGATCATCCAGATCGACGCCGACCACAAGATGCTCGGCCTCGTGAAGAAGATCTCGGTCGGCATCTGCGGCGATGCGAAGGCCGCGGCGATCGCGCTCACGCAACGCCTCGAAGGCCGCACGCTCGCGTGCGACGGCTCGCGCGGCGATCGCGCTGACCAGATCGCGACCGAGAAGGCTGCGTGGGAAAAGGAACTCGACGACTGGACGCACGAGCGCGACGCGTACAGCCTCGACATGATCGAGGAGCAGAAGCACGAGAAGCCGTTCAGCGGCGGCCAGTATCTGCATCCGCGCCAGGTGCTGCGCGAGCTCGAGAAGGCGATGCCCGACGACGTGATGGTGTCGACCGACATCGGCAACATCAACTCGGTCGCGAACAGCTACCTGCGCTTCAACAAGCCGCGCAGCTTCTTCGCGGCGATGAGCTGGGGCAACTGCGGCTATGCGTTCCCGACGATCATCGGCGCGAAGGTCGCCGCACCGCACCGCCCGGCCGTGTCGTATGCGGGCGATGGCGCGTGGGGCATGAGCCTGATGGAAACGATGACCTGCGTGCGCCACAACATCCCGGTGACGGCCGTTGTGTTCCACAACCGCCAGTGGGGTGCGGAGAAGAAGAACCAGGTCGACTTCTACAACCGCCGCTTCGTCGCAGGTGAACTCGACAACCAGAGCTTCGCGGCGATCGCGCGAGCGATGGGTGCCGAAGGGATCACGGTCGACCGCCTCGAAGACGTCGGCCCGGCGCTCAAGCGCGCCATCGACATGCAGATGAACGAAGGCAAGACGACGATCATCGAGATCATGTGCACGCGTGAACTCGGCGATCCGTTCCGTCGCGATGCGCTGTCGAAGCCGGTTCGCATGCTCGACAAGTACAAGGACTACGTGTAACGCCGCGTCGCTGACGCACCCGTTGCCGGTCGCGCGCCCCTCTCGCGCGACCGGCCTTCCGGCCGGACGCCGTGCCCCGTGCGGGCCGCCGCATCCGGCCGTTTTTCCTTTCCTACCCGAGCGAACGATGAAAGCCCTCGACCGCATTCTCGACTCCGCGCGCCGCCAGCCGATGCGCATCGCGCTGTGCGAAGCCGACGATCCGCGCGTGCTGCAGGCCGCTGCACGCGCAACACGCGACGGCATCGCCCGCATCGTGCTCGTCGGCAACCGTGCGGCGATCCACGCGGCGGCCGCGCGCGACGCGATCGATCTTGACGGCATGACGCTCGTCGATCCGGCCACCGCTCCGCAACGCGATGCCTATGCCGACACGCTGCATGCGCTGCGCAAGAGCAAGGGCATGACGGCCGATGCCGCGCGCGACGCGGTACTCGACCCGCTCTGCCACGCGAACCTGATGGTGCGGCTCGGCGATGCGGACGGCTCGGTCGCGGGCGCCGTGCATGCGACGGCCGACGTCGTGCGCGCAGCGATCCAGCTGATCGGTGTCGATCCCGCGTTCCGGATCGTGTCGAGCTTCTTCCTGATGATGCTGTGCGAACCGTTTCACACGATCAAGGGTGGACTGATCTTCTCCGACTGCGCGCTGGTCGTCGATCCGGATGCCGATCAGCTCGCCGAGATCGCGATGGCCGCCGCCGACAGCGCGCGCGCGCTGCTCGGCGAGGAGCCGCGTGTCGCGATGCTGTCGTTCTCGACGAGCGGCAGCGCGCATCACGCGGCGGTCGACAAGGTGACCGCCGCGACCGCGCAGGTGCGCGAACGGCGCCCCGCGCTCGCGATCGACGGCGACGTGCAGCTCGACGCGGCGATCGTCGCGGAAATCGCCGAGCGCAAGATCGCGCACTCGCAGGTGGGCGGCCACGCGAACGTACTCGTGTTCCCGAGCCTCGAAGCCGGCAACATCGGCTACAAGCTCGCCGAGCGGATCGGCCGCGCGAAGGCCGTCGGCCCGCTGCTGCAGGGGCTGCGCCGGCCCGCGAACGACCTGTCGCGCGGCTGCAGCGCCGACGACGTGTATCACGTGATCGCGGCGACCACCGTGCAGGCGCAGGCGGCCGCGCAGCGCGCCGCGACCGGCGAGGCCGCACACGCATGACAGCCGACAAACTCGCGATCCTGATCGCGGTGATCGGCGCCGGCAGCTATTTCCAGACCGTCACCGGCTTCGGGCTCGGGATGATCGTGATGGGCGCGACGAGCGGCTTCGGGCTCGCGCCGCTCGCCACCGTCGCGACGCTGATGAGCGTCGTGTCGCTCGCGAACGGCGCGACCGCGCTGCCTGGCCGGCTGCATCACATCGACTGGCGCGCGGTGGGTGCGGCGACGCTCGGCATCCTGCCGTCGGTCGTCGCGGGCGTGCTGCTGCTCGAATGCCTGAGCCGCTCGGCGGCCGACCTGCTGCAGCTCATTCTCGGCGTGGTCGTGCTGTACGGCGGCCTGAGCGCGGCGCTGCGCCCGGCACCGCTCACCGAGCGCTCGGACAACCGCAGCTTCTTCGTCAGCGGCCTGTTCGGCGGCTTGCTGAGCGGGATGTTCGGCGTGTCGGGCCCGCCGCTGATCTTCCAGTTCTACCGGCAGCCGCTGACGCTCGTGCAGATCCGCTGCGCGCTGATCGTGCTGTTCACGACGACCTCGGCCACGCGCGTGCTGTACAGCGCATGCGAAGGCCAGCTCGATCGCGACATCTGGGTGCTGGCCGCGATCGCGACGCCTGTTGTGATGCTGACGACGGTCGCCGCGCGTCACTACCCGCCGCCGCTGTCGCCGGTCGCGTTGCGCCGGCTCGCGTTCGGTGTGTTGATGGCGATCGGCATCGGGTTGATTGCGACGTCGCTGCCGCCGCTGCTGCATCGCGCTTGATGTCGCGCGGCGTGCGCCGCGTCGACCCACCCTGTTCCCGGCAATCGATTCGGAGTCGACGCGTACACGTTCACCGCGTCCGCGTCGAATGCAGTCGCCCGCTTCACCGCCGCGCGCCGATCCATGCGGCGATCTCGACGAGCCGCTTCATGTCCGGCGCCGACGCAAGATCGATCGCGAGCCGGTGCCGGTAATACGGGCCGAGATCGAGCCCGACGCCGAGCCCGAGCACTTCGACACGGCCCGCCGCTTCCTGGCGCGCGACCACCTGTTTCAGATGGTTGTCGAGATAGAACGGATCGTTCGCGAGCGCCGTCGCGCCGTCCATCGGGCTGCCGTCCGAGATCACGACGAGGATCTTGCGCGCCTCCGGCCGCACCGCGAGCCGCGCGCACGCCCACTCGACCGCTTCGCCGTCCACCCCCTCACGGAACAGATCGGCCTTGAACAGCGCGGCAATGCCCGTGCGCGCATGCCGCCAGCGCGTGTCCGCGTCCTTGAACACCAGATGGCCGGTTTCGTTGAGCCGTCCCGGATGGCGCGGCTTGCCGCGCGCGAGCCAGTCCTGCCGCGCGCGGCCACCATTCCAGGCGAGCGTCGTGAAGCCCAGCACTTCGGTCGCAAGGCCGGCGGCGTCGCCCGCGCGGGCCAGCGTATCGACCATCAGCGCAACGCCGTCGATCCACGTCTTCATCGACCCCGAGCAGTCGATCAGGAACGCGAGCGCGCAGTCGGCATGCGGCCGCACGCGTTCGAGCCGGAACAGCCGCCGTTCGGCCGGCGAGCTGACGAGTTGCGCGAGCCGGCGGCCATCGAGGCGGCCGTGCTCCTCGCCGAACGACCAGCCGTCGGCCTGCGGCACGACGAGCGCCGCGCGCAGCACGCGCGCGAGCCGCGTGACGTTGATCCGCTGCGCGGCGACCTGGCCATCGAGCCGGTCGCGGTACTCGCGCAGCAGGGCCGCGCGGATCTGCGCGGCCGGCCGGAGCTCGCGGTCGTAACGCGTCGTATATGCACGGTAGACGGCATCACTGCCCTGCAGCACGACGCTGTCGCCCGTCTCTACGAGTGCAGGAAGGTCGATGCCTGTATCGTCGAAGTCGACCCAGAGCGAGAAATTCGTCAGTGCGTCGTCCTGCTCTCTCGCGTCTTCCGTCTCCGTTTCCACGACGGCCGCCCGCGCGTCGCGGATCATCGCAGCAATGCGCTTCGCGAGCGCCAGCGCGTGTTCCGCGAATGCGCGCTGATCGTGCCGGCACCGCTTGAGCCCCGCGAGCTGTACGCCGATCTCGGGCACGATCGCCGCGCGCGACGCTTCGATCAGGTCTTCCGTTTCTTCGAGCACCGGCCAGCCCGTCAGCCGCGACCAGGCGATCTGCGCGACCGTGTACACGAGGATCCCGACATGCGTATCGGCCTGCCCCGACCGGTGGAACGCGCGCGACCAAGTTTCGAAGCGATGGCGCAGGTTCTGCACGACACCGCGCATGGCGGATGGCGCCAGCGATTCGCAGCGCAGTTGCTCGAGCATTTCGAACAGCACGCGTTCGACCGGGTCGTCGCCGGACAACACGCGATGCAGGTCGGCATCCGAATGCAGGATGCGTAGCGCAGCACCGTCGGCCGCACCGCGCCACGACGCGAGATCGTCGTCGGCCGCCTGCGCGCGCAGGTGCGGCGCATGGATCGGCAGCGGCCGCAGGTCGCGGCACACGCGGCCCGCACGGTAATGCAGCGCCGCGTCACGCGTCAGCGCGCGCACGGTCGACGCGCCCAGCGCTTCGCGCGCCGATGCGCGGCGCGCGGCGTCCCGATCGGTGCTCACCGCCCCGCTCCCGGCTCGCCGCCGCCGCCGGCACGCGACGCGACCGCCAGCTCCTCGCCAAAGCAGCGCTGGTAATACTCGGCGACGACCGGCCGCTCCGCGTCGTCGCATTTGTTCAGGAACGTGAGCCGGAACGCGAGCGCCGGATCGCGGAAGATCTGGCAGTTCTCGGCCCAGTTGATCACCGTGCGCGGCGACATCAGCGTCGACAGGTCGCCGGTCGCGAAGCCGTTGCGCGTCAGTTCCGCGAGGCTCACCATCGATTCGAGCAGCGGGCGGCCGGCTTCGTCCGCGAGTTCCGGCACGCGCGCGCGCACGATGCCGATCTCCTCGTCGCGCGGCAGGTAGTCGAGCGTCGCGACGACGTTCCAGCGATCCATCTGCGCATGGTTGAGCATCTGCGTGCCGTGATAGAGCCCGTTCAGGTTGCCGAGCCCGACCGTGTTCGCGGTCGCGAACAGCCGGAACGACGGATGCGGGTGGATCACACGGTTCTGGTCGAGCAGCGTGAACTTGCCGTCGCGTTCGAGAATCCGCTGGATCACGAACATCACGTCCGGCCGCCCCGCGTCGTATTCGTCGAAGATCAGCGCGACCGGACGCTGCAGCGCCCACGGCACGATCCCTTCCTGGAATTCGGTCACCTGCACGTCGTCGCGCACGACGATCGCATCCTTGCCGACGAGGTCGAGGCGGCTGATGTGGCCGTCGAGGTTCACGCGCACGCACGGCCAGTTCAGCCGTGCCGCGACCTGCTCGATATGCGTCGACTTGCCGGTGCCGTGCATCCCCTGCACGAGCACGCGGCGATTGCGCGCGAACCCCGCGAGGATCGCGAGCGTGACGTCCGGGTTGAAACGGTACGCGTCGTCGATATCGGGCACGTGATCGTCGCGCGCGCTGAACGCGGGCACCATCAGGTCCGATTCGAACCCGAACCGTTCGCGGACCGACACCATGCAGTCCGGCTTGTTCGCCACCCCATCCATTGCGTTGCGCTCCTGTCGTTGCGTATTGCGCGGACGTCGATCGTCGTGCCCGCGTCAGTCGTGTTTACGGAACGATTCGTTCCGTTGCCGAAAATGCGTGCCGGATTCCATCGATCCCGGCCCCGTGCGGCTAGCCTGCCGGGCCGTTCGGTACAATGGCCGCAGTCCAGTTTCCGGAACGCCTGCCATGCTGCCCGTGGATACGCCCACGCTGCGCGCCTTCGCGCTGCTCGAACATCTCGTCCAGGCCGGCGATGCCGTGTCGCTCGCCGATCTCGCGCGTGATGTCGATATCCCGAAGGCGTCGCTGCACCGGATGCTCGCGTCGCTCGAAGCCGGCGGCCTCGTGATCCGCGAGCCGGGCCGCAAGAACGCGTATGCGATCGGCCCGCGCCTCGCGCGGCTCGGCACCGGCGTGATGCTGCATGCGGGCGCGCGCCGGCTGCGCCACGCGATCCTCGAACGGCTCGTCACCGATCTCGGCGAAACCTGCAACCTGACCGCGCTGCACGACACTGAAGTCGTCTATCTCGACCGCGTCGAGGCCGACTGGCCGTTGCGGCTCGACCTGAAACCCGGCTCGCGCGTGCCCGCGCACTGCAGCGCCAGCGGCAAGCTGCTGCTCGCGCTGCTGCCGCGCGACGAACGCGCCGCGCTGGTGCGCGCGCTGGCACTGCCGCGCTACACCCCGAACACGATCTCGGATCCCGAACTGCTCGAAGCCGAACTCGACCGCACCGCACACAAGGGCGTCGCGATCGACAACGAGGAATTCGTCGCGGGCATCGTGTGCATCGCGGCCCCGATCGTCGGCGACGACGGCGCGTGTATCGCCGCGGTCGCCGTGCATGCGCCCGTGTCGCGCGCCCCGCTGTCGCGACTGCTCGACCACGTGCCGCGCCTGCAGGAAGCGGCTCGCGCGCTCGCGGCAACGTTCTAGTTCCCGCACGGCGTGAACGCGCGCACGCAACGTCACGACGCGCGCTGGTAGTAGATGTTCTGCGGATGCCGCGCATCCGCGAAGAAGAACCAGCGTTCCGCAACCAGCCCCGCATACTGGATCACGAACGCCGCGCCGAGCGCGACGGCCGCCGCGACCGACGTCGGCGCGAGCGCGCCCGCCCCGGTCAGCACGAACGGCACCGCGAATGCGCCGATCAGGAAGCCCGCCTTCACCGCGCGCAGCGTGCCGTTGCCCTGCCCGTGAAAGAACTCCCGCGTATTGAACGCACTGGCGGTGAAGCCGCGCGACTTCTGTTCGACCTTCGCATTGCGGATCCCGGTCGCGCTCTGCACGGTCGACTTCGGCCGCAACCGCGCATTGCGTGCGAGCGACGCGAGCCGTGTGACACAGCCCGCGAGCGTCAGCACGCACGCGGCCACGGCGAGCCGGCCGACCTGCGCCGGCGCGAGCCACGCGGCGCAGGCCGTCGCCAGCGTGCAACCCGACGCGCAACCGAGCAGCACGAAGTTCACGAGCGTCAGTGGGCTCGCCCATTCCTGCAGGAAGCGCAGGCACGCGTAGATCATCGCGGTACACACGAACAGCGCGACGCTCGCGAGCGCGCCCGCCGCGCCGATCAGCAACGTGCCGGGCCAGCCGAACAGGTGTGCCGCGCCATACGCGAATGCGCACGCGAGAAACACCGGCAGTGCGATGCATTCACGCGACAGCCACGACGTGCGCCACATCGCGATCGCGCGCCATGCGCGTTCGGGGTGGCCGAGATGGAAGAACGACGCGAACAGGCCGAGCACGCCGAGCGCGACCGACAGCGCCGCGCCCGTCACGTAGAACGCGGCGGCCACGTCGATGCCGGCCAGCCGCGCGAGCGCCTCGACGATCACGAGCGTCAGCAACAGGCCCTGTGCGGCGCCGCACAGCGTGGTGAGAAAAACGACCGAAAAGGCTGGACGCATGGGGACTCCGTTTTTTCGTATGAGTGAAGGGCTTCGCGCTCAGCGCTGCGTCGCGAGCGACACGAGATTGATGTCGCCACGCGCCGCACGGCCTTCAAACGACTCGTCTTCATCGACACCGACCGACCCGCTGCCACACCCGCCGCTACTCCCGCAACCGCACGACGCTTCGGTCTTCACGCGCGGCAGGTAATGGTTCGACGGCCGCGTGCCCCATTCGGGCATCAGCTGATAACCGCCGCGTTCTCGGATCGCGCGCGACACATCCGACTCGGGATCGTGCACGTCGCCGAACAGCCGCGCCGACGTCGGGCACGCGAGCACGCAGGCCGGTTTCCGGTCGCGTTCGGGCAACGCCTCGTTGTCGATGCGGTCCGCGCACAGCGTGCACTTCGTCATCTCCTTGCGGCCCTCGTCGAGCTCGCGTGCGCCGTACGGGCACGCCCACGCGCAATACTTGCAGCCGATGCACTTGTCGTAGTCGACCAGCACGATGCCGTCCGACTTGCGCTTGTAGCTCGCGCCGGTCGGACAGACAGGCACGCACGGCGGATCCTCGCAGTGCAGGCACGATTTCGGGAAGTGGATCGTGTCGGTCATCGGGAACACGCCCGCTTCGTAGGTTTGCACGCGATTGAAGAACGTGCCGGACGGATCGTCGTCGTACGGGCGCATGTCGGCGAGACTGCCGGCTTCGCCCGACGTGTTCCATTCCTTGCAGCTCGTCACGCAGGCATGGCAGCCGACGCATACGTTCAGGTCGATGACGAGGGCCATCTGGGTCATGGTTGCGCTCCTTCGATCAGCGGTCGTCAGACTGCGGGCCGGCCGACGTCGCGCGCCGCAGCCGCGCGGCGAATGCGCCGGTTCCCGCGAAATACGCCTGCACGCGCTGCAGCACGCGCGGCGTGCCCGGCAGCGCCGGCATCGGCGCGAACTGCGGCAAGGTCGTCGCCGCATCGGCTTCGGCCGGATAGATCCGCACTTGCACGTCGTACCAGCCGGCCTGCCCCGTCACCGGATCGGAATTCGACATGCGTGCGCCGTCGCGCGCCGCATCCGGCAGCTCATCGGTAATCACGTGGTTCAACAGGAAGCCGCGCTGCGACTCGCCCGCTTGCGGCCCGAGGTTCCACGCGCCGGCCGCCTTGCCGATCGCGTTCCACGTCCACACGGTGCCGGGTTCGACCGCCTCGCTGTAGCGCGCGCGGCACCGCACCTTGCCCCACGGCGATTCGACGTAGATCCACGCGCCGTCGTCGATCTGTTGCGCGGCGGCCGTCACGGGGTTCACGAACAGGTGGTTCTCGCCGTGGATCTGCCGCAGCCACGCGTTCTGCGAATCCCACGAGTGATACATCGCCATCGGCCGCTGCGTGATCGCCGCGAGCGGATAGCGGCCCGCATCGGTCAGCCCGCTCTCGAGCGAGCGATGCCAGAACGGCAGCGGATCGAAATAGCGCGCGATGCGCTCGCGCAGATGGTCGGGCGGCTGGCGGCCCGACGTGCGGCCCTGCGCGGCGAGCCGGAATTTCTGCATCACGTCCGAGTAGAGCTGGATCACGATCGGCACGCCGAACTTGCGCATCCCGTTGTCGACCGCCCATTGCATGTACGGGCCATTGCAGTTGCGCATGTACTGCAGCGGCTCCGGCAGCCGGTGGTGATACACGCAGTTGTTCTCCGCGTAGCGCTTCCACTGGTCGGGGTTCGGCTCGCCGACGACGGCCTTGTCGCCGTCCTTGCCACGCCAGCCGATCAGGAAACCGGTGCCCGAATCGGGCGCGGTCTGGAAGTTGACGACGAAATCCGGATAGTCGCGGTACTTGCGCTGCCCGTCCGCGGTCGTGAAGGCGGGAAACTTCAGCCGGCTCGCAAGCTCGATCAGCACCTCCTGGAACGGCTTGCATTCACCGGTCGGCGGCACCACGGGCACGCGCACCGAGTCGACCGGCCCGTCGAATTCGGAGATCGGCCGGTCGAGCACCGACATCACGTCGTGCCGTTCGAGGTAGGTCGTGTCAGGGAGGATCAGGTCGGCGAACGCCGTCATCTCCGACGCAAACGCATCGCATACGACGAGGAACGGAATCCGGTATTCGCCGTCGTCGCGCTTGTCGACCAGCATCTTGCGCACTTCCGTCGTGTTCATCGACGAATTCCACGCCATGTTGGCCATGAAGATCAGCAGCGTGTCGATCGGATAGGGATCGCCGCGCCACGCATTGGTGATCACCGAATGCATCAGCCCGTGCACTGCCAGCGGGTATTCCCACGAGAACGCCTTGTCGAGCCGCGCGGGCGTGCCGTCCGGATGGACGAACAAATCCTCGGGGCCCGCCGGCCAGCCGAGCGGGCCGGTGGCGAGCGGCGTGTTCGGCTTGATCTGCGCCGGGTCGTTCGGCGGTTTCGCCGACGGCGGCACCGCGCGCGGATACGGCGCCTTGTGCCGGAAGCCGCCTGGCCGGTCGATCGTGCCGAGCAGCGACATCAGCACGGCGAGCGCGCGGATCGTCTGGAAGCCGTTCGAATGCGCGGCGAGCCCGCGCATCGCATGGAACGCGATCGGCACGCCCTTCACCGAGGCGTGCTCCTTGCCCCACGAATCGGTCCAGCGCACCGGCAGCTCGATCGTGTGCTCGCGCGCGACCGTCTCCATCTCGCGGGCGAGGCGGCGGATCGTGTCGGCCGCGATGCCGGTGATGTCGGCCGCCCATTCGGGTGTGCACTCGGCCACCTGTTCGCGCAGCAGCGTGAACGACGGCGCGACGGGCGTACCGTCGTCGAGCGTATAGCGGCCGTCGAGCGCAGGCTCCGCGCCGTCCGTGTGATGCAGCACCGCGCGGTTCGTCTTCGTGTCCCACCACATCCGGTTCTGCGGATACAGCGCGTTGACCTCCGGCGCGCCGGCGTCACGCACGAACAGCCCGAACGTGTCGGCACCGTCGCGCTGATCGACCAGCTCGGCCGCGTTCGTGAAACGCGACACGAATTCGAGGTCGAACGCATCGCGCGCGATCAGCTCGTGCATCAGCGCCATGAACAGCGCGCCGTCGGTGCCGGGGCGAATCGGAATCCATTCGTCGGCAATCGCCGCGTAGCCGGTACGCACCGGATTGATCGCGATGAAGCGGCCGCCCGCGCGCTTGAACTTGCCGAGCGCGATCTTCAGCGGATTCGAATGGTGGTCTTCCGCAGTGCCGATCATGAAGAACAGCTTCGCATTGTCGAGATCGGGGCCGCCGAATTCCCAGAACGAGCCGCCGATCGTGTAGATCATCCCGGCCGCCATGTTCGCCGAGCAGAACCCGCCGTGCGCCGCATAGTTCGGCGTACCGAACTGTTTCGCGAACAGGCCGGTGAGCGCCTGCATCTGGTCGCGGCCCGTAAACAGCGCGAAGCGCTTCGGGTCGGTGGCGCGCAGGTGCGCGAGGCGCTTTTCGAGCACGTCGAACGCGACCTCCCACGACACCGGCTCGAACTGCGCGTCGCCGCGCTCGGCGCCCGGCTTGCGCATCAGCGGCTGCGTGAGCCGCGCGGGCGAATACTGCTTCATGATTCCCGACGAACCTTTCGCGCAGATGACGCCCTGGTTCAGCGGATGCGCGGGATTGCCGTCGATGTAGCGCACCTCGCCGTCGCGCAGGTGCACGCGGATGCCGCAGCGGCACGCGCACATGTAGCACGTCGTCGTCTTGATCTCGGCCTGCTCGTCGCGCTCGCGTGCCCGATGTTCCATCGTCTGTCCTCGTTCGCGGATGAGGGTGCGCCCCGCAGGGGCGCACCCGTGAATCGGTTCATCCATGCTATGCCGGCACGCGGCCGACATAAAGTCGCATCCTCTGATCGGTGCTATCAGTCGGCCCGATAGTTGCCCCGGCCATCCATCGGCTCGGGCGAGAAGCCGCATGCGCGAAGGCCCGGCTTGTGGGCCGGGCCTTCGGTGTCATGCGTGCCCGCGCATTACCGCGGCGGATAGGCGAGCAGTTCGCTGTCGTCGAGATGCTCGCGGCGGCTACGGCGCGTCAGCCCGTAGGCGACGACCAGCACGCCCAGGCTGGCGACGCCGAGCCACAGCGGCTTGCGCTGATCCGGGATGAACGCCATCGCGACGAGGATGCCGACCATGCCGACGATCGCAACCCAGGTGAGGTACGGGTATGCCCACATCTTGACGCGCAGCTTGCTGGCGGCCACCGGGTCGAGACGCTTGCGCAGGCGCAGTTGCGAGAACGCGATCAGCACGTACACGAACAGCGCGACGGTGCCGTACGAATTGACGAGGAATGCGAACACGGTATCGGGCGACACGTACGACATCACCACCGACACGTAGCCGAACACCGTGCCGAGCAGGATCGCGCGCACCGGCACCCCGCGCTTGTTGACCTTCGCGAGCGCGGCCGGCGCGTCACCGTGGCGGGTCAGCGCGAACAGCATCCGCGACGCCGCATAGAGCCCCGAGTTGAGCGCGGACAGCACCGCCGTCAGCACGATCGCGTTCATCACGTTGGCAGCGGCCGGCAGGCCCATCACTTCGAGTGCGCTCACATACGGCGTGGCCATCTGATGCGAATTCCACGGTACCAGCGCGACGACGAGGGCCACCGAGCCGACGTAGAACACCAGCACACGCGTGATCACCGAATTGGTGGCCTTCGCGACCGCTTTCGCCGGCTCCTTGGCCTCGGCCGCCGCGATCGTGACGATTTCCGCGCCGAAGTAGAAGCCGGTGGCCGCGACCGCCCCGCTCATCACCGGCCCGATGCCGAGCGGCATGAAGCCGCCGTGGCCGAGCAGCGTCGGCAGCACGGACGTGGTGTGCATCGACGCAGGCCACAGGCCGAGCACGTACAGGCCGCCGAGGAACAGGAACACGACGATCGCGCCGACCTTGATCGACGAGAACCAGAACTCGAACTCGCCGTAGCTGCCGACCGAGATCAGGTTCGTGAGCGTCAGCACGACCAGCAGCGCGAGGCTGATGATCCACGCGGGGGTATCGGGCAGCCAGAACTGGATCAGCTTGGCGCCGGCCACCGCTTCGAGCGCGACGACGATCACCCAGAAATACCAGTACATCCAGCCGGTCAGGAAGCCCGCCATCTTGCCGGGCCCGCGCCAGTTGCCGAACGCGAGCCGCGCGTATTCGTAGAACGAACCGACGGCCGGCATCGCGCAGGCCATCTCGCCGAGCATCCGCATCACGAGCACGACGAGCCCGCCCGTGATCAGGAACGACAGGATCGCGGCCGGCCCGGTCTGCTGAATCACCACACCGCTGCCGACG
The DNA here is from genome assembly GCF_902499175.1 of Burkholderia aenigmatica. Taxonomy (GTDB): domain Bacteria; phylum Pseudomonadota; class Gammaproteobacteria; order Burkholderiales; family Burkholderiaceae; genus Burkholderia; species Burkholderia aenigmatica. The sequence continues at coordinate 87,412 of NZ_CABVQC010000029.1, forward strand.
AACAGCCCGGCACCGATCACGCCGCCAAGCGCAATCATCGTCATGTGGCGCTGCTTGAGCCCACACTTCAGGTCACTCTGGTTCGAGGGTTGCATGTCTTCTCCATATCCAGTTGTCCGGACGCCGCCCGCACGCCACCGTCGGGTGAGCACGGGCGCCGCCGGCGACGGCGCGTGCAGGGGCGCCTGCAGCCCCGGCCGCACGGATTTCTGTTGCTTTTCTTGTGTTGGACGGCCCGGCGCGTTGCATCACGCCGGGCGAGGTGCACATCGTTCAGGGCTTTTCGTCGTTCCTGAAGTACGACAGGTAGAGCATCCGCTGCCCGATGCGCCGGAATGGCGCGAACGGGTGGCCAGGCAGCGGCGACGTGAAGATCGGCAGCGTCTGGCGTGCGCCCTTCCCCGCGATCTGCTCGGCCAGCCGGCGGCCGGCCTGCTGCGAGTACGACACGCCGTTGCCGCCGTAGCCGAGCGCGTAGTACACCGACTGCCGCGGGTCGGGCTGGCACACGCGCGGCATCATGTCGTGGCTGACGTCGACCCAGCCCCACCACGAATAATCGATCTGTACGCCGCGCAGCGCGGGAAACTTGCGCGCCATCCCTTCCTTCAGCAATTCGAAGTGACGCGGATTCGGCGCGTCGTCACCGGTGATTGCGCTGCGGCTGCCGATCTGCAAGCGACGATCGGGCAGGAACCGGTAGTAGAAGCGCAGCGTACGCGTATCGGTCAGCACCTGCGTCGTGCGGAAATTGCACGCGTCGATCTCCGCGTCGGTGAGCGGGCGCGTGACCATCGAGTTCGACAGGATCGGCATCACCTTGCTACGCAGCGACGGATGCAGCGTCTGCGCGGTGTACGCGCCGGTCGCGATGCCGACCGCGCGGGCCCGCACGACGCCGCCCGGCGTGCGCAGGTGATGCACGCCGTCGATCGTCTCGAAGCCGAGCACCGGGCTGCTCGTATGCACCTTCGCGCCGGCTTCGCGCGCGAGGCGCAGGTAGCCGAACGCGAGCTTCAGCGCATGGATGCCGATGCCTTCCGGCTCGTGCAGCGCGCCGGCTGCCTCGTGGTCGTTGATGAATTCGCGGCGGAAGGTTTCCGCGCTCAGCAGTTCCGACGGATAGCCGAACACGTCCTTCCACACCTTCGCCTCGGCCGCGAGCTTCGCCATGATGCGCGGACGATGCGCGATCAGGAAATGGCCGCCCGGCTGCGGATCGCAGTCGATTTCCGACACCAGCGACTTGAAGTTGTCGAAGCCTTCGAGGATCTCGTCGTGCATCTTCAGCGCGACGTCCTTGCCCCAGCGCTCGATCCACTGCGAGCGCGACAGCCGGCCCGACGCGTTCTGCCCCTGCCCGCCGTTGCGGCTGCTGCAGCCCCAGCTCGTGCGGTTGGCTTCGAGCACGACGGCCTTGATGCCGTGGTCCCGAGCAAGGCACAGCGCCGTTGCGAGGCCCGTGTAGCCGGCGCCGATGATCGCGACATCGACATCGAGATCGCGCGTGACGGGGCCGTCGTCGGGCGGCGGGGTGCCGGCCGTCGCGACCCAGTAGGTCGGCGCGTACTGCTTGCCGCACCCGGGCCCCGGCGACACGAGCGGATCGTAGGTCGGGTCGTAACGCGTATCGTTCGACCGGCCGCCGGCGAAGCCGCTCGCGGCACGTTCGATGGAAGGGGTCGACATGGTCAGCCCTCCGACGCGGGCTTGCCTGCCGCGCCGCAACGGGCGCACGAGGCGATTCGATGGACTGATGCGGGGCGCGCGCGCGCCGCGCGGGCCAATGCTGCCGACTGCCTGTTGGTCATGCCTGTCTCCTGATCGTTCTCTTCGGGTCGATCGTGTGCAGATGCTTCAATGCAGCGATCTGTCGAGGAAAGTGTAGGCAGGCCGTTTTTTCGGAGGTAGGGCCAGTGGACCGGATTCGCTTGGACCAGCGCGCGGGACGGCGGGCGGCAGGCAACCGGTGAACGGCAACGGTCGAAAGGGATCAGCGACACGGACCCGACGCAGCCGGACGATCGGAATGCCGAATGGCGGGCAGCCAGCAGACGGCGTCGGTCAACAAGGATCAACGGTGCGGGGGCAACGCCGCCGGACGGCCGGGAAGCCGAACGGCGGGCCACGGCGAGCGACCGGCAGACGGCGTCGGTGAGTGGCAATCAGCGGCGCAGGCATGACCCCGCAAGAAGATCAGGGCGCCGATACGGCCCCACGCCACGCCGCCCCACCCGATCCGCCCCGCCCGCCGTCACATCGCGCGCACCACGACGCCGTCCATCCCGCCGCGCTTCTCGATCGCCCGCGCGGACACGATCGACAGGAGTGCAGACAACATCACGTAAACCCCGACGAGCCACGGCGCTCCGCCGTTCACGCGCAGCAATGCGGTCGCGACGATCGGCGTGAGGCCGCTCGCGAAGATGCCCGACACCTGGTAGACGAACGAGATGCCCGTGTAACGCACGTTCGCGTCGAACAGTTCCGCGAACAGCGCGGCCTCCGGCCCGTACGCCATCGCGTAGAAGATCCCGAACGGGATCACCAGCGCGAGCCACACGGCGAGCAGGTTGGTCGACTGCGTCTGCAGCAGCCAGAACGCGGGCAACACCGACAGCCCGCACAGTGTCGCGCCCCACCGGTACACGCGCGCGCGGCCGAGCCGGTCCGACAGGCTGCCGAACACGGGGATGAACACGCACATCACGACTGCCGCGCTCATCACGCCGAGCAGCGCGTCGCCACGCGAGATCGACAGGTTGCGTGTCATGTAGCCGATCGAGAACACCGCGAACACGTTGAAGAACACGCCGTCGATATAGCGTGCGCCCATCCCGAGCAAGATCGCCTGCCGATAATTCGCAAGCAGTTCGACGACCGGCAGCTTCGTATCGCGCCGCTGGCGCTTGAGCGCGACGAACTCGGGCGTATCGGCCACGCGCGTGCGGATGTAGAAGCCGACCGCAACCAGCAACAGCGACGCCGCGAACGCGACGCGCCAGCCCCACGCGAGAAATGCGGCGTCCGGCAACGCACGCGACAGTGCCGCGACTATACCGGCCGCGAGGCACAGTCCGATCGCGAGCCCGATCTGCGGCAGGCTCGCATACAGCCCGCGCCGGTGCGGCGGTGCGTACTCGTAGGCCATCAGCACCGCGCCGCCCCACTCGCCGCCGAGGCCGATGCCCTGCAGCACGCGCAGCGTCAGCAGCAGCACCGGCGCCCACATGCCGATCTGCGCATAGGTCGGCAGGAACGCAACGCCGGCCGTCGACACGCCCATGATCAGCATCGTCAGGATCAGCGCGGACTTGCGCCCGACGCGGTCGCCGAGATGGCCGAACAGCAAGCCGCCGAGCGGCCGCGTGACGAAGCCGACCGCGAACGTCGCATACGCGAGCATCGTCGACACGAACGCGTCGCCGGACGGAAAGTACTGCTTGTCGAACACGATGCCGGCGACCACGCCGTACAGGAAAAAGTCGTACCACTCGACGGTCGCGCCGATCACGCTGGCCGCGGCCACGCGTCGGACGACCCGGGAATCGATTGCCATGCGAGCTTCTCCAGGTAAGGATGCGCCGCAACCTGCCCCGGCGCCGTGCCGGCGGGGGCATCGATAAACGCGCGGCGGCCGTCCGGGCGCAGGAGCACGGGCCACGCGGGGGGATGCGTGGCGAGGCCCTACGCGAGCGCCTCGGCGGCCGATGCGATGCTATGACCGCGATCGGCCGCGCGCGCGTCTTCGAGGATCATGTCGGACGCCTTCTCGGCGACCATCACGATCGGCACGTTGGTATTGCCCGATACGAGGGTCGGCATGATCGAACAGTCGACCACGCGCAGCCCGCGCGTGCCGTACACGCGCAGCCGCTCGTCGACGACCGCGAGCGGATCGCTCGCGACGCCCATTTTCGCGGTGCCGGACGGATGGAAGATCGTCTGCCCGTACTCGCGGCAGAACTCGAGCAGTTCGTCGTCCGTCTGCGCGTCCGCGCCCGGCCGCACCTCGCGCTTCATCAGCGGCGCCATCGGCTCGGTGGCCGCGACGCGTCGCGCGAAGCGCACGCCGGCCACCGTCGTGCGGCGGTCGCACTCGGTGTCGAGATAGTTCGGCTGGATCGACGGTGCATCGCGTGCATCGTCGGTGCGGATGCGCACGGTGCCGCGCGATTCCGGGCGCAGCTGGCAGATCGAATACGTGCAGCCGGGAAACGGGTGCACGCTGCCGCCCGCCGAATCGGCCGACAGCGTCGAGAAATGGAACTGGATGTCGGGCGTCGCCGATTCGTCCGGCAGCGCACGACAGAACATGCCGCCCTGGTTGATGCCGATCGCGAGCGGGCCGCCGCGGAACAGCGCCCATTGCAGCCCCATCTTCGCGCGGCCGACCCATGAATGCAGTTCGTCGTTGGTCGTGATCGGCTTCGTCACTTCGTAGATCAGACGAATCTGCAGATGATCCTGCAGGTTCTCGCCGACGCCCGCGCGATCGGCGACGACCGGAATCCCGTGCCGGTTCAGCAGCGCGGCCGGCCCGACGCCCGACACCTGCAGCAGTTGCGGCGACTGCAGCGCGCCGGCCGCGAGGATCACCTCGCGCAACGCGCGCACCTCGCACACCTTGCCGTGCTGCACGTAGCGCACGCCGGACGCCTGCGTGCCGTCGAACAGCACCTTCAGCGCCTGCGCATCGGTTGCGACATGCAGGTTCGGCCGCCCGCGCGCAGGCTTCAGGTAGGCCACCGCCGTCGAGCAGCGCAGCCCGTTGCGCGTGGTGAGCTGGTAATAGCCGACGCCTTCCTGGTCGCCCGTGTTGAAATCGTCCACCGTACGCACGCCGAGCTTGTTCGACGCGGCGACGAACGCATCGACGAGTTCGTGCCGCTGCCGGATAGCAGACGCCCACAACGGGCCGCCGGTGCCGCGCGTCGGCCCTTCTCCGAGCGTGTTGTGTTCGAGCTTGCGGAAATACGGCAAACAGTCGCGCCAGCTCCAGCCGCGATTGCCGAGCGCGGCCCAGTGGTCGTAGTCCTGCTGCTGCCCGCGCACGTAGATCAGCCCGTTGATCGAACTACAGCCACCGAGCGTACGGCCGCGCGGCCAGTACAGGCGGCGGTTGTGCATGTTCGGATCGGGATCGGTGTGGAAGCCCCAGTTGTACACGGGGTGGAACATCGTCTTGCCGTACCCGATCGGCACATGGATCCACATGTAGTTGTCGGCGGGGCCGGCTTCCAGCAGGCACACCGTGTGACGTCCGCCGTCGGACAGCCGGTTGGCGAGGACGCAACCGGCCGATCCTGCGCCGACCACGACATAGTCGAAGCTGCGTGTCATTCGTGTCTCCGTTCCGGGGTATTTGAAAAATCCGGTATGTTTCGTCCAAATTTATGGAGCACACGGAACACATACAAGTCGATTTATTGTCCACACCGCGAATGTGGTACAAAAACCGTTCAATTCGTTTCATTTCCATCGCACAACCATCCCGGGACGCACGCCGATCCCGACGGAGGAGACACATGCGCGAAACCGCCCCCGCGCCGCCCGACGGCGCGCCCGCCGACGACGCGCGCGTGCTGCGCGCCCTCGCGGTACTCGAAGCGCTCGCGTCGGCCGGCCAGCCGTACACGCTGTCGCAACTCGCCGCGCGGCTGCACATTCCAAAGGCGACGCTGCTGCGGCTGATCGAATCGCTCGAAACACGCGGCTACGTGATCCACATGCCCGACTCGCGCGGGCACGACCGCGGCATCGCGCTCGGCCCGCGCGCCGCGCAGTTCGCGCTCGCGGCGCTGTCGAACAACACGTTCACACGCGGCTGCCGCTCGGTGCTGCGTTCGCTCGTCGACGTGCTCGGCGAGACCTGCAACCTCACCGCGCTCGACGGCGACACGGTGCTGTATGTGGAGCGCATGGAGACGACCGAGCCGCTGCGGCTCGAGATGCGGCCCGGCATGCGCGTGCCGCTGCATTGCACGGCGAGCGGCAAGCTGTTCCTGTCGCAGATGAATGCGCTGGAGCGCAACGCGATGCTCACGCGGCTCACGCTGAAGAAGATGACCTACCGGACGCTGACCGATGCGCAGTTGCTCGCGGCCGAACTCGACCGGCTCGCGGCGCGCGGCGTCGGGATCGACAACGAGGAATTCGTGCGCGGGATGGTGGCTGTTGCGGTGCCGGTGAAGGATGCCGCGAGTGGTCGCGTGCTCGCGGCGCTTGCCGTGCATGCGCCGACCGCGCGGGCGACGCTCAGCGACCTGCTGGAGAACGTGCCGAAGATGCGGGAAGCGGCGACGCGGCTCGCGCCGCTGCTGAATGCGGCTGAGGGCGCGCCACCGGGTTGACGAGGCTGCGCGCGGTCATGCGGTCATGCGGTCATGCGGTCATGCAGTCATGCAGTCATGCAGTCATGCAGTCATGCAGTCATGCAGTCATGCAGTCATGCAGTCATGCAGTCATGCAAGGTGATAACGCAGCCAGAAGGTTTCGCGGCATGCGTTGTCGAACGTCATCCTCGTCGGACCGATTGGCTGCGCATCGGGATGGCGAAGCACGTCGTAGTCGATCCAGCATTCGGCACACAGCAGATCGGACGGCGCGCGGTCCTGCTCGACCGAGCGGCGCACGATCGCACCGTTGTCGAAGCGGTATTCGGTTTCGTCGCGCGTGACCTCGACGTCGTCGTCGGTCCAGCGGTCGTGCGACGTCGCGTGAGACACGATCGACACCGGGCCCGCGAGCCCGTGGATCGCGGCAACGTAGGAAATGAGCTTGTCCATGGCGAGGCGGCGAACGAATGGATGGCCGCCTCGCACAATACGCATGGAACGAGGCAACCCGAGCGCCGAGTATAGCCGCGCGCCGAAGACCTTGCCGCCGGCGGGGTTTCGCGCGACGCCTCCCGCACCAGCGACGCGAACGTCGCGAGCCAGTGCTTGCTCGCGCAACCACGCCCGTGGCATCGCGCTCGGCCCGCGCGCGACGCTCAGCGATTGGCGGGAGAACGTACCGACGATGCGGGAAGCGGCGACGCGGTTCGCGCCAGGAAATGGGTTATGCGGACAACACCCCGCTCATGCCTGATCCGTGAGCAGCATGTCTCGGCACATCCGCTTCCCGGTTCGGCAACGAGTCGCTCAGCCCCGCTATTCACTCGGCATCGCGCAAATACGATCGCAACATTTCAACGAGTTCATCCCGTGAATAGTGAAACTCGTCCCCTGCACTCATTCCTCCAATCGTATCGAGCAAGGTGTCGAGCCGTCGGTCACGGTACCGATACGCCCGGGCATCGAGCGCTTCGGTGTACACATATCGCGCGCACCCGTCCGGGTCATAGGGTTGCGTTTCGATGAACGTCATGATTGCCGTCACCCATGCCCGTTTTTCGTCACGTTGATCCATCGTCCGCTCCTGCATGCACCCTCCATCGCTCGGCTGCCGCGACAGGCGGAAAACCCGTCATGTCGCGGCACCCGCCGCGCTACGCCTCCAGCGCGAGCACCGCGAACGTTGCGAGCCAGTGCTCGCCCATGTAGTCGCCGGCCACGTGCGCGAGCGCGCTCGCGAGATGCCGGTCGGCCGCATCGAGCAGCTTCGCGCGTCGCGCATCGCCTTCCGGCAGCGCGCCGGCCAGCGCACGCTGGCACCACGCGCGGCTCAGGTTGAGCCCGTCGAGGTGCGCGATCTTGCCGTCACTGCGATCGCTGACCGTCGCCGGCTCGAACAGCGTCGCCGGCTCGCCGCGCGCGAGATCGGGCAGGAAGCGTGCGAACCAGCCGTCGAATTCGGCGGCCGGCAGCACGCGCCGCATCAGTTCCGCTTCCATCAACGCGGGCGACAGGAATTCGTCGCCCGACGGCTCCCACGCCTGGCATGCGACATCGTTCAGGTGCCAGCGCTTCGCGGTATCGACGATCAGCGCCGCGAGCCCGTCGCGCTGCGTGTCGCGCGCGAAATCGAGCGCGAGCGCCAGCGCGAACGCGGTGTTGAAGTGCGTGCCGACGCGCAGCGGATAGGTCGCTTTCGGCAGGAAGGTTTCGAAGCGCGCCACGAACAGGTCGGTAAGCGGCGCCATCGTCTTCGCCCAGCGCGCAGCCTGCGGCAGCGCGCCCTTCAGCGCGAGCCGCTCGAGTTGCGCGGAGAGCGCGAGCAGCCACGCCCAGCCGTACGGCCGCTCGAAGCCGCTGTTGTGCGGCAGCGCGAGATACGCGCGCTCGCCGGCGACGTTCGCATCGGTGAAATGCGCATCGACGATCGCGATGATGCGTTCGGCCTCGGGCAAGGCCGGGTAGCGTTCGAGCACGCGCAGCACGAGCCAGTAGCCGTGCACGCACGAGTGCCAGTCGTAGCTGCCGTAGAAAATCGGGTGCAGCGCGCGCGGCCCCTGCACGTCGTGCGGCCCTTCGAGCGAATGCGTGAGCTTGTTCGGATATTCGCGGGTCAGGTGCGCGAGCGCGAGCGACGCGAATGTCGAGGCGAGTTCGGGCGTGAGTCGGTCGGTCATGGGCATCTCGTCCTTCGAGTCAGAAGCGGAATACGAACGCGTACATCAGCAGCGTGTTCACGGCGAGCAACAGTACGGCCGTCGGCCACTGCGCCTTGATCACGCCGTTCTTGTCCTTCAGTTCGAGCAGCGCCGCCGGCACGATGTTGAAGTTCGCGGCCATCGGCGTCATCAGCGTACCGCAGAAACCGCTCAGCATCCCGATCGCGCCGACGATCGCCGGGTTGCCGTGGAACTGGTGGACGATCAGCGGCAGGCCGATGCCGGCCGTCATCACGGGGAACGCGGCGAAGCCGTTGCCCATGATCATCGTGAACAGCGCCATGCCGACCGTGTAGGCCGCGACCACCGCGAACGGCGAATCGATCGGCACCCACTCCTTCACGAGCCCCGACACCACGCCGCCGACGCCCGCGACCGCGAACAGCGCGCCGAGCGCCGCGAGCATCTGCGGCAGGATCGCGGCCCAGCCGACCGCGTCCATCGTGTGGCGTGCCTCCTTCACCGCATGCACCGGCGAATCGCGCAGCATCGCGAGCGCGACGGCGAACGCGACGAGCGTGCCGAGCACGAGCGAGATCAGCGTCACGCTTTTCTGGTCGACGAACGGGACAAGCTTCAACGCGAACGTGCCGATCAGCGTGACGACCGGAATCAGCAGCGCGGGCAGGAACAGCGTGTTGCCGAAACGCTGCGCGAGCGTTTCGCGCCGCACGGCCGCGGCCTCCCCGGCTTCATCGGACTTGCCGCGCCCGAGCTTGCCCGAACCGGCAATGACCGCGAGCGCGATCGCGAGGCAGCCCGTCACGAAATGCGGCAGCAGCGCGCCGAACAGGAACGTGACCGCGTAGATCATCCAGAACGCGAAATTGACGATGCGACGCGGGTTCGTGCGGTCGGTCAGGTTGAAGCATGCGAACGCGGCGAACATCAGCCCCGCGAGCGTGTACAGCGATTCGAGGCCGATCATCGCGCGCCCTCCTGCGCGAGCAGGCCGAAGCCGCGCGCCAGCCGGCGGTCGAGCAGCGCGAGGCGCGCGCAGTGGATCAGCAGCGCGGCGATCGCGGTCGGGATCGCCCACACCGACAGATGCAGCGGCTCGATGGAGATCCCGTTCTGTTCGAGAAAGCCCTTGATCAGCAGGATCGACTGGATCGCGATGAAGATGTCCTCGCCGAAGAACACGGCGACGTTGTCGGCAGCCGACGCATGCGCGCGGATCTGCTGGCGCACCGACTCGGGCAGCTCGCCGTGCCGGTTGACGGCGGCGGCCTCGGCCATCGGCGCGATCAGCGGCCGCACCATCTGCGCATGCCCGCCGAGCGACGTGAGGCCGAGCGCGGCGGTCGCCTGGCGCAGCACGAAATACAGCATCAGCACGCGGCCCGTGGTGGCCGCCTGCACGCGCGAGATCATCCGCTTCGCCTGCTCCTTGAGCCCGTTGCGCTCGAGCAGCGCGATCACCGGCAGCGTCAGCCAGATGAGCCCCATGTAGCGGTTTTCGGTGAACGCCTTGCCGAACGCGCTGACGATGTCGACCAGATTCAACCCGCCCGCCAGCCCCGTCGCGAGCCCCGCGATCGTGACCACCAGCAGCGCATTGAAGCGCAGCGCAAAACCGATCACGACGATCGGCACCCCAATCAGCACCAGCATTGCTCCTCCTTGTAGCGGACGCGCGGCGCCGTGGCAACGCGCCGCCTGCCCGGTTTCGACCGGGCTCGGACGGCGCAATCTAACACGAGACTTTATCGACAAAAAGTCGACAATTTGCTGCTTCGGGTAAACGTTGAAGCGTGCGGATACCGTGCCCGGGCCATGTGTCGCCGGTGTTTCATCCGAGGAAACGGTGGTCGGCCGGCCGGCACGGGCGCGCAGGTCGCGGCTCGCCCGTACGCGTTCCGGGGCAGCGTGCGGCGGCCCGCCGCGCGTGGCGGAGCCCCGGTGCGCCGACTAAACTGGAAAGCATCGGCAACGGACGGGAGAGCCGCCATGATTGACGTATTCCAGACCATCGGCAGCCGCGCGTTCTCCGCTCATCTGGCGAAGGACGGGATGGTGACGCTGATGGAGCAACGCCATGAGGTCGATCGCGTGACGCTCGCGACCGCGTATGCCGCGCTCGTCGAGGAGTCCGAGCAGGAAACCGACCTGCTCGACGCGACGGTCGAAGGGATGATGCGCGCGCTGATCCAGGGGTACGCGCGCAGCCATTGACGGCGCGGCCGCGCACCGGGTGCGCGGCCGGTTTTCGCCCGCGCCCGTTGAAGTTGACGACGGGCTTGCGCTGGCGCTACGCGGCCGGCGTGCCGGCGCCCATGTCGAACCACCGGCCCGCGCGCAGTTGCCGGTAGTCGGCCTGCGTGAAGATCCTCAGCAGGTTCGCGACGGCACCGTTGCTGGCGCGGTCGAGTTCCGTCATGAAGGCTTCGACGTCGTCGCGCCCGGCAAACAGGATCGTGCCGAAATAGCGTTCGCGTTCCGTGTCGGACAGGTTCGTTGCGCTCAGCTGGTACGGATGGTGAAGCGCCGCGAACAGGAAGTAAAAGCGCTCGGCGTCGTCACTCAGCACGCGCACCGCGTCGGGATCGACCGGAAAATCGCGGTAGAACGACGCGTGTCCGCTCTCGATGTAGATCCGGTACAGCAACCCGCCGTCGCGCTCGATCACGATCGGCGCGTGCGGGTCGCGGCTGACGAGTATGGTGTCGGGCGCAGTCATCGCGAACGCCACGCGATGCGGTTGCCCGCCCCCATCCGGATTGCCTGCCATCGTCCGTCCGTGAAAGCCATCTGTAGTGATTCTCCGTCTGCCGGAAAAAGTGCTGCGTGACGCTGCCGGTCGCACGCCAGCCGATGCTAGTGTAGCGTTCGATTCTTGATTGAACGTAAATGAATCGCCTGCCTCCAACGTCTACTTTGGTTTGCATTGGAG
>NZ_CABVQC010000030.1 GCF_902499175.1 Burkholderia aenigmatica
GCCTGCGGGTCGAGCGCGGCCGCCAGCCCGCCGAACCTGCGCTGCATCGTTTCGATATGACGCCATGCCGCGTCGTGCGCGGGATCCTCCGCGCGCCAGCGCGCGAGCGCCGCGTCGAACGCGTCGCCCGTCTGGCCGGCCTGCCGGTCGACCCACCATTCGACCGCGCGCCGCGCAACCTCCGGCGGCACCGCCGGCACTCCCGGGGCGGCCATCGGTCAGGCCGCCATCGCGAAGAAGCACTGCGCGCCGGCCTTCACGAGATGGCGCTTCACCGTCGCCAGCGACAGGCCGAGTTCGCGCGCGATCTCGGCCTGCGTGAGCCCATCGAGTTGCGCGAGCAGGAACGCACGCTTCGCCGCGAGTGGCAGGCCGTCGAGCAGCCGGTCGATTTCGAGCAGCGTCTCGAGTACGACGGCCCGCTCCTCCGGCGATGGCGCATAGGCTTCAGGGCGCTGCGCGAGCACATCGAGATACGCGCGCTCGATCTGCTCGCGCCGCCAGTGGTTGCTCAGCACGCGCTGCGCGACCGTCGTCAGGAACGCGCGCGGCTCGTCGGCGCCGATCGGCTCGTCGCGCGCGAGCAGCCGCATGAACGTGTCGTGCGCCAGATCGGCCGCGCGGTGCGCGCAACCGAGCTTCCGGCTCAACCAGCCGCGCAGCCACGCGTGATGGCCGGTGTAGAGGGCGTCGATTTCTCGATGGAGAGACAGCTTGTCAGCAGACATGGCCGGGTTCCGGGGTGCGCAGGCGTCAACGGTTTTGTAAATGAGAATGATTATTATATACAAAACGAGACAGGCGGCCGGGGTTTCGGTGGGGGTGGTGGGTGCTGCCGCGCTCTGGCGGGCAGCGTGCTCCTGCCGGTCACGCCGTGAGAGCCCAGGCACGGTGTTCCACGCACGCCGCGGCAATGAGACGGGAATGGGCGACCACGCCGCGATGCCGTCGCCGGGCGCGCGCGACGCGTCGCTAACACATTCGCCACACCCGGCCAATTCGATTCATTAAATAATTATTTGACGTATCAATAGCAATACCCCGGCCGCCTTAATTCCTCCCCCAATTGCCCGGAATTATCGCGAGATATGCAAGTCGCAATGGCGAAATCGCAAAATAACCGCCAATTGATACGCATTTTTCAACAATTCAAATCCGTCGATCGCATCGATCAGAGCACATCCCTGTCTTTCTCAGGCCACAAAAGAGAATTTCATTTTCCCGTTTTAATCGAGCTCGGTAGTCTCCTGCCATTCCGGATCACGAACACAAGCCAATGCGCAAGGAGATGACATGAAACGCACGACCCTCTCGCTGATTTCCATCGCGTCATTCGCGGCGATACCCGTTGCGCATGCGCAGTCGAGCGTCACGCTGTATGGCGTGATCGACACGTCGATCACCTACGTGAACCATGCGCAGGGCAAGGACAACGCGTGGATGCTCGGCAACAGCAGCGCGGGCAACCTGGCCGGCAGCCGCTGGGGCGTGAAAGGCACCGAGGATCTTGGCGGCGGGCTGAAGGCGCTGTTCCAGCTCGAGGACGGCTTCGATCCGAGCAGCGGCCGGCAGGGCCAGGGCGGCCGCCTGTTCGGCCGGCAGGCATTCGTCGGCCTGACGAGCGACCGCTACGGCACGCTCACGTTCGGCCGCCAGTACGATCCGCTCGTCGATCTCGTGCAGGGCATCACCGCCGACAACTATCTGGGCAGCGTGTTCGCAACGCCGGGCGACGTCGACAACTACGACAACAGCTTCCGCGTCGACAACGCGGTGAAGTACACGTCGGCCGTCTATTCGGGCCTGCAGTTCTCGGCGATGTATTCGTTCGGCGGCATCGCCGGCAGCACCGGCGCCGCAAATTCGTATTCGGCCGCCGTGTCGTACAACAACGGGCCGTTCAGCGTCGCGGGCGGCTACTTCCACACGACCAACAGCCCCGCGTCGAACACCGTGCGCAGCGGCTGGACCAGCTCGTCGGACGGCACGTTCGACGGCCCGATCAACAACGGCTATGCGAGCGCGCATTCGATCGGCATCGCGCGCATCGCGGGCCAGTACGTCGCGGGCCCGTTCACGTTCGGCCTCGGCTACAGCAACGCGCAGTACCGCCGTGATGGAAGCTCGGTGTTCGGCTCGAACGAGCACTACAACACGGGGCAAGGCTTCGTGAACTACCAGGCGACGACTGCGCTGCTGGTCGGCGTCGGCTACAGCTACACGCGCTCGGGCGGCGACACGTCGGCCACCTATCACCAGGTATCGGCCGGCGCGGACTACAACCTGTCGAAGCGCACCGACGTCTACCTGACCGCCGCATATCAACACGCGAGCGGCCAGACCGGCGACGGCAAGGGCGGCTCGATGGCCGCGCAGGCGTCGATCGGTTCGTACGGCTATGCGGGCACGAGCTCGCAGACGATGGTCAACCTCGGCCTGCGTCACCGCTTCTGATGCCAGACGGCCGGCTGCGCGCCGCGCGGCCGGTGTATCCGCATGAACCGGCACGGCGGCTTCGGCCGCCGTTGTTTCCGGATCGCCGGTTCATCGCTCTTTCAGCCCGGATATCGACTGCCACGCGATTTCCATCCGGTTTGATTCAGCACCGACTTCCCCAAGCGAATGACGCGACGCGTCAGTATTCCCGCCCCCCCCACTGCCCCGGCATTCGCACGAAAATCCGGCCATTTTTACCGATAATGCTTCGCTGAACCCCGTGATCGGACGCGATAAAAATGCGTGGCGAACGCATGGGCAAATGCAAAGGAAAGTTTGACGTGAGCCATTTGCCGGCTCGCTATGGCACACTTCGCGTCTGCGTAATTTCCTTGCACCGGGCGGCCGGATTCCGCCCCATCCTGCCATGCCGCGTCAGACAACCCGTTCGATCAGCCGAGAAACGCTGAAAATCGCCGCGACGATTGCGATGTCGTGCGCGCTCGCCGGCGTCGCACGGGCCGATTGCCTCGACGACGCGGCCGCGTTCCAGCACGTGAGCGTCAGCCTGATGCGCGGCATCGCGCAAGTCGAATCGGGGATGAATCCGAACGCGCTCAACACGAATACCAACGGCACGGTCGACATCGGCCTGATGCAGATCAACAGCACGTGGCTGCCGACGCTCGCGCGCGAGGGCATCACGCGGGAGAGCCTGTTCGACGCGTGCACGAACGCGTATGTCGGCGCGTGGATCCTGTCGCAGAACATCCGCCAGCTCGGCCCCAACTGGAACGCGATCGGCGCGTACAACGCCGCGTCGCCCGACAAGCGCCTCGCGTATGCGCGCAAGGTCTATGATGCAATCCGGACCATGCCGGATTCGCCGGATACACCCATGCCTATCCTTCCACCGTCCTTTACGCCGCCGCAACAGGCCCAGGCGTACAACCCGTTCGCGAGCCTGAGCGTGTCCGCGCCCCAAGGGGTCACACGCCCGCGCACGATCTCGCCGGCCCCGCCGCCTCCGCCGCAAGGCGGCCCCGCCGGCCCGGCCGGCACGTACAACTTCGGATGGTCGGTCACCGGTGCGGATCAGGCGAAACCGACCCAGGTCTTCGACGACGGCGCGCGGATTTACGTGCAGTTCAGCGACATGAAGCACGTGCCGGCGATCTTCACCGAGACGTCGGCCGGGCGCGTGCTGATGTCGTGGGAGCTGCAGTTTCCGTATGCCGTTCTGACGCGTCCCGCGCAAACGTTAATCTTCCAGCTCGGGCCGTTCGAGGCGCGCGCGCAGCGTGGCGCGGGCAATGGCGCAGGCATGACGGCGCAGGCCGGTACGGCAGGTGCGGCGGCGGCCGCCGCTTCTTCGAAGAAGCCGGCCGGTGCGGCGACGAATGCGGCAGCCAGTCCGGCTGCGACAGCCGCAACGGCTGCAAAACGCTCGGCGTCGACCGATGCGCTGTGGTACCTGAATACGCCGTCGACGTCGGGAACGGCAACGGCCGCGAACACGGCCACGCCCTCATCCACGTCGAACGCGCCGGCCACGTGGCCCACCGCGGTGACGTCGAATACGCCGCCTGCCGCCACGCCCCAGGCACCGGCCGCGACGACGCCGGCTACGCGTGTCAGCACCGACGCGCTCTGGTACATCTCGAAGTAACGCGCGGGCCGGTTGCGCGTCGGCAACCGGCATGCGCCACGCCCTGGCCGCTATCGAGCGGCCGTCGTACCGGACGGTGCCGATACCTACCGACGACACCAGCGAGTGATAGACGTCTAATAGAAGCTGACCCACAGCACCTGCTCGGCTTTCGCCTTGACGCGATCCGTCTCCGCGCTTGCGGCATCCTTCTTCAGGTTGATTTCGGCCGTGGTGCTCATTTCTCCTGAGTCGGCTTGAGCTCGGGCGCGTTCATGTCGTCGACCCACTGCAACTCGGCGGTGCCGTTCTTGCGGAAATACACGCGCAGATAGCGCGACGTCGACGATTCCGGCTGCGGGATCGTCACGTCGATCGTCTTGCGTTCCGGTTGAATGCCGCGCTGAATGTCGTCCAGCGGCTGCGCGAACTCCCAGAACAGCTTCACCTTCTGCCCGGGCGTCACCTTGCAGCCGCACGCGAATCCGCCGCCGCCACCGAAGGCCTCGCCGTCTTCCCGTGCCGACGGATTGCCGAAGCATCCCGACTTGTGCTCGTTGTCGAGCCAGAACTCGTGAAGCTTGCGGCCGTACTCGTTATATCCGGTGACGCACACGTTGTGCGGCTCCGCCGACGCATCGACGCCGTGCTTGCCGCATGCCGCGAGCACACCCAGCCCGACCAGCGCCAAACCATGCATCCCTGCCCTGAATCTCATCGATATCCTCACAAACTTGCGTCGTTGCTGCTGACTTCCGGTCATGGCGGACCGAACCGATTGCGTGCGTCGTCCCCGCGATTGAACCCGTTCATCGCAATGGCGACGAGCGTGCCGCCGCCGTGAGCGCCGGGCACCGCATCGGTCATCGCCGACATGCCGCTCAGTCGTTGCCCGATCGCGCCCTGTACGTCGGCGCCCACATTGGCGCCCGCGACGCGCACTCACGAACTGCCGGATACTGCCGCTCGAATCGCCGTCGCTCGTCTGGTGGAATCCGACCGAGATCGGATCGGGGCGACATGATGGGTGGGTTCGGGGTTCGCGAAAGGCGATACATTCAGTGACTGGCGTCGATGCATCAATGCACGCCTTACCGTTCGGTCAAATCGACGGCGGGTTGTTCGTCCATCCGTATGAATGCCTTGCCTTTCATTGCCGCGGGCGACTGGATGTCGACGTTTGCGACGCCGACCATCAGGAAGGTGCCCCCTTGAATCTGTTGCGCCGACGAACCCGGATCGAACGTCAGCTCGTCGTACGGCACGACGAATTCGACTTTCACCCGCTGTCCCGGCTTGACGGAAATGGAGGACGCGTAGGGACGGGAAGCGGGACTCAGGTACTTCTCGACAAGTTGGACGTCGAAGCCGACACGGGCGTCATTGAGCGCACCGATGTAAACATATTGCTTTTTCGGGTCTACCCGCTGCGGCAACCATTTCTCGGGACCGTCGATGACCACTTCCTGTGCCCCGTCATTTCCGAACACCACCTCGACCACCAGATTTCCCGACGCGGCATGCGCGGTGAACGCCGGGCGCAGATTGATTTCCGGCGTGCCGCGGTCAAGCAGGTCCTGTGCAAGACTGTACAAAAACGATAGCGTGCCGCCGATCGGGTCGCTGTATCGATACTGAAGATTACCCTCGTAACGCTTTCCATTCAGATCGAACGAATACGCGAGGACCGATCCGATATTCCGGCCCGGCACCGAAGCGATCTCGCCTCCGGCCAGGATCCGCTTCAGCTGGTCGAGCTTCGTCCTGTATTGATCCGTCAGTTGTGCCGTGTATTTTCCGATGCCCGAATATTTCGCCGGCGGCATGATGTCCAGATCCCGTCCGAGCGAATAGTAAGCAACGCGATCGCCGTCGACCGTGAATGCCATTGGAGGCGAGGGCTTGATCTGCCCCGGGCTGTTGCGTATCGTGAAGTAGTCCTCGCGTGCTTCTGCCGTTGCGGCCAACATCATGCCGAACAGAAACACCACCATCAGAAAACATGGCAGGCGCCCCCTGATTCCACCCGCCCGGATTCCCGCGCGACGCGCATCGTTTCCCTTCCTGACCGCCAGTGTCGCGCGCGACGGGTGTTCAGTCTGCATCATGTCACTCCCGCGTCAAACCGACCGACGGAACCGGATCCGTCCACGTGAAGAACCTGCCGGCCATCTCGTCCGGCTTGTCGAAATTGCCCCGCATGCGACCGACAAAATCGTAGGTGCCGGTTTCCACCCGCTGGATGGACGAATCGCGGTCGAACGACAACGCGTCAAAGGGAACCGCGAATCCAACACGGATCGCTTCGCCTGGCTTGACTGCGATTTCGCTGGCGTAGCGCCGCGATGCATCGATCAGATACTTGCTGTCGAGGCGGATCCTGAACTCGGCACCCGCGCTGTTACTTCCCTGGACTTCGACATATTGCCGGCTCGGAATCGCGAGATTGTCCGTCCAGGTTTCCGGACCATCGATGAGCACCGCCTGCCGGCCTTCGTTCCTGAATTCAAGTTCGATCAGCAAGCGATTCGCGACGGAATGAATCGACGTCGATACGCGAACCGGTTACCGGTGCGCCGTCCGACGTCCGCCGCACCGGCCCGCTCAGCCACGCGCCGTTTCGTGCAGGCTGCAACGCGTCAGCCGCGCCGCACCCAGATCACCTTGCCGTCGCGGATGCCGAGATTGCGGCGTTCCTGCCGGTAATCCATCGTGCCGGGCAGCGCCTTGCCGTCGCGTTCGAGCACGCGCCACAGGCAGCCGTCCAGTTGCGCCGTCGCATCGGCCTCGGTCTTGCCGACCAGTGCGTCGTCCGGCCCTGCGTCTGCCTTGCAGGCCTGCGACGTGCCTGCCGGCTCGCCATTCATCACCATGCCGCCTGCGGTCGCATTCCTCGTCTTCATGTCCGTACATCCCGCAAACGTTGCGCTCGCAACCAGCGCCATCATCATCGCGATCGTCTTCTTCATCGGTTTCTCCCTTTCGCGCCCGGTGGATCGGGTTCATGTCCTCATGCCAGCGCCGACCGGGCGTTGCATGCATGATCGGTTCCGCGCGGCGCCGGCCGTTTCCGGACGGTTGCCGGCCAGCGAACCGCGGCTTCGCGCCCGCCGGCCGCGCTGCTTCGGCGCACCGGCGTCGCCACCTCGGCCTGGTGCCGAAGCCGCCTGCATGTTACCGCACGCTGCGCGGCGAGACGGCACGCGCAAGCGCCTGACCGTGCTCGACGGCATGGTCGAAACCAGCACGCGTCGGGACAGTTCGCTTCATTCCAGTCGACTCGCCGGACGGCTACTCAGAACTTGTAGGTCGCGCCCACGATGCCGTAGTAGTTGCTGCGCGACTGGACGATCGGGCTGTCGCCGTAGCGGCCGAGCAGCCGCGTCACGCCGCCGGTCGCGAGCACGGACCAGTGCTGCGACAGGGTCCAGTTCCACGCGACCGCCATCGACGCACTGTCGATCCCGCCGCTCGTCGAATACGGCCGGAACCGGCTCGTCATCGACTGTGCGTCGGTCACGCCGTAGAACGTCTGCGTATAGCGCCCCGAGCCCGCATGCACGGTGCCCGTCACGATGATCTCGTGCTGCGCGGTCTTGAACACCGGCACCGCGAGATCCATGTGCCCCGACACGCCGCGCGACGTGTGCGTCACAGGGGTGTCGATCGTGACGCTCAGTTCCGCCGCGTTGAACAACGTCACGCCCGCGCGCACGCCGACCAGCACCGAGCCCGGAATCCGGCCCATGCCCTTCAGGTAGTCGGAGCCCGGCATGTCGAACCGGTTCTCGTCGGTGCGGCCCGCATCATAGCTCACGGCCGCCGATACGAACGCGCCGTGCGGCAGGTCCAGCCGGTAGCCGGCGCCCTCGGTGCTGTCGATGAAGAAGCCGTTGCCGAACTTCGCGGAAAAGCCCGGCGCAACGACGCCGCGGTACTGGTTGCTGCCTTGATAGCGTGGCGCGAAACCGCCGCCGAGCGACAGCGAATACTGGTTTTCCGCGTGGGCGGCGGCGGCGAGGGTCAGGCCGGCGAGCGGCATGCAATAGCGGTAGCGGCGGAGTATTGGGCGCACAATATTGAGATAGTAGTGACGGAGCCCGCAGTCTAGGTGCCGCCCTGCGCCGAGACTGTCCTGAATCTTCGGGGAATCTGTGCTCAATTGTGTTCGATTGTTCGAGATTGTCGTCCCGCTCCCCCGGCCGTCGGTGAGCCGGTAGAATTCGCGTGCCGCGCCGCACACCGGCTTGCCCGGATGTGAAGTGGCGCGTGCATCCGAGGAGACCATGAACGAAGATCCGCTTAAATACCGCGTACTGCTGATCGAGGACGACGACCGCCTTGCGCAGCTCGTCCGCGAATACCTCGACGGCTATGAATTCGCGGTGACGGTCGTCCGGCGCGGCGACCTCGCCGTCGCGGCGGTGCGCGAGCACCAGCCCGCCCTCGTGATACTCGACCTGATGCTGCCGAACCTCGACGGGATGGAGGTCTGCCGGCGCATCCGCGCGTTCACCAACGTTCCCGTGCTGATCCTGACCGCGCGCGCGGACGTCTACGACCAGGTCGCGGGCCTCGAGACGGGCGCCGACGACTACGTGACGAAGCCGATCGAGCCGCGCGTGCTGGTCGCACGCGCCCGCGCACTGCTGCGCCGCGCGCAGCCGGCCGCCACCGAAGCACCCGTAGCCGCACCCGAAGCGCTCGTGTTCGGCGAGCTGGCGATCTCGCCGCCAAACCGCACCGTCACATGGCGGGGCGATCCGGTCGACCTGAAGACCGCCGAGTTCAACCTGCTGCTGATCCTTGCGCGCGCGGCCGGCACCGTGCTGAGCCGCGACGACATCCTGAAGCAGCTACGCGGGATCGAGTTCGACGGGCTCGACCGCTCGGTCGATTCCGGCATCTCGAAGCTGCGCCGCCGCTTCGAGGATGCGTCGTCGGAGCCGCACAAGATCAAGACGATCTGGGGCCGCGGCTACCTGTTCAGCCCTTCTGCGTGGGACGAATAAATGCTCCGCCCGTTGATTCGGCTGTACCTCGTCGTCATCCTGTTCGTCGCCGCGTCGATCCTGTTCATCCAGCTGTCGTTCGACCGGATCTTCTACGATCGCAGCGCGCAGGCGCAGCGCGACTCGTTGACAACTTATGCGTTCGTGCTCAACGACTACCTCGAACGCCATCCGGGCGCGCAGCGCGAGCTTGCGTTGCGCGAGCTCGCGAAACACGGCAACGAAGGGTTCGGCTTCCTGTCGATGACCGCCGCCCGTGCGCAATTGAGCGGCACGCCGCTGCGCGATCTCAATGCCGGCCGAATTGCGATCAGCTATAACGGCAAGGATTACTACATGCCGCTCGCGGATGGGTCGGTCCTGCATGCGCGGCCGATCGAAGCGTCCGATCTCGACATCCGGATCTATGCGTACCTGCTGCTCGCGCTCGGCACGCTGTTCGCGGTAGTGCTGTGGATTCACTATCACTGGCGCGACCTGCGCAAGCTGCAGGATGCCGCACGCGCATTCGGCGCCGGCACGCTGTCGACACGTGTGAAGTTGTCGGGCAAGTCGAACATCTACGAACTGTCGCAACAGTTCAACGACATGGCCGAGCGCATCGAGGCATCGATCAAGCAGCAGCGCGAAATGATGCACGGCATCTCGCACGAACTGAAGACGCCGCTCGCGCGGCTCGAATTCGGGCTCGCGCTGCTCGCCGAGCCTGACGAAACGGGACGGATGCGCGAACGCCGCGACGCGCTGCGGCGCGACGTGCGCGAACTCGACGAGCTCGTCACCGAGCTGCTGACGATCGGCCGGCTCGAACAGGGCGCGAGCGAGCTCGCGCCGATGGAAGTCGTCGTCGATGCGCTGATCGACAGCGTCGCCGGCAACGTCGCAAACGACATCGCCGATCGCGGCATCTCGCTCGACGTGTCGACGCTCGATGCACCCGCCGCCCACGTGTGCGACCCGAAGCTGGTCGCCCGCGCATTGCTGAACCTGATCCGTAACGGCGCGCGCTACGCGTCGCGCACGGTGCTGCTCGCCGCCGAGAGCGACGCGTCCGGCGCGCTCGTACTGAGTGTCGACGACGATGGCCCCGGCATTCCGGCCGCCGAACGCGCCCGCGTGTTCGAACCGTTCCAGCGGCTCGACTCCAGCCGCGACCGGCAGACCGGCGGCTTCGGGCTCGGACTCGCGATCGTGCGGCGGGTCGCACAAGTACATGGCGGTGACGTGCGGCTCGAGGATTCGCCGCTCGGCGGCGCACGCTTCGTGATCACGCTGCCCGCGCGAACGGTGCCCGACAATCTGTTCGACATGCCGGGCGCCCTCGCCCATGCCGACGCATTCGGCGGCAGCGCGGGCATGGCCATCCCGCGGCAATGACGCGCGCGGCAGGCACCCTCGCTGCCCTCGCCTGACCGCTCGACTGTCCGGACGCCTGCCGCCGGTGTGAGCAACGCCGCTCAGCTGCGGCGCAGCAACGCGACGAAGAACAGGCTGCCGAACATCGCGGTCACGATCCCGATCGGCAGATCTTCCGGCGCCGCGAGCGTGCGGGCGGCCACATCGGCCCAGACGAGCAGGATCGCGCCGGTCAGCGCGGCCACCGGCAGCAGCCTGCCGTGCTCGGCGCCGACGACGCGACGGCACAGATGCGGCGTCACGAGCCCGACGAAGCCGATCGCGCCGCTCACCGCCACCATCGCCCCCGTCGCGAACGACGCGACGACGAAGACCTCGCGCCGCATCCGCGCGCTCGGCACGCCAAGCGCGGCCGCGGCAGCATCGCCCGACATCAGCGCATTCAGTTCGCGCCGGCGCGCGTACAACGCGCCGCCGGCGAGCACCGCGCACACGGCCGGCACCGGCAGCAGATCCCAGCGCGCGAGCCCGACGCCGCCAAGCATCCAGAACAGCACCGACGATGCGGCGCGCTGGTCGCCGAGATACAGCAGCAGGTTGCCGAACGCGGCCATCATGAACGACACCGAGACGCCCGCGAGCAGCAGCCGGTCCGATTCGAGCCGGCCGCGCCGGTAAGCGAGCGCGACGACGCAGGCGGTCGCTGCGAGCGCCCCCGCGAAGGCCGCGGCCGACAGCGTGAACGGGCCAAATGCCGCACCGGCCATCACGGTGACCGCGACGGCGCCGAGCATCGCGCCCGCGCTCACGCCGAGCAGGTGCGGATCGGCCAGGCGATTCGCGGTCGCCGCCTGCAGCGCGACGCCGACGGCGGCCAGCGTCGCGCCGACGATCGCGGCCAGCAGCGCGCGCGGCATCCGGATCAGCCAGACGATGCTGTCGTCGCCCGCCCCCGCCGCGAACGCGCCGGCCTCGCCGAACGCCGACACGATGTGCGTGGCGACGATCCGCACCGCGGCCGGCATCGCGATCGGCGCCGGCCCGAACGCGGCCGACGCGACGATCGACACGACCAGCAGCAGCGCCAGCACCGGCAGCACCACGCGCACGCCGGGCCGCGACGCACGCACGGGCACGCTCATCGCGCCGGCCCCGCGAACGCGGCCGGATACAGCGCGCGCGCCAGCGTCTCGACGGCCGCGACGTTCTCGGGGCCCGGCGTCGCCGCATCGTACGGAATCACGATGAAGCGCCTGTCGCGGATCGCAGCCACCCGCGCGAGCGAAGGCTGGCTCAGCAGGAACTGCTGCTTCTGCGCCGCCGTCACGGCCGAATAGTCGACGATCACGATCACCTGCGGATCGCGCGCAACCACGCTTTCCCAGCTCACCTGCGTCCAGCTGCGCGGCAGATCGGCCATCACGTTGCGTGCCCCGGCCGCCGCCAGCAGCGCGGTCGGCATCGCGAGCCCGCCGGTCGTCATCGGCTTGTCGGTGCCGCTGTCGTAGACGAACACGCGCAGCGGCTCGGGATGCCCGATCGCACGCGATACCGCCGCGAGACGCGCACGCATCGCGGCGACGACCTGCGCGGCGCGCGCGTCGACGCCGAAGATCCGGCCGAGATTGTTCAGGTCGCGGAACACGTCGTCGAACGACGCGGCCGCCTGCTTCATCACGTGCGAACACGATTCGGTCAGCTCGTACGTGCGGATGCCGAACGGGGCAAGCGTCGCGGGCGTCACCGGGCCGCCGACATGCATCCCGTAGTTCCAGCCCGCAAGATAGAAGTCGGCACGCGCGGCCGCCAGCACCTCGAGCGACGGATACTGGCTCGCCAGTTCGGGCACGCCGCGCAGCGCGTCGCGCACGCGCGCGGTGCCCGTCTTCCAGCCGCCGATGCCGGTGTAGCCGACGAGCCGGTCCTTCAGGCCAAGCACGAGCATCATCTCGGTCAGGTTCACGTCGTTGCTCACCGCGCGCGTCGGCGCGCGCTCGAACGTCACGTCGCGATCGCAACTGCGCACGGTAACGGGATAGGCCCCCGCCTGAACGGCTGCGCAGCCGAGCACGGTCGCGGCAACCAGCCGGCGGGATACGGACGACAACGACAAGGCGGAGGACAAGACAGGAAGCGGCATGGCGGTCATTCCGGATGAAGCGGCGTAATGCGCGGCCGGCCCGTGACGGGATGGCGATCGACGAGCGCGGCGACACCGAACACGTCGCGCAGCAGCGCTTCGGTCAGCACGTCGGCCGGCGTGCCCGATGCGACGATCCGGCCATGCGCGAGCACGTGGAGCCGGTCGCAATACGCGGCCGCGAGATTGAGGTCGTGAATCGTGGCGAGCGTCGCGATGCCGAGGCGCCGCACGCGCGCGAGCAGTTCGAGCTGATGGCGCAGGTCGAGGTGGTTGGTCGGTTCGTCGAGCAGCAGCAATTCAGGCTGCTGCGCGAGCGCGCGGGCCAGCAGCGCGCGCTGCTTCTCGCCGCCCGACAGCGACGCGAAGCGTTGCGCACGGCGCTCGACGAGGCCGACGTCGTGCAGTGCGGATTCGACGATCCGGCGATCGTCCGCCGACTCCGCATCGAACGGCCGCAGGTGCGGCGTGCGCCCCATGCCGACCAGTTCGTCGACCGTCAGCCCGAAATCGTCCGGCGTCTCCTGCTGCAGCACCGCGATGCGTTGCGCGACCGCGCGCGGCCGCATGCGCCACACGTCCTGCGCGTCGAGCGCGACACGGCCGGCATCGGGCCGTGCGTAACGGAACACGCAGCGCAGCAGGCTCGTCTTGCCGCTGCCGTTCGGGCCGACCAGCCCGACGAACTCGCCTTCGGCCACGCTCAGCGTGACCGAATCGAGCACGGTGATCGCGCCGCCGGGCGACCAGCTCACGCGTTCGATGTCGAGCATGTGCGTCACGGGAGGCTCGTCGCGCCGCACTAGAAGCGCATCGTCGCGACGAGCTCCGCCGAGCGCGACGGGCCGAGCAGCCATTGCTCGCCGCCGTTCGACGTCGTCACCGCATACGTGCGGTTCGCGAGATTGCGCAGGTACAGCGCCAGCTCGGTGCGCGACGTCGGCTGCCAGCGCAGCGACGCATCGAACACCGTGTACGACGGCACCTGCACGCGGTTCGCATCGTCGCCGTACGTCGCGCCGACGTAACGCACGCCCGCGTTCGCCTGCCAGCGCTCGGCAAACGCCCAGCCGAGCCACAGGTTTACAGTCTGCTGCGGCACGTTGGCCGGCGCATTGCCGGCGCGCGACACCGTCGCGCTACCCACCTTCTGGTTGAATTCGTCATAGCGCGCGCGCAGCAGCGCGACGTTCGCGTCGACCGTCCAGCCGTGCGGCAGCCGCGCGCCGCCCGTCAGCTCGATGCCGCGCGACGATTGCCGGCCGACCTGCTGGCGCAGCGCGGGATTGAACGGATCGGTGCTCAGCAGGTTGCGCTTCGTGATGTCGTACACGGCGAACGTCCAGTACGCGCGGCCGTCGAGCAGCGTCTGCTTGACGCCGGCTTCCCACTGTTCGCCGGTCGCGAGCCGGTAGTTCGCCTGCGACGCGGAGAGCGTCACGAGCGAGCCGAGCCCCTCCGCGCCCGTCGTGTACTGCGCATACGCGCTGAGTGTCGGCGCGACTTCGAACACGAAGCCCGTGCGCCAGCCGACGTTCGCGAAGCGCTTGTCGAAGCCCGCGCCGGTCGCCGCCTGCTCGCGGTTGAACGCGATGTGGTCGTAGCGCAGGCCGCTCACCCACGCGAGCCGCGGCAGCACTTCGAGCCGGTTCTCGGCGAACACCGCGACCTGCCGCGCCCGCGAGCTGAACTGCGGCACCGTCGGGTCGGGGCTCGTGAACACGCCGGGATCGAAGCCGTGCGCGGGCACCGTCGATTCGCCGCCGTACGGCGCATTGTTGGTGCCGCTGAACGTGATCTGGCTGAATTCCGTGCCGACGACGAAGCGGTTCGCACGGCCGAACAGCGTGCCGTCGAAGCGTGCGCTCAGCCGATCGCCGATCTGCCGCTGGTGGTGGCCGATGTCGAGATAGTCGCTGCGCGTGACGAGACCCGTCGCGGCATCGAGCGCATACGATTCCGCATTGCGCCAGTGCCGGTTCGACGTCAGGTAGTAGAGCTGGTTGTCGATCGTCACGCCGGCCGTCGGCCGGTAGCTGGCCGACAGGCGCGTCCACTGGTCGTAGTAGGAAATCGTCGCATCGCCGACGTTGTAGTTGAGCTTGCGCAGCGTCGGATCGAGCACGCCGTTCGGCGCGGGCACGCCATAGTAGGTCGCCGGCATCTGGCGGCCGTAGTCGAAGTCGAGCGTCAACGTGAGCTTCGGGCTCACGTCGAACTTCAGCGCGCCGCCGACGGCCGTCGTATGCGTATCGGCCCGCTCGGCGAGGCCGTTCGCGCGTGCATCGCTGGCATAGAAGCGATACGACAGCCGCGGGTCGAGCGCGCCCGTCGTGTCGAACGCGGCGCGCTTCGCACCGTCGAGGCCGACACCGACCTGCAGCGTCGTCTCGCGCGTGCGCTGCGGCCGCTTCGGCACCACGTTGACGACGCCGCCGATCGCCCCTTCGCCGTACAACACCGACGCCGGGCCGCGCAGCACCTCGATGCGCTCGACCGACCACGTATCGAACGGGAACGTGATCGTGCCGGCGGCCGGCATCAGCCGCACGCCGTCGAGCAGCGTCATCACCGATTCCTGCCCGCCGAAGCCGCGCACGCTCAAGGCGGTACCCCCCGTGCCGGGCGCCATCGCGCTCGCGAACCCTGCAGTGCGCGTCACCGCATCGAGCACCGTGCGATCGCCGCGCGCGTCGATCGTGGCGGCCGTGACCGTCTCGACGCTCGCGGGCGTGTCGAGGCTCGCGAGCCCAAGCCGCGAGCCCGTTTCGAGCGGTTGCGTCAGCGGGTCGGCCGGTGCCGACTGCGCGCTGACGTTGATCGCCGGCAGCGCATGCCGCTCGTCCGGTGCGGGTGCGGCCGCTTCGGCGGCCATCGCGCCGGAGGTCGCCATCGCGCAACCCAGCAGGGTCGTGCAGCCGCGTGCGCGCCACGCGCGGGTGGGCCGGCGCGGCGCGGCAGCGTGCCGCTCCCCGCGCGCCGGGTTATATCTGGTGCTCGTCACGTCGTATCGATCTTCGTTTGGCGTCGTCGCACGCGGCCGCACCCGGTAGCCCGGGCGGCCAGCGACGCAAAACGTCAGATGATACAAAATATCAACCTGATTCGTCAGGAATTTGTCAGGTTGTGCCGGCCGCCCTGCCGACGGGCGGCGCGCGCCGCGTCTACAACGGGAAACTGAACTGCACCCACAGCTTGTCGCCCTGCGGCCGGTTGCGCACCGCGAACTCGTGCTGGTATTTCACGACCACGCCCGATGCCGGCCCCCACATGACCCGCAGTTGCGGGCCGATCGCGACCGACTGCCCGCGAAAGCCGTCCGACGCGACCTTGATGCCGTCCTGCGTATCGTCGGTGAACTGCTTCAGGAACGTGCCCTGCACGCCGAGCTGCACGCGCCGGTCGAGCGAATAGCCGACCAGGTAGTCGAGCACGGCGACCGCACCCGAGTGGTAGTGCGTCGCATGGTTCGGCGAATTCAGCTCCAGCAGCGTGGTCGTCGAGATCTCCCAGTCGCGGCCCGGAAACCAGGTCGTGCTGACGTACGGCAGGAACGCATACGTGTTCAGCCCCGTGTTCGCGATCCGGTTCGCCGCATACGCGCCGGTCGGCACCGCGAACGACGGCGAAAAGAACGCGAAGAAAGTCTTCGATGCGTTCGCATAGTTGATCATGAACGGCTCGAGGATCACGTCGCCGAGCGATGTGCGGTTTCCGCTGCCGCCCGGCGTCGACAGATGCAGGTGCACGATCGGCACGATCGCGCTGCTCGACAGCGAAAACGGCCCGAAGGTCGCGCCCCAGGTGTGGACCACGCGCGGCGTTTCCGCGACGACGTTCAGGTGGAACCCCGGCACCGCGCTGCCGCCGTCCGGCCCGGCAAACCGGTTCGATGCCGAGTACAGCGCGTAGTTGAAGTACTGCGTGTTGCCGGGCGGCGGGAGCATCCCGTTCAGTACCGTGTTGACGCCGAACGGATAGCTGATCTGCCCGTTCTCCGTGGCCGACGCCGGAGCCTGAATGGCCCCGGCGATCAGGAGTGCCAACGGCACCCGTCGCAATGCGAATTTCATGTCGTCTCCAGACCGGATTGTTGTCGTGTTATCGCGAGCCGGGCATCGCAGGCCCGGGGAGACGCAATGTAAAGCGCACGACAGCGGCGAAAAAGACGACGTTCGGGAGAACAGTTCTCCGTCACACGGAGAAATGCTCGACGGCGCAGCGCCGGCCGGCGATCAGCGGCCGACGTCCTTCCACTTGCGCGCGAGCCCGAGGCGTTCGAAACGCTCGATCAGGAACTCGGTGAAGACGCGGATCTTCGCCGGCTGGTGACGGCGGCTCTGGTACGCGATGTTGACGGTGAGTGCCGGCAGTTGCCAGTCGGTGAGCACCGGCACCAGCTTCCCCGCGACGATATCGTCGTGAATGATGTAGAGCGGCTGGATCAGGATGCCGAGGCCCGCAAGCGCCGCGGCGCGGATCACCTGCCCTTCGTTCGCATCGAGCACGCTCTTGATCGTGACCGACTGCTTCCTTGCGCCGTGACGGAAATGCAGGACGTACGGATCGTTCGCGAGGTTGTAGACCAGCAGCCGGTGGTCGCACAGCGCATCGGGCGTCGTCGGCGCGCCGTGCTTCGCCAGATACCCGGGCGACGCGGCCAGCACGCGCCGCGTCTCGGCGAGCTTGCGCACCGTGATGCCCGAATCCGCCTCATGCTCGCGCGTGCGGATCGCCACGTCGATGCCGGCCTCGATGAAATCCGGGTAGCGGTTCGCCGCGACGATCTGCACGTTCAGGTTCGGGTAGCGCCGGTGAAACTCGGGCAACGCCGGTGCGATATAGATCGACGCGAACGATACCGAAGCGGTCACGCGCAGCGTGCCGGCCGGATTGACGCTCGCCTCGTTGACCGCCGCATCGGCCTCCGACAGTTCCATCAGGATCGCGACGCAGCGCCTGTGGTACTCGTGCCCGGCGTCGGTCAGCCACAGGCGCCGCGTGGTGCGCTCGACGAGCCGCGCACCCAGCCGCTCCTCCAGCGCGTTCAGGCAGCGGCTCGCCGCCGCGCTCGACATCCCCAGCCGCTCGGCGGCCTTCGACAGGCTGCCCAGCTCGGCGACCTGAACGAAAAATTCGATCTGCGTCCACTTGTCCATGCGTTCGATTCTTCCAGCTGGCGGAGAACAAAACTCCTCCAAACCATCTTTTTTACGATTCAAGGAGGAATTAATGTTACGTCAACGCGCCATCCAACGACATCAGGAGACAACCCCTATGCGCAATCTCAACGAAGACACCATCACGCAGGCCGTGATCGCGTCGCTGAGCGGCTGTCGCGACGAGCGGTTGCGCACGGTCATGACCAGTCTCGTCCAGCACCTGCATTCGTTTGCGCGGGAGACGAAGCTCACCGAGGCCGAATGGCAGACCGCGGTCGGCTTCCTGACCGCCGTCGGCCACATCACCGACGACAAGCGCCAGGAGTTCATCCTGCTGTCCGACGTGCTCGGGCTGTCGACCCTCGTCACCGCGCAGAACCATGCGAAGCCGGCCGGCTGCACGGAGGCGACCGTATTCGGCCCGTTCTACGTCGAAGGCAGCCGTGACTTCGGGATGTTCGACGACATCGCGAACGGCGCATGCGGCGAGCCCTGTTTCGTCTCGGGCCATGTGCGCGCAATCGACGGCGCGCCGATCGCGCACGCGTCGCTGGAAGTCTGGCAAGCCGATGAAGACGGACACTACGACGTGCAACTCCCGGCCGACGACGGATCGGTCACGCACCGCGCGCGCGGCCGGCTGCGCACCGGCGCCGACGGGCGTTACGCATTCCGCTCGATCCTCGCCGAGCCGTATCCGATTCCGCACGACGGCCCCGTCGGCGTGATGCTCGACGCGCTCGGCCGTCACCCGTGGCGCCCCGCGCACCTGCACTTCATGATCGAGGCACGCGGCTATGAAACGCTGATCACGCACGTGTTCCGCGACGGCGACCGCTATCTCGACTCCGATGCGGTATTCGGCGTGCGCTCGACGCTCGTCGCCGACTGGGTCCGGCACGCGCCCGGCCTCGCGCCGGACGGATCGCGCATGGACACGCCCTTCTACACGCTCGATTACGACTTCGTGCTCAATCCCGCGGAGCGCGCCGCATGATCCGCCACGTCGTGATGTGGAACGTTGCGGGCGCAACCGAACCGGAGCGCGCGGTGGCACGCACCACCGTCAAGACCGCCTTCGAAAGCCTGCGTGGCCGGATTCCGGGCATGACGCACCTCGAGGTCGGCGCGGATTTCAGCGCGGCCGATTACGCGTGCGACCTGATTCTCGTCGCCGACTTCGAGTCGCGCGAAGCGCTCGACGTCTACGCGACGCATCCTGAACACACACGCGTACGCGACGCACTGACGGGCCTGCGCATCGCGCGCCATCAGGTCGATTACGCAACGGAGTGACGACGACATGAACTTCATCTACCAGGCACGTCCCGCCCGCGTGATCTTCGGCGCGGGCAGCCTCGATCATCTCGAACGCGAAGTGCTGGAACTGGGCGCGCAACGCGCAATCGTGCTCTGCACGCCGGAACAGCGCGACCTCGCGCAACGCATCGTCGAGCGGCTCGGTGCGCGCGCGGCCGGACTCTACGATCGGGCGACGATGCACGTGCCGATCGAAATCGCCCGCGATGCGCAGGCGTTCGCGAGGTCGTGCGACGCGGATTGCGCGATCGCGATCGGCGGCGGCTCGACGATCGGCCTCGGCAAGGCGATCGCGCTCGAAAGCAGCCTCCCGATCCTCGCGATCCCGACGACCTACGCCGGCAGCGAAATGACGCCGATCTACGGCCTGACCGAAGGCGGCCTCAAGCGCACGGGCTCCGACGCACGCGTGTTGCCGAAAACGGTGATCTACGATCCCGCGCTCACCGTCACGCTGCCCGTCGAGCTGTCCGTGACGAGCGGCCTCAATGCGATCGCGCATGCGGCGGAAGGCCTCTACGCGAACAACACGAATCCGGTGATGAGCCTCGTCGCCGAAGAAGGCATTCGCGCACTGGCGCGCGGCCTGCCCGGCGTGCGGCGCGACCCCGCCGACCTCGGCGCACGCAGCGACGCGCTCTACGGCGCGTGGCTGTGCGGCATGGTGCTCGGCAACGTCGGCATGGCGCTGCACCACAAGCTCTGTCACACGCTCGGCGGCAGCTTCAACCTGCCGCACGCGCCGACCCATACGGTCGTGCTGCCGCATGCGCTCGCGTACAACGCCGCGCACGCGCCGGATGCGATGCAGCGGATCGCCCGCGCGATCGGCACGAACGACGCCGCACGCGGCCTCTACGCACTGGCACTCGACAACGGCGCGCCGGTTTCATTGAAGGCGATCGGCATGCAGGAAGCCGACCTCGATCGCGCCGCCGATCTCGCCGCCGCGAATCCGTACTGGAACCCGCGCCCGATCGAACGCGACGGCCTGCGCGCGCTGCTGCAGGACGCGTTCGACGGCAACCTGCCCGGCTCGACCGCGCGCTGAGCCGACCGCACGACACACCAACAAACGACCCCGTCATGGAGACATCCCATATGAATACCGAATCGAGCGCGCACGGCGACAGCACCGTCGAACACTGTGACATCGCCATCGTCGGCTACGGCCCGACCGGCCTCGTCGCCGCATCGATGCTGGGCCGCGCCGGCCATCGCGTGATCGTCCTCGAACGCTGGCCGACGCCCTACGGCCTGCCGCGCCTCACGCACATCGACGGCGAAACCGCGCGCATCGTGCAGGCCAGCGCCGACGTCGATCACGCGCTGCGCAACGCGAAGGCCGTCGACACCTATCACTACCGCGACGCGAACGGCGACCTGCTGCTCGAACTGAACTGGACCGGCCGCGCATGCGGCTATCCCGCGCACATCTCGATCTACCAGCCCGACATCGAGGACGCGATCGACGCGCGCGCCAGCACCTTCACGAACGTGACGATCCTGCGCGGCTGGGAAGTCGACACGCTGCTGCAGGACGACGACGGCGTCACGCTGACCGCGCATCCGTCGCGCGGCAGCCAGGACGCGCAATGGACCGGCAAGCCGCGTGCCATCCGCGCCCGCTACGTGATCGGCGCCGACGGCGCGAACAGCTTCGTGCGCCGCACGCTCGGCATCGAACGATCCGATTTCGGCTACAACGAGCGCTGGCTCAATCTCGATTCGGAGAACAAGCGCGATCTCGGCGACGGCTGCGCACGCACGACGATCTACTGCGATCCGTCGCGCGCGTACATGCACATGCCGATCGGCACGAAGCGCACACGGTTCGAGCTGCGCGTGCTGCCGAACGAATCGACCGACGAATGGGAAACGGAAGAAGCCGGCTGGAAGTGGCTCAACGACCACTACGGCTACGGCCCGGACGACCTGACGCTGCTGCGCCACGTCGTCTACACGTTCGAGACGCGCATGGCGGAACGCTGGCGCGACGGCCGCGTGCTGCTCGCCGGCGATGCGGCGCACACGATGATGCCGTACATGGGACAAGGCGCGTGCTCCGGCATGCGCGACGGGTTCAACCTCGCGTGGAAGCTCGACCTGGTGCTGACCGGGCGCGCCTCCTCCGACCTGCTCGACACGTTTGAAACCGAGCGCCGCCCGCACGTGACCGCGATCACGCAGATGTCGCTGTTTCTCGGGCAGGTCGTCAACGAGGACGATCCGCGCAAGGTCGCCGAGCGCGACGCGGCGTTCCGCGCCGGCAACATGCCGCCGATGCCGCCGTTCCCGAAGATCGAGCACGGTATCGTGCACGACGAAGCCGACGGCACGCGCCTGCCGACGACCGGCGCGCCCGCACCGCAAGGGCGCGTTCGCCGCGGCGCAGCCGAAGGCCGTTTCGACGACGTGGTCGGCCGGGGATTCCAGCTCGTCGCGCGCGAACACCCTTCCCGATACCTCGACGACGCGCAGCGCGCGTTCCTCGCGCGGCTCGGCTGCCACGTGGCCGTGCTGTCCGACGACGTGAGTGCACCGGATGCGGTGGTCGATCTCGACGGCGAGCAGCAAGCGTTCATGCAGGCGCACGGGATCGGCGCGTATATCGCGCGGCCCGATTTCGTCGTGTTCGGTTCGGTGGCCGACCTGCGCAACCTCGGCGCGCTCGTCGATTCGCTTCGCGACAAGCTGCACGGGTCCGCCGCGTCGAGCGAGCCGTCCGCCGCGTCGGCAGCCGCCGCCGTCACCCACGCATCGTGAAGGAGACCTACGCATGACGACCGAACTGTCACCGTTCGCGCTGTCCCTGCAACGCGCGATGCCCGTCACGCGCTTGCTCGACTGCGGGATGGACTATGCCGACGCAACGGCGCTGCATGCGCGCACGTCGGCAGGCGAACCATGGGATGTCGCGGCCGAAGCGCTGGCCGACGCGCAACTCGCGCGCGCCACCCAGGCCGCGGATGCCGGCCACCTGGTCACAGCCGCCGACGCGCAGGCGATGGCCACCGCGAACCTGCTGTTTGCGCAGATGGCGTTCAATCACGACGTGCCGCGCAAGCGCGCCCTCTATGCGCGGCTCGTCGACGCGTCGCACGGTCTCGCGCGCTGGTCCGACAAGCGCATCGAACGTGTCGAAGTACCGTTCGGCGATGCGCACCTGATCGGCTGGCTGGTCCGGCCGCCGACCGAACGCGTACGCGGCACCGTCATCGTGTTCGGCGGCCAGAGCGGCTGGGGCTTCGCGTACTGGCCGATCGCACGCGCGCTCGCCGCGCGCGGCCTCGCGACGCTGCTCGCCGAGGGGCCGGGCCAGGGCGAGACGCGGCTCGAACAGCGGATCTTCGTCGACGTCGACATGAGCGCCGCATACCGGCGCTTCGTCGATCACGTCGCCGATCGCGTGCCCGGGCCGATCGGCATCTGGGGAAACAGCATCGGCGGATTGTGGGCCGCTTCGACCACTGCGAGCGACCACCGGATCGCCGCCTGTTGCGTGAATGGCGCACTCGCGGCGCCGACACTGCTGCCGTTCCGCACCTTCGTCGAACAGGCCGCGGCGATGCTCGGCAACGACGATCCCGATGCGGTCGCGGCGAACTTCGCGCGGATGAGCTTCTCGTCCGAGCGCGACCGCATCACGTGTCCGCTGCTGGTGCTGCACGGCGGTGAAGATCCGCTGATCCGGCTCGACGATCAGCAGCCGTTTCTCGATGCGGCGACCTCCGGCGATGCGACGCTCAGGGTCTGGCCGGACGGAGAGCACACGATCTACAACCACGCGTCCGAGCGAACCGCAGTCGTCTGCGACTGGTTCGTCGAGCGGTTGACGCAGGCTTCGGCGGCGTGATCACGCAGGCGGTGTCGACCGTACGGACGGTCGACACCGCGCGCGGCATTACGACTTCGCGCCGCCGTTCTCCACCACGCCGTCGATTTCCGTGCGCGTGAAGCCGTACTTCGCCGTCCGCTCGCGATGATCGGCCGAGCCGAATACTCGCGCAGCTTCGCATTCACGGCCTGCACGAGCGCGTCGCTGTTCTTGCTGAATGAAAATCCGCCAACGGGCGCGGCTGCACCCGCACCAAGCTCGTGCGAGACGGCCGCCAGCCGCTCGTCCGTGTCAGCGACCGCGCGGGCCCCGATCGCGGTGCTCGCGAACGCGTCGACCTGCCCCGCCAGCAACGCAGCCACGGCGTCGGCCTGATCCTTGAAGATGACGATCTGGCCGTCGCTCACGCCGGCCGCCTTTGCCGAATCGATCTGCACCTGGTCCGTCACGCACCCCAGCCGCGCATCGCTGCGGGCCGCGACGGCCGCGTAGCTCGTCAGCCGCTTCGGGTTGCCGGCCTGCAGCACGAAGCCGTCGCCGATCGCCCACACCGGGACGCTGAACGCCACGTGCCGCGCCCGTTCGGCCGTCACGAAGATCGGCACGTTCATGTCCCAGCGCCCGGCCTGCACCCCCGGCAGCAGCGCATCGAACGACGTCGGGTGATATTCGATGTCCGTCACGCCGATCGCGCGCAGCACCACCTCGGCCAGCTCGATATCCGCGCCGGTCACGGTACCGTCTTCTGCCGTCCAGTAGAACGGCGGCTCCTCGATGTACGCAATCCTTACCTTCATGGTTCCACTCCTGACGTTCAATGATGTTCGCCGCGCCCGGACGCCGGGCGCCCGATTCATGCAACCGCTGCATCCATCGCCTGCGACAGCGCCGACAACGCCGGCTGGAAACGCTCTGGCGGAAGATAGCCGAACCCCAGCCTGAACACGCGGCTGCTTTCGCCAAACCACGTGCCTGATGCGAGCTGTACGTCGTGGTCAGGCAATACCTGCCAGAAGCGCGACACTGCCTGCTCGTCGAAAGCCTCCTGACGCAACCGCACGCAGCACAGTGCGCCAGCGTCCGGCCGCACCCACTCGACACGTCGCCTTTCACGTTCGCACCAGCCGGACAGTGTATCGAGCGCGCCGGCAAGCAGCCGGCGGCGTGGCGCGAGCACGTGCTCGCGGTTGCGCAACACGGTTGCGGCCAGCGTCTCGTCGAGCACCGAACCCGAGATCACCGTATTCAGCTTCGCGACGAGCAGACGCGCCCGAAGCCCCGCGTCGGCCACCGTGAGCCACCCCGTGCGCAGACCAGGTGCGCCCAGCGCTTTCGACACCGACGAACCCGTGACGATGCGCGGATCGACACCCGCGAAACTGGCAGCCACGGCAGTCTCGCCATAAGTCGCTTCGCGATAGGTCTCGTCGATGAACAGTATCGCGTCCGGACAGCGTTGCGCCATCAACGCCAGCAATGCATCGATTTCGGCGCGCGATGCCTGAACGCCGCCAGGATTCTGCGGGGACGCGATGCTGACCAGCCGCGTCTTCGACGACAGGCGCGCGTCGAACTGCGCGAGGTCCAGCCGGTAGCCGTTCTCGAACGACAACCGCACTTCACGCACCGTCGCGCCGGCGCCGACCAGGCAGTCGCGGCTCGGCGGAAAGCACGGCGTCGCGAGCACGGCCTCGTCGCCGGGCCGGCACACTTCATAGGCCAGCAGAAACAACCCGAGCGCGGTACCTTGCGTCGTCACGATTTGCTCAGCCGGCACATGGCAGATATCGGCAATCGCGTCGCGCAGCACGGCAGCACCCGCCGACTGGCTGTAGCCGAGCTTCAGGTTACGGACCGCCTCGACACCGGCCAGATCCAGCAGCTCGCCGACCGTCAGGTCTTGCGACGTGCTCTCCGCCAGGTTGAAGGTCCGGTTCACGTCGAGCAGCGAGATGATTTCGTTGTGCGGAAATCGTCCGCGCCACTCACTGGAATACGCTTGGGTCGTCTGCATGGGCAAGCCTCGCAATGGCCGATCGATGGATCGAAACACCGCCATCGTAGCGTTCGCACAAAAACCATAACAGCCACAATTTTCTGTCGATTGGATCAACACAATTCTGCGTGACGCACGCTCGTCGAACGGTCGATAATCAGACACTTCCCTGTCGCTGGTGTCCCATGGAAACGCAAACGTCATTCCGCTACAGGCAGCTGGCCGACCTCATCGTCGGCATGATCGAGAACGGTACGCTGGCACCCGGCACGCGGCTGCCGTCCGTGCGTGCCGTCAGCGAACAGCAACGCATCAGCGTCTCCACCGCGCTGCAGGCATACCGCCTGCTCGAAGATCGCGGCATCCTCGTATCGCGGCCGCAGTCGGGCTTCTACGTCGCGGCCGCACGCGGCGGCACGCTTGCATTGCCGAGCGCATCGCGCTCGCGCGCAAAGGCATCGACGGTGTCGATCAGCGGCGCCGTCGCCGCGATGCTCGAACACGCGGCCAATTCGGCGCTCGTGCCGCTCGGATGTGCGGTGCCCGATCCGGCGCTGCTGCAATCGAAGCGGCTCGATCTCGCCCTCGCTCGCGCGGCGCGCCAGCATGGCACGCGCTACAACGTGTATTGCGCGCCTTACGGCGAACCGGCGCTGCGCCGCGAAATCGCGCGGCGTGCCATGCGCTTCGGGCACCCGCTGTCCGCCGACGACATCCTCGTCACGAATGGCTGCACCGAGGCGTTGACGCTCGCGCTGAATACCGTGGCAACGCGCGGCGATACGATCGCGGTGGAATCGCCGACCTACTTCGGTCTGCTTCACACGCTGGAGGCGCTGGGACTGAAGGCGCTGGAGTTGCCGACCGACCCGCTGCGCGGCGTCGACGTCGGCCTGCTCGCGCAGCGGCTCGAATCGGAATCGATCGCCGCCTGCGTGCTGTCGTCGAGCTTCGGCAATCCGCTCGGCTCCGCGATGAGCGACGACGACAAACGGGCGCTGCTTGCGCTGCTCGCACGCCATCGGGTGCCGCTGATCGAAGACGACGTGTACGGCGACATCCACTTCGGGCGGGATCGGCCGAGGCCGTTCAGCGCACTCGACAGCGAGGCCGATACGATCTACTGCAGTTCGTTCTCGAAGAGCCTCGCGCCGGGATACCGGATCGGCTGGATCGCGGCGGGGGCTCGCACTCAGCAGGTGATGGAACGCAAGCTTGCGCTCAGCCTGTGCGGCCCGGTGTTGCCACAGGTCGCGCTGGCCGACTTCCTCGCGAGCGGCGCATACGACGCGCATTTGCGCCGCATCCGGCGCGTGTTCGAGGACAACCTGGCGCGGATGACGCGCACGATCGAGGCCAGCTTTCCGGCCGACACGAAAGTGAGCCGGCCGGCCGGCGGTTTCGTGCTCTGGCTCGAACTGCCGAAGCGATTCGATTCACGCGCGCTGTTCGATGCCGCGCTCGAACAGGGCGTCTGCTTTGCGCCGGGCGACATCTTCTCCGCCAGCCGGCGCTTTCGCCATTGCCTGCGCCTGAGCGCGGGGCATGTGTGGAACGCACGCATCGAGGACGGCGTCCGGTGCCTGGGCCGGCTCGCGCGGGCGCAACTCGCGCGCTGAGCGCGGCCGCCGCCGCCCCGCGATCGCCCCACTCAGCCGCCGATCTTGAACGTCGGCAACTGCTGCCCGAGCCGTGCGCCCATCTCCGCGCCGAGCGCCTGCAGCGCATTGAACGGCCGGATCATGACCTCGAATTCGACGATCCGTCCTTCGTCGTCGAAGCGAATCATGTCGATCCCCTTCAGCGCCTTGTCGCCGATGGCCGCGCTGAACTCCAGCACCACGCTCTTGCCGTCGTCGGTGACGAACTGGCGGTGATAGGTGAACTTCTCGAGGATCGTGATCACCGTGCGCAGCGCCAGCAATAGCGCGGGCGCCGGCCCGTAGGGCTTGAACGCCATCGGCGAACGGAACACGGCGTCCGGATGGACGATCGATTCCAGTGCGCCAAAATCCTTGTGTTCGATCATCGCATGCCACTTGTCGAGCGATTGCGCGACAGCGGGTTGAAGGTGCTGCGGTGCGTTCGTCATCGAAGTCTCCTGTCTCGTCGGGCGGAAAAGAAGCGAATCAGTCTCAAAGCGTGGCGGCAAGCGTCGTGCCCTGGTGAATCGCACGCTTCGCATCGAGCTCGGCGGCTTCGTGCGCGCCGCCGATCACGTGAACCTTGCGCCCGGCGGCCTCCAGTTGCTCCGCCAGTTCGCGCAACGGCTCCTGCCCCGCGCAGATCACGACGTTGTCCACCGGCAGCGTCTGCTCG
The DNA here is from genome assembly GCF_902499175.1 of Burkholderia aenigmatica. Lineage (GTDB taxonomy): Bacteria > Pseudomonadota > Gammaproteobacteria > Burkholderiales > Burkholderiaceae > Burkholderia > Burkholderia aenigmatica. Next base: position 27,228 of record NZ_CABVQC010000030.1, read on the forward strand.
ACGCCGTCGATCGTCACGTGGAAGCCTTCGTCGTCGATGCGCCGGTAGGTCACCGCCGACGACATCCCGACGCCGCGCGCCTTCAGTGCCGTGCGGTGGATCCATCCGGTGGTCTTGCCGAGCCCGTCGCCGACTTTCGACGCCTTGCGCTGCAACAGATGGACTTGCCGTGCCGCCGGCTCGGGCCGCGCATGGCGCAAGCCGCCTGCGTTCGCATACGACCGGTCGACGCCCCACTCGGCAAGGAACCCGTCCACGTCGACCTGTTCGCCGCCTGCGCGATGGACGAGATATTCCGCAACGTCGAAACCGATGCCGCCGGCGCCGACGATCGCGACGCTGCGGCCCACCGCCTTGTCGTCGCGCAATACGTCGAGGTAACCAAGCGTCTTCGCATGCCCGACGCCGTCGATCGGCGGCGTACGCGGCACGATGCCCGTCGCGATCACCACTTCGTCGAATTCGCCTTGCAACAGCATCTCGGCGGTCGCGCGCGTGTTGAGGTAGAGCGTCACGCCGCGCAGTTCGATCTGCCGGCGGAAATACCGCAGCGTCTCGTTGAATTCTTCCTTGCCGGGCACCTTCTTCGCGATATTGAACTGGCCGCCGATCTCGGCGCCGGCTTCGTACAGCGTCACCGCATGACCGCGCTCGGCCGCGGTGACCGCGAAGCCGAGGCCCGCCGGCCCGGCGCCGACCACGGCGATCCGCTTGCGCTGCGGCGCGGGGCGAATCACGAGCTCGGTTTCATGGCACGCGCGCGGATTCACCAGGCACGACGTGATCCTGCCGCTGAACGTATGGTCGAGGCATGCCTGGTTGCAGCCGATGCACGTGTTGATTTCGTCCGGCCGCCCTTCCCGCGCCTTGCGGACGAATTCGGCGTCGGCGAGAAACGGCCGCGCCATCGACACCATGTCGCAATAGCCATCGGCGAGCAGTTGCTCGGCGACTTCCGGCGTATTGATCCGGTTGGTCGCGACGAGCGGGATGCCGACCTTGCCCATCAGCTGCCGCGTGACCCACGCGTACGCGGCACGCGGCACCTTGGTCGCGATGGTCGGAATGCGCGCCTCGTGCCAGCCGATGCCCGTATTGATGATCGTCGCACCGGCCGACTCGATCGCCTGCGCGAGCCGAATCACCTCGTCGAGTGTCGAGCCGCCTTCGACGAGATCGAGCATCGACAGCCGGTAGATCAGGATGAAGTTCGTGCCGACCTGCTCGCGCACGCGCCGCACGATCTCGACCGGGAAACGGATGCGGTTCTCGTAGGCACCGCCCCATGCGTCGTCGCGATGGTTCGTGCGCGCGGCGATGAATTCGTTGATCAGGTAGCCCTCCGACCCCATGATCTCGACGCCGTCGTAACCCGCATGCTGCGCGAGCGCCGCGCATCGGACGAAATCGGCGATCGTCTCGTCGACTTCATCGCTGCTCAGCGCATGCGGCGTGAACGGGTTGATCGGCGCCTTCAGCGCGCTCGGCGCGGCGAGCGCCGGGTGATACGCGTAGCGCCCGAAATGGAGGATCTGCAGCGCGATCTTGCCGCCCTCCGCGTGCACCGCGCGCGTCACGACACGGTGACGATCGGCTTCCGCCTCGGTCGTCAGCATCGCGCCGCCCGGCGCCGGACGGCCGCGCTCGTTCGGCGCGAATCCGCCCGTGACGATCAGGCCGGCTTCGCCTCGCGCGCGCTCGGCATAGAACGCCGCCATCCGCTCGAAGCCGTTCGGCGCTTCCTCGAGGCCGACGTGCATCGACCCCATCAGCACCCGGTTCCTGAGCGACGTGAAGCCGAGTTCGAGCGGGGTCGTCAGATGCGGATAACGCGGTGTCATGGGGTGTCTCCATTTTTATGCAACAAGTTGCACAGATAGTAGTTCACCACTTTCGTTTATGCAACCCGTTGCATAAACGCATCCGTCATCTTGTACTGTGGCCCCGATATGGCAAGATGCGATTCATTCCGCGGCCTCCTCCGATCCGACATGTCCCTGCCCCACGCACTCCTCACCGCTCTTGCCGAACGCCCGGGTTCAGGCTCCGAACTCGCCGACCGCTTCGATCGTTCGATCGGCTATTTCTGGCAGGCGACACACCAGCAGATCTATCGCGAGCTGGGGCGTCTCGAGGAAACGGGCTGGGTCGAATCGCTGCCGGCCGAATCGGGGCGCGGCCGCAAGCGCGCGTACCGGATCCTGCCGGCCGGCAAGAAGGAGTTGCGGCGCTGGATCGCCTAACCGGAAGATCCGACGCCGCTGCGCGAAGCATTGATGGTGCGCCTGCGCGCGGAAGCGGTGCTCGGCCCGGCCGGCCTCGAGGACGAAATCAGGCGGCGCATCGCGCTGCACCAGGAGAAGCTCGACCTGTATCTGCGGATCGAGGCGCGCGATTTTTCGGAAGGCGCCGATTCGCGCACGAAGCGCCTTCAGCATCTGGTACTGCAGGCCGGCATCGCGAACGAGCGGTTCTGGGTCGAATATTCGCAGCAGGCGCTTGACGTGCTGCGCTTGCCGAAGGATTGACTCCGACGGGCGCTTGTCGCGAGGAATCGACGACGTTCGGCCGGGAGGCTTGTTTGCGGTGCGCGCGATCGGTTCGCCTTGATGACGCGCACCGGCCGGCCCGGCTCACGCAGCCGGTGCGATACGCAACGCGGTGCGGGCGTTCCGCGCATCGAGGCTGAACGCGCCCGCGCCGAAGTACGCGATCTGCAGCAGCCCGCCGGCCATCATCACGTTCTTCAGGAAGTGAATCATCTGGTTCTGGTCGGCGAAGTTGTGGTGGAAGAACACGGCGGTCACGACGCTGAACAGCGCCATCGCCAGCGCCACGGGGCGGGCGCGGTAACCCGACATCAGCAGCAGGCCGCCGCCCGCTTCGACGAGCACCGCGACCACGAAGGCGAGCGATGGCGCCGGCAGGCCGACGGAAGCGATGTAGCCGACGGTGGCCGCGTGTGCGGCGAGCTTGCTCAACCCGCTCATCAGAAACGGCGCGCCGATCAGAATGCGGCCGAGAAGCGGAAGATACTTGTAACGATCCATGATGAACTCCTGAAAATAAATGATTCGGTGGACTGATAAATAAAGGCATTCAGCCGGCGTCCACCATCACCAGCTCGGAATCTTCGACCGCGACGATGTCGAGCGCGGCCTCGTTCGTGATCGCGACGCCGTCGAGCGGCCCCACGCGTTCCCCGTTCACTTCGATGCGCCCCGATGCCGCGACGAGATACGCGCGGCGCGTCGCCCCCAATGCCTGCCTGACCTGCTCGCCCGCCTTCAGCGTCGCACCGAGCACGCGTGCGTCGGCGCGGATCGGCAGCGCGCCTTCGTCGCCGGCATGGCCGCTCGCCAGCACGACGAAACGCCCGGACCGGTCGCCTTTCGGAAACCGCTTCGTGCCCCACCCGGGCGCGCCGCCGTTTGAACGGGGCAACAGCCAGATCTGGTACAGCTTCAGCGGCGTGTCGCCCCGGTTGAATTCCGCATGCCGGATGCCGGTGCCGGCGCTCATCACCTGCACGTCGCCCGTGCTGATCGTGCCTTCGGACCCGAGCGTGTCGCGATGCCCGAGCACGCCCTGCCGCACGTACGTGATGATTTCCATGTTGCGGTGCCCGTGCATCGGGAACCCGCCGCCGACGGCGATCTCGTCGTCGTTCCACACGATCAGCGGGCCCAGCGGCGCATGCTCGGGCGTGCCGTCGGCCGTCACGGCGAAATGGAATTTCGCGCGCAGCCAGCCGTGATTCGCGTTGTCCAGTGATGCCCAGCGCCGATGCGTCAACATGTCCTCCTCCTTTTCCTGCAGCCCGAACGACGGGCGGATGCCTGGCGGTGCCTTGCCGGTTTCTGCACGACACCGAACGTTGGATGAATGCTAATTTCGCAAAGATCGCTCGCATATCTCCGGAATCGCAACGTATCATTGCCACCAGTAGAACGATCTGAACGGACAGAGCCGCCCCCCATGAATCCCATCGCCGATCTGAACGATCTCCGGCTGTTCGCGGAAGTGGTTGAACACGGGAGCTTTACGGCTGCCGCCCGCAGCCTCGGCGCGCAGACCTCGAAGCTCAGCCGGCGCATTCGTGCGCTGGAGGAAGAACTCGGCGTGCGGCTGCTCAATCGCACGAGCCGCAGCCTGTCGCTGACGGAAACCGGGCGACAGTTCCATCAGCATTGCGTCGCGCTGGTCGCGGAATCGAAGGCCGCGAAGGACATCGTCGACCGCACGCGCACGCAGCCGCAGGGCACGGTGCGCATCAGTTGCCCGGTCGGATTGCTGAGTTCGGGTGTCGCCGGGATCGTCTCGCGATACATCGAGAGCAATCCGCAGGTTCAGGTGCAACTCGATGCGACCAACCGGCGTGTCGACGTGGTCGAGGAAGGGCTGGATTTCGCGATCCGCGTCAGGGTTCCGCCGCTGGAGGACACCGATCTCGCGGTCCGGCAGCTCGGGCTGTCGTACCGGATTCTCGTTGCGAGCCCGGCACTGGCCGCGCGGTTTCCGGCACCCGAGTCGATCGACAGCCTGAAGGACTGGCCGACGGTATCAACGGCCGGCAGCGGCGACCGGTTCGTGTGGAACCTGACGGACACCGACGGGCACACGCTGTCCTTCACCCACCGGCCCCGGCTGGCCACCGACGACCTGGCGACCCTGCGGCTTGCCGCGCTCGACGGTATTGGCGTCGCCGAGTTGCCGCGCGAACTGGTGAATGCCGATCTTCAGGCCGGCCGGCTGATCCACCTGATGCCAGCGCTGTCTGCGCCGACGGCGCTCGTCCACGCGATCTTCCCGTCGCGGCGCGGGATGGTGCCCGCCGTACGCCATCTGCTCGATGCGCTCGTCGCGGGCTTCGACGAACTGAACCGAATCGCGTAGCAGCCGCACGGGTGTCGCGATGCAGCGCGCCAGCAAGACGCGTGCGGCGCACGTTGCGCCGCCGCACGCGGGTCCCGATCACGCGTCCGGCAGGATCACCACCTTGCCCTTCACCTGCCGGTTCGCCATCCGCGCGATCGCGTCGGCCGCACCGGCCAGCGACACGCGCTCGGTGATCGCGGGTCGCACCTTGCCGGCCGCGAACCATTCGGCGAGGAGCCGCATGTTCGCGACGTGCTGCTTCGGGTCGCGGCGCACCGCATCGCCCCAGAACACGCCGAGAATGTCGCGCTCCTTGAGAAGCGCCAGGTTCAGCGCGATCTTCGGGATCTCGCCGGCCGCGAAGCCGACCACGAGGAACCGGCCGTGCCAGGCGGTCGCGCGCAACGCCGCCTCGCTATAGGCGCCGCCCACCGGATCGTAGACGACGTCGGCACCGCGCCCGCCGGTCAATTCGTCCACACGGCGGCGCAAGTCTTCGGTCGAATAGTCGATCGTCTCGTCGGCGCCCGCTTCACGACACAGTGCCAGCTTGTCCGCACTCGACGCCGCCGCAATCACGCGCGCGCCGAGCGCTTTCGCAATCTCGATCGCCGCGAGGCCAACGCCGCCCGCCGCGCCCAGCACGAGCAACGTCTCGCCTTCTTGCAGCCGCGCACGCTGCTGCAATGCGTGCAGCGACGTGCCGTACGCGAGCACGAGCGCCGCGCCCTGCTCGAAGGTCATGCCCGGCGGCAGTGCGGCAATCTGGTGCACGTCGGCCACGCACTGTTGGGCGAACCCGCCGTGCCCGGTGAACGCGACCACCGAATCGCCGGGCTGCCACGCAGTCACGCCCTCGCCCACCGCGTCGATCACGCCGGCAAATTCCGCGCCCGGCGAAAACGGCAGCGCCGGCTTCACCTGATACAAGCCCTGGACGATCAGCGCATCGGGGAAATTGAGCGATGCGGCCTTCACCTGAACCCGGACCTGGCCCGCGGCCGGCTCGGGAATCGCGACGTCCTCGATGCGCAAGCTGTCGATCGGGCCGAATGCGGTACACAACAGGGCTTTCATGTTCGTCTCTCTCCTTGTGCGGCGTAGGCTGGCATCGGGTCGGCCTGCGGGGCACACCCGCACGGCCGGTTCACGACGAGTACGCGACAGCCGGTGGAATCGGCATCCGCGACCTCGTCGGCATTCCGGACTGTCGGTGAAGCAATGATCAGAACCACGCGTCGCGCATCTCGAGCGTCGTCGTGTCGACACTCGCCAGCAGGTCGAGCTGCGCATCCACTTTCGGCAATTCCCAGTTGAAGAAGTAGCGGGCGGCCGCACGCTTGCCGTCGTGGAAATCGTCGGCTTTCCCGTGCGCGGCAAGCGTCACGTCGAGCCACAGCCACGCGACGACGAGATGGCCGAACGCTTCCAGATAGACACTCGCGTTCGCGAGCCGCGCCTGCGGATCGCCGATCGCGCTCAGCTGTCGCGTGACATCGCCGAGCCGTGCCCAGCGCCGCGCCAGCGCGTCGGCGTGCTCGCGCAGGCCGTCATCGAGCGTCCGCGCACGTTCGACGGTCGCGCTGATCCGCGCATCGAGTGCGCGCAGCGACGCACCATCGTCCTGTGCGACCTTGCGGCCCAGCAGGTCGAGCGCCTGGATCCCGTGCGTGCCTTCGTGAATCGGATTGAGCCGATTGTCGCGGTAGAGCCGCTCGACCGCGTAATCGCGCGTGTAGCCATAGCCGCCGTGCACCTGGATCGCGAGGTCGTTCGCCGCGAGACACCACTGGGACGGCCAGCTTTTCGCGATCGGCGTCAGGATGTCGAGCAGGCGCGTGGCATGGGCGCGCACGGCTGCGTCGTCGTGCGCGCGTGCTTCATCGACCAGCTTCGCGCAATACAGGATCAGCGCGAGACCGCCTTCGACATAGGCCTTCTGCGCGAGCAGCATGCGCCGCACGTCCGGATGTTCGACGATCGGCGCCTGCGGCGCGGCGGCATCCTTGCCCGTCGGCCCGAGCGGGCGCCCTTGCGGCCGGTTGCGCGCGTAGTCGAGCGCGTGCAGATAACCCGTGTAGCCGAGCGCCACCGCGCCCGCGCCGACACCGATGCGCGCTTCGTTCATCATGTGGAACATGTAAGCGAGGCCGTGGTTCGCCTGGCCGACCAGATAGCCGATCGCGCCAGCGCGCCCTTCCGGGCGGTAACGCGTGCCTTCGCCGAAATTCAGCAGGCAGTTGGTGGTGCCGCGGTAACCCATCTTGTGGTTCAGCCCGGCGAGCACCACGTCGTTGTGCTCGCCCTGCGCGGCGCCGTCGGTGCCCGGCAGGTACTTGGGCACGATGAACAGCGAGATCCCGCGCGTGCCGGGCAGCAGCCGGCCATGTTCGTCGGGAATCTTCGCGAGCACGAGGTGGACGATGTTCTCCGTCAGCTCGTGTTCGCCGCCCGAGATCCACATCTTGTTGCCCGTCAGCCGGTAGCGCGGGCCGAGCGGCGAGTCGCCTTCGAAATCCGCGCGCGTCGCGATGTCGGACAGCGACGAACCGGCTTGCGGTTCCGACAGGCACATGGTGCCGAGGTAGCGCCCTTCCAGTTCCGGGCGCGCGAACGCGTCGATCTGCGCGGGGCTGCCGTGCGCGACGAGCAGGTTCGCGTTGGCAACGGTCAGGAACGGATAGGCGGCCGTCGCGATGTTCGCGGCCTGGAAGAACAGGAACGACGCGGCTTCGACCAGCTTCGGCAAGCGCATGCCGCCGAGCGCTTCGTCATGGCCCGCGGCGATCAACCCGGCGTCCGCAAAGGCGCGCACCGCCGGTTCGACGTCCGGGATCAGCGTCACGCGCTCGCCGTCGAACTGCGGCTCCTCGCGATCGCCACGCGCCGCATGCGGCGCGAACAGGTCTTCCGCAATCCGCTCGCTGGTATCGAGCACCGCGTCGAACGTCTCGCGACTGTGCTCGGCGTAACGCGGCAGCGCGACGAGCGCTTCCGCGTCGAGCCAGTCATACAGCAGGAACGCGAGATCGCGTCGCGACATCAACAAGCTCATCGTGCTGCCTCCCGGGGCCGGCTTCGTCAGCCGAATGAAGGGTTCCGTGACTGCAAGGGCTGGCAGGAATTTAGCACGGTCGTTCTAAAACGACAACGACGGATGCGCTAGTCTGCGTAACCGGGATTGCGTCGATCGAGCCGGCGCAGCAAGCCGGGCCAGACGAGCGCCCCGGCGCCCATCCCGCGCGTCACTGCGGCGATCTGCTGCTTGATGCCGTCGAGAATCGGCTGCCCGATCGGCAACAACGCCGAGCCGCCGGCCTGCGCGCGGACCTGGATCATGCAGGCCGCTTCGAAGAAGTACATCGCGACGAACGCGTCTGCCGGCGTCGCGCCGACGGTCAGCAGGCCGTGATTGCGCAGCATCAGGTTCGTGTTGGCGCCGAGATCGCGCACGAGGCGCGCTTTCTCGCCCTCGTTGAGCGCAATGCCCTCGTAGTCGTGATAGCCGAGCGATGCCAGCACGCCGAGCGACTGCTGCGACAGCGGCAGCAGCCCCGCTTCCTGCGCCGACACCGCGACGCCGTTGATCGAATGCGTATGCATCACGCACAGCGCGTCGTCGCGGGCCGCGTGCACCGCGCTGTGAATGGTGAAACCGGCCGGGTTGATCTGGTAAGGTGATTCGGACACCTTGCGGCCGTCGAGATCCACCTTCACCAGCGACGATGCGGTGATCTCGTCGAACATCATCCCGTACGGGTTGATCAGGAAATGATGCTCCGGGCCGGGCACGCGCGCGGAAATATGGGTGAACACGAGATCGTCCCAGCCGAACAGCGCGGTGAGGCGGTAAGCGGCCGCCAGGTTGACTCGCGCGTCCCATTCGGTGGGGGAAACTGCCTGCTTCACGCTGACATCGGATGAGGCCACGTCGACACTCCTCGTTCAAGGATGGATGCGTACCGGGCCGCACGATGCGGCCCGGCCTGGGGATTGTGTCACCCTGCCCGGGGCTTCGCGAGCTGATCGGCAACCGGCAGGCTGCGGATGCGCGTGCCGGTCGCCGCGAAAATCGCATTGGTCAGCGCCGGCGCGACGGGCGGCAGGCCCGGCTCGCCCACGCCGCCCAGCGGCGTCGCAAAATCGTCCGGCGCGACGAGATGCACGCGGATTTCGCGCGGCGCTTCGTTCATTCTCAGTACCTGGAAGCCGTTGAAGTTGCTCTGCTCCGGATGGCCGTCCTTGAACGTGATCTCGCCGTGCAACGCGATGCCGAGCCCCATCACCACCGCGCCCTCGAGCTGCGAGCGTACACGCTCCGGATTGACCTGCGGCCCGCAGTCGATCGCGATGTCGACCCGCGGCACCGTGATCTTGCCGTCGGCATCGACCTGCACCTCGCACACCGCCGCCGTATACGACACGAAGCTGCGATGCGCGGCGATCCCGAGCCCGTGCCCCTTCGAAAGCTTGCGCCCCCAGCCGGCTTCGCGCGCGACCGTCTCGACCACGCGCCGCAGCCGCCCGGTATCGACCGGATACAGCGCCGGATCCTCGCCGTAGTTCACGTTCTTCACCGCGATGTGCGGCTCGAAACGCCGCGCGGGCCCGATCAGTTCGAGCAGGAAATCCTTCGGGTCGCGGCCGGCCGCGTGCGCCAGCTCCGACACGAAGCTCTGGATGCCGAACGCATGCGGGATGTTGTAGACCGAGCGGAACCAGCCGATCCGCGTGTGCGCTTCCGCGGCCGGATTCTCGATCCGAACGTTCGGAATCGCGAACGGCAGGTCCGCAATGCCCTGCGCGAGCTCGCCCGGCTGCTCGTGCGCGACGCCGGCCCTGAACGTCGACTGGATCGACGGCGCGACCGTGCGATGCTGCCAGGCGACCACGTTCCCCGACGCGTCGATCCCGCCGTCGAACGCTTCGAGCGACACCGCATGAAAATAGTCGTGCGCGATGTCGTCCTCGCGCGTGAACGTCAGCTTGACGGGCGCGCCGACCGCCTTCGACAGCAATGCCGCCTCCACCACGTAGTCGGGCTTCGACTTGCGGCCGAAACCGCCGCCGAGCAGCGTCACGTTGACCGTCACGCGCTCCGTCGGCAACCCGAGCGCTTTCGCGATCTCGTCGCGCGTGGTCTGCGGCGCCTGCGTGCAGGTCCACACTTCGCAGCGGCCGTCCGCCACGCGCGCGACAGCCGCGGGCGGCTCCATCGTCGCGTGCGCGAGATGGGGAATGTAGTACGTCGCACGCACGCGTTTCGCGGCGCCGGCCAGCGCCGCCGCCGCGTCGCCGTCGTTGCGGATCACGTCGCCCGGTTGCGCGGCCGCCGCTTCGAGGGTCTTGCGATACGCGGTCGAGTCGTAGGTCGCGTTGAGCCCGCGCTTCCAGTCGATCTTCAGTTGCGCGCGCGCCTGGATCGCTGTCCACGTATCGCGCGCGACGACGGCCACGCCGCCAAGGGGCTGGAAACCGGACGGCAGCGGCGTCGGCGCAAGCTGCACGACCTTGACGACACCCGGCAGCTTCTCCGCTGCCGACGCGTCGAACGACGCCACGGTGTCACCGTAGGCCGGCGGTCGCGCGACGACCGCATACAGCATCCCGTCGAGCCGCGTGTCGATGCCGTAATGCGCGCGGCCGCCGACGATGTCGCGCCCGTCGATCAGCGCCGTTTCGCCCTTGCCGATATAGCGGAATTCGGCCGGCGCCTTCAGCACCACCGATGCCGGATCCGGCGCCGGCAGCGCCGCTGCCTTCGCCGCCAGTTCGCCGAAACCAAGCTTGCGCCCGCTCTTCGTGTCGACGACCTCGTGCACCGTCGCCTTGACCTGACGCGCATCGACGCCCCACGCAGCAGCGGCAGCCTGTTCGAGCATCGTGCGCGCGGCCGCGCCCGCGCGACGCAGCGCGGCGAAGCTCTGGCGCAGGCTGCGCGATCCGTCGGTGTTCTGGTTGCCGTAGCGCGGCTCGTCGCCGACGGCCTGTGCGACCTTCACGCGCGCCCAATCCGCGCCCAGCTCGTCCGCCACCACGAGCGCGACGCTCGTGCGTACGCCCTGCCCCATCTCGGAGCGGATGCAGGTCACGGTGACCGTGCCATCCGGCGCGATCGCGACGAACAGGTGCGGATCGTCGCGCAACCCGTGCGGCATCCCCGCGCCGCCGTACTGCGGATTCGCGCTGACGGGCGGCTGCACCGGCACGGCCGCGCGCACGAGCGACGGCACGCCGAACGCGAGCAGCAGCCCGCCGGACGCGAAGCCGAGCAGCAGCGCACGGCGGCTTTCGTTTTGGACGGAGAGTTCGGGCGCGCTCATGCGGCACCTCCGCGGCGCACGGCCAGACGGATCGCCGCGCGAATGCGCGTGTAGGTGCCGCAGCGGCAGATATTGCCGGACATCGCATCGTCGATGTCGGCGTCGGTCGGATGGGGATTCGTCTTCAGCAGCGACGCGGCCTGCATGATCTGCCCGGACTGGCAGTAGCCACACTGCGCGACGTTCAGTTCCTGCCAGGCCTGCTGCAGCGGATGGGTCAGATCGGTCGACAGGCCCTCGATCGTCGTCACGCGCTTGCCGGCAGCGGCCGCGACGGGCGTGATGCACGACCGGATCGCGACGCCGTCGAGGTGCACGGTGCACGCACCGCACAGTGCCATGCCGCAGCCGAACTTCGTGCCGGTGTGGCCGAGGACATCGCGCAGATACCAGAGCAACGGCATGTCGCGATTGCCGTCGAAGTGCTGTTCGCTACCGTTGACGGTCAGCGTGATCATCGTTCACCTCCTGGTCGAGGCGCCCGCATCGCACCACGGGTGCCCGGTGGGGATTCGAACGGCGGCGGGTGCGTTCTGCTGCGCCGGCCCGGTGCCGTCGTGTAGGCTGCTCCGCCGGCAGAACCGGCAGTCAATGCGTCGTTATCGGTACGGCTGGCCGAGGATGGCTATCGGACACGCGATCCGGATTGATAGCGGACACGCACCCGCCCGGATTCTGCCCCATGCCAACCGTCATTCAGGCAACGCAACCCTGTCGGGACTGCCAGAAACGGCGCCGCGAATCGCGGCACCTGCGTGCGATGTTCAGCTCCGGCGGCGTCTGCATCGCGCCGGGGAGCCGGAATCGTATGCGGAATGGCCCGGGCTCCAACTCTAACTGATGTGCGGCAGTTTTGCGCAGACGGTGCGTAGCAGCACTGACGTGGCGAAACGGGGAAAGGTCGAAGGGGAATCGATGACGCATGACGTGCATCATGCAGCCGGGACCGACTGGCACGTCGGTCCCGGCGAGCGATGGGCGCGTGAGGTAGCCGCTCTGCCACGACGGATGTGGTGCGTGCCCAAGGGGTCGAGCACCATGCCCGGGCGGAACATCCCGCGAATATGGACACGCCCGAATTGATGTCGCCGACTACCGCGACGACGCGGTCGTCCACCAGCTTCTGCGCAACCTGCGCTCCGGCACGCGAAAGCCGGATAGGCGCGATCGAAACGCACCGTCTCGATCAAGTCCGGCATCATCCGTCTCGCGCCGCCGGGCCTGACGAATCATGAACGAAACACCGTCAGCTTCACATGGTGTCGAAGCCGAGCGCAGGCGCTTCATGCAACCGCACGTTCAGCGCGACCTCAGCGCCTGCAACCCTAGCGTGAGCGGATTGAGCGGCATCTCCGACGTCCCCATCGAAAAGCTCGTCGCCTTCGTGGGTGCCCCCGGATTACGCATCAGCGCGTGAACGATCCGCTCGCTCGCATGACCGTCGCCGTACGGATTGCTCGCATGCGCCATTTCCCCGTACGCACTCTCGCTGTCGAACAGGCGCGAGGCCTCCCACACGATCCGCTCCTGGTTGGTTCCGACGAGCCGAGCGGTACCGGCCTGGATCGCTTCCGGCCGCTCCGTCGTCTCGCGCGTGACCAGCACCGGCTTGCCCAGTGCCGGCCCTTCTTCCTGAATGCCGCCCGAATCGGTGATGATGAAATGCGCGCGCGACATCAGGAATACGAACGACAGATATTCCTGCGGCTCGATCAGGTAGATATTCGCCACATGGCCGAGCCGTGCGCGCGCCGGCTCCCGCACGTTCGGATTCATGTGCAGCGGATAGACGAACTGCGCATCGGGATAGCGGTTCGCCAGCGTACACAGCGCATCGCAGAAATTCTGGAACGGCTCACCGAAACTTTCGCGACGATGGCCGGTGATCAGCACCACGCGCCGCGACGGTTCGAGAAACGGAAACTGTCCCGCGACCCGCTCCGTCAGCGCCGCGGTGCAATCGAGCATGCGCTTGACCTCGTGCAGCGCGTCGATCACGGTATTGCCGGTCAGCACGACCGCCCCGCCCGGTACGCCCTCGCTGAGCAGGTTGTCGCGTGCCTGCCCGGTCGGCGCGAAATGCCACGACGACACCGCGTCGGTCACGCGGCGATTCAACTCTTCAGGCCACGGCGACCAGATGTCGCCGCTGCGCAAGCCGGCCTCCACGTGCCCGACCGGCAGATAGCGGTAGAACGCCGCAAGACTGACCGCAAGCGTGGTCGTCGTATCGCCGTGTACCAGCACGACGTCCGGACGCAATTCGTCGAAGACGATGCCGATCGCCTGCAGAATGCCCGTCGTCACGTCGGTCAGGGTCTGACTTTGGCGCATCACGTTGAGATCGTAGTCGGGCTTGATGTCGAACAGCGTCAGCACCTGATCGAGCATTTCGCGGTGCTGCGCGGTCACGCATACCCTGGCGTCGACACCCGCTTGTGCTTTCAATGCACGCACCAGCGGCGCCATCTTGATGGCCTCCGGCCGAGTCCCGAACACAAGCAAAATCTTCTTCATCGTTATCCTCGTTGAGCCATTTCGCGCTGAATGACCCTGCCCGTGGCGCGAAGCATGTATTCAGGCGGCGCCTCCCGTACTCGCACGCGATCGACACGTTGCGATGTCGCGGAGCGAGCGCGCCGCCCGGTCCGCGTGGTCTACGCCACGCGAATCGTCGTACTACCGGCGTCCCGTTGCACTTGATCAGTCACGTCATGAGTCTTTCCTCGCTGAGCCTGGCGTCACGTCTGTTGTTCACTTCCCTTCCACACCACTACAGCAATATTCAAACCAGCCGCCCTGCAGCCGTGTGCGGTTCACACTGCGCGCACCGCGCACACGCAGCGCGCGACGGAATGTTTCACAACTGCTACGCGTGTCGCAGCGCCGGATACACGCGATACAGGCACCTATCCGGGCAGTCGCGTGGTTCCCTCGGCGACGTCGTCCGACGAATCGCGACCCCACGTCGAGCGTTCGTCGCTCATCGCATCTCACGCATCTCTCGAAGCGCGTTGCGCTTCCTTGATCCGCCACTTTTGTCTGCGCAGCGGGCGGCGCCATCGCCCCCTCGGCCGCGGTCATGCACGAGGGATTTACCCGGCACGCAACGTCGTTCACGTCGCACGAATCAAGAGGGTGGGAAATGTTGCGAATGTGTAACGCGGGTCCGGAACTGGCGTGTTGCATCAGATTCCGGTCCATGCAACGCATGCGCTCTCATGGAACACAGCGACATTCCGGCCGATGCACACGCAACGAACGACGCGATGCACGTCACCGCGCATAGTCGTGCGGCCGAGGTCGCACAGGTTCGGCAGACAATTCGCTCGACGCATGACGCTTACGGGCCGCGACGCCGATCGCGCTCGGGTATTCGGCCCGTGCACGCTGATTCTTCGATGAATCAAAATCCGCCGCCTCCGTCCGCGCCAAGCATCCGGACGCCACCCCCGCCCCTTGCTGCGCGCGGCATCTCGGCCGATGGCTCACGCCTTGCTTAATGACAGTCAGGTGTGCCCCGAAGCGCCCGCCCGACAGCGGACGAACGGGGACGCCCAAGCAACGAAGCAGGGGCGAAATGCAACGCGTCCACCTGGAGCGACAGACAAGCGCTCCTGCGTGCCGAACGTGCCGACGTGTCCTGTTGAATTACGCGCGATCCGCGAGCCTGGTTCCGGCTCCGCTGTAAAGAACCGGCCCGTGGACGCAACTATCGGTACCCGCCTCGGGTTCACCCGCGCCACGGTGAACCGAGCCACAACGTCGACGCGCTCGCCAGGTGCGACGCGGCCAACGCCGCGCCCGGCGACGATTGAACAGGACCGCCGCGCAGGCGCCCAAGACCATGAACCGGCCCGCGCTTTGCCCGACCTCACGCGCGCGCATAGCGGCCACCGTCGCGCTGTGCCGCCGGTGGCACGTCGCCTGCTGTATCGCCGCGTGTGGCTTCGCGCTGCACGCGAGCGCCGCGGAACTCCGGCTCAACGGGATGTACCAGCGTACCGACGGCGCGATCACCGTGCGCCAGAACGGCGTCGGCATCGACCCGTATTTCGCGGCGAAAGCGCTGCTCGCCGCGTCCGACGCGCAGCTCGACGCCCGTCAGGCTGCACTCGCGTGGATCGCATGGTTGCTGCCGCGCCAGCGTCCGGATGGCGGTTTCGAGCGCTACTGCGTGAAGAACAGCCGCTACCGCGCATGTGCCGATGCGGAAACCGACGACGCAATGATGGCGACCTGGATCGAACTGCTCGCCCGTTTTGCGCCACCTGACGGCTTGCCTGCCGCGTGGGAGCTGAGCATGAACCGGGCCGGCCTGCATCTGGACACGCTGCTCGACAAACCCTCCGGCGTCTATCAGATCTCGTCGTCACTGCACGTCGCGTTGCTGATGGACAACGTCGAGGTACACAGCGCGTTCCAGGCACTCTCTGCGTACTACGTCCGGCGCGCCGACTACACGCACGCGGGCCCTTGGAGCCAGCGCGCCGACCGGCTGGCATCCGCGATCCTGAAGGTGTTCTGGCGCGGCACGGAATCCGGCTTTCGCGCCAGCACGCAGCAGGTCAGCGACACGAGTTTTTATCCTGCGAAGATCGCGCAGATCCTCCCGCTTCTGTCGGATATTCAGGTTCCCGAACAATCTGGCGAGACGATCTACGCGCAGTGGATGAGGAAGTACGGCAAGAGCTGGCCGCAACTCGCCGACACCGATTATCCGTGGGGTTTGATCGCGCTGGTCGCGGTCAAGATGAACGATTGGGGCACGGTCGCCTGCTGGCAAGCGCGATCAGCGCCATACCGGCACGGCGCGCACTGGAACGTACTGGAGGAGTCGCTTTATCTGGCATTCGAAAAACGGATGGCCGCCCCCGTCATCCCCGCTCGATGCGGATTCACGACGGCGGCGGCAACGGCGACCGCATCGCGCTGACGCAACGGTGCGCGCGGTCCATGATGACTACAAGGGAAGGAGACGTGTCATGTGTGGCATCGTCGGCGCGGTCGCGCAACGGGACATCGTCCCGATTCTGATTGAAGGTTTGCGTCGTCTCGAATATCGCGGCTACGACTCATGCGGCGTGGCGACGGTCGTCGACGGGCAGGCGCGTCGCGAGCGCAGCGTGTCGCGGGTCGCCGACCTCGACGCGCACGTGCGTACCGCCGGCCTGACCGGCAGCACCGGCATCGCGCACACGCGCTGGGCAACGCACGGCGCGCCGGCAACCTGCAACGCGCATCCGATCTTCTCGCGCGATGAAATCGCGCTCGTCCACAACGGCATTATCGAAAACCACGAAACGTTGCGCAAGCAACTTTCAGACGCGCACTACGAATTCGATGGCCAGACCGACACCGAGGTCGTCGCGCACCTGATCCACAGCCAGTATCGCGGCGATTTGCTTGCCGCCGTGCGCGCGGCAACGTCGCAGCTCCACGGCGCCTACGCGATCGCGGTGTTCAGCAAGCACGAGCCGCAGCGGCTGATCGGCGCGCGGGTCGGCTCGCCGCTCGTCGTTGGCGTAAAGGACGGCGAATGCTTTCTTGCCTCCGATGCGCTCGCGCTGGCCGGCATCACCGACCGCTTCATCTTTCTCGAGGAAGGCGACATCGTCGAGTTGACGCCGGGCGGCGTGCGCGTGCTCGACCGCGGCGGCGCGCCGGTCGAGCGTGCGGTACAGACCATCTCCTCCGCGCAGGCCGCCGTCGAACTCGGGCCGTACCGGCATTTCATGCAGAAGGAGATCTTCGAGCAGCCGCAGGCCGTGGCCGCGACCATCCCGGATGCGGGGCTGTTCGCCCCGGCCGTATTCGGCCCCGACGCCGCGCGGGCGTTCGAGCAGATCGACAACGTGCTGATTCTCGCGTGCGGCACGAGTCACTACTCCGGCCTGACCGCGCGCCGCTGGCTCGAAACGATCGCACGCGTGCCCGCACAGGTCGAGATCGCGAGCGAATACCGTTACAGCGACGCGCTCGCGATGCCGAATACGCTGGTGGTGAGCGTGTCGCAATCCGGCGAGACCGCCGACACGCTCGCCGCGCTCAAGTATGCACAGGCCCTCGGCCATATCGACACGCTGGCGATCTGCAACGTGCCGACCAGCGCGATGATGCGGCAGACCGGCCTGCGCTTCCTGACGCGGGCCGGCCCGGAAATCGGCGTCGCGTCGACCAAGGCGTTTACGACGCAGCTCGTCGCGCTGTTCATACTCGCGGTCACGCTCGGGCGGCTGCGAGGCTACGTCGACGATGCGCAGCTTGCGCGCTATACGATGCAACTGCGGCGGCTGCCTGGCGCACTCGAGGACGTGCTCGGGCTCGAGCCGCAGATCGAGCGCTGGGCGGCGGAATTCTCGCAGCACGAGAACGCGCTGTTTCTCGGGCGCGGGCTGCACTACCCGATCGCACTCGAAGGTGCGCTGAAGCTGAAGGAGATTTCGTATATCCACGCGGAAGCGTATCCCGCGGGCGAGCTGAAGCACGGGCCGCTCGCGCTCGTGACGCACACGATGCCCGTTGCGACGATCGCGCCGAACGATGCGCTGCTCGAGAAGCTGAAGTCGAACATGCAGGAAGTGCGCGCGCGCGGCGGGCAGCTTTACGTGTTCGCCGATGCCGATACGCGGATCGACAACAGCGAAGGTGTGTCGGTGCTGCGGATGCCCGATTACTACGGGTTGTTGTCGCCGATCCTGCATGTCGTGCCGTTGCAGCTGCTCGCGTATCACGCGGCATGTTTGCGCGGTGCGGATATCGACAAGCCGAGGAATCTGGCGAAATCGGTGACGGTTGAGTGAGGGGGTTGGGAAGCTTGGGGCGGACCGGTGACGGTCTTCGAGGGATCCAGTTGGCCCGCCCTACTGGATTCGAACCAGTGACCTACGGCTTAGAAGGCCGTTGCTCTATCCAACTGAGCTAAGGGCGGTCGGGGAGAAAAGACACGGCCGGCGCGGGCCGAATTTGACACAAGACTTCAAGCGGCAGCAGAACCACCCACCTCGAAGCCCCGAAACAAAACGGGCCCGGCATGAAGCCGAGCCCGAAATTATACCCGATCATCGCGTCACATCACGCGAGATGGACCGCAGCGACATCAAACCGGCTGCGGATGCATCATGAAC
The DNA here is from genome assembly GCF_902499175.1 of Burkholderia aenigmatica. GTDB lineage: Bacteria > Pseudomonadota > Gammaproteobacteria > Burkholderiales > Burkholderiaceae > Burkholderia > Burkholderia aenigmatica. Next base: position 45,556 of record NZ_CABVQC010000030.1, read on the forward strand.
CAGCCGAGGCAGAACACGCCGGCGATCACGCAATACACGCCGAACGAAGCCAGCCGGCCACGCCCTTCGAAATAGCGCATCAGGAACCGCACGCTCAGGTACGCGGCGATCGCCGTCAGCACGCCGCCGAGCAGCGCATCGGCGAGCTGGTCGCGTGCATGGAACAGCTTCGGCAGCTCGAGCACCCCCGCCGCGAAAATGATCGGCGTACCGAGCAGGAACGAGAATTCCGCGGCCTTCTCCGCGGTCAGCCCCGCGGCATTGCCGGCGATCATCGTCAGCCCGCTGCGCGAGAAACCCGGAATCAGCGCGCCGATCTGCGCGAGACCCACGAAGAACGCCTGCTTGAACGTCATCTTCTCGGGCGCCTGATGCGCGCGGCTGCGCTGGATGCGATCGCCGAGCCACAGCAACACGCCGTTCACGATCAGCGCGATCGCGACGATCCGCAGGTCGTGGAACACGCGTTCGATGCGCTTCTCGAGGAGCAGCCCGACGATACCGGTCGGGATCGTACCGATGATGAGCGCCCACATCAGGTGCCCGTCGTCGTTCTTGCGGCCGCCGAGCTGCGCGAAGAAGCCGCTGATCAGCGCGATCCAGCGCGCGCGGAAATACCACAGCAGCGCCAGCGCGGTACCGAGGTGCAGCGCAACGAGGAACGGCAGCAGTTGCGGTGCGTGCTTGTCGATGTGCATGCCGAACAGTGCCGGCACGAGCAGCGTATGGCCAAGGCTGCTGACGGGAAAGAGTTCGGTGACGCCCTGCAGGACGCTCAGGAATACCAGAAACCAGAGACTCACGCGTCGATCCTTTTAGTGAAGATTAAGCGGGGAGAAAAGCGGACGACGCGATGCGCGTCCGAAAAAACGCGCCCCGATTATGCCGAGCCAGGATTACCGCGCCAAGGCATTTGGCAGGGTATTGCGGCAATGCACACAAACGCTTGCAATTTGTAAGCACACAGAAAGCAAAAAGCCCGCCATTTGCATGGCGGGCCTTTCGACTTCGGCAGGAATTGCCGTCAGCGGCCGAGCTGATAGAAAAATAATACCGTGCTGCCGGTGAACATGCCGAACAGTGCGATACCCATTGCCATTGCCAGATCCATGGCCCCCTCCACGAAGTGTCATGACCCGGCAACCTCACCGGTTTAGAGGCATTATCCCGACCGTTGACAGTCTTAAAAACTCGCGATTTCCCGAGAAGGGTTTTCCCCGAGCCGCCACGGCCCGATAATGGAGCGCGCCGTTCCCGTCCACCCGCCCACCCCGATTCGCCATGCCGACCTTCCAGCAACACGAGATTCACGAACTTCACGCCGGCCCATCGCTCGTCAGGGTCGCTCCGCAATTCGGCGGCCGCCTGCTGTCCTGGCATGTCGACGGCGAACCGGTGATCTTCTGGCCGGAAACTGCCGACTGGAGCAATCTCGCGCGCGTGCGCGGCGGCAACCCGCTGCTGTTCCCGTTCCTCGGCCGTCACCGCGTCGACGGTGAACTCGGCCGCTGGCGCGACGCCACCGGCGTGGTGCGCGACCTGCCGATGCACGGCTTTGCGCGCGACCTGCCGTTCGCCGCGCAACCGTCGGCCGATGGCGCCGCGGTGTCGATGACGCTCGACGCGACCGACGCGCTGCGGGCGAGCTACCCGTTCGATTTCCGGTTCGAAACGACCTACCGGCTGGCCGACTCGCACACGCTCGAAGTCGCCCTGACGACGACCAATCGCGGCGACACGCCGCTGCCCTACTACGCCGGCCACCATTTCTATTTCGCGCTGCCGCACGGCGAACGCGCCGAAACCACGCTCGAACTGCCGCCGACCCATCGTTGCGCGCAGCTCCCGGACGGTTCGATCAGTACGCCCGAACCGGGCGAAGCCCGCTATCGCCTCGACAACCCGGACATTCTCGACCGCTTCCACTGCCTCGACGGCGCGGCGGCCACGCCGGTGCGCATCGTGATGCCGGGCCGCCGCCGCACGATCGAGATCGCGCTCGACGTGCCGGGCTCGATCCCGTGGTACGCGGTCACGACCTGGACCGAAAAGCCGGATTCGGACTTCTATTGTGTCGAACCGTGGCTCGGGCTGCCGGATGCGATCCACAACGGCCTCGGGCTGCGTATGCTCGCGCCGGGCGCGACCGAAACGGCCACGCTGAGGATTCGCGTCCTCCCGCTCGCCGGCTGACACGCCCGCCGAGACGTCAATACGCAGCGCGCCGAACCGGCGCGCGACGGCCCCGGCAACGGCCCAAACTGCGGTGCGCGGGTCGAACCCGTTAAAATCGGACGTTTTGTGTTGCCTGCCGCGTCACGAGCGGCAGGGTTTTGCGAGGTTCAATGTTCGGAACAACAACGAAGCGACTCTTCGCAGCCGCCTGCGCCGCCCTGCTCGTCGCGTGCGGCTCCGCGCCTGTCGGCCCCGGGTTCTATCGCGTCGAGCGCGGCGATACGCTCTACAAGATCGCGCGCGACAACCGTACGTCGGTATCGAACATCGTGCGCTGGAACCAGATGACGAACCCCGATGCGATCGAAGTCGGCCAGGTGCTGCGCGTCGCGCCGGCGCCCGGCACGACCACCACATCGACGCCGTCGACCACCGGTACCGGCAGCGCCGGCCGGGCCCGCCCCGCGCCTTCCGCGCCGGTTGAGTCGGCCGTCAAGCCGGCCACGAGCATCGCGCTGATCTGGCCGGCAGCCGGCAACGTGGTTCGCACGTTCGACGGCTCGAAATCGAAGGGCATCGACATCGCGAACTCGCCGGGCACGCCGGTGGTCGCGGCGGCGCCGGGCGTGGTGGTCTATGCGGGTAACGGGCTGCGCGGCTACGGCAACCTGATCATCCTCAAGCACAACGCCGATTACCTGACCGCCTACGCGCACAACCGCGCGCTGCTGGTGAAGGAAGGCCAGTCGGTCACGCAGGGGCAGTCGATCGCCGAGATGGGCAACAGCGACAGCGATCGCGTCGCGCTGCATTTCGAGGTGCGCTACGGCGGCCGATCGATCGACCCGTCACGCTACCTGCCGGCGCGCTGAGCGCCCGATAGGCGACACGCGATGCCGGCGCGCATCGCGTGCCGTCGCGGCAAACATCGGGAAAGATGGTGTCAGCGCTTGCGCAGACGTCCGGTGAAACGGCCGGACAACGGATCGACGTGACGCGCAAACGCTACCAGCAGGCCGATCCCGATCAGGCTGAACCCCGCAGCTATCAGAAGCAAATCCATGGTCACACACTGTTTTTTCGTGATCTTATGCGTCATTGTGGAATCGTGCACTGAGCCAAGTGCTACTGGACGAGTACGAAGATTCCATGCCCTCAGACGTCATTGTGGATTCGCCTGCGTGAAACCCTGATGTAAGCCTTCCGCCCGACACCACGCTCGCCGCACAGGAGACAACGCGATGCTGCCCGCCACCGACCGCTACGACGACCTGCTCTCCCGCTTCGCATGGGACGTTCCGGCGCGCTACAACATCGGCGTGGACGTCTGCGACAAATGGGCCGACGGCAGCGGACGCCTCGCGCTGATCCACGAAACGGCGCAAGGCGACGTTTCCCGCCTCACGTTCGACGACCTGAGGAATGCTTCTAACCGGCTCGCGAACAGCTTTGTGCGCGCCGGCCTGCGACGTGGCGACCGCATCGGCATCTTTCTCGCGCAGGGGCCCGAAACGGCCATCGCGCACCTCGCCGCCTACAAGCTCGGCGCGATCGCGGTGCCACTCTTCACGTTATTCGGCGTCGATGCGCTCGAATACCGGCTCGCGAACAGCGAGGCGGCCGCGCTCGTCACCGACGCGGCCGGCTACGCGAAAATCGCGCCGCTGCGCGCACAGCTGCCGACATTGCATGCCGTCTACTGCATCGGCGACGATGCGCCCGACACGCCGGGCGTGCTGCGCTACGACACGGCGCTCGCCGCCGAAACGCCCGACTTCGTGCCGGCCGATACGGCTGCCGACGATCCCGCGGTCATCATCTATACGTCCGGCACGACGGGCAAGCCGAAAGGCGCGCTGCACGCGCATCGTGTGCTGCTGGGCCACCTGCCGGGCGTGGAGATGTCGCAGCAGTGCTTCCCGCGCGATGCGCGCCTGTTCTGGACACCCGCCGACTGGGCATGGATCGGCGGCCTGCTCGACGTGCTGCTGCCGTCATGGCATCACGGCGTGCCCGTGCTCGCCCGCCGCTTCGAGAAATTCGACGGCGACGCGGCGTTCGCACTGATGGCACGGCACGGCGTCACCCACGCGTTCCTGCCGCCCACCGCGCTGAAGCTGATGCGCACCGTCGAGGCACCGCGCGAACGCTACGCGCTGTCGCTGAAATCGGTCGCGAGCGGCGGTGAGTCGCTCGGCACCGAGCTGACGGCCTGGGGGCGCGACGCACTCGGCGTGACGATCAACGAGTTCTACGGGCAAACCGAGTGCAACATGGTGCTGTCGTCGTGCGCGGCGCTGTTCGATGCGCAGCCGGGCGCCATCGGCAAGGCCGTGCCCGGCCATGCGGTCGCGATCGTCGACGCGGACGGCACGCCGCTGCCGCCCGGCGTCGAAGGGCGCATCGCGGTGCGCCACCCCGACCCGGTGATGTTCCTCGAATACTGGCGCAACGCCGACGCGACGCGCGACAAGTTCGCGGGCGACTACCTGCTCACCGGCGATACGGGCATGATCGACGCCGACGGTTTCGTGCGCTTCGTCGGCCGCGACGACGACGTGATCACGAGCGCCGGCTACCGGATCGGCCCGGGCCCGATCGAGGACTGCCTGCTCACGCATCCGGCGGTGCGGATGGCGGCCGTCGTCGGCGTGCCCGACGCGACGCGCACCGAGATCGTCAAGGCATTCGTCGTGCTGAATCCCGGCCACACCGGCGACGATGCGCTCGTGCAGGCGCTGCAGGCGCACGTGCGCACGCGCCTCGCCGCGCACGAGTATCCGCGCGCGATCGCGTTCGTCGACAGCCTGCCGATGACCGCAACCGGCAAGATCGTGCGCCGCGCGCTGCGCGACGCATAAGCCGGCCGCCACCCGCGCCGCCCGCCCGGCCGGATGGTTTATAGTGGCGCCACCACGCAGTCTTTCCAAGAAAACGATGTCCTCTGATCACCACTCCGACGCGGGCGCGTCGCACAGCCCGCTCTACGCCAAACTCCTCGGCGAAACCGCCAAGATCGACTGGTGCGATCTCGAGCGCTTCTTCGCGCAGGGCAAGCTGCTGTCCGTTGCACGCGACCTCGATCTCGTCAGCGTCGCGGAAGCGGTTGCCGACGACGATGCCGAACAGGTCACGCGCTGGCTGTCGTCGGGCCTCGTCGCGCGCATGCCGGCCGAAACCGCCGCCGACTATGCGACGCGCAATCCGGAGCTGTGGGCGGTCGTCGTCTCGCCGTGGGTCTGCGTGCAGGAACGCGCCTGACGCGTCCGCCATGTCCGAATCCGCGTTACCGCACGGCGCCGGCACGGGCTCGGCCGCCTCGGCCACTGTCACGCACCGGCGCGTCCTCGCGCTCGCATTCCCGATCGTCCTCGCGAACCTGACCCAGCCGATCCTCGGTGCCGTCGACACGGCCGTCGCCGGCCACCTCGACGGCGCGCAATACCTCGGCGGCGTTGCGCTCGGCGGGCTGTTCTTCAATTTCGTGTTCTGGGGGTTCGGTTTCCTGCGGATGGGGACGACCGGCCTCGTCGCGCAGGCGCATGGTGCCGGCGATGCCGCCGGGATCCGCCTGAACCTGCTGCGCGCGTTGATCGTCGCGTCCGCGCTCGGCGTCGCGGTGCTTGCGCTGCAGGTGCCGCTGCTGTCATTTGCGCTGTCCGCGCTCGGCGGCAGCGATGCCGTCCGCGCGACGGCGCTTGCCTACAGTCACGCGCGGATCTGGAGCGCGCCGTTCGCGCTCGCGAACTACGTCGTGCTCGGCTACCTGCTCGGCATGCAGCGCGTGCGGCTCGCGCTCGTCTCGCAGGTGTTCATCAACGCAGTGAACATCGGCGCCGTGCTGCTCTACGTCTACGGCTTCGGCTGGGGCATCGCCGGCATCGGCGCGGCGACCGCCACCGCGGACGCATGCGGCTTCGCGCTCGGTGCATGGATCCTGTGGCGGTTGCGGCCGCGCGGCCTCGCCCCGATCGTCGCGCGTGCGCTCGCCGACCGCGTCGCGCTCAAGCGGCTGATCGCGCTCAATCGCGACATCTTCCTGCGCACGCTGTGCCTGCTCGGCGCATTCGGCTGGTTCGCGCACCTCGGTGCAAAACAGGGCGATGCAACGCTCGCGGCAAACGCGCTGCTGCTGAATTTCCAGACGTTCATGGCGTACGGCCTCGACGGCTTCGCGCATGCGGCCGAGGCACTCGTCGGTGCGGCGGCCGGCGCGCGCGACCGCCGCGCCTTCCGGCAGGCCGTGCGCGTCACGCTGTTCTGGTCGGCGCTCGGCGCGCTGCTGTTCGCGCTCGTGTACTGGGCCGCCGGCGGCTGGATCATCGCGCGCCTGACCGACCAGACCGAGATCCGCGACGTTGCGCTGCGCTACCTGCCGTGGGCCGCGATTTCGCCGATCGTGTCGGTCTGGGGCTTCCTGCTCGACGGCGTCTTCATCGGCGCCACGCAGACGCAATCGCTGATGCGCGCCATGGTCGCGTCATTCTCGATCTTCGTCGTGGCCACACTCGCTGCCGTCGGCACATTCGGCAATCACGGCCTCTGGTTCGCGCTGCTGCTGTTCATGGCCGCACGCGGCGCAACGCTGGCGCGCTACCTTCCGGGACTGTTGCGGCACATCGGCACCGACGTGCCCGCGGTCCGCGCCTGACAGCGGGCCGAAACGGCCGTTACTGCACGGGTTTCGGCGGCGGCGCGTCGAGCATCGACGGCGGCGTCATGTCGGTCGGCACGCCATGGTAGTCGGCCGGATCTTCCGGCGGATGGCCGCGACGGGCCTGATGCGGATCGCTGGTACAGGCGGCGAGAAAAGATGCGGCCAGCACGGCCAGCATGAAACGGGTCATCGGGTAGGGCTCCGGAAAGCGGCGTGCCCATCGCACGCCGGGACCGCGCCGAGTCTAGCGGAAATCCTGCTTCGGAGTCGTGCCGCGCATGTCCTACTATGTACGCATGGCGCTGTGCCGTGGAAAGGAGGCTGCCATGTCGTCTGAAGAAATTGCCGGCCTGATCGGCCTGTTCGTCGGTCTGATGGTGCTCGTCGCCCTGTCGTTCTTCGAGTCGCGCGAATACAAGCGCAGCCATGACGGCGAAGGGATGATCCACCACTGGATGGCCGAACACCACCTGCTCGACTGGCGGCGCAAGCACTAAGCGCGCCGCTGCCGTCCGGCCCTACTCCGGGCCGTTCGCGAACGTGCCTTTCGCGGCACGCCGGTGATTGCGTATCGCCGAAATTAACAGGGTCCGACTCACACACATCGATCAGATGGACAAACGCCGCCGCGCGGCTCGTGCCACGCGACGGCGTTCGCTTGCGCGCGCCCGGACGGGCGCGATGCGGTTCAGACGGCTCAGCCCAGGAAGTGGCGGGCGTAGCGCGCGTTGATGTCGGAGAGTCGGAACAGCGTCAGGAAATCCGCGCAGTTGAAATCGGGATCCCAGGCCGGTGCACCGCAGATCTTCGCGCCGAGACGCAGGTAACCCTTGATCAGCGGCGGCGGCGCCACGACGGTGCCCGTCTGCAGTTCGTCGACCGGCAGGGCCGTGTGCGGGAACGCGCGATACTCGGGCGCCGTCAGCGAGCCTGCCGACAGCGACTGGTACAGATTCGCCGCATAGTGGCCACCGTCGGCCATCGACACGCTCGCGCAGCCGAGCATCGTCTCGTAGCCGTTCTGCATCATGTATGCGCCAAGGCCACCCCACAGCGCCATGATGACGGCGCCGCTGCGGTAGTCGCTGTGCACGCACGAGCGGCCGACCTCAACCATCTTGCCGCGCAGGTGCGTGAGGCGCGACAGGTCGAATTCGCCTTCGGCATACAGGCGGCCGACCCGCGCGGCCTGGTGCGGCGGCAGTACGCGGTACGTGCCGACGACTTTCAACGTATCGAGATCGCGAACCAGCAGGTGGTCGCAGTACGCATCGAACGGATCGACGTCGAGACCGGAGGGGCCGCTGACCTGCGCGCCCATCTCTTCGGCGAACACGCTGTAACGCAGGCGCTGGGCTTCGCGCAATTCGTCTTCCGTACGCGCCCACGCGGCGCGCAGGCGATACTCCGATGTGACGGTTTCAGCAGCGCGCGGCAGGTGGCGCCGCGACGTGTCGAGGGGCAGCGAGGCAAAAGGGAGCGTAGGCGTCGGCAGTTCTCGCATTAGGCTTTCCTGGTCGTAAGGAATAGGACGACATGCCCGCCAATGTAGTAATCGGCCGTGACCGTTATGTGGCACGACCATGTCCTTTCAATGACGTGTCGCCGAATTGACTTTAGCAGAAAGCTTGCGAAACCGTATGATGAATCCCTACAAAGCGCTTCAGGCGGGCCTCACACCAGGTCGGGCGTCAATACCGCCCGCAGCACGGCCTGCCGGCTGCCGTCGCGCGTGCGGCTCGCGAGCCACACGATTCCGCCCTTCTTGACGCTCCAGCTGTCGTCGCCGCCGGCGATCAGTTGCGCGGCGACGCTGCCGAGCGTCGGCTGATGCCCGACGATCACGACCGTCGGCGCGATGCCTTCCGGCCAGCCGGCCGCCGCCAGCACGTCGTCGACACTGCCGCCCGGCGCGAGCGCGTCGACCGTCCGGTACTGGTCGGTCAGTGCCTCGACGGTCTGCACGGTGCGGGCCGCCGGGCTCGCGAGGATCACGGTATTCGTCTCGAGCCGGCCACGCAGCCATTTGGCCATCGCCTGCGCGTCCTTGCGGCCACGAACGGTCAACTGGCGCGCGAGATCGCTCGTCGCGTAGTCTTCGGCTTCGGCGTGGCGCCACAGGATCAGGTTCATCATGATGTTCTCCTTGCTTCGGCGAGCGGCCCGCGCCCATGCGTCCGGGCCGACCGATTACCGTGCGAATTGTCGCAAATTCGGCCGGTTCGCCGCCGCGGCATTTACCCGCATATCGGGATTGACCTGATCATTCATTCAACGCTATACTCTTTGGCTCGTCGGAGCGTAGCGCAGCCTGGTAGCGCATCTGATTTGGGATCAGAGGGTCGTAGGTTCGAATCCTATCGCTCCGACCAAAGGAATCAAGGGGTTACGGTTAACGCCGTAGCCCCTTTTCCATTTCCGGGCCCTTGAAACGCCGATCGGGATTCCCGCCTCGCCTCAATCCATTGTAGGGATCCATTGGGGCGTCGACGCTACAACGCCCCCTTCGGCGAACACTTTTCGACGGTCAGCGCGAAGCAAACGGCTTGCGGCCTTTCGCTTTCAATGCGGCATCGATATCGGCCCGCGTATTCACGGTACGGCCGTCCACCACGCAATCCGATTGCACGGGCCTCGCGCCGGCAGCAAATCCGACACCGCCAAGATTGATCGCCACCCATTGCGGGTGACGGTTTTCCAGCGCGAACGTCATGATCCCGGCCTGGTCGTCCGTCAATATCAAGCCGCCGTCCTTTTCCGCCAATGCAACGCACAAGAACGCGGCGTCACGGTCTTTCAGCAGATCGACGACGACATAGCGATAGTCCTTCAGGTTCGGATCGCGGTCGTTCAGCCGATGGACGGCTGCCAGGATCTGCGCGCGGTCGGGGTCACGCTTGTCGAGATCTCGCGCATGCGCCGCAGTCACCGAGGTCATGGCCAGGATCAATGCGCATGCGGCAAGTCGGGATAACTTCATCGTCGGTCAGGTTCGTGGAAAGACAGGTTGGAAATCATCGAGCGCCCGCCTGGTCGGCCCGTCGGTTTGCCGACGGCATACGGCCAACGAGCCACCCGCAGCTCGCACACGGCGCTCACCGGAACACGCGATAATGCGCGTGGACAACCTGCATCCGCGCATGAAAAACAACATTCTCAAGACCGCCCTCTGCGCATCGCTGCTCGCACTGGCAACCTGCGGCTCCGCGTCGGCCAAGGCGCTCGACGACGCGCTCGACTGCCATTCGACCGGCCACAAGTTCGTCGCGCCGCTGCTCGCCGCCGGCGACATCCAGTCTGAGCCGATGCACGTCGAATCGAACTCGGTCAATGCATTCCGCACGAGCCACTCGCTGACCGCGTACGGCTTCGGCGTGTATGTCGTACTCGGTTACCAGGCGAACGACCCGATCTTCCGCACGGGCGACGGCACGCCGATCGGCGACTGGGCCTACGGTGTCGTGGTGCGCGGCACGAAGAGCGCGGTGGAGGAAGCCGTGCGCAAGGCAGGCAGCGACGCGACCGTCAGGCAGGCGTTTCCGTTCCTGACCGCGATCGTCTGCTCGTCGGACTGAGCGGCCGCCAGGACGATCGAGCGGCTATCCGGTGGGGCAGCAAGCCATCCTGCTGCCCGGCCCCTCCCGGCCCCGCTCTCGACCTTTTACGCGCCGGTATACACCACGCGATACGGGATACCGACCTTCTCCCACTCGGCTGCCTCCTGGCTGAGGCTGTAGTCGGTCAGCGGGTTCTGCTCGACCCACGCGCTCGGCAGGCGCACTTCATAGCCGCCCTTCTTCATCTGCGAAACGGAAATGTCCGGCAGCCCTGCATCGGTTCGGCGCCGGCACAGCAGCGCAGCGAGCCGCAGGCAGAACAGCAGCGGCCACTCGACCTCGCGCGCCTGCGACAGCTTGCCGAGCTTGCCTGCATGACCGAGCACGAGCGCGGCGAGGCGCGCCTGGTCGGTGCGCGAAAAACCCGGCATGTCCGCGTTGCTCGCGATATAGGACGAGTGCTTGTGATACGCGCTGTGCGAGATCGACAGGCCGATCTCGTGCAATGCGGCCGACCAGCCGAGGAACATCCGCCCTTCCTCGCGTGCTTCGTCGTCGGCTTCCTCGAGCTCGTCGTAGAAACGCACTGCCAGCGCGCCGATCCGCTCGGCCTGCGCGCGATCGACACCGTAGCGGCGCGTGAAGCCCTCGACGGTCACCGCCCGCATGTCCTCGTGCTGCGTCCGGCCGAGCAGGTCGTACAGCACACCGAGGCGCAACGCGCCGTCGGTCGTATCGACGTAATCGACACCGAGTTCCTCGAACACCGCGAGCATGATCGCGAGGCCACCCGCGAGCACCGGCACGCGGTCGGGCTTCAGTGCGATCAGCTTCAGCCGGTTGACGTTCTCCGACTTGATCAGCGCACGCTTGAGGCGCTCGAGACCGCCGCGTGAAATGCCGTGCGTAATGCCCGGATCGTTGAAGCCGTTTGCCTCGACCAGCTCCGCGAGCGCGCGCGCGGTGCCGGACGAGCCGATCGCCTGATCCCACCCGGCCTTCTTGTACTCGCTCGAGATGATCTGGATCTCGCGCTTGGCCGCGAGTTCGGCCTGCCGCATCGTGTATTCGTCGACGTTGCCGGCAGGGAAGAAGGTGCGGCTGTGGCTCACGCAGCCGATATAGAGACTCTCCATCACGATCGGCGTGTAGTGCGAGCCGATGATGAATTCGGTCGAGCCGCCGCCGATGTCGACGACGAGCCGCTTGCCGGCGCTCGCCGGCACCGAGTGCGCGGCGCCCGCATAGATCAGGCGCGCTTCTTCGCGGCCCGCAATCACTTCGATCGGGAAACCGAGCGCTGCTTCGGCCTCGCCGAGAAATTCGCCCGCGTTCTTCGCGACACGCAGCGTGTTGGTCGCCACCGCGCGCACATGGTCGGGATGGAAATCGCGCAAGCGCTCGCCGAACCGCTTGAGCGCCTCCCAGCCACGCTCCTGCGACGCCCGATCGAGCATCTTGTCGCTCGACAGGCCGGCGGCCAGCCGGACGGGCTCGCGCAGCGCGTCGACGGGATAGATCTGGCTGCCCGCCGACGTTTCCTCGACGCGACCGACGATCAGCCGGAAGCTGTTCGAGCCGAGATCCACGGCAGCCAGCAAGTGGGGGGTTGTAACCATCAGAAGGGGGCTCCGTGCGCGTTCTCCCACGGCGGCCGGTGCGACAGCCATGGGCGATCAATCAAAGGCGACATTTTAAGCGTGGAACGCTTGCCATTGCCACGCTTCACGGGCATGCACACTGCTCGTTTGCATATCGTCGAAACATTTATGAGACGAAACGGTTACAGCGTAGAATTTCCCGATATAAATACACTACCGTCATCAGCACGTCATCGTACCGTGAGAGTTTCCGAGCGTCCTTTCGAATCATCGCCCGAATCACCCCCTACTCTGCCGATGTCCGTCCGTTACCCGCTTCTCAATCGTGAACTCGGCATCCTCGGCTTCAACGAGCGCGTGCTGGCCCAGGCAGCCGATCCTCAAGTCCCGCTGCTCGAGCGCCTCCGCTTCATCTGCATCACCAGCAGCAACCTCGACGAATTCTTCGAAGTCCGGATGGCCGGCCTGCAGGAGCAGATCCGCGACAACCCCGGCGCGCTGACGCCCGACGGCATGTCGTTACAACATGCTTACGATCTCGTCGTCGAACGCGCGCAGCGGCTCGTCCACCGACAGTACACGATGCTGCACGAAACCGTGCTGCCCGCGCTCGAACAGGAAGGCATCTACTTCCATGCGAGCGACACGTGGAACGACGAGCAGCTCGAATGGGCGCGGCGCTACTTCCTCGACGAGCTGCTGCCCGTGCTGACGCCGATCGGCCTCGATCCCGCCCACCCGTTCCCGCGCGTGCTGAACAAGAGCCTGAACTTCGTCGTCGAGCTCGAAGGCCGCGACGCATTCGGCCGCCAGGCCGTGATGGGCATCGTGCAGGCACCGCGCGCACTGCCGCGCGTCGTGCGCATGCCGCACGCGCTGTCGGGCTTCGAGCACGGCTTCGTGCTGCTCAGCTCGTTCATGCAGCGCTTCGTCGGCGAACTCTTCCCGCAACTCGTCGTGAAGAGCTGCAACCAGTTCCGCATCACGCGCAACAGCGAGCTGTTCGTCGACGAAGACGAAATCACGAACCTGCGCGTCGCGCTGCAGGGCGAACTGCCCGCGCGCCACCTCGGCAACGCGGTGCGCCTCGAGGTGTCGGCCGACACGCCGCCGCACATCGTGCGACGCCTGCTCGTGGAAAGCGAACTCGGCGAGAAGGACTGCTATCGCGTGGCCGGATCGGTGAACCTCGTGCGACTGATGCAGATTCCCGATCTCGTCGACCGCCCCGACCTGAAGTTCACGCCGTTCACCGCATCGACCCCGTCTGCGATCACGAACGCGCCGACGATGTTCGACGCGATCGACAACGGCGACATCCTGCTGCACCACCCGTACGAGAGCTTCCAGCCGGTGCTCGAACTGCTGCAGCAGGCCGCGAAGGATCCGAGCGTCGTCGCGATCAAGCAGACGATCTACCGCACCGGCACCGATTCGCCGCTGATGGATGCGCTGATGGAAGCGGCGCGCAACGGCAAGGAAGTGACCGTCGTCGTCGAGTTGCTCGCGCGCTTCGACGAGGAAACCAACATCAACTGGGCGTCGCAGCTCGAAGCCGTCGGCGCGCATGTCGTGTACGGCGTGGTCGGCCACAAGTGCCACGCGAAGATGATGCTGATCGTGCGACGCGTCGTGCAGGCCGGCAAGGCGTCGCTGCGCCGCTACGTGCACCTCGGCACCGGCAACTACCACCCGCGCACGGCACGCCTCTACACCGACTTCGGGCTGATGACGGCCGACCAGAAGATCTGCGAAGACGTCCATCACGTCTTCCAGCAACTGACCGGCATCGGCGGCGAACTCACGCTGCACGAGCTGTGGCAGTCGCCGTTCACGCTGCATCCGCGCATCATCGACGCGATCCGCGCGGAGATCGACAATGCACGCGCTGGCAAACGCGCGCGCGTCGTCGCAAAGATGAACGCGCTGCTGGAGCCGACGGTGATCGCCGCGCTGTACGAAGCGTCGCAGGCCGGCGTCAAGGTCGACCTGATCGTACGCGGTGTCTGCGCGCTGAAGCCCGGCGTACCGGGGCTATCGGAAAACATCACCGTGCGCTCGATCGTCGGCCGCTTCCTCGAGCACCACCGGATCTACTATTTCCACGCGAACGGCGCCGAGGACGTCTATCTGTCGAGCGCCGACTGGATGGACCGCAACCTGTTCCGCCGCGTCGAAGTCGCGTTCCCGATTCGCGATCGGAAGCTCAAGCGGCGCGTGATCGCCGAAGGCCTGTCGGTATGCCTCGGCGACAACCAGTCGGCGTGGCTGATGCACAGCGACGGCCACTACCGCCGGCGCCGCGCCGGCAAGACGATCCGCAACGCGCAACTCGGGTTGCTCGGGAAGTTCTGCTCCTGAACCCGCAGCGCGACGCGAGTCGCGCGCCGCATCGCCATGAAAAAACGCAGCCCGCGGGCTGCGTTTTTTCATGGTGGAGCCAGCAGGCCGCCGCTCGCCGAACGAGCGACGGATACCGTTACGCGCTCATGCCTCGTACGCGGCCGGCCGGATCGCGATGATGCGCGAGCCCGGGAACCGCGCGGTGAACGTGCTGCCGCGCCCTTCCTCGCTCTGCACGTACAGGTGCGCGTCGTGCCGCTGCAGCACGTGCTTGACGATCGCAAGCCCGAGCCCCGTGCCGCCCGTGTCGCGCGAACGGCTGCGGTCGACGCGGTAGAAGCGTTCGGTAAGCCGCGGCAGGTCGGCGGCCGGGATGCCGAAGCCGCTGTCCGTGACGGAAAACACGCCCTGCGCGCCTTCGCGCCGCCACGTCGCGACGATCTTGCCGCCGTCCGGCGTATAGCGGATCGCGTTGGTGACGAGATTCGCGAACGCGCTGAACAGTTCCGTCTGCGCACCGGTGACACCGAGCGTCTCGTCGATCGAGAACACGATATCGTGATGCCCGTTCGACAGCGTCTGCGCGTCCTCCTTCAGATGGTCGAACACGGCGCGCATGTCGATCGCGCGATCGAGCGGCGGCTTGCTCTCGCCCTCGAGCTTCGCGAGCACCAGCAGGTCGGTGACGATGTGCCGCATCCGCGATGCCTGCTGCTCCATCATCTCGAGATAGCGCGCACGGTCTTCCTCGTTCAGCGGCAGCTCGCGCATCGTCTCGAGGAAACCCGACAGCACGGTAAGCGGCGTCTTCAACTCGTGCGACACGTTCGCGACGAAGTCACGCCGCATTGCATCGGTACGCTCGAGCTCCGTGATGTCCTGCGTGAGCAGCAGCTTGCGATTCTCGCCGTACGGAAACACCTGCACGGCGAGCACGTTCTGCCGCGCGTCGCCCATGCCGTGCATCACGAGTGTCTCGTCGTAATGCTGCGCGTTCAGATAGCGGACGAAATCGGGATGGCGTACCAGGTTGGTGATGTGCTGGCGCAGGTCGCGCTTCGCGTCGAGGCCAAAATGAACCTCGGCGATCGCATTGCACCACTCGATCTGGTCATGGTCGTCGAGCATCGCGACCCCGTTCGGCGACGCCTGGATCGCCTGGATGAACCGCGAATGCTGCTGCTCGACCTGCCGCACCTGCGCGTGCCACTGCTTCGCGAGTTTGTGCAGACGATAGTAGATCTCGCCCCAGATGCCCGGCGCGCTCGGCACCTCGCCATAGACCGGTGCATCGAGCAGGCGCCACAGACGCTGCGTATGAAAGGTGCTGAAAAAGCCCTGCGCGACCAGCATCACGACGACGAACACGAGGCCCGCGGTCGGGCCGGCAAAAACGCCGACCAATACGCCGATCAGCACGAGCAGCACGAGCGACACCAGAAAGCGCGCCCAGATGATGTTCATGATTCAGCGCCCGAAAGAATGAACGGCATGCCGTGGCACACAGCATGCGTGGATACGTTACGCGTGCTTGGCGAGCCGGTAGCCGCTGCCGCGCACGGTCTCGATCATCGCATCGCAGCCGGCCGGTTTCAAGGCCGCGCGCAATCGTTTGATGTGCACGTCGACGGTGCGCTCCTCGACGAACACGTGGTCGCCCCACACCTGGTCGAGCAATTGCGTGCGGCTGTGCACGCGCTCCGGATGCGTCATGAAGAAATGCAGCAGACGGAACTCGGTCGGACCGAGATCGAGCTTGATCTCGTTGCCTTCCCCGTGCGCGGCGACGCGATGCGTGGCCGGGTCGAGGCGCAGGCCGTTGATCGACACGACGTCCTCGGTCAGCTGCGGCGCGCGGCGGCGCAGCACGGCCTTGATCCGCGCCATCAGCTCCTTCGGCGAAAACGGCTTCGTCACGTAGTCGTCCGCGCCGATCTCGAGGCCGAGCACCTTGTCCTGCTCGTCGCCGCGTGCAGTCAGCATGATGATCGGGATGTGCTTGGTCCGTTCGTTGTTGCGCAGGTCGCGCGCAAACGCGATACCGGACTTGCCCGGCAGCATCCAGTCGAGCAGCACGAGATCGGGCAGCACGTCGCTGATCAGGTTCTGCGCCTGTTCGGCGTTGTACGCCCGAATCGGGCAGTGACCGGCGTGCTGGAGATTCACCGAGATCAGTTCGGAAATCGCGGGCTCATCTTCAACGACGAGAATGTTGCTGGGCATCGGCACCTCTTTTTTCCCCTGTACGGAGTCGATTAACTGTTGGCTTCGCGATCAAGCGTGTCGCGCGGCTGGTGCCGCACGTCCGTGCCCTTCACGATGTAGATGATGAACTCGGCGATGTTCTTCGCGTGGTCGCCGATCCGCTCGATCGCCTTCGCGATGAACAGGTATTCGAGGCCGACCGAGATCGTGCGCGGATCTTCCTGCATGTACGACACGAGCTTGCGCACGAATGCACGGAATTCCAGGTCGATTTCCTTGTCGTCCTTGACGATCTGCGCGGCGGCCACCGTATCGAGACGCGCAAACGCGTCGAGCGCGCGGCGCAGGATCGTCACGGCCATTTCGCCCGACACCTTGATCTCGGCGATGTTGACCGTACGCGCGGCCGGCTCGTCGACCAGGCGGCGCACGCGCTTCGCGATCTTCTCCGCCTCGTCGCCTGCGCGCTCGAGGTTCGTAATCGTTTTCGAAATCGACATCAAAAGACGCAGGTCACGCGCGGCAGGCTGCCTCCGCGCGATGATGTTGCCGCATTCCTGGTCGATGTCGACTTCCATCGCGTTCAGGACTTCTTCGTTCGTGATCACCTTCTCGGCCGCATCGCGATCGAATTCGTTCAGTGCGTGCATCGCGCCGACGATCTGCGACTCGACGAGCCCGCCCATTTCCAGCACCTTCGACGACACGGCATTCAGGTCCGCGTCGAACTGGCTCGACAGATGTTTATCCGACATGGCTGTTGTTCTCCGTCATCAGCCGAAGCGGCCGGTGATGTAGTCTTCCGTTTCCTTGCGCACCGGCTTGATGAAGATCTTTTCGGTCTCGCCGAATTCGATCAGCTCGCCCAGGTACATGTAGGCCGTGAAATCCGAGCAGCGTGCGGCCTGCTGCATGTTGTGCGTGACGATCACGACCGTGTAGTCGCTCTTCAGCTCCGCGATCAGCTCTTCGATGCGGCCGGTCGAGATCGGGTCGAGCGCCGAGCACGGCTCGTCGAGCAGCAGCACTTCCGGGCGGATCGCGATGCCGCGCGCGATGCACAGACGCTGCTGCTGGCCGCCCGAGAGGCCGTAGCCGCTCTGGTTCAGCTTGTCCTTCACTTCGTTCCACAGCGCGGCCTTCGTGAGCGCCCACTCGACGCGGTCGTCCATTTCCGAGCGCGTGAGCTTTTCGAACATCTTCACGCCGAACGCGATGTTGTCGTAGATCGACATCGGGAACGGGGTCGGCTTCTGGAACACCATGCCGATCCGCGCGCGCAGCAGCGAGATGTCGCGCTTCGTCGTCAGCAGGTTCTCGCCGTCCATCAGGATTTCGCCTTCGGCGCGCTGCTCCGGATAGAGCGCGAACATCTTGTTGAACGTGCGCAGCAGCGTCGACTTGCCGCAGCCCGACGGACCGATGAACGCCGTCACCTTCCCTTCGGGAATGCTCAGGTTGATGTTCTTCAGCGCATGGAACTTGTTGTAGAAGAAGTTGAGGTTGTTGACCTCGATCTTCGCGTTCAGCGGCTCGAGCGGACGGCCGTGTGCCGCATCGTGCGTGCCGGCGGGCGCAGCGGTGCGCTCGACGGGATTCAGGTGGCTTTCTGCCATATTCATCGGATTGCTCCGCCGTTACTTTTTCGAGAAGATCGAACGCGCCAGGACGTTGAGTCCGAGCACCCCGAGCGTAATCAGGAACACGCCCGCCCATGCGAGCGACTGCCATTCGGCGAACGGGCTCATCGCGAACTTGTAGATCGTGACGGGCAGGTTCGCCATCGGCTGGCTCATGTCCCACGAGAAGAACTGGTTCGACAGCGCGGTGAACAGCAGCGGCGCCGTTTCGCCGGCGATCCGCGCGACTGCGAGCAGCACGCCCGTGATGATCCCGCCGACCGACGCGCGCAGCGTGATCTTCAGCACCATGCGCCACTTCGGCGTGCCGAGCGCGAAGGCCGCTTCGCGCAGCGCGTTCGGCACGAGCTTCAGCATGTTCTCGGTCGTGCGGATCACGATCGGAATCTGCAGCAGCGCGAGCGCGATCACGCCGGCCCAGCCCGAGAAGCGCCCCGACTTCGCGACGACGATCGCGTACACGAACAGGCCGATAACGATCGACGGCGCGGACAGCAGGATGTCGTTGATGAAGCGGATCGTGCTCGCCAGCAGGTTCTTCTGGCCGTATTCGGCGAGATAGACACCCGCGAGGATACCGATCGGCGTGCCGACCAGCGTACCGAAGCCGCACAGCAGCAGGCTGCCGACGATTGCGTTCGCGAGACCGCCGCCTTCCGTGTTCGGGGCCGGCGTCGATTCCGTGAACAGCTGCAACGACAGGCCACCGATGCCGAGATGCACCGTCGTGTAGAGAATCCACACGAGCCACAGCAGGCCGAAAGCCATCGCGCCGAGCGACGCGGTCAGCGCGATCGCGTTGACGGCCTTGCGCTTGCGCTGCAGGCGGTTGCGCATCGCGTCGAGCACGGCGCCGTCCGGCCCCGGGAAATTCATGATGGGCTCGCTCATTTCTTGCCCTCTCCCTTCTCGAGACGAAGCAGCAGCAGTTTGGAGATGGTCAGCACGATGAACGTGATCACGAACAGGATCAGGCCCAGTTCCATCAGCGCCGACGTATGCAGGCCCGGCTGCGCTTCCGCGAATTCGTTCGCGAGCGCCGACGTGATGCTGTTGCCCGGCGCGAACAGCGACACGCTGTCGAGCAGGTTCGTGTTGCCGATCACGAAGGTCACGGCCATCGTCTCGCCCAGCGCGCGGCCGAGGCCGAGCATCACGCCGCCGATCACGCCGGTCTTCGTATAAGGCAGCACGACCTTCCACATCACTTCCCAGGTCGTGCAGCCGATGCCGTACGCCGATTCCTTCAGCAGCACGGGCGTGACTTCGAACACGTCACGCATCACCGACGCGATGTACGGGATGATCATGATCGCGAGGATCACGCCCGCGGCGAGGATGCCGATACCGATTGGCGGGCCGGCGGTCAGCGGGCCGAGAATCCACACGTCCTTGAACAGGCGGCCGATCGGCTTCTGGAAATACTCCGCGAAGATCGGCGCGAACACGAGCAGGCCCCACATGCCGTAGACGATCGACGGAATCGCGGCGAGCAGCTCGATCGCGATGCCGAGCGGGCGGCGCAGCCACACGGGCGACAGCTCGGTGAGGAACAGTGCGATGCCGAAGCTGACCGGCACCGCGATGACGAGCGCGATGATCGACGTCACGATCGTGCCGTAGATCGGCACGAGCGCGCCGTAGATGTCCGAGTTGGGATCCCACTCGGATTGCCACAGGAAGCCGAGGCCGAACTTCTCGATGGTCGGCATCGACGCAATGATCAGGGAAACGATGATCCCGCCGAGCAGCAGCAGGGTCACGATGGCGGCCAGCCGTGCAAGACCGCCGAATACGACATCCCCGAGGCGGCTCGGCGCGCGTTGCTGGCCAACGTCGGCGGACCGTGAGGACGTATAGGAAATATCAGACATGGGTGCCTGCTTTTGATTGCCGGACGCCGTAACGTCCGGCTTTACCGCACACACTGCCCGACCGGCACGGCCGGGCAGCGAACCGCTGCAATGCTTACTCGGCGGCGACCGACTTGCCCGAAGCGTCCGTCACCTTGGCCTTCCACTGCTTGCGGATTTCCGTCTCGACCGCCGGCGGCAGCGAGATGTAGTCGAGGCTGTCAGCAGCCTTCTCGCCGTTCTTGAACGCCCAGCTGAAGAACTTCAGCGTTTCCGCGCCCTGCTCCGGCTTGTCCTGCTTTGCGTGCAGCAGCACGAACGTCGCGCCGACGACCGGCCATGCTTCCTTGCCCGGCTGGTTCGTCAGGATCTGGTAGAACGACTTCGACCAGTTCGCGCCAGCAGCAGCGGCCTTGAACGTTTCCGTCTTCGGCTCGACCACTGCGCCCGTCGAGTTCTTCAGGGCCGTGTAGACCATGTTGTTCTTCTTCGCGTACGCCCATTCGACGTAGCCGACTGCGCCCGGCAGACGTTGCACGAACGCTGCGACGCCGTCGTTGCCCTTGCCGCCCGTGCCCGTCGGCCAGTTGACCGTCGTGCCTTCGCCGACCTTCGACTTCCACTCGTCGTTGACCTTCGACAGGTAGTTCGTCCAGATGAAGCTGGTGCCCGAACCGTCAGCGCGGCGAACCACGGCGATGTCCGTGTCCGGCAGCTTGACCTTCGGGTTCAGTGCGGCGATCGCCGGATCGTTCCACTTCTTGATCTTGCCGAGGTAGATGTCGCCGAGCACCGGGCCCGACAGCGTCAGTTCGCCAGCCTTCACGCCCGGCACGTTGACGACCGGCACCACGCCGCCGACCACCGTCGGGAACTGGAACAGGCCTTCCTTTGCGAGCTCGTCATCCTTCAGCGGAGCGTCCGAACCGGCAAAATCGACCGTCTTCGCGACGATCTGCTTCAGGCCGCCCGACGAACCGATACCTTGGTAGTTGACCTTCGCGCCGCCGGTCTGCTGGTAGTCAGCAGCCCATTTCGTATAGATCGGCATCGCGAACGTGCTGCCTGCGCCCGTGATGTCGGCAGCGTGAGCGGCGACGGCGAAAAGCGCGCCAGCCAGGCCGGCAATCGCGGTTTGCATCAATTTCATGAGACCTCCAGTGTGTGAGCGGATGACTACGGCACCGCGAAGGTTAGGGGCTCCTCATGACGGTAATGTGACAATCGATGAAACTGGCGTGACAGTAACATGACTGGTTGAAAGGGAGTAGCAGGTGCGGCGCGCGCGGCGCCCGGACGGCGCCGGAGCGGCGCTGGCGGCAAGAATTGCCGGCCAGGAAGGGACGGGATGACGGCCCGTTTCGCATGGGGGCGAGCGGATGGTAGCGCAGCATCCGCAGGACGAAAAGCCTCCGCTCGTGGCTCGCCCGATACCAGGGGTCCGACGATTTTTCGACCGCGGCGTGCGGTGGTCGAGGCCCCCTTCTTATAGGTATCGCAAACCTTTGCGTCTGAAGAAATCGCGGCGCCCCGAAGGCGCCGCATACAGGTTCGCCGGTTTGCCCGGCGCGGACGCTTGACCGCCCCCGCGCCGGGCCGGTGCGTCAGGTTGTCGCAGCACGCACCGCGTCGGCAATCGCCTCCGCATGGCGGACCGCATCGGCCGCCTGCTGCGCTTCGACCATCACGCGCAACACGGGCTCCGTGCCCGATGCACGGATCAGCACGCGGCCGCTGCCGGCCAGCGCAGCTTCGGCTGCATCGATCGCGGCGCGAATCGACGTGCTGCCCTTCCAGTCAGCGCCCGGCTTCATCCGCACGTTGATCAGCTTCTGCGGGAACAGCGTGACGCCGTCGAGCATCTGCGCGAGCGTCTCGCCGCTGCGCTTGAGCGCGGCCAGCACGAGCAGCGCCGACACGATGCCGTCGCCGGTCGAGTGCCGGTCGAGCGACAGGATGTGGCCCGAACCTTCCGCACCGAGCTGCCAGCCATGCTCGCGCAACTGCTCGAGCACGTAGCGATCACCGACCGCCGCACGGACGAACTTCACGCCCTCGCGCTGCAGCGCGACTTCGACGGCGAGATTCGTCATCAGCGTGCCGACCGCGCCTTCGACCTTGCCGTCGGTTGCGATCCGGTCCTTCACCAGCACGTAGAGCAGTTCGTCGCCGTTGTACAGCCGGCCGGTCGCGTCGACGACCTGCAGGCGATCCGCATCGCCGTCGAGCGCAATGCCGAGATCGGCGTGGTTCGCGCGCACCGCGCGCACCAGCGCGTCCGGAGCGGTCGCACCGACACCGTCGTTGATGTTGAAACCGTTCGGCGCGACGCCGATCGGGATCACGTCCGCGCCGAGTTCGTGGAACACGTGCGGCGCGATCTGGTACGCGGCACCGTGCGCGCAGTCGATCACGAGCTTCAGCCCGCGCAGGTTGAACGCGGCCGGGAACGTGCTCTTGCAGAACTCGATGTAGCGGCCGGCCGCATCGTCAAGGCGGCGCGCCTTGCCAAGACCGTCGGACGACGCGCATTCGAGCGGCTTGTCGAGCCACGCTTCGATCGCGGCTTCGGTGTCGTCCGGCAGCTTGTTGCCGTCGGCGGAGAAAAACTTGATCCCGTTGTCGTGATACGGGTTGTGCGATGCGCTGATCACCACGCCCGCCGACAAGCGCAGCGCGCGCGTCAGGTACGCGACGCCCGGCGTCGGCATCGGGCCGGCCAGCATCACGTCGACGCCCGCCGCCGAGAACCCGGCCTCGAGCGCGGCTTCGAGCATGTAGCCCGACACGCGCGTGTCCTTGCCGATCAGCACGGTCGGGCGCGAGCCTGCCGCGACCTCGGCCGAGCTGGCCAGTACCTTGCCGGCCGCGTAGCCGAGACGCAACACGAAATCCGGTGTGATGGGTGCGTCGCCCACCGTGCCGCGAATGCCGTCCGTGCCGAAATATCGACGTCCCATGGGGTCCTTCCTCCTTCGTTTTCTGACTTATCGTTGCCGTGCGACTTCGCGCACGGTATTCCAGATTTTCAGCGCATCGACCGTCGCCGCGACGTCGTGCACGCGCACGATCGCCGCCCCGCGCTCGACCGCGCACAATGCAGCCGCCACGCTCGCCGCGACGCGCTCCATCGGCGGCTTGCCGCCGATCACCGCGCCGAGCATCGACTTGCGCGACATGCCCGCTAGGATCGGATACGCGCGCCCGTCGGGCCGCGCGGGCGCCGTGTCCGGCAACGCGGCCAGCAGCGCATAGTTGTCGTCGACGACCGCCTTGCCGAACCCGAACCCGGGATCGACGCAGATCCGCTCCGGCGCAATCCCCGCGTCGCGCAGCGCCTGCGCGCGCGCGGCGAGAAAATCGCGCACGTCGGCCACGACGTCGCCGTAATCGGGTTCACCGACCTGCATCGTCTGTGGCTCGCCCAGCATATGCATCGCACACAACCCGCAGTTGCCCTCGCGCACCGCGTCGATCGCCCCTGGCTGGCGGAACCCCCAGATGTCGTTGATCAGGTCGGCGCCGGCGGCAAGCGCCGCGCGCATCACGGCCGGCTTGTAGGTATCGATCGACAGCGGCACGTTCAGCGGCCGCAGCGCTTCGACGAGCGGGATCACGCGCGCGAGTTCCTCGTCGAGCGGCACGGGCGGCGCGCCGGGGCGCGTCGATTCGCCGCCGATATCGAGGAGGTCGACGCCTTCAGCAATCATCCGCTCGGCCTGGCGCAGCGCATCGTCGCGCGCGAGGAAGCGGCCGCCGTCGGAGAATGAATCAGGCGTGGCGTTGAGGATGCCCATCACGAGCGGGCGTTCGAACGTCAGTTCGAAGCGGCCGCACTGGAGTGGCGCAGGAGTGAACGGGGAAACAGCGGAATCGGACACGAGCAACTGGCGTGAATGAATGCAAAACGGGCCGGTGTGAAGCCACACCAGCCCGTGAACGGCGCTAAAGCGCTAAAGCGGAGATTATGCCGCCGGCGAAGCAGGTGCCGGCGCGTTGCCGGGCTTCACCTCGGCGCTGCTGCCACCGCCCGACGAATCGCCGCCGACAGCCGGCGAGCTCTTCGGGGAGCGCGGCGGACGGCCCTCCATGATGTCGTTGATCTGATCGGCATCGATCGTCTCCCACTCCATCAGCGCGGCGGTCATCGCTTCGACCTTGTCGCGGTTCTCTTCGAGCAGGCGGCGCGCAAGGCCGTACTGTTCGTCGAGCACGCGACGGATTTCCGAATCGACCTTCTGCTGCGTCGCTTCCGAGATCGTGCGCGTGAAGCCACGGCCGAACGGCGATGCATCGTTCTCGTCGTCGACGTAGACCATCGGCCCGAGGGCGTCGGTCATGCCGAAACGGGCCACCATCGCGCGTGCCGTCTGCGTTGCCTTGTTGAAGTCGTCCGATGCGCCAGTGCTGACGAGGTTCATGAACAGCTCTTCCGCCACCCGGCCACCGAACAGGATCGCGAGGCGGTCCATCAGGTAGTCCTTCGAGTACGTTTCGTTGTCATGCTCCGGCAGCTGCCACGTGACACCCAGCGCGCGACCGCGCGGGATGATCGTGACCTTGTGCACCGGGTCGGCCTTCGGCAGCAGCTTCGCGATCACCGCGTGGCCCGACTCGTGATAAGCGGTCGCACGCTTCGCTTCCTCGCGAATCACGGCCGACTTGCGCTCCGGACCCATGAAGATCTTGTCCTTCGCGTCTTCGAAATCCTGCATCTCGACGATGCGCTTGCCACGGCGTGCGGCGAACAGTGCGGCCTCGTTCACGAGGTTCGCGAGATCGGCGCCCGAGAAGCCCGGCGTGCCGCGCGCGATGACTGCCGCATCGACGTCGTTCGCGATCGGTACCTTGCGCAGGTGCACGCGCATGATCTGTTCGCGGCCGCGGATATCCGGCAGACCGACGTAGACCTGGCGGTCGAAACGGCCCGGACGCAGCAGCGCCTTGTCGAGCACGTCGGAACGGTTGGTTGCCGCGATCACGATCACGCCCGAGTTCGCCTCGAAGCCGTCCATCTCGACGAGCATCTGGTTCAGCGTCTGTTCGCGTTCGTCGTTACCGCCGCCCATGCCGGCGCCGCGATGGCGACCGACCGCGTCGATTTCGTCGATGAACACGATGCACGGTGCATGCTTCTTCGCCTGTTCGAACATGTCGCGCACACGAGCCGCGCCAACACCGACGAACATTTCGACGAAGTCCGAACCGGAGATGCTGAAGAACGGCACCTTCGCTTCACCCGCGATCGCACGGGCCAGCAGCGTCTTGCCGGTACCCGGAGGGCCGACGAGCAGCACGCCGCGCGGAATGCGACCGCCCAGCTTCTGGAATTTCTGCGGATCGCGCAGGAAGTCGACGAGCTCGGACACTTCTTCCTTTGCTTCGTCGCAGCCCGCGACGTCGGAGAAGTTCACCGCGTTGTTGTTCTCGTCGATCAGCCGCGCTCGCGATTTGCCGAACGAGAATGCGCCGCCTTTGCCGCCTCCCTGCATCTGCCGCATCATGTAGAACCAGAACACGATGATCAGGATCGTCGGCCCGAGGTAGTACAGCGCGGACATCAGCGCGTTCGGCTCGTCATCGGCCTTGCCGCTGACCTGCACGCCGTACTTCATCAGATCGCCAACCATCCAGATATCGCCGGGCGACACGATCTGGTATTTCTGGCCATCAGCCGGAGTGACGGTGAGGTTGCGCCCCTGAACGATGACGTTCTTGACCTTGCCGTTCTTGGCGTCGTCCATGAACTGCGAATAGGACACGCCTTCCTGGACGCGGGGCTTGTCGAACTGCTTGAACACCGTAAACAGCACCAGTGCGATCACCAGCCACACCGCTGCCTTCGAAAACATATTGTTGTTCAAAGCACCACTCCTTCACTCGTAGACGAGCGCCTACATTTTCCTTGCGGCGCCCCTCGGTCATTCTAATCCAGTCCGACCACCCTCGCCATAAGCATTGACAACCGCCGCGATAGCGCTTCGCTTGTCTGGCAAGGGCCGGAGCCCGTTTGCGGCACCCCGTTGCGCATCAGCGCGGACGTTTCAGATGCCGACCCAAAATGAACGTTTCGGACGATTTGTCGCGGGACGCCTTCGGCTTGCGCGGCGCGACGGTCTTAAACTGCTGTTTGAATTTCTCGACGATCTGGCTGTAGCCGCTGCCGTGAAAACATTTCACGAGCAGCGCACCGTCCGGCTTCAGATGATTCTGCGCGAATTCGAGCGCCAGATCGCACAGATGCTCGATGCGCGCCGCGTCCGCCGAGGCCACGCCAGAGAGGTTGGGGGCCATGTCGGAAATAACAAGGTCTACGTCGCGCCCTTCGAGCACTTCCTCGAGCTGGTGAAGGACTTCGTCCTCGCGGAAGTCGCCCTGCAGGAAGTGGACGTCGGCGATCGGCTCCATCGGCAGGATGTCGAGCGCCACGATCGTGCCGTCGATGCCGCCTTCGCGTTCCGCGTCACGCTTCTTGCCCTGCGCGAGCTTGTTGCGGGCATACTGGCTCCAGCTGCCCGGCGTCGCGCCGAGGTCGACGATCACCTGGCCCGGACGGATCAGCTTGTCCTGCTCGTCGATTTCCTTCAGCTTGTACGCGGCGCGCGCGCGATAGCCCTCCCGCTGCGCCATTTTGACGTAGGGGTCGTTGATGTGGTCGTGCAGCCAGTGCTGGTTAAAGCGGTTTTTTGCCATTCGAGAGAGAGATTGCTGCCAATTGCTTCGTGAAGCCGCGCTTTTAGCGGATAATACGCGTCTTCTTCGCGCGGCTGCGGCCCCTTTTCGGGCCCACGCCGCGATTTTACGTGGTTTCGGCGCACGGCTGACGCGGTAACTTCCCGCGATCGCTATTCAGTCAGCGCGCCCTTATTTAGATTTCGACATTTCCATGCCCGCCCTTTCGCTTTCTCCCGCCGAGCGCTCCGCGCTGCGCTCCCAGGCCCATGCGCTCAAGCCCGTCGTGCTGATCGGCGCCGAAGGGCTGACCGACGCCGTGCTGAAGGAAATCAAGGTGCACCTCGACGCGCACCAGCTGATCAAGATCCGCGTGTTCGGCGACGAGCGCGACGAGCGTATCGCGATCTACGACGAGATCTGCGATCGCCTGAGCGCGGCGCCGATCCAGCACATCGGCAAGCTGCTGGTGATCTGGAAGCCCGAAGCCGCCGCAGCGGCCCCGGCCCGCGGCCGTCGTGCCGGCACGCTGCCGAGCGCGGCCGAAGCCGTCGACGACAAGAAGGGCCGTGCACCGCGCACCGTCAAGGTCGTCAAGGTGTCGCCGAACGCAAGCCCCGTGCGTCGCCCGAAGCCGACGAAGGTCGTCGTGCGCGGCAACGAGCGCGTGACGGCAGGCGGTAACGTGAAGCGCGCCAAGAAGCGCCAGGCCAGCACGAAGCGTCCGTTCCAGGACAAGTAAGCATCGGCACGGCACGGCTGCCCGTGCCACCGCCCTGCCCGCGGGCCCGGCATCGACCGGGCCTGCGCGGCACTCGCGTCAGGCGTCGCGCGCCGGCAGACGCCAGATCAGCATCAGCCCCAGCACGCTCTCGACGAGATAGAACACGCTCGAGACGCCGTGCAGCATCCCGAAGCGGCTCGCATACGGCGAGTTCGCGATATCGGTGCCCGCATCCATCGCGGCCACCCGCAGCGCGTTCATGAACGGCTGCAGCGCGAAATACCCGACCAGCACACACACGACCATCGCGGCGACGACCCAGCGCACGCGGCGATATTCGCTGCTGCCGCGCCGCACCTGCTGGTTCGACAAGGCGAGCAGCAGCACGCCGCACACGACACCGAGGATCGCCTCGATACGGAACAGCTGGGCGGCGACCGAACCGGCCGTCATCCGCTCCAGCGTCTTGAACAGCACGGGCGCGACCGCATACCCGATCGTCAGCAGGCTGCCGACCCACACGGCCGACAGCAGACGGAACACGCGATGCGGCATCACGTCGCCCCGCTTCAGATGTAGCTGACCGAGATGATTTCGTACTCGCGCACGCCGCTCGGTGCCTGCACGGCCGCGACGTCGCCTTCGGACTTGCCGATCAGCGCGCGAGCGATCGGCGAGCTGACCGAGATCAGGCCGTGATCGATATCGGCTTCGTCGTCGCCGACGATCTGGTACTTGACGGTGTCGCCCGACTCGAGATCCTCAAGTTCAACCGTTGCGGCAAAGACCACTCGGCCGTCGGCGTCGAGCCCGGCGGGATCGATGACCTGTGCGGCCGACAGCTTCGATTCGAGTTCCGCGATACGACCCTCGATGAAGCCCTGCTTTTCCTTCGCGGCATCGTATTCGGCGTTTTCGGACAGGTCGCCCTGTGCGCGGGCCTCCGCGATCGCGTTGATCACGGCCGGCCGCTCGACCGACTTGAGGCGCTGCAATTCATCGCGCAGTTGCACTGCGCCACGCTTTGTCAACGGAATGGTGCTCATAAACGGCTCAATCGCTAAAAACGGCTATAAAAAAAATCACCGCGATTAAGCGCGTTTCCGATGCACTGGAAACACCGCCTAATCGCGGCACGTGTTGCTTCGACAGGTAACTGACTGCTTAGTTTAGGCGAGCGTGAAGACCTTGTAAATCATAGACTTCCAGATCCTTCAGGTAGCGCAAGCCTTCAACCGCCGCGCGCGCGCCCGACATCGTCGTGTAGTACGTGACCTTGTGCGCCTGCGCGCTCATGCGGATCGAACGCGAATCGGCGATCGCCTGGCGCGTTTCGTCGACCGTCGTGAACACGAGCGCGATCTCGCCGTTCTTGATCATGTCGACGATGTGCGGACGGCCGTCCTTCACCTTGTTCACGACCTTCACCGGCACGCCGGCCGCTTCGATCGCGGCAGCCGTGCCCTTGGTTGCGACGATCGGGTAGCCGAGGTCGTGCAGCATGCGCGCGACTTCGACGGCCTTCGGCTTGTCGGCGTCCATCACGGTCAGCAGCACCGTGCCCGACTCCGGCAGGCGCGAACCGGCCGCGAGCTGCGACTTGAACAGCGCTTCGCCGAACGTCTGGCCGACACCCATCACTTCGCCGGTCGAACGCATTTCAGGCCCGAGGACCGGATCGACGGTCGGGAACTTGACGAACGGGAACACCGCTTCCTTCACGCTGAAGTACGGCGGCTCGACTTCCTTCGTCACGCCCTGCTGCGCGAGCTTCTGGCCGACCATCGCGCGCGCCGCGATCTTCGCGAGCGGCAGGCTGGTTGCCTTCGACACGTACGGCACCGTGCGCGATGCGCGCGGGTTCACTTCCAGCACGTAGATGACGTCCTGCTTCGAACCGTCTGCCTGCGGCACCTGCTGGATCGCGAACTGCACGTTCATCAGGCCGACCACGTTCAGCGCCTTCGCCATCGCGCCCGTCTGGCGCTTCAGCTCGGCCACGGTTTCCTTCGACAGCGAGTACGGCGGCAGCGAGCATGCCGAGTCGCCCGAGTGGACGCCCGCCTGCTCGATGTGCTCCATCACGCCGCCGATGAACACGGCTTCGCCGTCGCAGATGCAGTCGACGTCGCACTCGATCGCGTCGTTCAGGAAGCGGTCGAGCAGCACCGGCGAATCGTTCGACACCTTCACGGCCTCGCGCATGTAGCGCTCGAGGTCGCGCGGCTCGTGGACGATTTCCATCGCGCGGCCACCCAGCACGTACGACGGGCGCACGACCAGCGGATAGCCGATCTCTTCCGCGAGCGCGAGCGCTTCGTCTTCGGCGCGTGCGGTGCGGTTCGGCGGCTGGCGCAGGCCGAGGTCCTGCAGCAGCTTCTGGAAGCGTTCGCGGTCTTCGGCCGCGTCGATCATGTCCGGCGACGTGCCGACGATCGGCACACCGTGCGCCTCGAGGTCGAGTGCGAGCTTCAGCGGCGTCTGGCCGCCGTACTGGACGATCACGCCGACCGGCTTTTCCTTGTCGACGATCTCGAGCACGTCTTCCAGCGTCAGCGGCTCGAAGTACAGGCGGTCGGACGTGTCATAGTCGGTCGACACCGTTTCCGGGTTGCAGTTGACCATGATCGTTTCGTAGCCGTCCTCGCGCATCGCGAGCGCCGCGTGCACGCAGCAGTAGTCGAACTCGATGCCCTGGCCGATCCGGTTCGGGCCGCCGCCCAGCACCATGATCTTCTTGTTGGTGGTCGGCTGCGCCTCGCACTCGTCCTCGTAGGTCGAGTACATGTACGCGGTTTTCGTCGCGAACTCGGCCGCGCAGGTATCGACGCGCTTGTAGACCGGGCGCACGTTGAGTTCGACGCGGCGCTTGCGGACGTCTTCCGCCGTCGCGCCGAGCAGCTTCGCGAGGCGGCGGTCGGAGAAGCCGCTCTGCTTCAGGTAGCGCAGCTCGTCGAACGTCAGCGATGCGAGCGTGCGGCCGCCGAGCGCCTTTTCCTTCAGGACGATCTGCTCGATCTGCTCGAGGAACCACGGATCGATCGCGGTTTCCGCGAAGATTTCCTCGGCCGTCATGCCGATACGGAACGCATCGCCGACATACCAGATACGGTCCGGGCCCGGCTCGTGGATCTCGATCGCGATCTCGTCGCGGTTGGTCGACTTCTCGTCGAGACCGTCGACACCGACTTCGAGGCCGCGCAGCGCCTTCTGGAACGATTCCTGGAACGTGCGGCCGATCGCCATCACTTCGCCGACCGACTTCATCTGCGTGGTCAGGCGCGAATCGGCTTCGCGGAATTTCTCGAATGCGAAGCGCGGGATCTTCGTGACGACGTAGTCGATCGTCGGCTCGAACGATGCCGGCGTCTGGCCGCCGGTGATTTCGTTCTTCAGCTCGTCGAGCGTGTAGCCGACGGCCAGCTTCGCCGCGACCTTCGCGATCGGGAAGCCGGTGGCCTTCGATGCAAGCGCCGACGAACGCGACACGCGCGGGTTCATTTCGATGACGACCATGCGGCCGTCCTTCGGGTTGATCGAGAACTGCACGTTCGAACCGCCCGTGTCGACGCCGATCTCGCGCAGCACCGCGAGCGATGCGTTACGCAGGATCTGGTATTCCTTGTCGGTGAGCGTCTGTGCCGGTGCGACCGTGATCGAGTCACCGGTGTGCACGCCCATCGGGTCGAGGTTCTCGATCGAGCAGACGATGATGCAGTTGTCGGCGCGGTCGCGCACGACTTCCATCTCGTATTCCTTCCAGCCGAGCAGCGACTCTTCGATCAGCAGCTCGCGCGTGGGCGACAGATCCAGGCCGCGCCTGCAGATCTCTTCGAATTCTTCGCGGTTGTATGCAATTCCGCCGCCCGAGCCGCCGAGCGTGAACGACGGACGGATCACGACCGGGTAGCCGCTGCCGCCGGTGAGCGCCATGATCTCGGCGTGCACCTGGGTCGCCTCTTCCATCGAGTGCGCGACGCCCGACTTCGCGGAACCGAGACCGATCTTGGTCATCGCGTCCTTGAACTTCTGGCGATCTTCCGCCTTGTCGATCGCTTCCGGCGACGCACCGATCAGTTCGACGCCGAACTTCTCGAGCACGCCGTGGTGGTGCAGGTCGAGCGCGCAGTTCAGCGCGGTCTGGCCGCCCATCGTCGGCAGGATCGCGTCCGGGCGCTCCTTCTCGATGATGCGCGCGACGACTTCCCACGTGATCGGCTCGATGTAGGTCACGTCGGCCGTGTTCGGGTCGGTCATGATCGTCGCCGGGTTGCTGTTGACGAGAACGACCTTGTAGCCCTCCTCACGCAACGCCTTGCAAGCCTGCGCGCCCGAATAGTCGAACTCGCACGCCTGGCCGATGATGATCGGGCCGGCGCCGATGATGAGGATGCTCTTGATGTCTGTGCGTTTTGGCATGGCTGGTGAATTCAATAAGTAATCGTTGTCGTGGGTCGGCCGGCTGCGCTCAGCTCATCGTGGCGAGCGCAAGCTTCACCGAGAAACCGATGAACAGGCCGCCCACGCTGCTCGCCGCGCCTGCTGCAAGCTTGCGGCGGCGGCGGAAGTGCTCGGCAAGCCGCGCACCCGCGAAGATCAGCGTGCTCAGGTACAGGAAGCTCGCGCATTGCGCGATCGCCCCGAGCACGACGAACGACAGCGCAGGATGCGGGAATGCCGGGTCGACGAACTGGATGAAGAACGAGATGAAGAACAGGATCGCCTTCGGATTCAGCAGGCTCACGATCAGCGCCTTGCGGAACGGCCGCTCGCCGTCCACCGCGGGCGGCGCATCGGCCGGCGCATTCGCCGGCGCGCGCAGCTTCCGCCACGCGCTGCGCAGCATGCCGGTGCCGATGTAGAGCAGATACGCGGCGCCACCGTACTTGACGACGGAGAACAGCAGCGGGTTCGCCTTCAGCAGCGACGCGACGCCGGCGGCGGACAGCACCATCAGCACCGTGTCGCCGACGAACACGCCGCAGGCCGCGCGATAGCCGGCCTTCACGCCGCGCTGCGCCGCGAGCGACAGCACGTACATCGAGTTCGGCCCCGGCAGCAGGATGATGAAGATCACGCCGAACACGTAGGTCCAGATATCCGTGATGCCGAGTGCGTGGCCGAACATGATGTGAATCTCCCGTCCTTCAGTTGCGTCGGTGACGTTAAGCGTTGCGCTGCTTCGCCGCGTCCATCAGCGCGGTGAAACGGTCGAACAGATAGCCGATGTCGTGCGGGCCGGGCGACGCTTCCGGGTGGCCCTGGAAGCAGAATGCCGGCTTGTCGGTCAGCTCGAAGCCCTGCAGCGTGCCGTCGAACAGCGACACGTGCGTGACGCGCGCGTTGGCCGGCAGCGAATCCGCATCGACCGCGAAACCGTGGTTCTGCGACGTGATCACCACGCGACCGTCGCCGAGATCCTTCACCGGGTGGTTCGCGCCGTGGTGGCCCGTCTTCATCTTCAGCGTCTTCGCGCCGACCGCGAGGCCCATGATCTGGTGGCCGAGGCAGATGCCGAAGGTCGGCACGCCGCGCTCGATGAACTGCTTCGTGGCCGCGATCGCGTAGTCGCACGGCTCCGGATCGCCAGGGCCGTTCGACAGGAAGATGCCGTCCGGATTCAGCGCGAGCGCGTCTTCCGCGCTCGCCTGTGCCGGCAGCACCGTCACGTGGCAGCCGCGTTCCGCGAGCATGCGCAGGATGTTGTACTTGACGCCGAAATCGTACGCGACGACGCGGTACTTCGGCGCTTCCTGCATCCCGTAGCCGCTGCCGAGCTTCCACTCGGTCTGCTTCCACTCGAACGGCTTGGTGGTCGACACGACCTTCGCGAGATCCATGCCTGCGAGACCCGGGAACGAACGCGCGAGCTCGATCGCCTTCGCTTCGTCGTCCGAGCCCGTCAGGATGCAGCCGTTCTGCGCGCCCTTGTCGCGCAGGATGCGGGTCAGCTTGCGGGTATCGATGCCGGCGATCGCGACGACGCCTTCGTCGCGCAGGTAGTCGCCGAGCGTGCGGTCCATGCGGAAGTTCGAGGCGAGCGCGGGCAGATCACGGATGATCAGGCCGGCGGCATGGACTTTCGTGGCTTCGACGTCTTCGGCGTTGACGCCGACGTTGCCGATATGCGGGTAGGTGAGCGTGACGATCTGGCGCGAGTAGCTCGGATCAGTCAGGATTTCCTGATAGCCGGTGATCGCGGTATTGAACACGACTTCGCCGATCGTGTGGCCTTCGGCCCCGATCGAATAACCACGAAAGACCGTGCCGTCGGCGAGTGCAAGCAAGGCGGGAGTAAAAGACGGCAACACGGGAGGCTCCTTGGGGAACACCCTGCTGCCGACCTGTTTACCCTGCCGCGCGAGCGCCGCGCTGCGTGGGCGCGCGCGGTCGCTTGCTGGACGCGGCCTGCTTTGTCGAGACGCGAACCCGGCGCATGGCGCACGAGGCTTCACGGCATCGCCCGGCTGGCGGCGTGCGGCGGATGAACGGGATGAATGAGGTAGGCGCTAGGGTGCGAGGTTGATCAGCACAAACTTTCAAATTATAGCCTGAAAATGGCCCTATCTTCAATCGATTTGGCCGTCCGATCGCGCGCTCACCATGCCCGGCGGCGCGACGCAACGCGCTGCGGCCCCGTTTCCGCGGCCGCCCTACCCGCCAGCGTACCGCCGGATCAGTGTGCTTGACCAGCGCCGCGCGCGGGCCAGACGTACCAGACCGCGCTCGCGAGCTGCAGCGCGAGCAGCACGCCCCACGCGGTGAAGTGCGCGGCGGCCGGATAGCGGCCGTCGAACGCGGGCCAGTGCGACAGCACCGCGCCGACGCCGATCTGGAACGCAAAGATCAGCAGGAAGATCACGAGCGTGAGCGTCGTGTTCGCGCGGCCGATCAGATGAGCGGGGAAATGCCCGGCCATCACCGCGTAGGTCAGGATGCCGACACCGCCGAACATTCCGTATGCCGCCCACAGCACGGCCGGCGGCAACGGCACGCCCGCGACGATCGCGGCCTGCGTCGCGACGAACAGCGCCATGCCGACGCCGCAGAACGCGTACACGGACACGCCGCGCCGCTCGAGCACCCGCGCCGCGGCGCCGAAGCCGACGCAGCCGGCCATCATCGCGAAGCCGAGCACCGACACGAGGCGCGCGGCATGCGGCGCATCGAACCCCGCGACATCGCGCAGGTACGGCCCGACCCACAGCGACTGCATCGCGTAGAACACGCCCTGCGTGACGACGGAGAACGACGAGATCTTCCAGAACGCGCGGCTGCTCAGGATATGCCACGTGCCCTTGAACTGGCTCACGAGCCCGCCCTGATGGCGCACCTGCTTCGCTTCCGGCGCGCCCAAGCCGATCGATGCCGCGACGATCACCGTCAGCACCGCGAGACCGAAACAGATCGCGCGCCAGCTCGTCCAGCCGAGCAGCCAGGTCAGCGGCGAGCCGACCATCACGCCGCCGAGGCCGCCAACGGCCATCACGAGGCCGTTGACGAGCGGCAGCCGGCCGACCGGGAAATGCTGCGCGAGCGCCTTGAACGCCGCGCCGAGGCACACCGATACACCGACGCCGATCAGCAGCCGGCCGACCATCATCGTGCCGAGGTTGTGCGCGGCGCCGAACACGGCCGCGCCAGCGGCCGCGAACAGCAGCATGCCAGCTGTCACGCGGCGCGAGCCGAAGTGGTCGAGCATCACGCCGGCCGGGATCTGCGCGCCCGCGAAGCCGAGGAAATAGAGACTGGTCAGCAGGCCGAGATCGGCGGCCGACAACCCGAGCTCGTGCGTGACGAACGGCGCGAAGCCCAGATTGACGCCGCGAAACACGTACGACACGAAATACCCGACCGAAAACAGCGCGAGCACCCTCACCTGCACCGACGACATCACTTCCCCTTGTTATATGAAGGCATTCGAAGCAGCGCCCCCGCGCCGCGCACAAACAAAAACGCCGTCACCTCGGTGACGGCGTTTCGTCGCATTTCGTCGGATGATAGCGCAATCGTGCGAACCAGGCCGGCCGCACGATGCGTTCGCGGCTGCGTTACTTCTTCTTGCCCTTGTGCGCAGCGGCCTTGGCCGGGGCCGCCTTCGCCGATTTGGCCGCCGGCTTCGCCGCGCCGCGCTTCGCGCCGTGCGACTTGCCGCCTACCGCCAGGCTCGCGCGCTCGATGTGCGCACCGGCGGCCGACGTCGCGATCCGCTCCGGGCCGGGTTCCGCCGGCACCGAACGGCCGACCGGCACGTGCAGCACGAGCGCCTGGCCCGGCATCACGAGATCGCGGTGCGTGCGGTTCCACGCCTTGAGCTGGCCGACCGACACGCCGTAGCGGCCGGCGATCGCCGCCATCGACTGCTTGCGGCGCACGCGGATCAACATCTTGCGCGTATCGGGTACGTCGGGTTCCATCGCGAGCGCGCCGTTTTCGGCGACGTCCGCGCTGATGTCTTCGTCGTCGTCATCGCCGCGCGGCACGACGATCGTCGAGCCCGGCTTCAGGCGCATGCCGGCCGGGATCTTGTTGATCGACATCAGCGTATCGGCGTCCACACCGATCTTCTCGGCGATCGCGGCCGGACGCGCACGTTCGCTGACCGTATAGGTGGTCCACGACGAAAGCTGACCGTTGTAGGCCTTCAGGTTCTTCTCGAACGCAGACGCGTTGTCGAACGGCAGCAGGATCTGCGGCTCGGTCGCGCCAAGGATCACCGGCTTCGAGAACGACGGGTTCAGCGAGCGGAATTCGTCGAGCGACAGGTTCGCGAGCTTCGCGGCCACCGCCACGTCGATGTCGCGCGACGTCGTGACCGTCACGAAATACGGGTGGTTCGGGATGTCCGGCAGCGTCAGGCCATACTGCTGCGGATTCGCGATGATGTTCTTCACCGCCTGCAGCTTCGGCACGTAGTTGCGCGTCTCGTTCGGCATCCGCAGGCTCAGGTAGTCGGTCGGCAGGCCGGCCGCCTGGTTGCGCGCGATCGCGCGCTGCACGTTGCCCTCGCCCCAGTTGTACGCGGCCAGCGCGAGATACCAGTCGCCGAACATGTCATGCAGGCGCGACAGGTAGTCGAGCGCGGCGCTCGTCGACGCGAGCACGTCGCGGCGCTCGTCCTGCCACATGTTGCGTTTCAGGTTGTACGTGCGGCCCGTGCCGGGCATGAACTGCCACATGCCGGCCGCCTTCGCGACCGACAGCGCCTGCGGGTTGTACGCGGACTCGATGAACGGCAGCAGCGCGAGCTCGGTCGGCATGTGACGCGCTTCGAGCTCCTCGACGATGTGGTACAGGTACTTCTGCGAGCGCTCGGTCATGCGCTGCACGTAATCCGGGCGCTGCGTGTACCACGTGGTCTGCATGTCGACGAGGTCGGTCTGCAGGTCGGGCATCTGGAAACCGCGGCGGATGCGACCCCAGAGATCGGAGTCTGCACTGGTCAGGTCGCCGACGGATTGCTTGTCGACGTCGACAGTTTCTTTGGCGGTGGCTGATTTACGGAGGTAGTTGGACGTCGCCTGCGAATCGGCGGCGTTGTTGGCGACAGGGGCCTGGCTCGCACAAGCGGCGAGCAGCAGAACCACCATCGCACTCAATATAAGTCGCATGAAAATCTCTGCTTCCGACGGCTGGAAATTGCAGGCGATACTACGGAAGTGCGTGCTTCACGTCAATAAAAACACCGAAAACTCAGCGAAATCCTACATTTGGAGCAATTTTTACAGATACCGCTTGAGCTTTGGAGTCCTCCGAAAATCGTCATCGGAACCGGTTTTTCCACTCGCGCATCAGCGTGAACGCCGTCAGACGATCCGGCACCGTTTCGTGCAGTTCGGCCTCGAGCGTCGCGCGGATCGCATCGCTGTCCGCACGCATGAACGGGTTAACGGCACGCTCATGCGCGATCGTAGTGGGCAGGGTCGGCACGCCGCGCGCACGCCGCGCCTGCGCGTCGTCGCGCCACGCGGCGAGCGCCGCATTGCCGGGCTCGCATGCGAGCGCGAAGCGGATGTTCGACAGCGTGTATTCGTGTGCGCAATGCACGTGCGTGTCGCCCGGCAGTGCCGCGAGCGCGTCGAGCGACGCGAGCATCTGCGCGGGCGTGCCTTCGAACAGACGGCCGCAGCCGCACGAGAACAGTGTGTCGCCGCAGAACACGTGCGGCGCCGCGTTGCCCTGCCCGGCCGCCTGGAAATACGCGATGTGGCCGCGCGTATGGCCCGGCACGTCGAGCACGTCGAACGTCGCGGCGGGCGCGTCGAGCGTCACGCGCGCACCGCCTTCGAGCGGCTGCGTGACCACGCCGATCGCCTCGGCGGCCGGGCCGTAAACGGGCAGCGGCACATCGTCCGGTTGGCTATCGCGCAGCGCCGCGACACCGCCGACGTGGTCGGCGTGATGGTGCGTGAGTAAAATAGCGGTCAACCGCCAGCCTCGTTCGGCAAGAACCCGGCGCACCGGCGCGGCTTCACCCGGATCGACGGCGATCGCATCGCGGCCGTCCGAGACGAGCCAGATATAGTTGTCATCGAATGCCGGAACCGGCACGTATTCCAGCTCGTTCATGGGCGCGCAATCATCGTTATGTCTGACCGTCAAATTATAGACTGGCCCGCCTGGACCGACTCACCGCCCGGCCGCTACGTGCTGGGCTGGGAACAGGCGCAGCTCGACCGGATCGTGTCCGACGTCTTCGGGTTCCACGCGCTGCAGCTCGGCCTGCCGCAGCTCGACGCGCTGCGCGAGAACCGCATGCCGTATCGCGGCCTCGTGCTCGATCCGGCGAGCGGCGCGAGCGCGCCGTACCAGTATCCGTGGGCGCGCGAAGCGCATGCGCCCGAGCACGCGCCCGCCGACCGCAGCACGACCTGGTGCGACCTGCTCGACCTGCCGTTCGAGTCGCAGAGCGTCGACCTGATCGTGATGCCGCACACGCTAGAATTCACGTCCGACCCGCACCGCCTGCTGCGCGAGGCCGAGCGCGTGCTGATGCCGGAAGGCCAGCTCGTGATCACCGGCTTCAATTCGCTCAGCCTGTGGGGCATGCGGCAATCGTTCGGGCGCATGGCGAACCGTCCGTTCGTGCCGGCCACGCGCGACCAGATCGCGTTCATCCGGCTCAAGGACTGGATCAAGCTGCTCGGCTTCGACCTCGAACGCGGCCGCTTCGGCTGCTACCGGCCGCCGCTCGTCACCGACAAGTGGCTGGCCCGCTACGGCTTCATGGAGGCCGCCGGCGACCGCTGGTGGCCGATCTTCGGCGCCGTCTACATGGTGACGGCCGTCAAGCGCGTGCGTGGCATGCGCCTCGTCGGCCAGATCCGGATGAAGAAGCCCGTGCTCGCACCGGGCCTGACGCCGGCGGCCTCCCCGACCACTCATCAAGAACATTCATGACTACCGATACCATCGACATCTATACCGACGGCGCCTGCAAGGGCAACCCCGGCCCCGGCGGCTGGGGCGCACTGATGCGCTACGGCGACAAGGAGAAGGAGCTGTTCGGCGGCGAGCCGAACACGACCAACAACCGCATGGAGCTGATGGGCGTGATCGCCGCGCTCGAAGCGCTGAAGCGGCCGTGCCAGGTGATCGTGCATACCGATTCGCAATACGTGCAGAAAGGCATCAGCGAGTGGATCCACGGCTGGAAGAAGAAAGGCTGGGTCACCGCGGCGAAGACGCCCGTGAAGAACGCCGACCTGTGGAAGCGGCTCGACGCGCTCGTCGCGCAGCACGAAGTCGAGTGGCGCTGGGTCAAGGGCCACGCGGGCCATCCCGAAAACGAGCGCGCGGATGCGCTCGCGAATCGCGGCGTCGAATCGCTCACGGCCTGAACGCGGGCCGCCCCCTGTTTTTTACGTTTTTCCCGACATGCGCCAGATCATTCTCGATACCGAAACCACCGGCCTGAACGCCCGCACGGGCGACCGCCTCATCGAAATCGGCTGCGTCGAGCTGCTGAACCGGCGGCTCACCGGCAACAACCTGCACTTCTACGTGAACCCCGAGCGCGACAGCGATCCGGGCGCGCTGGCGGTGCACGGGCTCACGACCGAATTCCTCAGCGACAAGCCGAAATTCGCGGAAGTCGCCGACCAGATCCGCGACTTCGTGAAGGACGCCGAGCTGATCATCCACAACGCGCCGTTCGACCTTGGCTTCCTCGACGCCGAATTCGCGCGGCTCGACCTGCCGCCGTTCACCGAGCAGTGCGGCGGCGTGATCGACACGCTGGTGCAGGCCAAGCAGATGTTCCCCGGCAAGCGCAACTCGCTCGACGCGCTGTGCGACCGCTTCGGCATCAGCAATGCGCACCGTACGCTGCACGGCGCACTGCTCGACTCGGAACTGCTCGCCGAGGTGTACCTCGCGATGACGCGCGGCCAGGACAGCCTCGTGATCGACATGCTCGACGACGAAGCGGCCCACGGCGGCGGCGCCAACGGTCAGCGTGTCGCGCTGGCGTCGCTCGACCTGCCGGTGGTGGCGGCCAGCGACGACGAGCTCGCCGCGCACCAGACACAACTCGACGAACTCGACAAGTCGGTCAAGGGTACCTGCATATGGCGCAAGTCCGCCGACGCGGGCGCCGCCGAAACGGCTTGACCCACACGGCACGCGGCACGCGCCGCGGCCGCGCTCACGCGCGCGGCTGCAGCGCGATGACCGCCATGCCGCCGAGCGCGAGCGCAGCGCCGGCCACGTCCCAGCGGGTCAGCGCGACGCCGTCGACCACCCGCAGCCAGACCAGCGCCACCGCGATATACACGCCGCCGTACGCGGCATAGGTGCGCCCCGCCGCACTCGGGTGCAGCGTCAGCAGCCACGCGAACAGCGCGAGCGACAGCGCGGCCGGCACCAGCAGCCACACCGGCCGGCCCGCCTTCAGCACGAGCCACGGCAGGTAACAGCCGACGATTTCGGCCAGCGCGGTGGCGGCGAACAGCGCCGCGATCCTCATCAGTTCGGTCATCCGGTTCCTCGTGAATTCGCCCCCCGTCACCGGGGGCTGCACGGCCCCGCCGCGCGCCGCCGATCATACCCGAGCCGCCCTAGCCGGATCCCCCGCCAGACGGGCGTTTCCCGGCAATTTGCACGATCATCCGTCATCGTGCTATCATGTCGCCTGTTTCAACATTCAATCTCTGTCTATTCGATTTCGAGAGAAGTCCGTCCGCGCGTTGCGGGCCGGCCCTTCGACCGAAATTGCATCCACAGGAAAGCCCGCCCGACAGGCCCGCTTTTCTCGTTTCGTTGCCCCTTCGGGGCGCTTGCCGGAACGCCGGACATCGTCCGCACCGGCATCTGCCGCCAGCATCACGCGGCCCATTCTTCATGAGCGCACTGTCGCGACGGCCCATCGGGCCCGCGTCGAAGCAGCCCCTTTCGGCCCTTTACCGCCTGTTGTGCAGTAAGTGCTTAAAGGTTTGCCCCGACGCGCAGCACACGACACCGCGCTCGCCGGCAAACCGTGTCGGACGGCCCGCCCGTTCGGCGCAGTCAAAGGAGTGCATGACCTTGACCGCAACACACGTCAGCCCGACCGCTGCTTCCTCCTCCGCTTCGTCGTCCGGCGAAGCTCCGCTCGTCGCGGACGACATAACCGTCGTCGACCAGAGCCTCCTCAAGCGCGCCGTCAGCGCGATGGCCATCGGCAACGCGATGGAATGGTTCGACTTCGGCGTCTACAGCTACATCGCCGTCACGCTCGGCAAGGTGTTCTTCCCGTCGAGCAGCCCGTCCGCGCAGTTGCTCGCGACCTTCGGCACGTTCGCAGCCGCGTTCCTCGTGCGCCCGCTCGGCGGCATGGTGTTCGGCCCGCTCGGCGACCGCATCGGCCGCCAGCGCGTGCTCGCCGCCACGATGATCATGATGGCCGTCGGCACCTTTGCGATCGGCCTGATCCCCAACTACGCGTCGATCGGCATCATGGCGCCCGTGCTGCTGCTCGTCGCGCGTCTGGTGCAGGGCTTCTCGACCGGCGGCGAATACGGTGGCGCAGCCACCTTCATCGCCGAATTCTCGACCGACAAGCGCCGCGGCTTCATGGGCAGCTTCCTCGAGTTCGGCACGCTGATCGGTTACGTGATGGGGGCCGGCGTCGTCGCGCTGCTCACCGCGTCGCTGTCGCAGGAAGCGCTGCTGTCGTGGGGCTGGCGCGTGCCGTTCCTGATCGCCGGCCCGCTCGGCCTGATCGGTCTCTACATCCGGATGAAGCTCGAGGAAACGCCCGCGTTCAAGCGCCAGGCCGAAGAGCGCGAAGCGCAGGACAAGGCCGTGCCAAAGGCGCGCTTCCGCGAAACGCTGATGCGCAACTGGCGTGCCCTTCTGCTGTGCGTCGGCCTCGTGCTGATCTTCAACGTGACCGACTACATGGTGCTGTCGTACCTGCCGAGTTTCATGTCGTCGACGCTGCACTTCGACGAATCGCACAGCCTCGTGCTCGTGCTGATCGTGATGGTGCTGATGATGCCGCTGACGCTCGCCGCCGGCCGCCTGTCC
Organism: Burkholderia aenigmatica; assembly: GCF_902499175.1. Classification (GTDB taxonomy): domain Bacteria; phylum Pseudomonadota; class Gammaproteobacteria; order Burkholderiales; family Burkholderiaceae; genus Burkholderia; species Burkholderia aenigmatica. Next base: position 87,491 of record NZ_CABVQC010000030.1, read on the forward strand.
GACCGGATCGGCCGCAAGCCCGTGATGCTCGCCGGCTGTGTCGGGCTGCTCGCGCTGTCGATCCCGTCGATGATGCTGATCCATGCGGGCACCACCGCGTCGGTGTTCGGCGGCCTGCTGATCCTCGGCGTGCTGCTGTCGTGCTTTACCGGCGTGATGCCGTCGGCGCTGCCGGCGCTGTTCCCGACCGAGATCCGCTACGGCGCGCTCGCGATCGGCTTCAACGTGTCGGTGTCGCTGTTCGGCGGCACGACGCCGCTCGTCACCGCGTGGCTCGTCGAGGTCACGCACAACCTGATGATGCCCGCGTACTACATGATGGGCGCCGCCGTGATCGGCATCGTGTCGGTCGTCGCGCTCGCCGAAACCGCACGCCAGCCGCTGAAGGGCTCGCCGCCGGCGGTCGCGACGCGCCGCGAAGCCCACCAGCTCGTGCGCCAGATGCGCGAGGACGACGAATCGGACATGTACGGTGTCGTGTCGCCGGCACGCGCCTGAGCGTCACCCATGAAAAAGCCCCGGCCGAAGCCGGGGCCCGATCGAACCCGATCCGCCCGACCGGCTTGCGCCGGCCGGGCTTTTTTTCATCCATGCGACGCGCGCACCGTCATGCCTGCGCTTCGCAGTGGCGGCAGAAAATCAGTGCGCGCGAGCGCGACACGGCTGCCTGCGCACCGCGCGCCGCGACGATCAGCCCGACCTGACTGAGATTGAAATCGCGCTCGACCATCAACTGCGTCAGCGCGGCAAGCGGCAACACGACGGACGGGTGGTACAGGCTCGATTCGATCAGGGCTTTCATCATCGGCTCCATCAGGCAAGGCATGATTCGATGGAGTGGATTCTAGGGACTGGCCGCTTCCGGATAAACAGCACGAATGCGAAGTCACTTGTCGGCCGCTGCGAACAATCGGCAAAGGCTTGCCGGACAAGGCCGAGCGGGCGGCGGGCAACGGCACGGGGCCGCGTCGCGCGCCGCCGCGACACCTAGACGAGCGGCGTTTCGACGAACGCCGGCAGCGCTTCCGCCCGCGCCGAATGCGCGGCCAGTGCCGGATAACGGGCCGGATCGATCCGCGCGAGCACCGGGTAATCGGCCGCCATGAACTGCGTGAAGCGCCATGCCACCGCGACCGTCACGTCGGACTGCAGCAGGCGCGCACCGCCGAACCAGCCGTTCGCGGCCGCGACGAGCGGTTCCAGTGCGCCGTATGCGCCCTCGATCTGGCTCAGCACGCGCTCGAGCCACGGCGCGTGCTGCTTGTCGGCCGGACGCAACGCCTGCTCGTAGACCACCTGCACGGTCTTCTCGGCGGCCGCCAGCGCAAAGCCGACCGGCACGAGCGCGCGCAGCCGCGCATCGGCGGCATCGGGCAGCAGGCGCCGCTCGGGCGCGACCAGGTGATCGAGATAGTCGACGATCAGCGACGAGTCGATCAGCGTCGCACCGTCGCCGGTCACGAGCGTCGGCGCCTTGACGACCGGGTTGATCGCCCGGAACTGCTCGAAATGACGGAACACCGAGAGCGACTCGTGTTCGAACGGGAGGTCGAGCAGCTTCGCCGAAATGGCGACACGACGCACGAACGGGGAATCCAGCATGCCGATCAGCTTCATCGCAAACGCTCCGCTTGAGGGGAATGGGATCGACGACTGTAGCAGCGTCGTGTGGCTTCGCCTAGCGCGCTCGTGCGCTTGATACGCATCTGCCGACCGCGCGCGGGGCTCACGTTGTCCGGCCACAGTGACCATAATGCAAGTTCACGCCCCTTCCGCCCCAAGGTTCGCCATGTGGTATGCCCTCGTCGAGCAGCAGCGGGAATGGATGCGCGCCTGGCGCGCGGCGACGCGGCACGCGTTCGACGCGTGGCCCGCGGCCACGCTGCCGCATGCCGCGTCGTCATGCTACGACGACCTGTTCGAGCCGCTGCTCGGGCCGCCGGACGGCCCCCCGCGCTTCGACATCGACTGGCCGTCCGTCGGCGAGCACGTCGTCGCGCGCACGCCGTTCTGCGACCTGCGGCGCTTCACGCGCGCCGATCCGCGACGCACGGTGCTGCTGTGCGCGCCGCTCGCCGGGCACGCGGCCGTGATGATGCGGGAAACCGTCGAGACGCTGCTCGCGGACGGCGACGTCTGCGTGACCGACTGGCGCAATGCACGCGACGTGCCGCTCGCATCGGGCTGCTTCGGGCTCGACGAGTACGTCGCGATGCTCGACGGCTTCGTCGACGGGCTCGCGCACGACGACCGGCCGCTGCACGTCGTCGCCGTGTGCCAGGCGACCGTGCCGGTGCTCGGCGCGCTCGCCCTGCGCGCCGCTCGCGGCCTCGCACCACCCGCGAGCGTCACGCTGATCGGCGGCCCGCTCGACGCGCGCCGGAATCCGAGTGCGCTCGGCACCGCCGCCGCCGCCCACTCGCTCGACTGGTGCCACCGCCACCTGATCGACATCGTGCCGCCCGGCTTCGCAGGGCACGGCCGTCGCGTATTTCCGACCTATCTGCAGCAGGGTGAGATCGCGCTCGTGTACCCGCAGCGCTTCCTGACGCTGATCGAGGCCTACGCGCTAGCCGCGTCGCGCTTCGACATGGCCGGGCTCGCCGGTGCGCGGCGGGCGCTGCTCGAATACACGGCGCTGCTCGACATGCCGGCCGAGTATTTCCTCGATACGGTCGACATCGTGTTCCAGCGCATGAGCCTCGCGCACGGCACGTGGGACGTGGGCGGCCAGCGCGTCGAGCCGGCCGCGCTGCGCCGCATCGCGCTGCTAACCGTCGAAGGCGCATGCGACAAGGTCACGGGCGCAGGCCAGACGCATGCGGCGCTCGACCTGTGCAGCGGCCTCGCCGACGACGAGCGCTACCGCATCGACATCGACGACTGCGATCACTACGGGCTGTTTACGGGAGCGCGCTGGCACGGGGACGTCCATCCGATGCTGCAGCGCGTGTTCGCGTGGGCCGAAACCCACCGCCCTCGCCCACGCCGCCTCAGGCGGACGTGATACCGCGTCAGAGCCGGGCGGCGCCGAGCAATGCGCGTACCTCGTCGTCGCTCGTCTGCTCGAAGCGCGCGTAGAACTGGCTGATCCCGAAGAACGGCAGCGGCAGCGTCACCGTGACGAACGCGTCGGCCAGATCGTCGAACGCATGCCGTGTGCCCGCCGGCGCGACCGGGGCAGCCGCGATGATCCGCGCCGGATGACGCTCGCGCAACGCCTGCAGCGCGACACGCATCGACGCGCCGGTCGCGACACCATCGTCGATGACGATCGCGATGCGCCCTTCGACCGGCAGCGGCGCCGCGGCACCGCGATACAGCGCTTCGCGGCGATGCAGTTCGGCCGTCTCGCGCGCGATCACATCGGCGAGCTGCTCGCTGGACACGTTCATCGAGCGGAGCACCGAACGCTGCAGATGAATCGCGCCACCCGTCGCGATCGCACCCATCGCGAGCTCGGGATCGTACGGCACGCCGAGCTTGCGCACGACCAGCACGTCGAGCGGCGCATGCAGCGCGCACGCGACCGGATACGCGACGGGCACGCCGCCGCGCGGCAATGCAAGCACGACGACATCGCCACGCCCCGCGTAATCGCGCAATGCGCCGGCCAGCTGGCAGCCCGCGTCGGCGCGATCGGCAAAACACTCGAACACGATCGGCTCCCTGCCGTTGCGCCGGATGCGCGAAACCCGCGTCGGCGCCTGTCAACGAGCATGGTTCATCGGCCGCGCCGATGCAAGCAGGGTCACACCGGCGCGCGCGGCGCCGAAGGAAAGGGTCAGAGGCCGCCGGCCTGCCGGTACAGCCGCCAGAACGACTGTGCATAGGATTGCGCAAGCTCGGGCGCACGCTGGAACACGTTCACCGTTTCCGCATGCGCGGTTGCGCCTTCGGACAGCGTCGTCAGCGCGACGCTGTCGTCGACGATCACGAAGCGCGGCGCAGGGTCGCCGTGCCGCGAATCGATCGCCACGTCGATACCCGACGATTTCAGATAGCCCGCGCCGCTGTACCTGCCCGCGCGCGGCGAGCGCACGAGCACGACGCGCACCTCGATCCCGCGCGAGCGGGCCGCGCGCAGCGCGCTCGCAACCGCCGGCGGCACGTGCGTATAGCCGGCCAGCAGCACGCGGCGCTGCGCCTGCCCGATGAGGTCGACGGTCGCGTCGGCCGCGGCATTGTCATACGAAAAGTATGTGCCGACCGCTGCGGCATCGGACGGAATCTGGGCGGCATGGGCGCTCGGCGCGCAGCAAAGCGCGGCGAGAAGGAAGGCGGCGGGTCTCATGGCGGGCGCCATTGTAGCGACGCCAATTCGGGTGGCAAGCGCCGGTTGCGATCCTGCTGCGCCGGCGCAACACACAGCGCAAAACCGGTGCCCGGCGAACGGGTTACAGGCCCTTTTTCACGCCGCCGATCAGCCCGCCGCGACGCGTGCGAGCCAGCTCGCCACGCCGTCGACGGAGCGGAAATCCGCGAGGCTGCGCGCCGGCAGCGCCGGATACGCGCCACCGGCCATCTCGGCCAGCGCGCGGCCGGGGCCGAGCTCGAGGAACGCGGTCGCACCGGCCTCCACGCAGGCGGCAAGACAGGCTGCCCACTCGACCGGCTCCGCGATCTGCCGCGCAAGCTTGTCGAGGCCCGCGTCGACGTCGAGCACCGATGCACCGTCGATCCCCGAAAACAGCCGCGTGCCCGGCAGCGGCCGCCGCACCTGCGTCGCGGCGAGCGACGCGCGAAACACCGGCACGGCCGCGGCGAGCCGGCGCGTGTGCGACGCGATCCGCACGCAGACGGGTGCGACGCGCAGCGCGCCGGCGCGCGACGCGTCGTCGGCCACCGCATCGACATCGGCCTGCCGCCCCGCGACCACGAACGCGTCGCCGGGGTTCGCGATCGCGATCGCCGCGTCGCGGCCGTCGCACAACCGCGCGAGCTGCGCGCGCGTCAGGCCGCGCACGAACACCATTCGCTCGTCGCCGCCGCTCGCGTCATCCATCGCACGCGCACGCGCATCGGCCAGGTCGAGCGCGGCTTCCGGTTCAATCATCCCCGCCACGCTCCACGACGCAACTTCGCCGACGCTGTAGCCGGCGACGCAGCGCCGGCGCGGCCACACCGCATCGAGCAGCGCGGCGGCCGCGAGCGCCTGGACGGTGCAGAGGATCTGCGCGGCACGGTTTTCGCGCAGTGCGTCCGGCCCGGCCTGGCGGACCCACGTTCGCGGATCGTCGCCGAGGCGCCGGCCGGCGTGCGCGAACAGCGCGTCGGCCTGCGGCGCGGTGCCGGTGAGATCGAACATGTCCGCGCGCTGCGCGCCCTGCCCCGAACAGAGGATGGCCAGCGTCATCGCGCCTCCCTGTCGGCTTCGAGCGCATCGACGAAAACGCTCATTGCGAGCAGGTCGGCCGCGCCGCCCGGGCTCAGCCGCCGCGCGACGAATGCACGATGCGCGGCGGCCGCGCGCAGCCGCC
>NZ_CABVQC010000031.1 GCF_902499175.1 Burkholderia aenigmatica
CGTGCGGTTGCGCAGGCGGTTTGCATGCGGCCAGCCGGGGCGCGCCTTGCGGCGCGGCTCCGCAACGGCCGCCGCGTCGGAGGCGGCCCGCGCGCAGAGTGCCGCGGCGAACCGTTGCAACGCGAGGACCGAGCCCGCGACGCTCTGGTACTTCTCGCGGCCGATCTGCCCGTCGAGCGTGACGAGCAACCCGGCTTCGCGTGCGAGCGCAAGCAAGGTGTCGATATTGTCGGACGGACGGTTGCCAGCCGACACGGCACGGGCGGGCAGGGCGCGCGCGTTGCCCGACGCGCGCCGCTGGCCGTCCCGGCCCGGTAAGTTGCGATGTCCCATGGTTGGTCTCCTGCGCCAGGCCCCGCATGCCGGCTCGATGGCCGGCTGAGCGATTGCCCGTATGAACGTTTCGTCCATGTCATCAGTATCGTGTGGCGCCCGTGCGCTGCCAAGCAGCGCGCGCTGAAGTCGCTGTCAGGGATTGCGCGGGGCGTATCGGAATCCGCTGACACGCAGTGCGACCGATCGGCCGTCCCGGCGACGATCCGGCGCGTTCGTTCCGACGAATGGGCCGGGCGTGGTGGCGGTCGCTTGACGCATGATTTCGGCCGGTCTAACTTCGTCACTGCATCGGCGTCGAGCGGCCTCCATCGTTTGCCCGCCACCGGTGCCGCGCCTCGGGGTGGCGTGGCAGGGCTTCCAGTCTCGTTCGCGGGCAGTTCGCGCCGCGAATCTTGCGCGGCCGGTTCAGGGACGAATCGGCGCGGCGGCACGCAACGTGCTGTTGATCGCGCGCAAACACGCGCCGGCGCATCGCACGCCGCGCTGCCGTTCAGTCTTTAAGCTTCCGGTATCTACTTCTTTTCGTTCCTCGACCGTCAGGAGTCCGTCGATGTCCAAGGACAATTTGCTCGATTCACTCAAGGAAGCCGCCAAACAGCGCGCGATCGGTTCGGATCAGTTGCGTGCGATGCTCGACGACGAAGTGCGCGTCTTGTCGTCCGACGCGCGGGTGCACGACTACATCCACGTGTTCGCGATCCGGCACCTGCGCGAACGGATGCGCCAGCAGGACGATTTCGACCACGACACGCGGGCCGACGGGTCGCCCACGGAATCCGATCCGCGTCCGAGCCACCGCCTGTGACGGGCACGCGCCGCGGTTGACGCCGCGGACGTGACGCGCTCCGCCGCCGGGCCAGGGCCGGATCCTGATCGACATGCAGGCATCCGTCGACAGCGAACCGGCCTGTTCCCATTCCCTTTCGATTGCCGTGCGCAAGATCGCCGGCACCGTCGTCGCATCCGGCGACGGCGTGTGCGCGCGGTGCCGGCCGGGTGTGGCAATCCCGGCGCCCTCCTGAAAACCGACGTTGCGTTTCGTCATACGTTTCACTGAATTGTCACGGCGGCCTCAAGTAAGCGGCGCGATTGCCGTTTACCCGGTGAATTCGTCCACCGGGCGTTCGCGCTCCCTTACCGAGTCGTTGCCATGTTCTCGTCCATCCGCGCCCGCATCCTCGCCGCGTGCGTCTCCATCGTCGTATTCGCGCTCGTCGCCACCACGCTCATCAACTATTTCATCGCGCGTTCGTACAACGACGACGCGATCGATCGCAACCTGACCTCCGTCGCAAGCGGCCACGTGGTCGGGATCGCCGACTGGGTCGCCACCCGGAGCCGGATGATCGCGTCGCTGCAGGATGCCGCGCTGACTCCCGATCCGCTGCCGGTGTTCAAGCAGATGGCCACGGCCGGCGGCTTCACGAACGTCTACGCGGGCTATGCCGACAAGGCGTTCCACTTCTCCGACCCGACCGGCATCCCGCCCGACTACGATCCGACCGGCCGCCCGTGGTACAAGCAGGCCGCGCAGGCCGGCAAGCCGGTCGTCACGCCGCCTTACGTCGACGCCGGCACGGGCAACCTCGTCGTCACGTTCGCGGTACCGATCCTGCGCGACGGCGCCCTGAAAGGCGTCGTCGCCGCGGACGTGTCGATGGACACCGTGATCGCGAACGTGAAGTCGATCCACCCGACGCCCGCGAGCTTCGGGATGTTGATCGACAGCAACGGCCACGTGGTTGCGCACCCGGACCCGAAGCTCACGCTGAAGCCGGTCGCCGACGTGTCGGCCGAACTCGGCGCGACGAACGGCGCGACGATCGCGGCCGCGACCGCGCCCGTCGAGGTGAGCGTCGGCGGCGACGCGAAGCTGGTGCGCGCGCGCCCCGTGCCGGGCACCGACTGGTACGCGCTGGTGCTGCTCGACAAGAGCGAAGCGACGGCCGGCATGCGCTCGCTGCTGACCGCGTCGCTGATCACGCTACTCGTGATCGTCGCCGTCGCGTCGCTGATCATCGGCGCGATCACCGCGACCGCGTTCCGCCGCCTGTCGCAAGTGCGCCAGGCGATGGCCGCGATCGGCTCGGGCGCCGGCGACCTGACGCAGCGCCTGCCGGCTGACGGCCGCGACGAAGTGGCCGACATCGCACGCTCGTTCAACAGCTTCGTCGACAAGCTGAACGACGTGATGCGCCAGATCCGCGACGCCAGCGAGTCGGTGCGCACGGCCGCGAACGAGATCGCGGCGGGGAACCAGGATCTGTCGTCGCGCACCGAATCGGCGGCGGCGAGCCTCGAGGAAACGGCGGCATCGATGGAAGAGATCACCGCGACCGTCGGCCAGTCGGCGGCGGCGGCCGGCCAGGCCGACGAACGCGCGGCGGCCGCGTCGCGGATCGCGTCGCATGGTGGCGTGGTCGTGTCGGACGTCGTCGCGACGATGGAGAAGATCGAGGAAGCATCGGGCCGGATCGGCGACATCATCGGCGTGATCGACGGGATTGCGTTCCAGACCAACATCCTCGCACTGAACGCGGCTGTCGAAGCGGCGCGCGCGGGCGAGCAGGGCCGCGGCTTCGCGGTGGTCGCGCAGGAAGTGCGCAGCCTCGCGCAACGCAGTGCGCAGGCCGCGCGCGAAGTGAAGGTGCTGGTCGAATCGACGGTTGCGAGCGTGTCGGCCGGGTCCGGGCAGGTGCGTCAGGCCGGCGATACGATGCGCGAGATCGTCTCCAACGTGTCGAACGTGACGACGATCATCTCCGAGATCACGCACGCGGCGAACGAGCAGACGCGCGGCATCCAGGAAGTGAATCGCGCGGTCACGCAGCTCGACGAAATGGTGCAGCAGAACGCGGCGCTCGTCGAACAGTCGACCGCTGCCGCGACAGCGCTGCAGTCGCAGGCGAACGCGCTGGCGACGACGGTCGGGCGCTTCAAGGTCGCGTAACGCGGCGCGCGGGAAGCGCGGCCGCACCGCTCAGGAGCGGCCGCCGTCGCGCATCAGCGCGAGCCGGTTGTAGAGCGTTTTCAGGCTGATTCCGAGCGCTTTCGCGGCGCGCGGCTTGTTGCCGTCGAAGTGGCGCAGCGTCGCCGCGATGAAGCGCTGCTGCGCATGGTGCAAGGTCGCGCCGAGCGGCAGCGCCATCGTGTTCTCCGACAGGCGCTCGGGCGGCAGCGCCGGCTTCGGCAGCGTGACGTCGATGCCCTCGTCCGCCAGGATGTACGCGCGCTCGATCGTGTTGTGCAGCTCGCGTACGTTGCCGGGCCACGAATACGCGCGCAACGCGGCGATCGCTGCTTCGGTCAGCCGCTTGTGCAAGTGATGCCGCGTGTTGAGCGCGTCGACGAATTCCAGCGCAATCGTCTCGATGTCGCCGTCGCGCTGGCGCAGCGGTGGCACGTACAGCGCAAACGCGGCGAGGCGGTAGAACAGGTCCTCCCGCAGCCGGCCGTCGCGTACGGCTTCGGCCGGGTTGTGGCGCGTGGCCGACACGATGCGCACGTCGAGCGGAATCGCGTCGGTGCCGCCCACCCGGACGATCGCATTCGATTCGATCGCCCGCAGCAGCTTCACCTGCAGCGGCGCAGGCATTTCCGCGATCTCGTCGAGCAGCAGCGTGCCGCCGCGCGCGACTTCGAAGAAACCTTCCCGCTGCGCAATCGCACCGGTGAAACTGCCTTTCTCGTGCCCGAACAACTGCGATTCCGCGATATCGGGCGGAATCGCGCCGCAATTCACGGGGACGAACGGGCCATCCCGCCGGGCACTGAGATCGTGCAACCGGCGCGCGACGATATCCTTGCCGACCCCGCTTTCGCCGGCAATCATCACGCTCGCGCGGGTCGGCGCGATTTTTTCGATGCGGCCGAGCAGCGTGCGCATCGCGGACGACCGGCCTGACAGCCGGCGGCCGTCTGCGCGCTGCTTCGAACGGTTGGCGGTTTCTCCCATCGGTGTTGGCGGGCCGTTTTGAAAATCGGCACCACGCGTTCCGTTGATTGCAATATTTATCATCGACAGCGAAACGACCGTAAAGGTGCCGCGGAATAGAAATTTCCAATGTGCGCGGCGAGGGCGGAAGAAACAGGCCATCGATTCCTGACACGAATCGCGGCACTTCCGGGCCATCCTGGGTCGTGTCGGTGCTTTTTTACAGCATTTCGATAAAAAAGCCGGTCGCGGCCATGATGCACCGATGCGGCCCATGACACCGGTCGGTGCCCGACCGGCCGCCGCCCCCGCACTTGGGGCCGCCAGGCAGCCAGGTAACCGGCACGGCGTGCCATCGGCCATCCACGGCCGGAATCGGGTATGCCACTTGCGGATGCCATCACGCTCGCCCGGCACGCTCGACGGCAGGCCTGCTGCCGACCAGCGGCACGACACCGTGCGACGGGAGCCGGCGCGACGCAAGGATGCAATGAGAACCCTGACCCGTGAGCTGTTACGGCAGGGTGCATGGGTGGTGCTGGCCGTCGGGCTGGCGTCCGCGCTGCAGGCGTGGGCGGTTCGCGTCGTCGGCGAGCATACGCCATTTGCGCCGCTGCCTTTCTATGTCGGCGTGGCGGCTGCGGCATGGCTGACGTCGTTCGGCGGCGGCCTGGCCGCGGCGGCCGCGAGCGTGGCCGTGATCGGCGTGTTGTGGTGGCGCGATGCGCCGCTGGCCACGCTGCTCGCGCAGGCCGGCGCATTCATCGCGATCAGCTTCGTCGAATGCGTGCTCGTGATGGCCGTGAAGCCGTTGCTCGCGAACGATCGTCTGCGCGAACCCGATGACGACGGCGACGCCGCTGCGCGCGAGCCGGCGCCTGCCGCCCGCGTCCCCGTTCCCGTCCCTGACGACGGCCTGCTGCGCCGCGTGGTCGATGCGTCGCCCGACGCGATCGTCGGGGTCGATGCCGCACGCCGGATCACGAGCTGGAATCCGGCCGCGCGGCGGATCTTCGGCATCGACGCGGCGCAGGCCACCGGGCGCGATATCACCGCGATGATCGCGCCGCGCTGGTTGCGGCGGCATCCGGTGCCCGCATCGTTCGCGAACCTGCATGCACTGGTCGGGCCGCTCGACGTGCTGTGCATACGGCGCGATGGCAGCCGTTTTCGTGCAACCTTCGCCGCGTCGCCGATCGTCGATGCGCAGGGCCGCTGCACGGGCCTGTCGATGACATTGCGCGAAGCGCGCGAACGCCGTCGTGGCGAGCGGCGCAACATGCGCTCGCTGCGCGGCGCGCGCGACGCTCGTGCCCAGGCGGACACGTCGAACCGGCTGAAGGACGAGCTGCTGGCGACGGTGTCGCACGAACTGCGCACGCCGCTGAACGTGATCTACGGCTGGGTCGAGGTACTGCGCAACGTCGATGGCCAGGGGCTCGCGCAACAGGCGGTCGATGCGATCGATCGCAGCGCGCGGTCGCTGTCGCACATGGTGGCCGACCTGCTCGACGCGTCGGCGCTCGCAACGGGCCGCTTGCGCCTCGAGCGCGTGCCGGTCGATCTCGTGCGGGTCGTGCGCGACGCCACGCGTGAACTCGACGCGACCGCACAGGCGAGTGGGCTCGAACTGTCGACCGAATACGAGATGCCGACCTGCGTGATTCCGGCGGACCGCGAGCGCGTGCGTCAGGTCCTGTCGAACCTGTTGTCGAACGCGATCAAGTTCACGCCGCCGGGCGGCCGCATCGTCGTGTCGCTGACCCGTGCCGGCGAGCGCGTGCGGCTGTCGGTCGCCGATACCGGGCAGGGGATTGCGCCGGAATACCTGCCTCATCTGTTCGAGACGTTCAGCCGGCCCGAACGCGCATTCGCGTCGCCGAAGCGCGGCCTCGGGCTCGGCCTGTCGATCGTGCGCAACATCGCGCAACTGCATGGCGGCGAGGTCGTCGCGACGAGTGCCGGCACCGGGCGCGGGACGACCGTGACGGTCACGCTGCCGGCAGGCTGGGACGCCGACGATCCGGCCGAGAACCTGTTGCACGCGGGGGGCACGCCGGACACGGTGGCGCTCGACGGCCAGCGCGTGCTCGTCGTCGACGACGATGCGACATCGCGTGCGAGCCTTGCGGCGGCACTCGAAACGATGGGCGCACAGGTGTCGACCGCGCAATCGGGGCACGACGCGCTCGATGTGGTGGAACGGCAAGCGCCGAACGTCGTGCTGTCGGATCTCGCGATGCCGGACGGCGATGGCTTCTGGCTGCTCGACCGCATCCGCCATTTGCCGGGCGGCAGCGGGCATCTGCCAGTCATCGCGGTCACCGCGCACGCCGGCAACGCCGACCGGCATCGCGTGATGGCCGCCGGCTTCGACGCGTATCTGTGCAAGCCGGTGGACATGCCGACGCTGGCGAGCGTGATTGCCGATGTCGCACCCGACGCCGAGCACGGTCGGCACACCCGCGGCCGGTAGCCGCCGGCGCGGACGCTCGCCCGGTCAGCCACGAGGCAAGGAGGCAAGGAGGCACGATGGACGCAACGGAAAGCACGTGGCACGACGGTGCGTCGAGCGCCGTTTCGCCTTCCTCGATCAGCCAGTATGGCGAACTGCCGTAGTACGCATGCAGTGCCTCTGCCCAGTCCGGATCGGCCATGGCCGGCCAGCGGTTCCGGTCGAAGCCGGGGGCTTCGCGCACGCGTTCGGTGGCGACCGGCAGCACGAAGCATTTGCGCTCGACGTCGAGCACGAGCACGTTCAACGGCACGGCGAGCAGCTTGTCGCCACGCCGCGCGACGACACGACCGCATACGCGATCCGGCCGGTGCGCACGTCGAGCATGATGTCGGCGACCTGGCCGATATCGTCGCCGTCCATCGTCAGGACGCGATCGCCCTCGAGCGTGCGGGCGGCCATCACGTCAGGCCCCGGCCCGCCGCACGCCGCGCGATGCATGCCGCCGACGATGCGCGTGTCGGCGCACGACGGTCTGTCCGTTGTCGTCGAACACCTCCTGGTCGAAGCGGCACCCCGGGGCGGGCCACGCGGCATGAACGGGCGCCGGTCAGCGCCGGCGCGGCAGCGACACGTCCTCGAGCGTATTGGCCAGCTCGTCGCGCTCGGGGCCGCCCGCGCGTGTCGCGATGTCGCCGAGCGACACGATGCCGACCAGCCGCCGGTTGCGGTCGAGCACCGGCAATCGATGCAACTGCGCGTCGGCCATCCGCTGCTGGACGTCACCGACGCCGTCGTCCTCGACACACCATTGCACGGGCGTGGACGCGACCGCCTTGACGGGTGTATCGGACGTATGACCGTGCGATAGTCCGCGCACGGCGAGGTCGCGATCGGTCACGATCGCGACGAGTTCGGTGCCGTCGCAGACGGGCAGCACGCCGCCGATATCGAAGCGCCGCATCAGTTCGGCCGCATGGCGAATCGTGTCGGTCGGCGCGACGCACACCACGTCGCGCGACATGATCTCGGTGACGCGATACATGAACGTCTCCTTCGTGAGCGAGACGATGAGGAAGCAGACGGCGTGCCACCCACGCCGGGGCGCGACGGCCAGGCGACGGAGAAATTTGCCAGCCCGCTTGTACATCTTCCACGGCGGCAGCCGTGAACGGGCGGGGCGGGACGTCAGTGGCCGATGCCCGTCATCGCGACGATCGCGAGCACCACTGCGCTTTCGATCGCCGCCAGCGCAGCGACGCCGGCGGCGCCGCTGATTTCATGCCATCTGCGTTCAAGGCGTTTCATCAGATCAACTCCGGATTGCTCCGGCGCGCCGCTGCGCCGCCGCGCAGCGCGGGCCGGGTGCCACCGTCAGCCGTGATCGGGGGGCGGGGAAGGAACGTGCGGCGCGCGGCGTTCGTGCTTGCCGGACGGCTTGGCAGGATCGATACGGGTCGCGCCGCCAACGGCGGGCGGGTCGCTGGCCGGAAACGTCTCCTCGAGTCCCTCGTCGATGCGTTCCTCCGTCTTGTCTTTGGACGGCGGGCGCGACGTGGCGAGCCAGAGCAGTCCGGCAGCCGGTGACACGGCGTCGTGGCGGCCGGGGGCGTGAACGGTCATGGTCGAACCTCCTTGGTCATGGATGCGGGCGCAAGCGCCATGCCTGCGCGGGCCGACGGCACGACGCTTGCGCATCGGCGGAACCGCACGGGGCGCGGCGCAGCCACGCGCGCCGTCGGCGTGGACGAGAGGACATCGTGATGAATGCTTCCAAGGAAAGGATACGTTACGACGCGAACGTATGCGGCGGCGATTTCTCCCATGTGCGCGAACGTTTCGACACGTGGAAGCGCGAATCGCTGGTCTATCGGCCCGAGCGGCGCATGTTCGACGGCAAGGACGAGGTACGCGAACTGAACGACACAGTCTACGACGGCCCCGAGCGCGCGCAGCGGGCTGCTCGTCGCGCAATGCACGCCGTCCGACCGGTTCGCGCTCGCGGTGCGGCTGATCGCGGAGGGGCGCGCGATGTGGCTGGTGATGGCGGCCTACGACGACTAAGCGCACCGCAGCACCCGACCGGAGCGGGCAACCGGAGGAAAACGGCGCGGCAGCGGGCACGCCGCTTGCGCGCGGTGCCAGCGCCATCGAGATGCGCGCGCCGTCGCGCAGGAGAGACATGAAGACGCCATTCACGCTGCACCGCCCCGAGCCGACGACGCCCGACGTCGACCCGGATCCGCCGCCGCCCGGGCACGACGATCCCGTCGATCCGCCGGTACCCGACGGGCTGCCGCAGGGCGACCCACCGTCGCACCCGCCGCCGATGCGGATGCCGGGAGGCAGCGGTGCGCCACAACCGGCCGCGCGAAACCTGAAAAAAGGAGGACCCTCATGGACATTCACGTGCAATCGCCAGACAAGCGCGCGATCGCTCAGGTGCTGGGCCGCTATTTCGAATCGCGCTCGTTGCGCTATCACATCGAGGAATTGCCGGGCGGCGTGCTGCAGATCGGTTTTCGCGCCAGCGGCCACCCGGTCGCCGTCACCGTGTCGTTCGACGATGCCGCGTTCGACACCTATACGCAATGGGATGCGAGCCAGAAGCAGCTCGCGCTCGGAAGGCTTGCCGATGGCTTCTCGCGGATGATGTCGACACGCAGCCCGGCCGCGCTGGCCGGCGACTATCACGTCGAGCGCTTCTGATTCCACCACGCTTCACCGGTCGGTGCCGGCCTACGGCAAAGTGCCCGCGCGTAGCGGGCGCTTTGCGTCTGCGCGCGTGTCGCGTAGGATGTCCGTTAATTCAGCGCACGCTACGTTCGCGCCGCAGGCTGCCAGCCGCTGCAGCCGAAGAGGCGCGATGCGCTTTCCTTCAGGTTCGATTCGCGCAACCGACGGGGACCGCCTTGATGACTGCTGCTCGCCCTTTGCTGTCGCCCGGCGCACGCCGGTTCGTTTCCGGTGTGTCGGCCTTTGCGGCGCTCGCCGCGGCCGGTGCCCGCGACGCGTCGGCCCAGACGCCTTCGCCGCTCGGCGAATGGCAATACTCGGCGGGTGTGCCGCTCGAAAAACTGTACGACCCGAACATCTCCACCTGGGATATCAGCGTGGGGGCCGCAATGACGCTGCAGCCGCGCTATGCAGGCTCCGATCGCTATCGCGTGATGGGCGGCCCGAATCTCGACATCCGCTATCGCGACCTGTTCTTCCTGTCGACGGGCGAGGGGCTCGGTGCGAACGTGCTGCGCGGGCCGAACTGGCGCGTGAGCCTGTCGGTCGGTTACGACCTCGGGCGCCGTTCGGCCGACGATACCGAACACCTGAACGGCCTCGACAACATCAACGCGGCACCGGTGATGAAACTGGCGGCCGATTACGTGATCTCGAAGGAATTTCCGCTCGTGCTGCGCGCGGATATCCGGCGCAGCCTCGGCGGCTCGAATGGCTGGGTTGGCGATTTCTCCGCGTACATGCCGCTGCCGGGCAGCAACGAGCATTTCTTCTGGTTCGCGGGGCCGACCGTGTCGTTCGCCGATTCGCGCTACATGAACAGCTGGTTCGGCGTGAACCAGGGCGCCGCCGCGCGTTCCGGGCTGCCGGCCTATTCGTCGGGGGCCGGGCTCAAGTCGTTCGGCGCGGGCGTGACGATGGCCTGGTTCGTGAACAAGCACTGGTTCGTCACGATCGACGGCGCGATCGAGCAGCTCGTCGGCCGCGCCGCGCGTAGCCCGATCACGCAGCAGTCGACCAACGGCGTGTTCGACATGTCGGTGAATTACCAGTTCTGACGGCGGCCGGGCAGCAGGGCGCGACGATACGGGGTGGGGCATCTGCCGTCACATTTGATATGATTCTGACCTGTACAAATGTACAGTGAACAATCCCCGTGACGCCTGCTTCGCCGACGCCCCCGGCGTTTTACTACCTGACCAATTTCGAACGCGCGCTGGCCTGGCTCGGCGAGCGTTACGACGATCTGTTCGACGCGCACGAGCACGCGTTCGTCCGGCAGTTCGCGACGCTGCCGCAGGCGTCGCGCGCGCTGCTCGTGCGGATGCTGATGCGCAACGGGGCCGACTTCCGCGCCAGCAAGCTCGTGTACGACGAAATCGGCTGCACGCTCGACGCGGCCGCGCCGCTCGTCGAACTCGGCTGGGTCGATCCGGCGCCCGCGCTGACGCTCGACGAACTGTTCGCGCTATCGACCAAGGCCGATCTGCTGCGCATCTTCCCGGCACTCGCCGCGCATGCGGGCAAGCGCAAGCCCGAATGGCTCGAACGGCTGCGGCCCGCGCACGACGTCGCGCAACCGCTCGACGCGTGGTGCGCGCAGGCCGGCGACCGCGTGCTGCGCGTGACGGTGGGCGCGCTGTGCGACCGGCTGCGCCTGATGTTCTTCGGCAATCTCCATCAGGACTGGAGCGAGTTCGTGCTCGCCGATCTCGGCGTGTTCCAGTACGAAAGCGTGCCGATCGCACCGTCGTCCCGTGCGTTCCAGCAGCGCGGCGACGTCGACGCGTATCTCGCGCTGCAGATGTGCCGCGATGCGCTCGACGCATGGCCCGACGATCTGCCGTTCGACGACCTGATGCGCGCGATCGACGCGGTCGGCTGCGGGCAGCCGTGGCTCGCGACGCGTCGCGCGAAGCTGCTGTTCGCGCTCGGGCAAACCTGCGAACGCCGCGCCGACTGGGCCGCTGCACTCGACGCGTATGTGCGCAGCGCATGGCCCGGCAGCCGCCATCGACGTATCCGCGTGCTCGAACGGTGCGGGCGTGACGACGACGCGCTCGCGCTGGCGCTCGATGCGCGCGGCGGCTTCGAGAGCGACGAGGAGCGTCAGCGTGTCGAGCGGATGCTGCCGCGCCTGCAGCGCCGGCTCGGCCAGCGCGCCGAACGTGCGGCCGCGGCGGCGGACGTGCCGCGCGAAACGCTCGTGCTCGCGCGCCCCGATGCATTCGTCAGCGTCGAATTCGCCGTGCGCGACCACCTCGCGCAACCGGCTTCGCCCGTGCATTACGTCGAAAACACACTGATCAATTCGTTGTTCGGGCTGCTGTGCTGGGAACCGGTGTTTGCGGCGGTGCCCGGTGCGTTTTTCCACCCGTTCCAGCGCGGCCCGGCCGACCTGCACGCGCCCGATTTCGCCGCGCGCCGGGCAGACGCGTTCGCCGCGTGTTTCGCGCAACTCGATTCGGGCGCCTATCGCGACACGATCCGCCGGCATTTCGCGACGAAGGCGGGGCTGCAATCCCCTTTCGTGTTCTGGGGCGTGCTGAGCGACGAACTGCTCGACGAGGCGCTCGCGTGCCTGCCGGCCGAGCACTTGCGGCTGTGGTTCACGCGCCTGCTCGCGGATATCCGCAGCAACCGGTCGGGGCTGCCCGATCTCGTCCGCTTCTGGCCCGGTGAGCGCCGCTACGAGCTGATCGAGGTGAAAGGCCCCGGCGACCGCCTGCAGGACAACCAGACGCGCTGGCTCGCCTACTGCGTCGCGCACGGCATCCCGGTGCGCGTGATCGATGTCGAGTGGGCCGGTGAAGGCGTCGCGCACGCCGAAGCGGCGGGTCTGTCCGCATGAGCTACGTCGTCGCGGTGCGGGCGATGTGCGAGTTCACCGCGCGACGCGGCGATCTCGACCTGCGCTTCACGCCCGCGCCGACGGCGCTCGAAGGCATCGCCGGCCACGGCGCGGTCACGTCGAGCCGCGGCGCACGCTACGAAACCGAGATCGCGCTGACGGGCACGTGGGGCACGCTCACCGTGCGCGGCCGCGCAGACGGCTACGATCCGGTGGCGAACCGCCTCGAGGAGATCAAGACCTATCGCGGCAGCCTCGATGCGATGCCGGCCAACCATCGCGCGCTGCACTGGGCGCAGGCGAAGGTCTATGCGCACTTGATGTGCGACGCGCGCGGCCTCACGGAAATCGACGTCGCGCTCGTCTATTTCGACATCGTGTCCGAGCGCGAGACGATGCTGACGCAAACGCTGGGGGCGGCCGAGCTCGCGACGTTCTTCGCGGAGCAGTGTGCGTGCTTCGTCGGCTGGGCCGAGCGCGAGACGGCCCATCGCGCGGCGCGCGACACGGCCCTGCGTGCGCTCGCGTTTCCGCACGGACAGTTCCGCAGCGGCCAGCGCGAGCTGGCGGTGGCCGTCTATCGCGCGGCACGCGACGAGCGTTGCCTGATGGCGCAGGCGCCGACCGGCATTGGCAAGACGCTCGGCACCGTGTTTCCGCTGCTGAAGGCCTGCGGCGAGGGCGAGCTCGACCACGTGTACTTCCTGACCGCGAAAACGCCTGGCCGCGCGCTCGCGCTCGAAGCGGCGACGACGCTCGGCGCCGGCACGCCCGCGCTGCCGCTGCGCGTGCTGGAACTCGTCGCGCGCGACAAGGCATGCGAGCATCCCGACAGCGCGTGCCACGGCGAATCGTGCCCGCTCGCGAAAGGTTTCTACGACCGGCTGCCGGCCGCGCGCGATGCGGCGATCGAGGCCGGGCTGCTCGATCGGGACACGGTGCGCACGGCCGCGCTCGCGCATGACGTCTGCCCGTACTACCTGTCGCAAGAGCTCGCGCGCTGGTCCGACATGATGATCGGCGACTACAACTACTACTACGACGGCAGCGCGATGCTGCACACGCTCGCGCAGCAGAACCAGTGGCACGTCGGCGTGCTCGTCGACGAAGCGCACAACCTGCTCGATCGCGCGCGCAAGATGTACAGCGCGTCGCTCGATCCGTTCGCATTCGCGGCCGCGCGCGAGGCCGCGCCCGCCGCGCTGCGCAAGGCCTTCGACCGGCTCGCCCGCGCATGGGGTACGGTCAATCGCGCGCAGGCCGAGCGCTATGCCGCATATCCGGAGATACCGGGCCCGATCGTGTCGGCCGTGCAGAATCTCGTCGCGGCGATCGGCGAACACCTGACCGACGCGCCGCGCGCGAACGGCGACGCGCTGCTGCGGTTTCATTTCGAGGCGATCCAGTTCGGCGTGCTGGCCGAAGCGTTCGACAGCGCGTCGATCTTCGATGCGACGCTGCATGGCGAGCCGATGCCGCGCCAGCCGGCGCTCGACGGCGTTGCGGCGCCCGGCCGCCGGCGCCGCGTGCAGTCGACGCTGTGCGTGCGCAACGTGATTCCGGCCGGCTTTCTCGCATCGCGCTACGAAGCCGCGCGCGCGACCGTGCTGTTCTCGGGCACATTGAGCCCGTTTCATTTCTATCGCGACACGCTCGGGTTGCCCGGCGACACGGGCTGGCTCGACGTCGACGGGCCGTTCCGCGCCGAGCAACTGACGGTGCGCGTCGCAAGCCACGTGTCGACGCGCTGGCGCGACCGCGACCGTTCGCTCGAACCGATCGTGGACCTGATCGCCGCGCAGTACGCGACGCGGCCCGGCAACTACCTTGGCTTCCTGAGCAGCTTCGATTACCTGGGGCGCGTGGTCGCGCTGATGCAGACGCGGCATCCGGACGTGCCCGTCTGGGCGCAGGCGCCCGGCATGGCCGAAAGCGAGCGCGACGCGTTTCTCGCGCGCTTCGACGCGGGCGGGCGCGGTGTCGGCTTCGCGGTGCTGGGCGGGGCGTTCTCGGAGGGCGTGGACCTGGTCGGCGAGCGGCTGATCGGCGCATTCATCGCGACGCTCGGGCTGCCGCAGGTCAACGACGTCAACGAGCAGATGCGGCGCGCGATGGACACGCGTTTCGGCAACGGCTACGACTACATGTACCTGTATCCGGGCTTGCAGAAGGTCGTGCAGGCGGCCGGGCGCGTGATCCGCACCGAGCACGACGAGGGCGTCGTGCATCTGATCGACGACCGTTACCGGCGACGCGAAGTGCGCGATCTGCTGCCGCGGTGGTGGCGGATCGGGTGAGACGGAAGAAGCGCTGCCGGCAGACTGCCGATTCCGGCAGGTGGGCGCCATCCGTCGCGTAGCGAGATCGGGCGGACGCGGCCTGGGCGGGTGCTGCCGCTACAGCACATTCAGCATCGCGAGCGCGGCTTCCTGCAGGTGCGGCAGGACGCGCCGCACGGCTGCGTCGGTCGTCTCCGCGCCGATCGGCATGTTCGTGCTCAGCGCGGCGACCACTTCGCCGTGACGGTTCTTCAGCGGCACCGCGATCCCGCGCACGCCGACCTGCAATTGCTGTTCGATCGCCGCGAAACCGGCGTCGCGTGCCTGGTCGACCTGTTCGAGCAGGCGCGCCTTGTTGGTGATCGTGTGCGGCGTGAACGGCGGCAGTTCGGTGTCGTCGAGCCACGCGCGCACGGCTTCGCGATCGGGATGATGGGCGAGCAGCACGACACCCGGCGACGTCAGCGGCGCCGGCACGCGCGCGCCGAGCACGAAGCCGGTCGTCATCACGCGCGACACGCCGTTGCGCGCGATGAACACGAGTTCCCAGCCGTCGAGCACGCTCACATACGCCGACTCGTTCAGCGATGCGCTCAATTGCTGCAGATAGGGCTGGACCGTGCGCGGCAGCCGCGCCGAATCGAAGTACGACCAGCCGACCCGCAGCACGCGCGGCGTGAGGCCGTACAGCTTGCCGTCGGTGTACACGTAGCCGAGCGATTCGAGCGTCAGCAGGTAGCGCCGCGCGGCCGTGCGCGTGAGGCCGGTACGCGCGGCGGCCTGGGTGGGCGTCATGCGCGCGTGGTGGCTGTCGAACGCCTCGAGGATCGCCAGGCCTTTTTCGAGGCCGGCAATCCAGTCGCGTCGGTCGAGTTCGGGCTTTTTCATCGTAGGAGGAGCGCCTGGGTGCGCGGTAATCGCGCACGAATGGGCGATTATCGCGCAAATCGGATCTGTCGCAACGCATGGCCGGGCTTGTATGATTCGACGCTGGATGTGTGCCCCGAGCCCGGAACATGACCGTCGACGACAACCGATATCTCCTCCTGCCAATCGCCCGCCGTATCGCCCGCTGCGCCGTGCTGGCGGCGCTGGCGTCGTTTCGGCGGCGGCGTGAAGGGGCAGGAAACCGTGTATTCGCCGAAGATCGGGCCCGATCATGAGCGCGTCAGGCTGTACATGGCGCTCGGCGATACACCGAACTACCGGATCAGCCTGACGTGCGCGACCTATGTGGAAGACATGCCGAAAGCCTTGCCGCTGTTCCGCAGCATAGTGAAAACGATGGCGTTGGGGACGTCGCACTGAGCGGCAGTCATGACGTCGGGGCGAGGTGCGCCGTTTTCAGGGCTGCGGAAGGCTTCGGACAACCGGATGGACAGGAGCGTCCAGTATTCATCGAGCCCGACCGACGACAGCCTCGGCCAGCGGCCGAGCCATCCCGCACGCGGGACGACCGCGTGATGCTGTACGGCTTCGATCACATGGGCGCGGGCGACGTCGACTGCGGGGAGTGACGCCAAGCGGGGAGCACGGCCGGCTGGAACCGGCCGACGGGCAGGTGATGCTGATTGCCGGGCTGACTGTCGAGGCAGCCGGAAGAACACGGAAGGGGAAAAGGCGGCCGCGATGTCACGCGTACCGCCTCCGGCGCAGCGCTCGTTACTCGCTGCTCGTCCATTCGACGTTGGCGCCGACCGAACGCAGGTTCTCGACGAAGTGCGGGTGTGCGCGGCGGATCGGCAGCGCGTTCATGATTTCCGAGCGGCCTTCGATGCTTGCGGCCACCATCAGCAGCGCGATCGCGACGCGGATGATGTACGGGCTCTCGACGCGCGCCGGCGTCAGTTGCAGGCCGCCGAACGTGATCAGACGATGCGGATCGGACAGCAGCACGTGCGCGCCGAACTTCGACAGTTCGCCCGACCAGCCGAGCGCACCGTCGTAGACCTTGTTCCAGAACATCGCGCTGCCTTCCGCGCGCACGCCGAGCGCGATGAAGATCGGCAGCAGATCGACCGGCAGGTATGGCCACGGCGCGGCTTCGACCTTGGTGAGAATGTTCTGCGTGAACGGGCGGCGCACGCGCAGCGGGCCGTCGCGTTCCGCGCGCGACCAGCCGTCGCGGTGCGTGACGTTGACGCCGAACTTCGCGAACGTGCGGTCGATCAGCGGGAAGTGTTCGGGCGACGAGTTGCGCACCGTGATGTCGCCGCCCGTGATCGCGCCGAGCGCGAGGAACGTCGCGATCTCGTGGAAATCCTCGGCGAAGCGGAACTCACCGCCGCCGAGCTTGCGGCCGCCCGTCACGCAGAGCCGCGACGTGCCGATGCCCTCGATCGCGACGCCGATCATCGCGAGGAACTGGCAGAACTCCTGCACATGCGGCTCGGACGCGGCGTTCATCAGTGTCGACGTGCCGTTCGCGGTCGTCGCGCACAGCGCGAAGTTCTCGGTGGTCGTCACCGACGCGTAGTCGAGCCAGTGGTCGTTGGCCGTCAGCGGGCCGTCGGTGCGGACGATCAGCGAATCGGGCGTGCGCTCGATGTGCGCGCCGAAGCGCTCGAACACCTCGACGTGCGGATCGATTTCGCGCACGCCGAGCGTGCAGCCCTTCACGTCGTTCTCAAGGCGGGCGACGCCGAAACGCGCGAGCAGCGGCGGGATCAGCATGATCGACGAGCGCATCGCTTCCGGCAGCCGATGGACCGCCGGATCGAATTTCGTGTTGCGATGGTGGAGCTCGAGCAGGCCAGTCGTGAAGTCGACCGACACGTCGCTGCCGAGCGTGCGGAAGATGTCGAGGATCTTGCGTACGTCGGTGATATCCGGCACGCCGATGAGACGCAGCGGCTGATCGGTCAACAGGGTGGCGCACAGAATCGGCAGGACGGCGTTCTTGTTCGCGGACGGCTTGATGTCCCCGCGCAGCGGAGTGCCGCCGTGGACGATGAGATTCGACATGATATGGGGGCGTATCGGTGACTGACGTAGGCCCATATGATGCCATTGGTCGGCGGGCGGCGTGGAATGTTCAGAGGGGAAAAGGGGGAATCGGTGGGTGCAACTGACAGTGTTTGACGTCGCGCACGCGAGGCAGCGGGGCCGTTGCCTGCCACCGTCGATCAATGTGGGATGGCCGGCCGCGGGTCGGGCCGGCCATCCGGACGAGTTGTTACTGCGCCGCCCGCATCCGCACGGCGACGACCAGCGAGATCAGGCAGCCCACCGCGAGATAACCGGCGACGAGGTGCCACGAACCGCGGGCCACGCTGACGAGGCCTACCGCGATGAACGGCGTGAACCCGCCGCCGACCACGCTCGCGAACTGGTAGCCGACGCCCGCGCCGCTATAGCGGTATTCGGCGCCGAACAGCTCGGTGAAGAGCGGCTGCTGGACGCTCACGACCATGTCGTGTGCGGCGTTCGCGAGCAGGATCGAGAAGATCACGATCCAGGCGATCGACCTCGCCTCCAGCGCGACGAAGAACGGCACCGCCGATGCGACGCCGATCAGCGCGCCGATCAGGTAGATGCGGCGCAGGCCGTAGCGGTCGGCCAGCCATGCGAAACACGGGATCGTCACGCAGCTCACCGCGCCCACCAGCAGGCCGATGTTCAGGAACAGGTCGCGCGACATGCCGAGGTTCGTCGTCGAATAGCTGAGCGCGAACGCGGTGACGATATACATCGTGAACAGTTCGGCGAGGCGCAGTGCAATGATCAGCAGGAATGCCTTCGGGTGGCGCGTGAGCGCTTCCAGCACCGGCAGGCGCAGCTTGCGGTTGCCGTGTTCGACCTTGTCGACGAACTCCTGCGATTCGTCCATGTTCTTGCGCACCCACAGCCCGATCAGCACGAGCACGATACTGAACACGAACGGCAGGCGCCAGCCCCACGACTTGAATGCGGCCTCGCCGAGCGTGTGGCTCAGGATCGACACGATGCCCGTGGCCAGCACGAGGCCGACGCCGTAGCCGACCTGCACGCCGCTGCTGTAGAACGCCTTCTTTTGCTTCGGCGCGCTCTCGACGGCCATCAGCGCCGCGCCGCCCCATTCGCCGCCGACCGCGAAACCCTGGATCGCGCGCATCAGCACCAGCAGCACGGGCGCCCACCAGCCGATCGTCGAAAACGCCGGCAGCAGGCCGATCGCGACCGTCGACAGCCCCATCAGCATCACGGTCAGCACCAGCATCCGCTTGCGGCCGAGCCGGTCGCCGTAGTGGCCGAACACGACGCCGCCGAGCGGCCGGAACAGGAAGCCGACGCCGAAGGTCGCGAATGCCGCGAGCGTGCCCATCGTCGGGCTGACTTTCGGGAAGAACTCGGAATTGAATACCAGCGCGGCGACGATCCCGTACAGCAGGAAGTCGTACCAGTCGACCACGGCGCCGACGAAGCTGCCGATCGCGGCCTTGCGGGCCTGGCTGCGTATGCGGGCACTGACGGTGGCGTCGAGTGTGTCGATGGTTGGGGTCATGGCGGTGTCTCCTGGCACGGCGCATCGAGGAATCGTGGCGGTGCCGCGTCCGATGCTGCATTGAAGTCGGTGGGTGAACGGAGAATAGGGCGCGCGCCGCCCGGCGGCAATTGGCCAAACGGGCAAGGTGCGCGATTATCGTTCAAATCCGTGCGATTATCGAACGCTTTCCGGGTTTGCACTAGGCGGCGTGGCGATATCCCGTTTGGCCAGGGTGTGCCGGCGTGAACGATCTGGTTAAAATCGGCAGCATTGATAACTCGCCCGTTCGGGGCGGATGCGCGGCGGCCGCCCTGGCCGCGCATGCCGCACGCGACGGGCGCCATCCCCATCGACGCATGCCCCCGGAGACTGGAATGCCCGGCAATTCCCACCCCCTGTCCAGCGATACGCCGCCCGTTGCCGATCCGGCTGCCAATCCGCTCGGGATGGCCGGCCTCGAATTCGTCGAATTCGCGGCGCCCGTGCCGGAAGCGCTCGCGCAGCGCTTCGAGCAACTCGGGTTCAAGGCGATCGCGCGGCATGTCAGCAAGAACGTCACGCTCTATCGGCAAGGGCAGATGCATTTCCTGATCAACGCCGAGCCCGAATCGTTCGCCGCACGCTACGCGGAGGAATACGGGATGGGCGTCTGCGCGATCGGGTTGCGCGTGGCCAGCGCGCGGCGCGCGTTCGAGCGGGCAATCGAGCTCGGCGCGTGGGCGTTCGAAGGCGAGAAGGTCGGGGTCGGCGAGCTGAAGATTCCGGCGATCCAGGGCATCGGCGATTCGCACCTCTATTTCGTCGACCGCTGGCGCGGGCGCGACGGCCAGCGTGGCGGCGTCGGCGATATCTCGATCTTCGACATCGATTTCCGGCCGATCGACATCGCGACCGCGCATACCGATCTCGACTGCGTGGGCGTCGGGCTGCAGCAGGTCGATCATTTCACGCAGACAGTCGGCGCGGGGCGCATGCAGGAGTGGCTGGATTTCTACCACGACCTGCTGCATTTTCGCGAGATCCACGAAATCGACGCGCACTGGCATGTGTCGGAGGAATCGCGTGTGATGGTGTCGCCGTGCGGCGCGGTGCGGATTCCGGTCTACGAGGAAGGTACGCGGCGCACCGAGCTGATGCACGCGTATCTTCCCGACCATCCGGGCGAGGGCGTGCAGCATGTCGCGCTGGCCACCGACGACATCCTGTCGTGCGTCGATGCGCTGCGTGCGAACGGCGTCGAATTCATCGAGCCGCCGGCCCGCTATTACGACGACGTCGACGCGCGGCTACCGGGGCACGGCGTCGATCTCGACGCGCTGCGCCGCCGGGCGGTGCTGGTCGACGGCGAGATCGGCAGCGACGGCGTGCCGCGCCTGTTCTTCCAGACCTTCGTCAAGCGGCGGCCCGGCGAAATCTTCTTCGAAGTCGTGCAGCGCAAGGGGCACCACGGGTTCGGGGAAGGGAATCTCGCGGCGCTCGCCCGCGCGCGCGACGCCGGCTGAGCGGCCGCGGCGCCCGCATCGGGCGTCACACGCGATACCTGATGCTTCACGCGCCGACGGCCGGCACGCGGTTCGGCGCGGGGTCGTTCGGCTCGCGCAGCACGCACGCGGTGCCGCCCGGCGTATACATCGACACGACACAGCGGTTGCACGACGTGCAGCCCGACTGCGCGAGCCGGCCGTCACGCAGCCCGTTGACGAAACCCGGCTCGAATACGAGCGCGCGTGCAAGCGCGACCGCGTCGAACCCTTCGCGCATCGCCAGCTCGACGTTCCCGCGCGAACGTACGCCGCCGAGATAGGCGAGCGGCATCCTGACGGCCGCGCGCACTTTCCGCGAGTGCTCGAGGAAATACATCTCGCGAAACGCGCCCATCTTCGGCTCGGTGAGCTTCTGCAGCGCCATCGCGGCGCGCACGATCGCGTTGTCGGCATTCGCGCGCGCGTCGCCGGGTAGCGGGCTGCCGAACAGCTGCCACACCGATTCGACGTTCATTCCGCCGCTGAGCACGAGCAGGTGCGCGCCTTCGGCTTCGAGCCGCCGCGCGATTTCGCATGCGTCGTCGGCCGTGCCGCCGCCGCGCACGCCTTCGGTCACGCCGATCTTGCAGACGACGGCGAGGTCGCGGCCCACCGCATCGAGCACGCGGCGCAGCACCTCGACCGGGAATGCGGCGCGCCTTGCCGCGTCGCCGCCGTACGCATCGCGGCGGCGGTTGTACAGCGGCGACAGGAACTGGCTGAGCAGATAGCCGTGCCCCATGTGGATCTCGACCGCATCGAAGCCGGCGTCGCGCGCATGGCGTGCGGCCTGCGCGAATTCGTCGGCAACGGCCGACATCTGGTCGCGCGTCATCGCCCGCTTCAGAAAGCGGCCGCTCATCACGCCGACCTTGTTGAAGCCGCCCGATGCGCTCAACGGCCGTGCGGTCGACAGCGACGGCAGGAACGTGAAGCAGCCGCCGTGCGTGATCTGCGCGGAGGCGGCGGCACCGTGGCGATGGACGGCGTCGGTCAGCGCGCGGAACTGGCGGACCGTCGGCACGTCGAGCCGCGCCTGGTCGACGAACGTGCGGCCGTCGTCGCTGATCGCGCAGTACGCGACGGTCGTCAGCGCGGCGCCACCTTCGGCGATGCGTTCGTGAAAGCGGACGAGCGCGCGCGACGGCACGCCGTTCGGCGTCATGCCCTCGTTGGTGGCGGACTTGATCAGGCGGTTGCGCAACGTCAGCGGGCCGATCTGCAGCGGGCTGAACGCGGTCGTGAGGTCGGCGGATTCCATGAGGGGGCGGGTGTCGGGAATGGGCACGGCGACCATTGTGCGGCGGCGGCGCAGGCGCGCATCGTCCGGGTGGACGAGCCGGGTGGCGGTGATGGCAAGCCGGTGTGCCGTCGGGCGCGCCAGCCAGGCCGGCCTCGCGCCCCGGGAGCTTCGTTCGTCATCCGACGGGATGCGCTGCCGGCTGCTTCCATTCCAGCATCGCGGCGGATGCGTCAGTTCAGTCGGATGAGCCGTCGAGTCCGTGCATTGAATCGCCATATCCGGTTCTCAAGCCCGGCGGATGCGCCAGCGCGACCTGAAACGGACCTGACCTCGATCGATGCATCGAAAGCCACCAGACGCTCAAGCCTGCCCCAAACCCAACAGCCACCCGCCAAGCCATTACGCGGGTTCGCCAGCCCCGAGCTTGCGAACCTGCCGGCGCATGCCATCGAAGATCGCGTCTGCCACGTCCGCCGGAAAATCCGCCGGGATCTGCGCGGCGGCTTCGGCGATCGCGGGTTCCGTGCGTGCGGCGACGGCCGCCATCGCGGCGCGCACGTCGTCTTCGGTCAGGCCGACGCGCCGGCCCTGCGCGATCCAGTGACGCGGCTGGATCTCGCCGATCACGTAGTGCCGGTTCTTCCCGCACACGGCCATCGCGAGCCGTGCGCGGCGCGGCGGAAGCTGGTTGCGGCGCGTGCCGAGGATCGGATGCGCGGACAGCACGTCGTACAGCGGCGTGCTGCGGTACGTGTTGCCGGGCAGGTGCGCGATGCTGAAGTTCTTCGCGTGCCCGTCGATCGCCGCCAGCACCCAGAACACGAGCTGCGCGATGAAGAAATTCATCCGGTCGTGCGCGGCGTCGGCCGAATTCGCGAGGATGCCCATGATCGTCTCGATGCCGGGGCCGCCGTCGGATTCGTACTTCGCGCCCGACGGCGTGCCGGTCGCCTGGCACATGTCCTCCTGCGGCAACCGCAGGATCCACGTGCGGTCGCGCGAGGCGCGCCGGTCGAAGCGCTCGACGATCAGCGCCTTCTGGTCGTCGAACCGG
Organism: Burkholderia aenigmatica; assembly: GCF_902499175.1. Classification (GTDB taxonomy): domain Bacteria; phylum Pseudomonadota; class Gammaproteobacteria; order Burkholderiales; family Burkholderiaceae; genus Burkholderia; species Burkholderia aenigmatica. The sequence continues at coordinate 22,877 of NZ_CABVQC010000031.1, forward strand.
CCGATCTCGCACCGCGCGACCGGCAACCCGTACGCGGCGACGAGCCTGGAGCACAGCCATTCGTTTTCGACGGACGTTCGCATGTCGGCCTGCATGTTCCCGACACGCCCGAGCGGCAGCTTGAAGATGTGCGTCGTCGGCGTGCTGCCCGATGGCCGCAGCCAGCGGTTCCCCTGGCGCAGCAACGCGGTCTTTTCCTGCGCGCCGGCAATCGACAGGCGCAGGTCGCCTTCCGGCTCCGGGCGGCCGGGCAGCGGCGCGGCGGTCGCGTGGCGCAGCACGTCGGCGACAGCCGCGTCGTCGAGCGTCACGCCGTCGATCGCCTCTAGATCGACGGGCGTTTCGCCGGGCGGCAGCATCTGGATCGCGCCGACGCAATCGCGGCCGATCGACGCGAGCAGTTCGAACGGCGCCGTCGATCGTAGCCGGTAACGCTGCGCGATGCGACGGCGGATCGGCTCGCTGTCCGGCAGCAGGTTGTCGAAGTAATCGGCGACGATCGCGCCCTGGTGCGGCTGGTTGCCGGGCGTGAAGGGCAGCGACAGCGACAGCGGCCGCCCCTGCGGATCGTCGAGCCAGGCCGGCAGGTAGACGAGACGCTCGACGCCGCGCCGGACTTCCCAGTAGCCGACCGGAATGCCGTTCATCCACAGGTCGAGCCGGTCGTGACGGGTGCGCGTGGCCATCGTCACCAGTCCTCCCGCTTCGATACCCGTGGCTTGGCCGGTGTTGCCGTCGCGGGCCGCTTGCGTGCGACGCCGGTTGTGGGGTTGGCGGGACTTTTGGCGGGCGTGGTGCCGCGCGCCGCATCCGGCTTGCGTTTGCTCGCCGCCGGTTTGCGAACCGCCGGCGCGGCATCGGGCGCGGGAACAGGGCCGGCCGATTCCGCCGGGACATCCTGCTTGCCTTGCGCGAGCGTCATGTGAACACCGAGCGTGTTCAGCACTTTGAAGAGCCGCTCGATGCTGACCGCCGACGGGTTGGCTTCGAGCTGCGCGTAGGATTGCTGCGTGACGCCCAGGCGGGCGGCCAATTGCGCCTGCGTGAGGCCCGCGGCTTTCCGGAAGCCGACGAGTATCGGACGCAGCTGGGTCAGGGTCTGGACAGGAAAGGCCATCGGGCGCTCCGCGGGATGACAGGCGATCGTTTGTAATCGGGAAATACAGTCTATGGCATGTATCGTCAAAATACAAACCCAAAGCTGTATTTAACAAAAACAAACGATAGCCTGTTAAACGGAAAACCGGCCGGCCATCCCGCGTCAATGCCTCACGCCGCCCGCAGCGGGTTCGCGTGCGCGCTCCGTGCGCTTTCCGGATCGTCGTCGCCGAGCGGAATGAACGCCATGATCTCCAGGTCGTGCCCCGACAGCGCGGGCAGCCGGAACGGGCTCGACAGCACGTTCAGCCGCCGCACGCCGAGCTCGCGCAGGATCTGCGAGCCGATCCCCGTCACGCGTCCGTCGCGGCGGGCAGGGCCGGCCGGCATCCGCATCGCGTCGCCGCGCATGTCGCAGTCGAGCAGCACCGCCACCCCGCAGCCGGCCGCGTCGATCCGTTGCAGCGCGGCATGCAGCGGCCACGAATGCGCGGACGGCTCCGCATCGAGCAGGTCGAGCAACGAATGGCATTCGTGCACGCGTGTCAGCACGGGCGTCGACGGATCGGGCTCGCCGCGCACGAGCGCGAGATGCGGCGCGCCGTGCACGGTGTCGCGATACTCGATCGCGCGGAATCGTCCCCACGGCGTATGCAGCGGCCGCTCGCCGACGCGTTCGACGAGCGATTCGTGTTCGCGTCGGTAATGGATCAGGTCGGCGATCGTGCCGATCTTCAGCCCGTGACGCGCGGCGAACGTCTTCAGCTCGGGCAGCCGCGCCATCGTGCCGTCGTCGTTCATCACCTCGCAGATCACCGAGGCGGGCGTGAGCCCGGCGAGCGCCGCGAGATCGCAGCCGGCCTCGGTATGTCCCGCGCGCACGAGCACGCCGCCCGGGCGCGCGGCGATCGGGAACACGTGGCCGGGCTGCACGAGATCGTCCGGACGGGCACCCGCCCGCACCGCCGCACGGATCGTGTGTGCACGATCGGCCGCCGAAATGCCCGTCGTCACGCCTTCGGCCGCCTCGATGCTGACGGTGAACGCGGTGCCGAACGGCGTGCCGTTGCGATCGGCCATCGGCGGCAGCCGCAACTGCTCGCAGCGTTCGGCGGTCAGCGTCAGGCAGATCAGCCCGCGCCCGAAGCGCGCCATGAAATTGATCGCGTCGGGCGTCACGTGATCGGCCGCGATCACGAGATCGCCTTCGTTCTCGCGATCCTCTTCGTTCTCGCGATCCTCTTCGTCGACGAGCAGGACCATCCGGCCCGCACGCAGCGCGTCGACGATCTCCAGCGTACCGGCGAGCGTCATGGTGCCTCCGTCGCGCCGAACGCGCGGCGCAGCGCGTCAGCGCCGAAGGTCAGCACGCGGTCGGCCGCATCGATGGCGCCGAGCATGCTGGCGAAGCCGTGAAGCTGGCCCGGCCAGCGCACCAGCGTCACCGGCGTGCCGGCCTGTGCGAGCCGCAACGCATACGCTTCGGCCTCGTCGCGCAGCGGATCGAATTCGGCGCTCACGATGGTCGCCGGTGCCGCGCCCGCGACGTCCGGCGCGGCGAGCGGGCTTGCCAGCGGCGACGCGCGATCGGCGCCGTCGTCGAAATAGTGCCGCTTGAACCAGCGCATCATGTCCGCCGTCAGGAAATAGCCGGTGCCGAGCGTTTCGTACGACGGATGCTCAGTCGCGCAATCGACGACCGGATACAGCAGCAACTGGTGCGCGATCGCGATGCCCGAACCGCGCAACTGCAGCGCGGCGACCGCCGCAAGATTGCCGCCTGCGCTGTCGCCGGCGACCGCCACCGCGCCGGCGCGCGCACCGAGATCGCGCGCACTGGCGGCGGCCCAGCGCACGGCGTCGCATGCATCGTGCGCGGCGGCCGGGAAGCGCGCCTCGGGCGCGAGCCGGTAGTCGACCGACAACACGAGCGTGCGTGCACGGGCCGCGAGGCTGCGGCACAGGTTCGCGTGCGAATCGATGCCGCACGACACGAAGCCGCCGCCGTGGAAAAACACGGTCAGCGGCAACGGCCCGTCGGCAGCGGGCCGGTACAGCCGTGCGGACAACTGACGACCCGATGCGGGGATCTGCCAGTCCTCTTCGGCGGCGACGGCATCGCCCGGCGCGAATGCGCCGCCGGCGGCAAGACTCGCGCGATACGCGGGAACGGTGAGCTGCGCGAAATCGATCGCGGGTGCCTGGGCGAACGCGGCGAGCAGCGCCTGCGCCTGTGGGTCGAGCGGCATGGGGACTCCTGTCTGAATCGTATGCGGTTTGAATCAGGTAAACCCGTGTCGCGGTTTTCCCTGAGTCCGCGCCGGACGCTTGCCGGCACGGCCTGACGGGCATTCCAGCGCAGCGGGCAGGGCGCCACATCATCCGATCGGACGATGGTTGGTTCGTCCGGATGGCCAATTCTCACCATTCAGTGAATCTCCCGATGACGCCGGAATTTAGACGCGTCTTAATCATGGCGGCGCGGTTGGGTCGCGCCGGAAACATGTCGTATGGAGGATGGAGCGTGCTGATGGAGACGAGATGGGCTCCGCAAGAGAGCCAGGCAACCAGTGACGAGGCCGACATCGGCGTCGCGGATTTCAGCGAGCTGATGGCGCGCATCTACCAGGGGCCACTGGAGACACCGCCGTGGGCCGGCGCGCTCGAACTGGTCCGTCGCTGGCTGCAGGCGAACTACGTGACGCTGATCCTGCGTGCGGCCGCGAGCGACCGCCGCGCGCCGCTGTCCGTGCACGCGTCGGAATTCGGCCCGGTCGTCCCGGGCGACGGCGAGGCGTCGTACAACAACTACTACTATTCGCTCGACCCGTTCGTCGGCCTGCCGGCCGATCGCGTGGTCACGGTCGACGAGGTATTCGGCGACACGGGCTGGCTGTCGAGCGAACTGTACAAGCAGTTCCTGAAGCCGCAGGACGTGCGCTATATCCTCGGTGCCGACCTGCGCACGTCGTCGGGCGTCGAGTGCCGCTTCCGCGTGTGCCGCAACCATGCGTCGAAGCCGTTTTCCGCGCGCGACAAGGCGATCTGCGCGCTGCTGCTGCCGCACCTGAAGCGCGCGGTCGAGTTGCATTCGCGGCTCGACACGGCCGAGGTCGAACGCTCGATCTATGCGAACGCGATCAACCGGATGCAGATCGGCACGATCACGCTCGACGAGAACGGCACAATCATCGACCTGAACAGCGTCGCCGACGAGATCCTCAAGCAGAACAACGGTCTGACGATTGCACGCGGCACGATCGAGGCGGCCGACGCACAGGAGAACCGCACGCTGAAGCGGCTGATCCGCCACGCGGTGATGGGACACCACGGCACCGCCGCGGCAACCGTCGAAGCGATGCCGATCACGCGCAGCTTCGACAAGCCGCGCCTCGGGCTGCTGGTGCGCACGGTGCTGCTGTCCGACTGGTCGGAGGACAACAAGCGGCGGCCGGCCGTCACGCTGTTTCTGCGCGACCCCGACCGCAAGCCGCAGGGCGCGCAGGAAATCATTCGCAAGCTGTTCGACCTGACGCCCGCCGAGACGTCGCTCGCGCTGTTGCTGACGAACGGGCTGACGCTCGAGGAGGCGGCTGAGGAATCGGGGATCAGCAAGAACACGGCGCGCACGCACCTGCGCGCGATCTTCTCGAAGACGGGCGTGACACGCCAGGCGACGCTCGTGCGGATTCTGCTCGGAAGCGTCGTGCCGCTCGGGTAAGCGACAGCCGATGCCGATCCATCGGAACTGGCCGCATTCGTCTGGCGGTACATCGACATCGGTCAACGCGTCGCGTGCCGGACGACAGCGGCGACATCATGCAAAAGAGGCTCGCAACATGCGAGCCTCTTGTTCGTTCAGCGGGGACGGTAGCGACTATTCAGCCGCCGGCGATGCATGGGCGACGCCCCCTGCGTTCACGAGCCGCGCGTCGACCGATCCGCCCATGCCGACAGCGCCGGCCACTGCGCACAGCCGCGCCGGATGAACCCAACGCCCGTGCGGATCACGAGCGCGCCGATCGCGAGCGCCGCCAGATCGTCGAGCCGACCGAAGCCGATCAGCGCCGCGCTCATCGCGAGCGCCGCCAGCAGCGACGACAGCGCATCGGTCCGGACATGCCAGCCGCTCGCCTCGAGCAGCGCGGAGCCCGTCTCGCGAGCCTTGCGCAGCATCCAGTGCGACAGCGCGGCCTTGCCGGCAAGCGTGGCGGCGACGAGCGCGAGCGTCGTCGCGCCCGGCTGCACGACGGGCGGCGTCGTGAACCGGTTCATCGCGTGCCAGATCATTTGCGCGCCGGTCGCAACGAGCAATGCGCCGAGGCCCGCGAGCGCGAGCGGTTCGTAGGTCGGGCGCCGTTCCGGCGGCAGGCGCGCGTCGAGCCGGCACGCGACGAGGATCAGCGCATCGGCCGCGAGATCGATTGCCGCATGCGCGACGTCCGCCAGCAGGCCCGACGAATGCGCGGACCCGGCCGCGACCGTCTCGACGGCGAGCAGCAACAGGTTGATCGCGAGGCTGACGGCGAGGGCGCGGGACGTAGCCGCATAAACGTGGGGCGTGGCGCGCGACGTGCGCTGCATGGCGAATTCGTCTGTCGATAGCGTGGGTCAGACCCGAACGCTACCGGTCGACGGTGGCAGATCGGTGACAGGCGCAGGACGCCGCCCGGCCGGTCAGCGCTGCACGTCTGCCGACGGCAGCAGCGCGGCGAAGCGATCCGCGAGCGTTGGGCGCGACCGCGCGGGCCAGATCGCGCTGAGTTCGAACAGCGGCAGCGCGCTGCCGTCGCGGATGGTGCTGTAGGCAACGCCTTCGAACGCGAACGTATGGATCGAATGCGGCAGCAGCGACACGCCGCATCCGGCGGCGACGCACGAGATCACGGTCAGCGTGCGGTTCACGTCGAGCACGATGTCGACCGGGTGGCCGGCTTGCCGGAATGCGCTCAGGATGCCCGCGCGGATCAGCGGCAACTGGTCGTGCGGAAACCACACGAGGCCGGTGCCGGCGAGATCCTGCAGCGTGACCGTGCCGTCGGGCTGGCGCCGGAAATCGTTCGGCAGGACGGCGACGAGCGGGTCGCGCCGGATCAGCTTCTCGCGCATCCGGCCGTTGACGGGGACCGGCGTATGCAGCAGGCCAATATCGATCTCGCCGCGCTCGAGTGCAATCGCCTGCTCGGCATTGCTCATCTCGCGCATCACGAGTTCGACGTCGGGCGTGCTTGCGCGCAGCGCGCGGATCGTGCGCGGCAGCGTGTCGAACAGCGCGGCGCTGACGAACCCGATCGTCAGGCGCCCGGCGCGCTGCGCGCCGATTTCGCCGGCCCGGTGCGCGGCCGCGTCGAGGCGTGCGAGGCTCAGGCGCAGGTCGTCGACCATCGCGAGGCCGGCGGCGGTCAGCGTGGCGCCGCGCCGCGAACGGTCGAACAGCCGGACGCCCAACTCCTTCTCCATCCGGTTCAGGGCCTGGCTGAGCGCCGGCTGCGCAATCCCGAGCTCGCTGGCCGCGCGCGTGAAGCTGCCCGTATCGACGATCGCGAGGAAGTAGCGAACGTGCCTGATTTCCATAAGCTAGCGTTATGAATAATTATTCAAAACATAGTAGCGAATTATCTCCACGCTTCATAGGATGCTCATCGGGCCACAACATCCGGCGCCCGGCGACGGCATGACGACACGAGGAGACCTGCATTGAACTGGACCCGCGAGCTATCGACGACCGAACGGCGCACGTTGCGCGGCTGCTTTGCCGGCTGGGCACTCGACGGGCTCGACACGCAGATGTTCAGTCTCGTGATCCCCGCGTTGCTCACGACCTGGGGCATCGGCAAGGGGCAGGCCGGCCTGATCGGCGGCGCGACGCTCGTGTCGGGCGCGCTCGGCGGGCTGCTGGCCGGCATGATCGCCGACCGCTACGGCCGCGTGCGCGCGCTGCAGATCACCGTGTGCTGGTTCTCGCTGTTCACGTTCCTGAGCGCGTTCGCGCAGAACTTCGAACAGTTGCTGGTGCTGAAGGCGCTGCAGGGGCTCGGGTTCGGCGGCGAGTGGACGGCCGGCGCGGTGCTGCTCGCCGAAACGGTCGGCGCGCGCCATCGCGGCAAGGCGATGGGCATCGTGCAGAGTGCATGGGGCTTCGGCTGGGGCGGCGCCGTGCTGCTGTACATGCTGGTGTTCGCATGGCTGCCGGCCGAATGGGCGTGGCGCGTGCTGTTCGCGATCGGCGCACTGCCCGCGCTGCTGGTGCTGTATATCCGCCGCGCGATTCCGGAGCCGCCGCGGGCGACGCCGGTCGACGCATCGGCGCAGGCAACGGCGAGCGGCGACGAAGGGCCGACGATCGGCATCTTCGACCGCTCCGTGGTGCGCGCGACGGTGGTCGGCGGGCTGATCGGCGTCGGCGCGCACGGCGGCTATCACGCGATCACGATCTGGCTGCCGACCTACCTGAAGACCGAGCGGCACCTGTCGGTGCTCGGCACCGGCGCGTATCTCGCGGTCGTGATCGTCGCGTTCATCTGCGGTTGCTTCCTCAGCGCGTACCTGCAGGACAAGATCGGCCGCCGCCGCAACGTGATGCTGTTCGCCGCGTGCTGCGCGGTGATGGTGAACCTGTACGTGTTCCTGCCGCTGAACGATGTCGCGATGCTGCTGCTCGGTTTTCCGCTCGGCCTGTTCTCGGCCGGCATCCCGGCGACGCTCGGCACGCTCTTCAACGAGCTTTACCCGCGCAACGTGCGCGGCCGCGGTGTCGGCTTTTGCTACAACTTCGGCCGCATCGTGTCGGCCGGCTTCCCGGTGCTGGTCGGGCGGATGGGCGAGTCGCTGCCGCTCGGCACGGCACTCGGCGTCGACGCGGGCATCGCATACGGGCTGGTCGTGATCGCGGTGTGGTTCCTGCCCGAAACGCGCAGCCAGCGGCTGTCCGGTGCGGCGCAGGGCGGCGAGGCGAATGCCGAAAGCCAGCCGCGCGCCGAGGCGTCGCTGTAGGGCTCGCCGCCTCCCGTCATCGAATCGCCCGGTGCAGCGGCCGGGCGCCTCTTGCAGACTCGTCATGGATTGTCTCGTGAATCACCTCGCCGAACCGGTTCCGGCCGCGCCGTCAGTGGACGCGTGGTACGCAGGGAACCCCGCCGTGGCCGCCATCGATGCGCATGCGCACGTGTTCGCGCGCGGCCTGCCGCTCGCGCCCGTGATCCGGCATGCACCCGACTACGACGCGTCGCTCGACGCGTACGTCGCGCACCTCGCCGCGCATGGCATCACGCACGCGGTGCTGGTGCAGCCGAGCTTCCTCGGCACCGACAACACGTACTTCGTCGACGTGCTGCGCCGTTACCCGCAGCGCTTTCGCGGCGTCGCGATGGTCGATCCGGCGATTTCCGACAGCGATCTCGACGCGCTCGACCGGGCAGGCGTGGTCGGGATGCGGCTGAACCTCGTCGGGCTGCCGATCCCGGACTTCGGCGCGCCCGTCTGGCGCGCGCTGTTCGCTCGCATCAACGCGCTCGGCTGGCATGTCGAGATCCATCGCGGCATCGAGGATCTGCATGCGATCACCGCGCCGCTGCTCGCGCAGTCGTGCACGCTGGTGATCGACCATTTCGGTCGCCCGTCGCCTGCACTCGGCGAGCGCGCGCCCAGCTTCCGCCGCCTGCTGTTGCTCGCGGATACCGGCCGCGTCTGGGTCAAGCTGTCGGCCGCGTATCGCAACAGCGTGGCCGGCGACGGCGCGATCGACGCGTTCGGTGCCGCGCGGGCGCTGCGCACCGCGTTCACGGCCGAGCGGCTGGTGTGGGGCAGCGACTGGCCGCACACGCAACATCGCGAGCGCGTCGATTTCGATGGCGCGTATGCGGCGCTCGCGCGCTGGTTGCCTGACCCCGCCGAGCGCATGCGCGTGCTGCGCGATGCGCCGAGAACCCTGTTCCGTTTCGACCAATGAGGCTCCGCATGTCCGATCACACCGCACTTCGTCGCGCCGGGTTCCGGCGCAGCATCGCCGCCCGCCAGGGGCTGCTCGTCGCCGGCACGTTCAATGCGCTCAGCGCCAGGGTCGCGGCCGATCTCGGCTTCGGCGCGCTGTACCTGAGCGGCGCCGGCGTCACCAACATGTCGCTCGGTTTGCCCGATCTCGGTTTCGTCGGGCTCGGCGAGCTGGCCGAGCACACCGCACGCGTGCGCGATGCGGTCGAGCTGCCGCTGATGGTCGATGCCGATACGGGTTTCGGCAATGCGCTGAACGTGCTGCACACGGTGCGCACGCTCGAACGCAGCGGCGCCGACGCGATCCAGCTCGAGGATCAGGTGCTGCCGAAGAAATGCGGCCATTTCGCGGGCAAGGAAGTGATTCCGGCCGGCGAGATGGTGGGCAAGCTGAAGGCGGCCGTCGACGCACGCGTGGATCCGAACCTGCTGATCGTCGCGCGCACCGATGCGGCCGCGGTCCACGGCATCGACGACGCGATCGAGCGCGCGCACCGTTACGCGGAAGCGGGGGCCGACGTGCTGTTCATCGAGGCAATGGATACGGCGGAGGACGTCGAGCGGCTGCCGGCGCTGTTCGACACGCCGCAGCTCATCAACATCGTGATCGGCGGCAAGACGCCGACGCGCTCGCGCGACGACCTGGCGCGCCTCGGCTACGGCGTGGTGCTGTACGCGAACGCGGCGCTGCAGGGCGCGGTGCACGGGATGCAGGCCGCGCTGACGGTGCTGCGCGATACGGGCCGGCTCGACGAGGATCCCGCGCTCGTCGCGCCGTTCGCCGAACGGCAGCGGCTCGTCGACAAGGCGCGCTTCGACGCGCTCGATGCCCGCTACGGGGCCGATCGCGCATAAGCGCGCCGGCACACGGGCGGCAAGGACGGCCGCCCGGCATGACCATGCCATGCCAGGACAGGACAGGAGACAACCCGTGGCAACTTCCCCTACCGGAGCGGCCGGCGAGCCGCCGCGCATCGGCTCGATCGTCGGCGGCCTGGCCGGCAACCTGATCGAGTGGTACGACTTTCTCGCGTACAGCATCTTCTCGATCTACTTCGCGCCGGCGTTCTTTCCGGCGGACCGGCCGACCGTGCAGCTGATGAACACCGCGGCGATCGCGGCGGTCGGATACGTCGCGCGGCCGGCGGGGAGCTGGCTCGTCGGCCTCTATGCGGACCGGCGCGGGCGCAAGGCCGCACTGACGAAATCGGTGCTCGCGATGTGCGCGGGATCGATGCTGATTGCCGTCACCCCCGGCTACGCGACGATCGGCGTGCTCGCACCGGCGCTGCTCGTCGCCGCGCGGCTGCTGCAGGGGCTCAGCATGGGGGGTGAATACGGCACCAGCGCGACCTACCTGAGCGAAATTGCACCGCCGGACCGGCGCGGCTTCTACGTCGGCTTCCTGCAGGTGAGCGTGGTCGCCGGCCAGCTCGTCGCGCTCGGCCTGATGCTCGCGATGCAGCGGATCTTTGCCGGTACGCACGACCTCGAACGCTGGGGCTGGCGGATTCCGTTCTTCGTCGGCGGCGTGCTCGCGCTGTTCGCGCTCTACATGCGCCGCAACGTCGTCGAGAGCGATGCGTTCATCGCCAGCCGGGCGCGCGCGGCGAAGACGCGCATGACGGCCGACCTCGCGGCCCACTGGCGCGAGCTGCTGCTCGCGATCGGCATCACGGTCGGCGGCACCGTCGCGTTCTACACGTACACGGTCTACATGCAGAAGTACCTCGTCAATTCGGTCGGGCTGCACAAGGAAACGGCGACCTGGATCTGCACCGCCGCGCTGCTGCTGTACATGCCGCTGCAGCCGCTGTTCGGCCTCGTGTCGGATCGCGTCGGCCGCCGGCCGGTGCTGCTGTGGTTCGGAATCGGCGGCACGCTGCTGTCCGTGCCGATCTTCACGGCGCTCGGGCACGTGCACGAGCCGCTCGCCGCGTTCGCGCTGGTGTTCGCCGGGCTGGTCGTGTTGAGCGGATTCACGTCGGTGCACATGCTGGTCAAGGCCGAGCTGTTTCCGCCGCAGATCCGCGCGCTGGCGGTCGGACTTCCTTATGCGCTGACGACGGCGATCCTCGGCGGCACGACCGAATTCGTCGCGCTGCGGCTGAAGGCGAGCGGCAACGAGACGATGTTCTTCTGGTACGTCGCCGCGTGCGCGGCGATTTCGCTGCTCGTGTACTGGCGGATGCCGGAGACGCACCCGGCGAAGCGCGGACGCGCGTCACGGGCGGCAGTCGCCGCGCCGGCCTCGCGCTGAACCGGTGCCGGCGCGTTACTGCGCCCGTTGCGCCACGCGTGGCGCGGCGGGCGTCACGATGCGGGTCGCGATCGCTTCCGGCATGTCGTCCGGCCAGGACGCGGCGCACCGCATCCCGGGCGGCGGCGCCGGCAAGCCGCCCGGCATGACGGCTTCGTTGGCGTCGCGGCCGCAGCCGGGCAACCAGCCGGACACGCCGAGGCTCCAGATCAGGGTCGCAAACAGGCGCATCGTCACGCTCCGGTGCCCGGACAGCGATAGACGCTGCCGGTCAGCGTGACACCCGTCTGCCGCAGATAGCCGCCTTCGCTGCCGTCGAAACTCCCGCTCTGCGCGCCGCGCTGCGTGAGCAGCACCACGACGTTGCCGCCGAGCGCGGCCGCGCGGTTCTTCAGGTCGTTGCGCGCGCCGGTCTCGAGCGTCGCGTCCGGGATGAAGCCGCCGGTCAGGAAGTTGCCGCGGCTGCCCGTCACGTCGCCGAGGTGACGGCAGCTGCCGCCGGGGTCGCGCATGACGATGCGCACGTCGCGGCCGGCGGCGGAAGGCTCGAGTGGCGCGCACGCCGCCAGCGCGGCAGGAAGGAACAGCAGCCAGAGAGGTCTCATGTTTCCACCGTAGCGAATGCGCGTGATCGCGCGACAGCGCCACTTTAGAGACGCCGCCGCGTCCGCACATCGGGCGAAGGTCGTGTGCTCGGGCCGGAAAGGATGCGACCAAAAGAGGGGGGACGTTTAGTTTGAGATAGTCATGGAAGGCCAAAAAAAGCCCAAAAACGCCCGGAAATCCTTGTCTGTTGGGGCTCGGGCTGTGGATAACCCAGAATTGGCAATCGACGTTTAATTTGACCCAAAAATTGCCAAAATTCGGGGCGGATTTAGGCAGAAATTCGTCCATCACCCGCCCGAACCCCGTCCATCGATCGGTCAAAGTGTCCCACTCACGACCCGATACCGTGCCGACGATACGTCCGCCGCGTCCATCGTCCCCACTTCGATACCCGTCCCACTCTGGTTGCCGTCCGATACCTGGTCGACGCGCAGTCGGATCACCGGAACCTTGCCGCCGATTTTCCCGTCCGGAACCAGAATCACCAGCGGCGTCGCGCTCGTATCCGCCGTGTCGACCAGCACCGCCTTGTAATCCCACAACAACGCCGGCAACCGGTTGAGCCAAGCACGCGGCCAGCTCTTCAATGCCGCCATCTCACCAACCGTCGAGACGGCTTCGTCGGCCGCCGCCTGCGCGACCACAACCAGCGACTCCGTTGCGTATGTGGGGAACTCCTGGGCAATGATCGCCGGCAATTCAGCCTCCATGAATCCTGCGACGGCGGGCTCGACGGGTTGCAGCGGCGTCACCGGCTTGTCGAGCCAGTTGCGCCAGCGCTGCGCCATTGCTTCGCGGTACTCCAGCCCGATCGAATTCATGACGGCATTGTTCTGCATGTCGACCGGCAGGCTCGCCAGTTTCTGACCGAGCGCCATGTCAGGGCCGAGCCACGACTGGCCGACGTTGTGATCCCAGCCGGGATCAATGCCGACCGGTACGCGGTCGGTCACCTCTCCATCCGCGTTTGTCACCAGGCGATAGCGCACGTCCGGCTCATACGACGGCTGCTTTCCAGCCGCCTTCATCTCGGCCTCGGAATACGAGCGAGTCGTACACCGACAACCCCAGCCACACGGCGGATAGTGGGTGCGCCAGAAACCCGACGTGACCGGCAGAAGCGTGCCGTTCCAGGCGCGATGCTGCGGTCGGGTGCGACTATCGAGTACGGCGCGATACTCGAGATACGGTCGCCGATCGGCATTTTCGACGATCTGTTGCCAGCGGCCGGCCATGTAGGCCGAATGCATGTTCGCCCGGTAAATCAGCTCGGTGCGCCAGCCGCGCTTGCCCCGATACGTCCAACCGGAACGCTGGACCGTTTCATCGAAATCCTTGCGAAACTGCGCGAGCGTCGTACCGGATTCCATCGCGCGCACCAGCGACGCGTGGATATCCTTGACCACATCGAGCGGAGCGCCGGCAACGGTGAACTGGGTGGCATGCATCGAGCCGAGCATGTCGTTCCAGCGCTCGGTTTCCACCGGCACCTTGCTGCGAAGGTTGGCGAGTGCGTTTTCAGCCTGTACGCCGAACGGTTGGACAGACATTTACGCGCCTTCCTGCTGCAGCGTGCCGAGCAGCACCAACACGATGCCGGACAGCGCGAGTCGGCGCAGATCGTCGTCCAGTGCCAGCACTACTTCGTCCGGAATCGGCATGTCGGTGTCGCTCGCGCGATGCGCACACGCGCCAAAAGCCATGATTTCGGAGGCCAGCTTTAGCGGCGAGCTGGTCGGAGTGTTCAGTGCTGCCGAAAGCGCCACGATCTTGTCGCGTAGGTCTTGTTGTTCTGCCGTGAGAGTCGACATTTTTGGCTCCTTTGAAAGGCCTATAAAACGTGTTTTAACGGCATTCAATCGGCCGTTTCCGTATCCTGGTCGACGTATCCCTGCGCGTACGACCATTGGAGTGCCTGCCGCATGACTCCGATCAGCTCGGCGTTATCGATCTCTCCGACGAGCTTTGTCAGCTCGGCCTCGATATCTGCCAGCGATCGTCCGTCGCGCTCGGCCTGGTCGAGCATCCGCGCAATCGGCTCGATGACAGCCGCTTCCAGCGCCGCATCCGCCGCATCTGCCGCCGATCGCACGCGCACATCCTCGGCCTGCGCCGATTCGATCAGTACGGCGTCATCAGCAGCGGCGAATTCGGCTGCCGGCGCTTGTTTCGGCGCGGGCAGAAGCGCGTCCGCGTCATCAGCGGCCTGCGGGATGTTCAGCTCTTCCAGCATCGCCTTGCGAGACGGCCGCGCGCCCATGTTCGCGGCAATCTGATACGTTTCCGCGCGATCCTTGCCCGCCGCGTTGATCTGGAAAAACTCCAGCTCGGGCGACGGTACGTCCTCGCCGAAATTGAACGTCGTGATCCAGCGGAAAATCTGCGACATCGACGCCGACGCAATGTCGCGGTCGGAGTCGTTGATGTCGCTCTGGCGCTTCATTGCCGTTTCGGTCGCGGCCCGTGCGCCGACGTTCTGCAGCTCGGCGATCATCGCCTGACCGGTGAGGCACTTCGACATCTCGCGGTTTGCCGCGTTGATGAGCGATTCCTGGGGCAGCATCGAGCCTGACGTGTTCGCGACCAGCAGCTCGACACTCGAACCTTCCGGCACGACCGCATAGCCGCTGTCGATCATCGCTTCGATCGCTTGCGCCAGTTGGTCCTGCTCGGCTTCCGATGCGCCGAGCCCGTAACGCGCGACGGGCCACGGCAAGCCGTGGCGCTCACAGAACTTCACGAAGTACTTCCAGCCGCCTGTCTTGAACGTCCACGGCCAGAAACAGCCCGACAACAGCGGTGAACCGTACGGATTCGACATCGTGGCTACGTGTCGGGACACAATGAACCGATACGGGTCTTCGACCACTGCGCCCACCGGCTCTGCACGCGTCTTGAGCATCAACTGGGCGTCGACGTCAAATCCGAACCGTCGATTCGGGCGATCGATCACATTGACCGGGACGACGAAGCCTTCCCATGCATCCCACACCAGCTCGTGGACGCGGTAGCCGGTGAAAATCGCGCTGAGCATTTGCCACATGATTTCCAGCCAGTCGGTCACGACCGCATTCGGCCGGAAGCCCTGCATCCATCGCTCGCACAGGTCGCGTGCCTGCTGCGCTTTCGCGTCATCTTCAGCCCACGTCACCACGCGATAGTCCATGCCGCGAAACTCGCCGCGAATCGATCGAATTTCGCCGATCACGTGGGCGTCGGCCATGATCGACGCATACACCGTATCGGCAACTCCCATCGCGCGCAGCACCGGGTCTGGGTTCGGCAGCATATGTAGCCGGCCGAAGAAATAAGGATCGGTGTCGGCTGCTGCGGCCTGCTGACCGAACACGCCGCGCACCGATCGCACCAGTCGTTTGATATCAAGAACCATAAACGGATACCTTTCGCTTGCCTGATTTAATTCGTGGAATTACAGAGCCGAGACCGGAAAATGCCAGCATGAAGAGCATTTCAAGCGCGTCCGGACCGTCGTCGTGGTCGGCTTCCGGATAGTGGGTCAGTTGCTCTACAAGCGTTGTTTGGTTTTTGTTCAGGCGTATGGTCCCGTTCGCGCAATGCGGTTGCAATGACAAAATCCGAAGGTCCTTGTCATCGCTCGTGCGGATGCCGCGCGCTGGCACCGGAATACCTCTTTCGCGCGAGCGCTCGACCAGGACGTCTTTAAAAAACTCCTGAAACTGGATGATTTCGACGCCCCAAACCAGACAGCGGTATTCCTCCTGGAATTCGATAATCTTTTCGATCTGCATGTTCGGGCGCATGCGTGCAATCTTTGCTTCCACCACATCGAGAATGCCGGTCTTGCGATTGAGGCCACCAACCAGGCATGCACATGGGTCGCGGCCCTTGTTACGTTTGCCCATAGACGGGTCATGTGCACCGAAGAAAATCCACGCATCGGAGGGGTGCACCCAGAACACAAGCTTTTGGAACGGCGCGTCTTCACTGTTCGTCGGATCGTTCTGATACTCGCAATCGAACGCGTGGTGATCGTTCGCGCGAATCTTCATCAGGCGCAGCAGCGGGCGCATAGCCGGCCAAGATACGACAGCGCCGTCGTCCATTTCAGCCTTGCGCTGCGCATAGAACGCGTCGCACGCTTCTTCGCCTTCATTCAGAAATACTTCTTCCCACTTTTCCCACAGATCCAGCCGCTTCGGCCACTCGATGATGGCGCGGAATTTATGCGACTCCCAAAGCGGGCTGCGATGCACGCGGTTCGCCACGCCGTCGTAATGCAGAATCGTGTTGAGGTAGATGATGTCCATCGAGCCGTCCGGTGGCCCGAGCGGCATCACGACCTTTTTGACCCAGCGTTCGAGCTTGTCACGCTGGGTCTTCTGCTGCACGTTCTCGTCATTCTCGATGTCGTCGAGCAACACCAGGTCGGGCCGAAACGGGCCATGCCGAATACCACGCATCCGCTTGCCCGAACCGAACGCCTGCAGCTTGATATCGGTTGCCGTCAGTGCAACGCCGACGTTCCAAACGCGCCCCTTACCGACGTGTTCCGGGAAGTCCATCGCCAGCCGCGGATTGTCGGTCAGCTCGACCTTGATCGCCTCCAGCATCATCTTCGCCTGGTCGCTGCTGTCCATCACGATCGGGATGAATTTCTTCGCCTGGCGGACGATGCAAAGCAGCGTGAAAACCTGCGTGACCAGCGTCGATTTTGCTTCGCCGCGCGGCGCCGAAAGATTGATGAGCTTGCCTTGCTTTGCTGCGATGCGCTTCGGCAGGTTGTCGAAACACCAGTCGTGAAAAACAGATGATTCGACCGCATTGCTGTAGTGCGGGAAGTACGTTTGAAAGAAGAAGCGATAGTCGCCCGAGAACACGCGCATGCGCCGCTCCAGGCGCGCGTCTTCGTCCACCGCAAAGCCGTCGCATGCGGCGTCGATGAGCCGTCGCTGGTCGTCGGTGAATGCCATCAGTTCCTTCAGGAACTGTTCGGCGGCGTTGGATTTTTTTGCCATCGTGGATCAGGAATATTTCTTCGCGACTTCCTGGCCGAACTCTTCCAGGTACGCGATAAAGCGCGCGTGCTCTTTCGGGTACTTCGCCTGGACGAACGACGCGAAGTCGCGCAGCACGTCCATGCAGATCGACAGCGTGGCGAGCTTCGGATTGGAGCGGCCGGCCGCGTTCACCGTCTTGATGAAGCTGTCGGACAGGCGCGCGAGGATGTCGGCCTTCTGCACCGGCTGCAGCTTCTGGTTGTTCTTCAGCTCTTCTAGCGTCGCCAGAAACTGCACCGACATTTCCTCAACGACCTGGCTGGTCATGTTGTCGATGTTGGTGCGGGACATACGTTGAGCCGCCCGCGCGATGTCCCAATCGTCGCCGGCTTCCTTCGAAGCGCGCTTCCAGTTGCGTGCGGTCTGGTACGACACCTTGCACACGTCGGCGGCCGTCGTCAGCGGCATGCCCTGCAGGTATTTCGCACGCAACTGGTTGCGGACCTTTTGGTCGTGGGCCATGCGTCAACCCTTGGTTGCGAAGTAGCGCACGACTTCAACCAGCGCCGTCATGGCGCCACCGGCGACGCCCCCCAAGCCGGCCGTCTTCGCCATCAGCTTGCCGTGGTCGCCTTCCAGCGTCTTCACGCGGTCCTCCAGACCGTCGATGCGATCGGACACGGTCTGTTTCAGATCGTCGATACGCTGATTGGTCGCCTGCTGGCCGTGCTGCACCATTTCACGGATACCGCGCAGCTCCCCCTGGATGTTGCCCAGCGCCAGCAGCAGCTTGTCGTTCAAATCGTTACCAGTCATCGCGGATACCCCGTTCTCCGTTGCTCAAACCGTCCCTGACATTCGGTGCAGCGTGTCGCGTACGGCACGCATGCGCGTCGAGCGGCGGGGATCGGTTCACCGCATTCGACACATTCTTCGGCACCCGCGCCGTGGCATTGGGCGCGGGCAAGTTCGATCGCTGCATCACGCTGCATCTGTTCGATTTGCTGCGCCAGCTCGAACTCACGTTCATTCATCATCGTTATCCATCAACAGAAAAGGCGCGCATCCACTGGGCATCGAGTCGATCGCCGCGAGCACGCCACAAAACCGCGCTGCTAGGCCGTAGTACAGCCGCGCAACGTCACGGTGGTTCGCTTCCAAGTCCGGCATGCGACCGCTCGCCGGTTGGGGAAGCATGTCCGGCGCTCGCGTCAGATTGGACGGCGGCGGCACTCGCAAAGGGTCCGGCGTTGGCGGCACGCCAGCGCTGCAGGCGGACATCAGGCAGCACGCAATCGTCAACAGGTGCAGGCGGGTCATGACGGGCATCCTCATCGAGCTGGTGGAAGTAGCGGTCGACGTGCTGAACGCTCGCGTCTGCGCGCTGTCCGGCCTGTTGTCCACGTTTGATATCGCGGTCGATCCGCTTGATGTCGCCCTGGTATGCGCGCTGCGCCGCTGTCGCGTTGTCGCGCGTCGCGGCGCTCTTACCGTTGGCGCGGCCAATGAAGTACGCGGCGCCGTGTGTCGCAACCAGCACGACCACGACTGCGGCGCCGACCGCGCGCAGATAGCGCGCGTCAAGTTCCGGAAGATCGATCATGGTGTGCAGCTCCCGAGCCCCCAGCCAGCGCGAACGTACAGCGGTTCGTGTTGCTTCAAGATGCGGCGCGGATAGTCGGCGTTTTCGCGCTGGTTGCCGGGCGTGATGCCCGGATTGATGTCGCACGTCTTGCCCAGGCAGTACTGCGGTGACGTGGACAGCTTCTGGCGCTTATAGACCCATCCCAAGCCGCCGTTGTAGCCGCTCAACGCGAACGCCATGCGCTCGCACGGGTTCGCGGCCTTCACGCGGTCGTACAGGTGCTTGTCGTACGTGACCAATGCACGCATTGCCCAGGTCGGGTTGTACGGATCGTTGTCGCGCAGGCCGGCATATGCACCGCTGATCCAGCCTGCAGTGGACGGCATGAATTGCGCGAGACCTTCGGCTCCCACCGGGCTCTTTGCGTTGGCCCGCCAGCGGCTTTCCTGATGGATCTGTCCGGCGAACGTCGCGACCGGCGCATCGAGCCCCCAGACGAGCTGCGCCTGGCGCCGCAGATCGAGCCGATAACGGGCAGCATCGGCGGGCACCTGCGCGTGGGCCGACGCGGAAAGCACCAGCGCGACGATCACCAGGATTGCGATCGCGGCCACCGAGAGGGCCAGTGCGCGTAGCGTTCGGATGATGTCGTCGCGCAGCGCGCGCAGGATCGCATCGAAAATCATGCTGCGAGACCCACGCAGATCAAGCTGGCGGCGACGATGATCGCGCGCCGCAAACTAGCTGCCTTGAACAGTTCCGCATGAACGCGCGGATCGAGTGCGATTTCGCATTCGAATTCACTGAGTTCAGCGCCGGCCATGTCGACCTCGATTTGATCCGTCGGCACGACGAATTCGTGCGGTCGCGCGTACGGGAAAATCAGTCGATCGAGCCAGTAGCCGCCCCAGCCGCCAAGCGACATGAGATGCGCTTTGTAGAACGTGATCGACAGCAGCGGATCGGACTGCCGGGTGGTATAGGCGAGGATCGCCAGCACGATGCTGGCGACAAGCCAAACGGTGAGACGCGGCGTTTTAAGGCGGGAAACCTTCACGAGAAGCACTCCAATAACTGGGTGCACTCGCGGAGGCGGCACCCGTAACCTGAGACTTCAGGTTACGGATTAGGGATCAAGCAGGCTTTATGAAATGTTTCACCAATGAGCGCCGCGAACTGGAGTTGGCAGCTTCGACTTCACGACTTCCCGAGACTTTCATCATCGCAGCGCCAAAGCATTTTGCCCTGATCCGCAGACTTTAGTAGCTCTGGCTCACAACTCTGACGCGGCGCGGAAGCATTCTTCGACGTCTGGATGAATACTTGCGGCTTAGGGGGATTCTGCAGTTGTCGATCGCAATCACCGATGTTGTTCTGGTAAGCCTTGACGCTCTTTTCTGCCCATTGCTTCCGGTCAGGTTCCGAGATCGTGCGAATCGTTTCCTCAATGGCCTTGCCAGCTGACTGACCGAGCATGGCACACCATCCAAGCGGTTCGGACATCGGTTTCCCGAACGCATCCGATACCTGTCCGGCTAGTTTGATATTTTCCATTCCAGATTTCATCGCTTCGACATCTAGCGGAGTAAACGCATTCGGGGCGGAAAGGAATCTCAACATCAATCCGGTGGTGTGATTCATCGAGATCACGAGGACATCACGAAATTTCTGTGCGTTGTCCCGTTGCGCTCGATACTGACGAATCTCATCAGCGTTGTTTCCGACGACCGTTTGTGAATCACTACAGGCACTAAGCACCAACAGCAAGAGGCAGATCGACAGCGTTCGGGGAAGTTTAGGCATTACGCGCCTCCCAATACGATTGCCATTTTGTCATCGCAAATGCGAGCGTAGCGCGCAACTCCCAAACAGTCATATTTCGGAGCACCTCACGGCTGAAGTTGGTACGGCTGAATTCCAGTGTTGCTGCTTTGACGTGAGGCACGATAGCCCAAATTCGCATCACCTGAGCAATCATAGCGTCGATCGATAACTCACGGCCGAATGCGCAGTTACGCCACCCATTTAGATATACGGTTGCGCGCGGGAACATGTCCGCGACCATTTCGTCGACGCTCTTCACGCCCAAATGTGTGTTGAGGGATGCCCGTACCAGCTTCGTCGTCACAAGCCCGGCTTCGGCTGCGACAACTTCTTCCGCCCACGCGGATAGCTGCGCACGCTCTTCGCGCGATAGCCGTTCAACAACCTCTGCTGGTGGCGCGTCTGACTGCAGCACCTGCGTAATCGACAAATCACCGGCAACCTGAATGATGCCGAACCCCGATGCGCTCATTGTGCCGAGCGCTTTTCCCGATTTTGTTGCCATGCTTTACATGTTCCCTCGATGCCGTCGGCTATTGGCTTGAGCATCAATTGGACTTCATTTTTTGCCCGTGCGAATACGCACTCGACCGCCGACCTGCGTGATCCCACTTCCACTCGCGACCATGTTTCCGTCGCCTTGAACACGGTGACCCCCGCCCGATGGAGTCGGATCGTCTACCGACCCTGCCTGGGTCTCCGGGAGAAATGCCACGACCATAGCTGCCAACTGGGCGGGCGTAACCGCCATGTTGGCAGCCGAAACCATCGTGAAAGCCTTCTCCACCGCCGACTTTACCGTATCGACGGCAACTCCGGAATGTGCAGCACGTTGTCCAGTGACCACGTATTGGATATCAACGCCGTGCTGCGCAATGGCCGCCAAATATAGGGCATCAGGTGAACGTTTGTTTGTTTCGTAGTTGCCTTGTGTTGTCTTCGTTACGCCCGCAACGTCCGCAAATGTGCTCTGGCTAAGGTTGAGACGGGTTCTTTCCTCGCGCAGACGCGCACCTACGTTGTTTTCCATGGTCGACCTCTTGCGTGGCCAACGTTTGTTTGCTATTGTGCTTCAAACGTTGTCCATATGGTTGTCAATTGCGGAGCAAATATGACAGGTGAAGCCGTCAAGCGCAAGCTGCGTGAACAGGGAAAGACCATCAAAGAATGGGCGCAAGAGCACGGTTACGACTACGTGCTGGTCTCGCGCGTCATCCGTGGCGTCCAGAAAGCCAACTACGGTAAGGGGCACGATGTTGCGGTTGCCTTGGGCATGAAGAAGCCCGGGGAGGTGGATGCATGAGCACGTCCGCCAAGAAGTCCCGGCAGCCCGCCGAAGTCGTCGCCGTCCAGAAATCGGCCGATACACTCGTCGCCAGCCACAAATCCCCGAACGTTCGGGGATTTGGATTCGGCGCTGCTGAACAGGCATTAGCCGACGTGCTCGGCGTGTCAGTCTCCGGCGGCGCGGAAGCCCGCATTAGCAGCGCAATTTCGAAGACAAATTCCGCCCTGCGGCTGGTCATTGAGGCCGGCCTGGTGCTTCTCAGCGTGCGTTCCGAATGTGAGCACGGCGAGTTCGAAGCATTGCTCGAAGATCACGGCATGCCCAGCCAACGCGCCAGCGAGGCGATGACGTATGCGCGATTTGCCGCTTCGCTGTCACCGGAAGATCGTGATCGTGTCATCGAACTGCCGAAAACCAAGGTGCTGGAACTGGCGAAGGCCGACCCCGAAGTCCTCCAAGACCTGTTCGAAGACAACGCGAAGTTCGGCGAGCTGACCGCGCTGTCCGTGCGCGATCTGCGCGTCGCGCTGCGTGACGCGAACGCCAAGCGCACCGACCTTTCGACTCGTAACGAGAAGCTGGAGCGCGAGCGCGACCGCCTGCAGGAAGAGCTGCGCGTGCTGCGCGAGGGCCGCGTCAAGACCGGCGGCGACGTTCCGGTCGTCGTCCAGGACATTCGCCTGGAGTGCGCAGCCCTGCACAAGAAGGCGCTGATGGCGGTCGAGGACATCGGCCGGCTCGGCCGTGAGTTTCTGACGAACGGTCTGCCCGACGATTCCGAGTGGAACACGCCCGTCATCCGGCACCTGTACGGCTCGCTCACGGCGCTGCACGCGGTCATCGGCGGGCAGATCGCCGACATGCACCGCAGCTTCGGTGCGTTGTTGAACGGCGAACAGTCCGTCCTCGATACGTTCTCGCCGGATGAGGCCACGCGCTGCGCGCTCGAATACCGCGCGCTGATCCAGGAGCACGACCACGAAGCCAAGGCGCGCGAGTGGGAACGCGAAATGGAGCGCCCACGACGCGGCCGTCCGCGCACCGCCCCGACGAAGTAATCCATCCATTCGACCGACTACCGCCCGACCAGGTGCGATATGCGATCTGTACTCTTGAAATCCGACATCATGACCAGCCAAGTTCCGGCTGCGCTCAACAGCGATCCGTGGCTGATCGCCACCGAAGCGCAGCGGCAGACGGCTGAGCTGCGCTTCCAGCTGATCGGCCCCGGCGTGCAGCTGATCCAGGCCGGCGCCAGCGTCAACAACGTTGCGGCGCTGTTGGCCGAGCGCTTGCGCGACACCGATTCGGCCGTGCAAAAGCAACTGCTGGCCCGCCTCGGCGAGGTGCCGTCCGTGTCCACGCTCAAGCGCTGGCTGTCCGGCTACAGGCGCGAGGGAAAGGTCGGCCTGCTGTCGGCCCATACCGGCCGCGTGCGCAAGGATTACGGCTGGGAGCTGCGCGCAACCGCGCTGTACAACCTGCCCAGCAAGCCGACCTACGCGGCGGTCGCGCTGAAGCTGCGCAAAGAAGGATTCGACACCGCGACCGACTCGCGCGTGACGCGTTACTTGAAGTCGCTGCCGGCGACGCTCGGCGAGAACAGCCCGGCCCGCGTCGGCAAACACCTGCACAAGCTGCGGCACCAGAAGTACCAGCCGCGCACGCTCGAACAGATCAAGGTGGGCGACATCTACGCGGGCGACGGCCACACCAGCGATTGCTATGTGGCGCATCCGAACACGGGCGGTCTGTTCCGGCCCGAGCTGACGGCGTTCATCGACATCCGTTCGCGGTACGTGCCGGGCTGGTATCTGTCCGAGTCCGAATCGGCGCTGTCGACGGTGTTTGCGCTGTCGCACGCCATGCAGACCTATGACCACCTGCCGCTGTTTCTCTACCTGGACCGTGGCGCAGGCTATCGCGCCAAGATGCTGAACGACCAGGCGACGGGCTTCTATGCACGTTTCGAAATGGACGTGATCGGCGCGCTGCCGGGCAACCCGCACGGCAAGGGCTGGATCGAACGCTGGTTCCGCACGGTGCGTGACCATCACGACAAGTTCTTCGCGGGCGGTCAGTTCTACTGCGGCAACGACATGGCCGCAGAGGTGAATCGCCGCCTGTCCGTCGAGGTGCGTTCCGGCAAGCGTCGTTTGCCGTCACTGGCCGAGTATATGGCCAGCCTGGCGAACTTCATCCACGAATACAACCACACGCCGATGGACGTGCTGGACGGCCGCACGCCTGCCCAGGTGTGGGCGTCGCTCGAACGCAATCCGGTCGTGCTGTCTGCCGAAGCGATAGTCCGACCGCGTGAAAAACGCACGGTACGCCGTCAGATGGTCGAGCTGCACAAGCGCCAGTACTACGCGGCCGAGCTGGCGCTGTACGACGGTAAGTCGCTGACCATCGAATACGACCTGCACGACGACCGCACGGTGTGGCTGTACGACGCGAAAGACCGCTTCGTGTGCCAGGCCGCGATCGTTCGCACGATCGGCGTCGTGCCGCAGTCGCGCCTGGAAGAGCAGCGCGAAAAGCGTCTGCAAGGCCAGGTCAAGCGCCTGGAGCGCAAGGCCGACGAAGCGCGTGCTCGTGCCCAGGACAGCATCACCGTGGACGAACAGCTTGCCCACCTGCCGGACCTCAACGTCCAACCCGTCATCGATCTGGATCGCCCTGGCAAGGGCATCGTGATCGACCTGCTCGACAACGAATAAGGAGTGACCATGACTTCGAAGAACCAAAACGACAACGCCGTGGCCGTTCCGGTCGAGTGGCCCGAGCACTACAGCGAAGCGAACCGGGCCGAAGCCGCTGCGATCGTGGCGCAGCTCGCCGAGATCGGTAAGACGCGCTCCTGGCTCTCGCGCCTGTCGCGCGTCAACGTCGGCACCATGTCCACGGTGCTGAACGGCAAGTACACGACCGAGCCGACGAAGTGGTTGCGCATGATGTCCGACGCGCTGTCGACGTATACCGGTCGCGCGACGATCACCTCGATGCCGCACGTCCAGACGAGTGTGTCGCAGCTCGCGAACGTCGTATGCGACCGCGCCCGGAAGTACCGCAATTTCGGTGTGTTGACGGGCTTCGTCGGCGTCGGCAAGACGGATGCGGTGCGACAGTACAAGGAGCAGAACAGCCACACCATCATCATCGAGGCCAACCCGAACATGTCGCCGGCCGTGATGCTGGATGAGTTGCTGGCGGCATCATCGGCCCCGATGGCACGCACGCTCGACGGCAAGTTCGCGTCGATCACCGAAGCGCTGACCGGTACGACGTACCTCATCATCGTCGACGAAGCCGAAACGATGATGCCGAGCTGCCTGCACTACCTGCGCCGCATCCGCGACAAGGCCGGCATCGGCATCGTCCTGGTCGGCACCGACCGCCTGCTGCAGCTCATCAAGCCGAGCTACGGCCAGTTCGATCAAATTCGCTCGCGCGTCGGGTTCTGGCCGCAGGTGGTTCGCGGTGTCTCGCGTGAGGACGCCGACGCGCTTGCGCAGGCGGCGCTGGACGACCAGGGCGAGCTGTCTGGCGAAGTGCTGGACGCGCTCTGGCACTACTGCCGGGGCTCGGCCCGCATGCTCATCGAGAACTTCATTCCGGCCCTGCGCGACTACGGCCTGAAGAAGAACCACGATCTGTCCGCCGACCTGGTGCACGCCGTCGCACGCGACGCGCTGCTGCTCGGCGACCAGCGCAACGCGTGAGGCGATCATGATGAATCAGACCGATTCCCACATCACCATCCGTCACACAGCCGGCCGCACGACCGTGCGGGCGACGGGCCACTATGCGCGGCCGTTCCTCGACGCACTCGCGAACGGTGCGCCTTCCGGCGAAGCCGCTGCGTTCTCTGCCTGGCTGACGTTCCAGCCGCGTACGGCCAGCGAGGTGACGGCATGAAGCGCCTGTCCAACCTGACTGCCGGGCCGGTGCTGGCCGAGCTTCTGTCGGGCCTGCGTCGCGTGCGCGCCGAGTTGCGCCGCCTGGTCGTGCGCGTTCGCACGCAGTGCCAGCTGCGCCGCATCGATCGCGACGAGCGGCGTGCGGCGCGTGACCTCGACTGGATGCGGCGCGAGCTGGACCGCACGCAGACGAACTTCACGTTGCTCCAGGGCGCGTATGCGAATCAGCGGCGCGCGCTCTACCGTCGCCTGCAGGACACCGCCGTCGAGCGTACGGGAGGCAGCAATGCCGCTTCCTGAAGTCGTTTGCCCGAACTGCCGCGCCCGCATGAGCCTGGACGTGATCCTGGCCGACGACAGCATGCGCGACATCGTGATGGCGCTCGCCGACATCCATCCGGCCGGCGAAACGCTGGTCAAGCCGCTGTTGCGCTATCTCGGCCTGTTCGGACCGCGCAAGTCGCAAATGGCATGGGGCCGCATGGCTGCGCTGATGCGCGAGCTGGTGCCCGAAATGCGTGCGGCACAGGTGAGCTGGAACGGGACCACGTACGCGGCACCGACCGACACCTGGGCGGCGGCACTGGCATACGCCGTCGACCAGGCGCACGCCGGGAAGCTCGATTTGCCCCTGAAGTCGCACGGCTGGCTTCGTTCGGTGATGGCGAGCCGAAGCGCCCGCTCGGCCGGCCGAGCCGAGGATGCCCGAGAAGCGCAGCTGCGCGGCGTGTCCGGCACGGGAACGGTCGAGGAGCGGCGAACGCCAGTGCCGCCCGAGCCCGGCCCGATACACGTCGACGCCACGCTGCCGAAAGCCGAAATGCCCGCACACATCCGCCAACAACTGAAGCTGAAACCAAGGAACCCATCATGACCGAACAGACGATTGAAACCATCCCGGCCGGCTACCGCAAGAACGCGCGGGGCCACCTGGTGCCCGAAGCCACGATCCGCGATATCGACCTGGAGCGTGACGGCCTGGTGCGCGAGCTGATCGTCGCCGTGAAGACCCAGCAGGCTGCGCTGCGCAAGCTGAAGGAACGTGCGTTCGGCGACGCCAACGCGTTCATTTCGCTGTCGGCCGACAAGTACGACGTGAAGATCGGTGGGGCCAAGGGCAACGTGACGCTGCATTCGTTTGATGGTGCGCTGAAGGTCGTCATCCAGCGCGCGGAGAACATGTCGTTCGACGAGCGCCTGCAGGCGGCGAAGACCCTCATCGATGAGTGCATCAACGAATGGGCGCGCGGAAGCGATCCGAAGATTCAGGTGCTGGTGCAGCAGGCGTTCGAGACGGACAAGGAAGGCAAGATCAACGTGGGCGGCGTGCTCGCGCTGCGCCGCCTGGAGATCACGGATGACAAGTGGCAACGCGCCATGCAGGCGATCGGCGAGTCGGTGCAGGTCGTCGGCACGAAGACGTACATGCGCTTCTACGAGCGCGTCGAGGGCAGCGAGCAGTACACGCCCATCAGTCTCGACTTCGCGTCGCTGTGAGGGGCCGGCCATGCACCTGCTCAACTTCCAGTTGCAGTTCGAACCGCTGATTGCCAGCGGCTACAAGCCCCACACCATCCGAGCGAAACGTGCCGACGGCCGAGACCCGGAGCCCGGCGACGTGCTGCGTATGTACGTCGAGCAGCGCTCGCCACGTGCTCGGATCATCGCGCAGGAAGTCTGCGAATACGTGTCGGACATCCAGATTCTGCCGCCGCTCGGCGACCGCGTGCCGCAGGTGTTTGTCGGCGCTCGGTTGCTGGACGAGCCTGACGCGGAAGCGCTGGCCCGCGCCGATGGCTTCGACGGCTGGCGCGACATGGTGGCGTACTTCGCCGACCGGTACGGCCTGCCGTTCACCGGAAACCTGATCGGCTGGAACCGCACACCGTCGTACGTTTGATTGCAGTAACGCCCGCCGCGAGCGCTTCGCGGCTACCTACCTCAACCAGGAGAACCACCTCATGAACAAGTCGCAACTCATCGACGCCGTGGCGAAGAACGCCGAGCTGACCAAGGCCCAAGCCGCTCAATCCGTCGAAGCCGTGCTGAACGCAATCCAGCTCGGCCTGCAGGAAGACGGCGACGTGGCGCTGTCGGGCTTCGGCACCTTCGGAGTATCGGCGCGCGAAGCGCGCACTGGTCGCAATCCGGCGACGGGCGAGTCGATCCAGATCGCCGCCAGCAAGGCCGTGAAGTTCAAGCCCGGCAAGGCACTGAAAGACGCCGTGAACTGATGCGAAACGCCCGCGCAAGCGGGCGTCTATCCGGCGTGGTGGCCGGGTACTGATGATGCAGCCGAGGAACCCAACATGACGAAGAACGAACGGAACGTGACGGGCACGTACTCGCCGCAGCAGGTCGCCGCTGACCTGTTTCGCATTGGCGAGAACCCGAATCTGCCAGCGTGGCAATACCCGGTGCTGCAGCAGGCAATCGGCCTGTTGGCGGCCCCTGTCGAGCAGCCCGCAGTAGCGCCGAACGCGTGGCTGGATTGGGCTGTCGAGCGATGGGAAGCCGAAGTGAAGAACCGGCCGCTCATCAACGTGCACCGTCGCACGCTCGACGATACGTGGCGCCAGGTGATCCGCCATTGCGGCGGCGACGACGTGTCGCTGCTCGGGCCGCGGCATGGCGATCTGCTCGCGGCAAACCCGGTCAAGACGACCGAGCGCGATCCGGTGTTCAGCATCGACGATCTGGATTTCGAGCCGGACGGACAGCACGCCATCGCCGACATGGCGAACATCGGCTATGCGTTGCTCGAACAGATTGCGCGGATGGCGCCCGGCTACCACTGGAACGATTCGCCGGTCGAGATCGTCAGCGACCTCGTCAACGAGCGAGACGAAGCCCGCGCCTCCTCTGCCAACGAGACGAGTGTGGAAGTGTTCACCTATGCGACCAAGCAAGCGACTGCATGCGCGTCGTGCGGCGAGCAGAAGCACACGCCACTTCGTGTTGACCGGATGGGCGGATACGTCTGCTTGACGTGCATTGACCGCGAACTGGAGCGCTCTCTCGATCTGGCCAGCGACCAGCGTGCCGCCGTCGAATTCGCGCTCGGCGTGTGCGCGGGCCACGTTGCCGGCGAGCGGCACGTGTCGGCACTGGAATCGTTGCTGTTCGTCGCGCAGGAGGCACGATGACGCCAGTTCGTTACGTCGTGATCGCGCTGTCTGCCGTTGGCGCTGCGGTCGTCATGGCGATGCTGCTCGACGGCTTGGGTATCGGCCACGTTCGCATCTACTTCGGTGCCGACCCGCTCGTGTGCACCGTACCCACCGAAGCCTCGCGGGGAGTGACACTGTGACTGACGTGAAAATCTTCTATGAGGTTGTCGACGGCGATGAAGTGGAAACCGTGCGCGGCGATAGCATTCGACTGCCGTACACCGACGCTTCGTTCGGCATGCACGCGGACTGCGACACCTGGGGGCGCGTCGTCGGCTGGACCGTCACGCACCTGCTGTCCGGCGCACCGGTCGGGACGGGCCGCACGCGGGACGCGGCATTCGCAGCCGCCGTCGCGTACGTCGAGCAAAACAAGCCGCACCTCGCGTCGATGTTTGCGAACGCCGCTCAGGCCCGTGTGTTACTCGAGCACCTGCAACGTAAAGCGGAGGCCCGCTGACATGGCGCTTTCCACAGATCCGTCGAAGCGCGACAGCCAGATGGTTCGCCTGAAGGCGATGAAGGCCGGCATGAGCGAAGACCAGTACAAGGATTGGCTGCTGGCGCACTTCGGCGTGCGGTCGGCCACCGAGCTGTCGGCCAAGCAACGTCGCGAGGCACATGCACGGCTGCACAAGCTGCTCGACTCGATGAAGCCGCAGGCCGCTGCTGGTGCATGGAACGAACCGCAGCTGCGCAAGCTGTCCGCGTTGTGGGCGCAGCTCGCGGCGTGCGGCGCGGTGCGGGTGAACACGGCCGAAGCGCTGGAATCGTGGGCGACCGGTCGTATTCCGACGCTTGCCGCGCTGCGCTTCGCCCGCGCCGACCAGCTGCAGTATCTGATCGAAGCTGCGAAGAAGTGGTTGCTTCGCGTGCAACCTGATGCCGAAACGACCGCATGAATACGCCGCCCCTCATCAACCGTGCTGCGCTGCCCGAGCTGCTGCGCGAACTCATCGACTGCGTTGGTGAGGCGGCTGCGTTCGCGCTGATCGACTGGCGCGGCGGCGCATATCTGTCGGTGCCCAAGCGCGTCGATCCGCAGCACATGCTGGTCGAGCACATTGGCCAGGTCGCGTTCGTTGCCCTGGTCGAGCGCGTCGGCGGCGAGACTGTCATGCTTCCGAAGAAGGACGCCGTGACGCGCCAGCAGCGGCACCAGATCGTTCGCCAGCTCCGCATGGAACGGCTCACGGTCGACCAGATCGCGATCCGCACCGGGTACACGATGCGCCGCGTGTTCCAGATTCTCGGCGAGCATCCCGCAGAACCGTCCAGCGGCGACCTGTTCGAGTGATCGCCGCCCCCTCCAGCCAGACCCTTTTCAAAAAGCGCTGAAACGTCATCAAAAACCGCTGATGACCTGTTGGACGACTCTACGGTCGTCCGACCCCGCCAACGGCTCCTAGGCCGTTTAAATCCGTCTCCCTCCCACATCGCCACAGAGAACCATTTGCTTGTGAAATGGTTCACCATTTTTTCCTGATCCGCGCCCCGCAGACTGCGAGGCATGGACAAGACCACTTCTCCCCAAGCCAAGGGCCTCGCCAACTGGATCGAGGTGTTTCGCGCCGGCAACCATGTTGCAGCTGACGGGCGACCGATCAGCTTCTCGCGCGCCGATCTCGACCAGATGGTCGCGAATCACGCGCTGGGCGCGGCGCCCGCCGTGCTCGGTCATCCGAAGCACAACGATCCGGCCTATGCCTGGACGGCCGAGCTGAAGCGCGACGGCGACCTGCTGTTCGCGCGCTTCGAAGACATCAACCCGCAGTTCGAAGCCGGCGTCGAATCCGGCGCGTACCGCAACCGCTCTGTCTCTGTGTTCAAGGACCAGCAGCGCGGCTGGCGCGTGCGCCATGTCGGCTGGCTCGGCGCGGTCGCACCTGCGATCGACGGCCTGCGGCCGGTCGAGTTCGCGGACGGCCAGGAGTTTTTCGAGTTCGCCGCGCCCGGTGTCACGCAGCTCGGTTGGGGGCTTGAAACGGCTGCCCGCCTGTTCCGTGGCGTTCGCGAATGGCTGATCGGCGACCGTGGCCAGGACGTGGCCGATGCCGTGGTGCCCAACTGGCAGATCGATTCCATCGAAGAAGCTGCGCGTGCGGCAAACGACGTTGAGCCCGTCGTCGCAGCTTCCGCTTTTTCTCACCCCGGAGGTAACGACGTGACCATCACGCAGCAAGACCTGGACCGCGCGCGCCAGGAAGGCATGAACCAAGGCCGCGAAGCCGCAACCGCTGAATTCAGCCAGCGCATCACCGATGCCGATGCCCGTGCTGCTTCCATCGAAAGCGAACGCCGCGCCGAACGCATCTCGACGCAGATCGCAGGCTGGGTCAAGGAAGGCCGCGTGCTGCCCGCCGAACAGTCCGGTCTGGCCGAGTTCATGGCGCAGATTGAAGCCGGCGGCCAGTCGTTCGAATTCGCCGCCAGCAACGGCACCGTGAAGAAGACGCCCGCGCAGTGGTTCGCCGAGTTCATGTCGGCACGCGCGCCGGTCGTGAAGCTCGGCCAGCGCGACACCGGCGATGCGCAGGCCGACGTCAGCGACCCGCAGGCGATCGCCAATGCCGCGCGCGAGTTCATGACCGGCCAGGCCGCCAAGGGCATCACGGTGTCGTATGCCGACGCCGTGTTGCACGTCAGCAAGACCGACGCCCACTGACCGTTTTCCCAGACCTCCCAGACCGAGGAACGACATGCTGACCAACAAACGCATCCTGATTTCGAACTACGTTGCAGCCACTGCGATGGGCGCGCATCTGCTCGCCGCATATGGCGATGCGGACGATCACGCAACGGCGCCGACCGGCGCGGCCGGCGAGAAGCTGCTGGGCGCCACGACCGATGTTGGCGCTGCCGCAGGCGAGCGCATCGACGTCGTGCTGCTTGGCCCGACGCCGGTGGTGTACGGCGCGGCCGTCACGCGCGGCGACCGTATCAAGGCCGACGCCCAGGGACGCGCCATCCCGGCCGCCGCAGGTGACGCATCGATCGGCGAAGCGCTGCTGAGCGGCGTTGTCGGCGACATCGGCTCGGTCCTCATCGGTCGCTGATCGCGACGATAACCGGCCACCCTCTCGAATCACTCTTTACCGGAGCTATCCATGCCCAGTCCGTTTCCGATCGATCCGCAGTTGACCGCCATTGCAGTGATCGTGCGCAACCAGGCGATGATCGCCGATCAGGTTTTGCCGCGCACGTCGCCGCTCGCGAAGACGCAGTTCGCATACCAGTACTACCCGCCGGCCCAGCAGTTCACGGTTCCGGACACGAAGGTCGGCCGGCGCTCGCAGGTCAACCAGGTCGAGTTCAACGGCGAGCGCCTGCAGGCCGAGACCGAGGACTACGGCCTGGATCATCCGCTGCCGCAGACCGACATCGACAACGCGCCGAACAACACGAGTCTCGAAGCGCTCACGACCGAGATGCTGGCCGGCCTGATCCTGCTGGATCGCGAAATTCGTGTGTCCCGTACGGTCTTCGATCCGGCGACATACAAGGGCAATGCGGAGAACGTCTCGGCAACCGATCGTTTCGACAACCCGAACAGCGATCCGCTGGAATTCCTGCTCGACGTGCTCGACCGACCGATCATGCGCCCGAACGTCGCGGTGCTCGGTCAGTCGGAGTGGCGCGCGCTGCGCACGCATCCGGTGATCGCGAAGGCAGTTCACGGCAACGCTGGCGACAAGGGCGCAGCCACGCGCGAGCAGGTCGCCGAGCTGCTGGAGATCGACCAGATTCTGGTCGGCCGCGCTCGCGTGAACCTGTCGAAGCCGGGCCAGCAAGCCAAGATCGCGCCGGCCTGGAGCGGCGGCATGTCGCTGCTGTACCAGGACACCGCGGCGGCCAAGGTCGCCGGCGTGGTCGACGGCGCGAACGTGACGTTCGGCTTCACGGCCGAGTACGGCACGCGTATCGCGGGCGCCCAGTTCGACGATCGCATCGGCCTGCGCGGCGGTCGCCGCGTGCGTGTCGGCGAGTCGGTCAAGGAAGTCGTCTGCGCGCCGGAGCTGGGTTTCTTCCTGAAAGACGTCGTCACGCCGGCATAACAACCGCGAGAGAGCGCCAGCGACCCCGGCCGACGTGGATGTGCGGCGTCGGCCGGGTGCAGGCAGGAGAAATCATGAGCGAGAAAACCTATGAAGTGCTGGAGCCCGTTCGGATTCATCGCAAGTCGCGTGCTGTGGGTGCGTTCGTTGATGCGCACCCCGATCACGTCGACGACCTGGTGCGCAGCGGCGTGCTGCGCGAAGTCGCTGACGCAGACGGAAATCGAGCGGCCGGCGACGGCTCGCAGCTCGAAGCCGACGCAAATTCCGGCACCGCGATGGACGCTTCCCAGTCGAGCACGTCGACTGGGGGTGAAGGCGCCCCGCAAGGTGGCGAAGGCACGAAAGAGCCGGTGAGCGAAGCCGCGAAAAGCCCCGTCGTTCCCCCCATCACGAAGTCCGCGAAGACCAGCTCGACGCGGCCTGCAGCGAAGCGCGGTGCTGCCGCGAAGGGCCGCAAATGAGCGCGTACGCCACGCTGACCGAGTATGTGCAGGAGTTCGGCCTGGAAGAAACCAGTCAGCTGCTGCGTGATGAGGAAAGTGAGCTGCTCACGCCCGAGTTACTGCGCGAAGGCGTCGCTGGCGAGTACGCGCCTGATCGCACCGACGATGAGCGTGCTACGTGCGACCGGGCGATGGCCCGCCTGACTTCCATGCTGGCGCAGTCCAGCCGGTTCATGGATGGCTATCTGCGCGCCAATGTGCGGCTTCCGCTGGACCAGGCTGACATCGACCAGACGCCGCTGAAAACCTGCTGCCTGTCGCTCACGCGCTGTTCGCTGCAGGACGACCCGGACAACGCGACCGAGCAGCAGGAAAAGCGCTGCAAGTACTGGAACGATTGGCTGCGCGATGTTTCGACCGGCAAGGTGCGGCTGCTGCCGCCGCCCGCCGCGAGCGGCCGCCGCGTGCTGTGGGGCAAGGTGCCGAGCGCCTACAACTGGGATAGGTACGGGAAATGAACGGCGTTTCGGTGCAATGGGCATTCGACGACAGTTCGATCCGTCGTCACCTGGCTGCGATCGCTGGCGCGACGTTCGATCGTGTTCGCCAGGACATCGGCGAATACATGCTCGGTCAGATTCAGGATCGTTTCGACTATCAGCAGCTTTGGGACGGTTCGGCCATGCCGCAGTCGCGCGCGGCGACCGCGCGTGGTGGGAAGACGCTGATCGATACGACCCGGCTCTACAAGAGCTATGTCTATCGCCTGGTCAGCGGTGGGCTCGAAATCGGTAGCAACGTTGTGTATGCCCGCATCCAGCATGAAGGCGGCGATGCGGGTCGCGGCCATTCGGTGCATATCGATGCCCGGCCGGTGCTTGGTGTGAACGAGCGCGACGCCGACGTGATCGGCGACATGCTGCTCGACGCCGTGAGGATGATGTGATGGCGCACGCACTGATGTCCACGACGATCCTTGACGCGATGAAGGATGAAATCCGGGCGCGCATGGGGTCGCAGTTCAAGACGGTCGAGGACTACGGCGGCCAGTTCGACGAAGAGGAGGTGCCGTTGAAGTCGTTTGTGGCGCCGGCTGCTTTCACGACGTGCCTGGGATGGCGTAAGTCGCCGGCCAGCGGCAAATACCTGGGCAGCAAGTACGTGTGGGAAGCGCGCTTCGCGGTCTTCATTGTCACGAAGAGCGCAACGCGGCCGCAGCGCATGCGCGACGCGATGGTCCGCACCGAAGTGCTGTCGCGGGTTTTCCAGTCATGGGTCTACCCACAGTGCACCGGTCGGCCCGAGGGGCTGATGGCCGAAAACCTCTACAACCGGAAGCTTGACGCCAAGGGGCTGACGGTCTGGATGGTTGCGTGGTGGCAGGAAGCCGAGTTCGAGGGCGTTCCGACACCCGCCGATCTGCCGGAGCTGGAAGTGGTCGACATCACGAGCGATCCGACCGTCGCACCGCAGACCACACCGGGCGAACTGCCCGATCTGATCGTCGAGCATGAAATCAAGGGAGTGAGATATGGCAGTGAAACCTAAGACCGGCGCGGGCGCTTCCGATGCAACGGTCGACGTGGCAACCGATTACGACGTCGCCGGACTGGAGCCCAGCTCCGCGAATCTGCCCGCGCCGCGCATGGGGCAGCTGATTACGGTCGTGGCCGGCCCTGGTCGCCACGTCGTCAATCGCGAGTTCGGCGGCGTCTACAGCGAAACCGATGCGACGCCGGCCACCGTCAACCTGCGCATCCTGCGGCTGCTGGACGACGAAGACCTGATCCGCCAGGCCGACGCGCAATAACGGGCCAAACGCACTTTCAACGACCATTTAAGGGACATTCGACATGCTGCCGAACCTGCTTTCCGTCAACTTTCTCGTGCCGTTCGTCGCACACAAATTCGATGCCAGCAAGGCGATTCGCGGCCTGGTCGGTATGCCGCGTAGCGTGCTGCTGATCGGCCAGGCCAATCCGCCCGCCGTTGTCGACATCACGAAGCGCCATCGCATCACCAGCGAGTCCGACGCCATCGCGCTGCTGGGCGAAGGTTCGATGCTGCTCGCGATGTGGCGCATGGCGAAGAGCAACGCCGACCTGGGCATCCCGATCGACGTGGTGATCGTCGCCGACGACGCTACCGCGATCGCAGCAACGGGCAAGGCCACGATCACGATTGCCGGCGAACATTCGGCCGGCGAGCTGCCGCTGTATATCGGCGGCACTCGCGTACGCATCGGCGTCACCGTGAACGACACCGCGCAAACGGCCGCGCTGAAGATGGTCAACGCGATCAACGCGATTCCTGCTCTTCCGGTCACGGCGGCCGTCGGCGCTGCTGCTGGTGAAATCGCACTGACCTGCCGCTGGAAGGGAGCGACGGGCAACAGCATCGACATGCGCGGCACGTACTACGCCGACGACTCGGTGCCGCTCGGCGTCGGCCTGACGATCACGCCGTTCTCCGGTGGCGCGGTGAATCCGGACATCACGCCGGTCATTCCCGCCATCAAGGGGATCGCGCCGACCGAGTATGCGATGCCGTACACCGACAGCACGAACATGGGCATCCTGGAGGAAGAGCTGAATCGCCGCTGGGAGTTCGACAACATGAAGGACGGCCAGGCCGTGACCGTCGTACGCGGCACCGAAGGCGAAGTGTCCGCATGGCTGTCGCCGCGCAACAGTCCGATGTGCCACACGATCTGCGTCACGCGCGACCTGACCAACCCGTGGGAGACCGCAGCGGCCGCTGCTGCCGCCATTGAGAGCCATTGCGCCACCGACCCGGCATTGCCGTTCACGGGCGTGGCGCTGACCGGCTACGTGGCCGCGCGTCTTGAGGATGACTGGGAGGTCGAGCAGCGCAACAACATGCTCGTCGCGGGTGGGTCTGTGCTGGAGTCGATGGAAGACGGCACCGCCAGCATTCTGCGTATGGTGACGAACTACACGAAGAACTCGGGCGGCGCCAACGACAAGAGCTGGCGCAATCTGAACTGGGTCAAGACGCTGTCGTACTTCCGCTGGTTCACCGTGAACGTGTTCCAGACACGCTATCGCGGCTACAAGCTGGCGGAGTACATGGTCGATCCGATCCCCGGCCAGAAGATCATGACCGCCTCGCTGGGCACCGACATCATGCTCAACAACTACGAGCAGTTCATCTCGGCCGGCCTGTTCCAGAACATGGAGTACTACAAGCAGACGATGCAGGTCGAGGTCGACGGCACGAACGGCAAGCTGAAGATCATCGACCAGCCCGTGCTTGTCACGCAGCACTACCAGACGGAAATCACGAGCGAGTTCGTCGCCGGCCACGTCTGATCGGTCAGCGTTTTCCGCATTTTTCGATATTCAACGGAGTGAAACATGGCTTGCGATAGCGAACTTTTCCGGGTGGACAGCTTCACCGTCGACGGCGAGGAATGGCCGTTCACCGACGACAGCGCGACGATCGAGGGCGCGGCTGGCTTCGAGCGTGACATCTCGCCATCCTCAAACGGCCAGGACTACACGACGCGCAAGCGCGTGCAGCGCCTCATCAAGATGAAGCTGCAGTTCACGGGCGCGAAGACGCCAGATGACGTCAGCAAGGTCTGCGAGGCCCAGATCGTGATGACGAACCTGCATACCGGTCGGCGCGTGCGGGCCGGCAAGTGCTCGTTCATGAGCATGGGCGAGATCGGCACCGGGCCGGTCGACGTCCAGTTCGCGGTGCTCACACCGTTCCAGTGGCTGTAACGATCCGCTGACATCTCACCCCGGAGGCAGGATTTTTCCTGCCTTCGGCGCATTCAGACCTACCATTTCTGAGATTCCCACCATGAACAAACAGGACATTCACGTCATCACGCTGGTCGACGGCCTGCGTTCGCAGGTCGGCGACAAAGAGGTGCGCTATCGCACCGTGCGCCTTCGCGAGACGACGGTTGCGGACGAGTATGTCGCGATGCAGCTGGCCGAGCGCGTCGTCGACGTGAAAGGCAAGCCGACGCTGTTGGTGTCGGACGAGCTGTATCGCATCGCGCTGACGATGCGGCATTGCGAACGCTTCCAGTGCGCCGGCCTGGACGACATCCAGCTCGAGCTGCTGACGCTGGAGATGTTCGGGCGCTTGTCGCCCCTCGACCTCGCCCGAATCGAAGAGCGCTGCGTGCTGGTGGATTTGGCCGCCCAGTATCGCCACGGGCTGATCACGAAGGATGCGTTCGATTCGATGCTCGCCGACTCGACCAACCCGGAGAACGCCGGCCCGCGATCCGAGGGCCAGGCTGCAGAACTGGGAGATGCTGGCGCGGCAACTCAGTCTGGCCCTTCGATGCTCGCTGACTTCGCTGCGCGAGATGCCCAAGGTGCAGCTGATGGCGCAAGCCGCTGACCTGGAACGACTGCATAAGGCCCAGCGCGCTGAAGCGAGGAAGAGACGATGAGCAGCATGACTCTGCGGTACATCATCAACCTGACCGGCGATTTGAAGCGGCGCGCGGCCGAGAATGCGCGCGCCGTCGAGCAGGCCAGCAAGCGTCAGACGACCGCACTGACGAACACGGACAAGGCAGCGCAGAAGACCGAGAAGTCCATCGAGAAAATCGGTGCGAAGACCAACGCCAGCAAGGTCGACGCGGATGCGCGCAAGATGCAGTCCGGCTTGAACAACGTGACGACCGCGGCGAATCGAACCACCGGGGCGCTCGGCAGCGTTACGGCGGCAACGCAGCGTGCCGACAGCGCGCTCGCCCGGTTGGGCAGCTCGTCGTCGCTCGACCGAACGTTTCGCTACCTCGGCAGCGTGGCGCGCCGGATGAACGATATCCGCCGCGACGCCGATCGCATGGCGGCGGTGTTGGCGCGCGCCGGGCAGACGGCCGGCACGATTGCGGCCGGGACGGCTGCAGGTGGTGCAGCTGCTGTCGCTACGCTGAAACGCCCGGTCGAGTTCGATATGCGGCTGGCCAACATGGCCAACGTCGCCTATGGCGATCGCAACCTTGCTGGCCGAATGCTCGGCATGAAAGAGCTGGAAGCAACGATCAACGATGCTGTGCAACGCGGTGGCGGCACTCGTGACACCGCTGCCGAAGCACTAAACAAAGTCATTTCTTCCGGTGTCGTCAAAATCGACGCGGCGAAGGCGATGCTGCCAGATCTGCAGCGTGGGGCGACCGCTGGAGACGCAGATGTCACCGATATCGGGAACATCGCGATTGCTGGCTTGCGCAACTACGGGCTTACCGAATCAAACATCGGCCAAGCGATTTCGAAGGCCGTTGTCGCCGGCCAGGAAGGCGGCTTCGAGCTGAAGGACATGGCACGCTGGCTTCCGGAACTCATGGCGGCATCGAGCGATAAGCTTGGCATGCGCGGTATGGGTGACTTTGAACGGCTCGTGTCATATGCACAGGCGTCGATGATGACCGCAGGCAGCACGGATGCTGCCGGAAACAACCTGAAGAACCTGATCCTCAAAATCAATTCGGCAGATACCGAGAAAGATTTTGCTCGCCTCGGTGTCAATTTACCGAAATCGCTCGCGCGTGCCCGTGAGCGGGGCATCGACGGTATTGCTGCGTTCGTTGATTTTTCTGAGCAGATCGCCGCCAAGGATAAGAGTTTCGTTTCGCTCCGCAATCGCGCAGCTTCCGAGCAAGGGGAACAGAAAAAGGCGACGCTTCAGGCGATGGCTTCGATTCTTCAGGGCTCTGCGATCGGCCAGGTAATTCAGGATCGCGAGGCACTGATGGCACTCGTCGGCGTCATGCAAAACAAGGCGTACGTGAAGGATGTATTGGGGAAGGTGCATGCCGATACCGGACAGGCTGTCGACTCGAACTTCGCTGGCATCTCGAATCGCGCAGGTTACAAAGCACAGCAACTGGCCAACGAAGCCGACATATCGCGTAGTCGCGTGTTCGAGCAGATCGATGGTCCGCTGAAGTCGGTGCTGACCAGCGCGACGCAACTGGCACAAGCATTCCCCGCCGTGACGACGGCGTTGACTGGTTTCGGCCAGGCTGTAGGCGTCGCAACGGCGGCCGGCGCTGGCGGCGCACTCGCCGCATTCCTGCTGAACCGTGGCCGCGCGGGCGCGCCAGGCACGCCAGGTGGTGGCGGTCTCGGCGGTTTCGGGGCCGGCCCGGTGCCCGTCTATGTCGTGAACAAGGTTCCGGGCTGGACCGCGCCGACTCCCGGCGGCGGCGCTGCTGGCGCGGCCGCAGGCGGTGCTGCAGCTGCTGGCGCCGGGCGTGGGCTGATGAGCCGGCTCGGCGCCAGCGCCCCGTGGATGATCACGGCCGGCCTTGCCGCATATGACCTGCTACCCACGCTGCTCGACAGCAGCAAGACACCCACCGAGAAGGTGAACGCGGCCGGCCGTGCCGCCGCAGGCGTTGCAGGTGGCTGGGCCGGCGCTCAAGCCGGCGCGGCGCTCGGTGCATTCGGTGGTCCGTTTGCGCCCGTTACCGTGCCGCTCGGCGGTGCGATCGGTGGCGCGGTGGGCTATCTGGGCGCCACGTGGGCCGGCGATGCCCTGTCGCGGATGAACATGCTGCCGTCGCAACGGGCCGGCGTGCTGTCCAGTGCGTCGGGCGGCCAGGTGCAGGTGCCGCAGGACATGCAGGATCGGTTGAGCATTCTGCGTACCACGCCCGCGTACATGACGAATCCGCTGATGCAGCCGACTGCCGGCCTCGACATGTTGAAGCGCATGCAGTCCGAGCCGCAGCGTGTCGAAATCGGCAATGGGCTGCTCGGCATCAACATCTCGGTTCACGATGATCGCGTGCTGACCAGCACGCAGGTTCTGCAACAACCGAGCGCGCTGCGGCTCGATCCGGGCGCGACGAATCCTGGAGGAACGAACTAATGGCGATCATCGACGACAAGGGCCGTTCCGACTGGCTCGGCCAGCTTCGCACCGCGTCGTGGCGCGACGTGCCGTTCCAGGTCGATTCGATCGAATGGTCGGCCGGCGAGAACACGGTACTGCGGGAATACCCGTTTCAGGATTTGCCGACCGTCTTCTCGATGGGCGCAGGCGCGGACGAAATCAAGTTCTCCGCGTACGTGATCGGCGACGACTACCTCGACCAGCTCGACAAGCTGCGGGCCGTCCTGAAAGGCGACGGCGTGCTGATCCACCCCACGGCCGGCAGCATGCGCTGCTGGCTGCACGGCAAATACACGGTTCGCGAGGCACCGACCAGCATGGGCGGCGTCGCGCGCCTTGACCTGACGTTCGTTCGCGCCGAGGCACGCCGATATCCGGCGGGCGCGACCAACACGTCAGACCAGGTGGCGAGCGCGGCCGACACGGCCGAGAAGTCGCTGATCGACTCGCTCGCCGCAAACTTCAGTCTGTCCGACCTCGCCGGGTGGGCGCACGACAACGTGCTCGACCGGATGCGCTCGGGTCTCGATGTGCTGTGGGACGGGATTTCGTACGTGAATCGGGCATTCGACACGTACAACTCGCTGGTGAGCCAGTACGTGACGTTCCCGTTGACCGAGCTGGCCGCGATTCCTGGTCAGCTCGGCAGCCGGATCGCCGATCTGCTCGCGATCCCGGAAACGCTCACGTCCAATCAGGCGTGGGATGCGTTCTCAGCAGCGCGGAATCTCTGGAAGGCGCCGTCGACGAGCAGCCTGACCGTCGACGCCGGCAGCGCGCCGCAGGCCATCGCTCCGTCGATCGCGGCTGCGTACGCGTCGGCCGGCTTCGTGCCGAACAACAATCAGGCGAAGCTCACTGCAGCATTCACGCCCGATCCCAGCCCATACGAGACGACCACCCGCACGCAAGTCGCCCAGGCGCTGAAGACGCTGGAAGGCTTCTTCAACGGCGTGGTGACGATCATGGCCGTGCGCGCGGTTGCGCAGATCGAGCTGGACAACTATGACCAGGCGGTCGCGCTTCGCTCGGACCTGAACCAGCAGATCAACGAGCTGCTGATCGCGAGCGCGGCCGAGCCGGTCGGCGGTGTTGGCGACGTCACCACGCACGACGCCCTGGTGGCGCTTCAGACTGCTGTCCTGACCGACCTGCAGTCGCGATCGCGTGACCTCGCGCGCCTGACGACATATACGCCGGAATCGTGGCAGCCGGCGCTCTATATCAGCTATCGCATGTTCGGCACGGTGAGCTGGGCCGACGAAATCCTTGCGATGAACCCGCATATCCGTCACCCGCTGCTCGTGCCGCCCGGCGTCGCGCTGCGCGTGATCAATCACGATTGATCCGTATGGCCGAGAAATTCACCAAAGACGACGCCAAGATTTTCGTGACCGTCAACGGCCGCGATTACCAGGGCTGGCTTACCTCTTCTGTCGAGCGCTCGCTCGAAACGCTCGCGAGCCGCTTCTCTATCCCGGTGTCGCTCATTCCGGGCAACCCGCCCGACATCAAGCGCCAGGACACGATCCGCGTGCGTATCAACGACACGCTGGTGCTGAGCGGCGTCGTGCTCGCGGCCGAGCCGTTCTATCGCCGGGACGATTGCGGCATGAAGATCGAGGGACGTAGCCACAGTGGCGATCTGGTGTCGTGCTCGGCGATCCATCAGGGCGGCCAGTGGCGCAACGCTCGGCTCGACACGATCGCGCGAGACATCTGCAAACCGTTCGGCATCGAGGTGAAGGTCGAAACCGACATCGGCGAGCCGATCCAGGATTTCAAGATTCAGCACGGCGAGAAGGCGGTCGCGGTGCTGGCGCGCGCGGCGCGGCTCCGTGGCGTGTTGATCACGACGGATGCCGAGGGGCGTGTCGTCATCACGCGGGCCGGGCTGAAGAAGAGCCACGGCTCCATCGTGCGCGGCGCCAACGTCATCAGCATGGAAAGCGTCGGCACGGATGCCGATCGGTTCTCGGACTACTTTTGCTACGGGCAAAGCAATGTCGTCCACAAGAAAAGCCTGATCGAGCTGGAGGTTGGCGGCAGCATCGGTGACGTGCACAAGGCATTCAGCCGCGCGACCCAGCAGAAGGCGCAGGCGCGTGATCCCGAGATGAAGCGGTATCTGCCTCTGGTCATCAACGCGGACGGGAACAACGCGCCGGCCGATATGCAACGGCTGGTCGACCACACGATGCGCGTGCGGCGCGGCATGGCCTACGGTCTGAAATACGTTGTCGAGGGCTGGACCTGGAAGGGCTTGCCGTGGGAGGTCAATACACGCGTGCCGATCTATGACGACATCGCCGGCCTGGACGGCACCGAGTGGCTGATCTGCGAGGCGAAGGCAACCGTCGACGTCCGGGAGGGTGATGTGACTGAGCTGGTCGTGCGGCCGGTCGAGTCGTATGACACGGTACCGCTCAAAACGAAGCTGAAGCACGGCAAGGCGAAGAACAAGCGCGGCAAGGATGGTGCCGTGCTCGAAGTGACTGGAGCAAACTGATGGATCTGTTGAATTTGCTGCGGCGGGCGTTGTTCCGCAATCTCCGCGAAGGCCCGGTGCAGACCGTGAGCGTTCGCGTGTTCGACACGAATGCGCGCGACGATGCGGAGCGGCACCAGGATTACGGCTTCGCCGGCAATCCGGGCGACGGTCAAGGGCTCGTGATCGAGGCCGGCGGTCACACTGTCGTGCTACGCATGGATCGTATCGACAGCCGGCCGCGCCTCGACGCGTACGAGGTAGCCGTATGGCACAAGGATGGGCACAAGATTTTGCTGAGCGACAACGGCAAGATTTCAGTGACCTGCACCGATTTCGACGTCGTCGCCGACAACATCACGCTGAACGGCAAGAACGGCGTGGCCGTCACGACGCCGAAAATGTCGACGAGTGAAGCGCTGCAGGTCGGCACCCGCGCCGAGATCGGCGAGTCGCTGAAGATCGGCAGCCAGGAGTTCGTTGACCACCAACACGATGCCGTGCAACGCGGCAATGATCTGTCCGGTGGCGTCGCTGGCTGACGCAAAACGGTCGATTATGAAATGCTTCACAACGATTTAAACCCGCTTTAAACCGATCATGAGGGCCTACAGACGCAGGCCATCATGATCGACATCCTGACCACCGCCCGAGCATCAGCAGACACCGGCATCCCGTTCGACTGGAGCGTGATTGCAGCTGGCCGCGTCAACGGCGCCGCGTGGCACGACTTCACCAATCCTTGCGCCGCACCCGGCCACTTCATTGAAGTGCTGGAGGTGCGCGCGCTCGAAATGGACGACTCGCTTTGCACGGCGGTCATCCTGTCTCTGTTCTCCGATCGACGCGCTGACGCCGACACCATCCTGCCTCACAACCAGACCGATCGACGCGGCTGGTGTGGCGACGAGTTCGTGAACGCCAGCACCGACGCTCCGCGCGACGTTACCGACCAGTGGGGATCGCACCTGTGGCTTTGCTACGTGACGAAAAGCACGGTCGACGTCCTGGAGCGTGCGCGATTCGCCGCATACGAGTCGCTGCAGTGGATGCTGCGCACGGAAATCGCCAGCCGGCTCGAAGTCGATGCGAGCTGGACGGGTGAGAACGCCGACCGGCTCGCGCTGCGGCCGCGCATCTGGCAATCCGACTCGACCCGCCCCGTATACGACGTGCTCTGGGGCACAACCCTGCGGAAAACATCATGAGCACGCCCATTCAAGTCACCATCCCGTCCATCCAGGAGGCGAAGGACAACGCACGCCGTCAGCTCCAGCAAGCGCTGGTCGACGCGGCGTTATCGACTGGCGCGACCTTGGCGGCCGCCGACATCGAGCTGGCGCGATCGAACGTCGAGGCAATGGCGTTCGTCCAGGGTGTCGGCGTGCACGGCGCGTATCGATATCTGCGCGATTTCGTTGCCAAGCAAGCGATCCCCACCAAGGCCGTCGACGAATATCTCGA
Source organism: Burkholderia aenigmatica (assembly GCF_902499175.1). Lineage (GTDB taxonomy): Bacteria > Pseudomonadota > Gammaproteobacteria > Burkholderiales > Burkholderiaceae > Burkholderia > Burkholderia aenigmatica. The sequence continues at coordinate 66,946 of NZ_CABVQC010000031.1, forward strand.
TGACTGGCTGACTGCCTACGGCATCCCGCGCAAGGAAGCGAGCGTATCTCAGGGCAAGCTGATCGGTTCCGGCGACGTCGGCGAAATCCTGAAAGCTGGTACGGCGCTGCAGAGCAGTGCCGGGCTGGAATTCACGGTGCTCGTCGATGCTGTGGTCGCGGCCGACAAGACGCTGACTCCGACCGTGGTCTGTACGACGCCAGGCGCGGCCGGCAATCTCGCGGCTGGCACACCACTGTCGCTCATCGCAACCGTTGACGGGATCGACGCGGACTTCACGGTCGGTGCGGCCGGGCTGAGCGGCGGCACCGAGCGGGAGACCGATCCCGAGGCGGTTTATCGGCTGAGCCAGCGCCTGGCGAATCCGCCGCGCGGCAGCGCGCCGACCGATTACGAGCGCTGGGCATTGTCCGTTCCAGGCATCACGCGCGCGTGGGGCGTTCGCACGCCCGGTGGCCCCGGCTCGGCCGGCGTCATCATCATGGCCGACAACAACGAATACGGCCTGCCGACCGCTGCCCAGCGTGATGCCGTCTATGCCTACATCCGCGACTCACGGCGCGGGCCGCCCGACGAGCTGTTCGTGATCATCCCGGAGCCTGTCTTCGTCGACGTCGTGCTGCAGATCGATCCCGACACGTTGGCCGTGCGGCAAGCGGTGACGCTGGAGCTGAAAGACCTGTTCTTTCGCGAGGCCACGCCGGCCGGCCGAATCGTTCACTCCCACCTGACCGAAGCAGTGTCCGCTGCGCCCGGCGAGTTCGATCACAAGTTCATTTCGCCGCCCGTGACGTCGGGCGGGTTCCTTGTCGCAGGCACGAACCAGATTCTCGTGCTGCGCTCGGTCGCCTTCCAGGAGTGACCGTGGATCGCTTCTGGCAAGCCCTGATGCACCTGTTGCCGCCCGGCTTCGCGTTCCCGCGCAATCGGCGCTCGGCTGTCATGGCGTGGCTGGGCGCGTGGGCGGCGGTGCTTCGTGAGCATCACGAGTTCGTCGACCGCGCGATCCGGCAGTGGATGCCACATCGCACCTGTTCCCGCCTGGAGGAATGGGAGGAAGCGCTTGGCCTCCCGGACTCGTGCGTCGCGCGCGAGCTGGACGAAGAGGAACGACGCACGGCCATGTTGGCGCGCTTGCGCGGCGACCTCGACCTGACGTTCGCGGACAGCTCGGCCGACAGCATCGGTGCGATGACGAACTACCTCGCGGCGGCCGGCTACGAGTGCGAAATCTGGGTGAATTACCCGTTCCGCGTCGGCCAGAACCGCGTCGGCGATCGGCTTGGCCGCAACGGCATTTTGTATGTGTATCCGGTTGGACTGTGCCGTAAGGCACGGGTCGGCAAGGCCCGCGTCGGCGACCGCCTGGTCGCTTGCCAGCCGGAGGTGGACGACCTGTATTGCCTGCTCAAGCGGATCGTCCCGTCACGCTTTGAAATCGAACTTGTCCCGGACATCGACTGATGGATTACACGAAGAGCAACAGCTATTCGATTGCCGACAACGGCAATCGGATGCATGACGACCGCAAGCCCGTCCCGACTGCAGTTGAGGACACGGACATGAACATGGTGATCTGGAGCCTGATGCAGGTCATCAAAGCCGCAGCGCTGGAAGGTAAGTCGTTCGACCCGGCGTCGGAGGAAACCTACAGCGTGTTCCTGAATGCGCTGAAGCAGCTGTTTCCGCTTCGCGAAGACATGACAGGCGCGGTTCGCTATTACGCTGCGACGCCGGCCCAGCGGGCCGAGCCGGTGATCTATGTGCCCGCATTCGGCCTGATGGAATGGCTTGCCGATCGAAACTATTACCGGTCACTCGACTGCGGCCAGCTCGTATTGAGCGGATCGGCCGCGCGACGCGGAACGGTCGCAGCCGACGGCTCGGCCAAGTCGAAGACCGATCTGCGCGGACTGTACGACTGGGCGGGGGAGAACGGGCTTATCGTCGCGGCCGCCAACTGGTCGCCCGGCGTATACGCGTTCTGCGACATCGACGCCAATCAGTTCCGGTTGCCCGATGTCCGTGGCGAAGGGCTACGCCTGTGGGACAACGGCCGCGGCGTCGACCAGGCGCGCGCTCTTGGCTCGTGGCAAGGCGGCGCCATCGAGTCTCACGGGCACGTAGCAAACAGCAGTGATGCGGGCGCAGTACCGGATCGTCGAACCGGTGGTGGTGGCGCACACAACCACAACAACGGCGAGTTCACGCGTTTGCTGAGAGCGCCATATGTCGGCTCCATCACGGGTAGCGACTCGACAAACAGTGGCTCGGAACAGGCCGTTGGTGCCGGTGATTCCGCTGACATTGCGGGTGTCGGAGACCACGACCACCTCATTACGGGCGTAGGACCACACCGTCACGATATCTCTGTCTCCTCGACTGGCGGCAACGAAACGCGGATGCGCAACGTTGCCGTCGCGGCACTCATCAAAATCTGAGGCACGCATGGATTACACCACCAGTCCCGACTACGGCGTCGCTGCGAACGGCCAGCGACTGCACCAGGACGCGAAAACCCCGGCGACGGTTATCAGCCGACGCGATTTGAACATGCTTATCTGGTCGCTGATGGAGGTGCTGAAGGCTGCCGGCATCAGCGGCAAGGAGTTCAGCCCTGGCGATCCCGACTCCTATCAACGCCTCCTGCGCTCACTTCGCCGGCTATTCGCCGATGCACCGGCCACCGCCGCAGCAATCGAGGCGCTGACCGATGGGCAGGTCGCGGGCCTGATCGGCTTTCCGACGCGCGCCGAGATGGACGCCAATCTGGCGTATCCCGACAACACTATCGCCTTGGTTACGAACGACGCTGATCCCGCGAACAACTCGTATTTTCGCAAGGTCGGCGAAAGTGGCACGGGTAGTTGGGTCATGTCGGATTACCCGTCGCAGGCCACGATCGAGGATTTGCAGAATCGGCTGGCGACGGCCGAGAGTCAAACGGTCGTGCTGCAGGTCGCGGACGTCGACGGCTTTGTGTTTGTGCAGATGTTGCAAGACGGAACGCTGGAGACGCCGGGACTGCGCCTTGGCCCGCGCGTACTGGCCAATGACACCTTTGGCCTGGAGTCCGGCACCGAAGCCGCGTTGCGTATGGTCGATGCGGATGGCTTCTGGATCGACGTTGTTGGCGATGACGGCAAACTGCCTGGTGCACTAGAAACCGGGCGGGCTGATGGCGTGCGGGTAGTCGACTCGGAGGGCTTCTATGTCGAATTGCTGGATCCGGCTGGCAACGCGATCGGGCAAGGACGTGTCGACCGAGACAACGAAGTGTACGGTGCACGCAACAGCCGAAATCTGGCGTTGAGCGCGGCCGTGAAATCCACGCTCAATTCGATTGTTTGCCCGTGGGCATGGGACTACAACCACATCGCCTTTTACGGCCAGAGTCTTGAGGCGTCGTACGAGACATGGCCCGCGCTGTCGCGCGTGAGTCGATACGCAAGCAATGTCATGGTTGGTGGCTCTGTTCGGCCGGTCACGGATACCGGTGCTTTTGACCCGGTGGGCGGCAATCCTGCGTTCCAGCCGCTCATTGCCGTTGTTCAAGATGAGTCGACCGGCGCATTGTTGTCGGATGCCCAGGTCGCAGCGCTGCCGCGTGGAAATATGGCCCGTGGGGAGTCGCCGGCCGTGGGCGCCGTCAATTTTGCGAAGCACTTGCACAATCAGCGTGTCGGCAAGCTGGACGACGCCAGCCGGTACTTCGTCGCGACGTCTTCTGGTGTTGGCGGCCGTACCATCGAGGCGCTTTCGAAAGGCGCAGAACCGGATCTGTGGCGGCGCCTGGTCGGTGCCGTCCAGCTGGCGCGTGACAACGCGACGGCCGCTGGCAAAACCTACGGGATCGGCGCATTCATCTGGATTCAAGGCGAGTGGAATTACGATCCGGCTATCGGTGGGGACACGACGAAAGAGGGCTACAAAGCAAAGCTGGCGCAACTCCGAAGAGATTTCCAAGCCGATTGTGTGACCGGGATCGCTGCTCAGAATGTGCAGCCTACGTTCATTACGTATCAGACGGGCGCTGGCTATACCCGCGACGAAAATGACCTTGCCATCGGTATGGCCCAATGGGAGTTCAGTCTGGAGAATCCCGGGTGCTATCTCGCTACGCCCGTGTATCCATTCACCGATAAGAACGGCCATCTGGACTCAAACGGATCGCGATGGTTCGGGCTCCAGCTCGGGAAGGTGATTCATCGGATCGTCGAGATGCGGCAAGACTGGCGGCCGCTATCACCGCGTCGTGCGATCGTTACTGGCCGCGTCGTCTCGATCGATTTCCACGTTCCGGAGCCGCCTCTGCGATTTTCCCTCCCGTACGTGGTGTCGGCGGCACAGGACTATGCAGACAAAGGCTTCACCGTGCTCGACGACAACGGTCGCGTGCCGATTTCGGAGGCGCGCATCGTACTCGACACCATCGTGGAACTCGTGTGCACCCGCGATTTCGTCGGGCAGGTCAAGGTTCGCTACGCCGACAAGACTTATCACTGGGGCAACGGATGCTTGTGCGACTCCGATGCGACGATTGCCCCTGACAACTACGAGTACGAAGCCGGACGAGGCTTCTATCCCGAAGCCAACGTGCAGGCGCTTGTCGGCAAGCCATACCCGCTGAGCAACTGGTGTATCGCATTCAGCATCACGCCTGACACCACCTACTAACGAACTGATCGAGGTACAAATGGGCATTCTTCTTCGCGACGACCAAGCATCCTACCGAGCCAACGCCAAAGGGATGATTTTTCCAATTTCGGACGCTGGCCTTGAGTTCGTCGGCGTATTCGGGGGCGATCTGACGGCGAGCAGCCGAAATTTCGCGGCCAACAAGCCGGCACTCGCTCCAGTCGGATCGCCGACCGTGAACGAGGACAGCATCGTCCTGACTGGTTCCAGCGCATTTCTGCAGACCGAGATGGCCGACTCGACCGACCTGACGTTTATCGCTATCGCTCGGCCGCTGGAAATGGTAGGCCACGTGCTCATCTCGAACTATCGATCGGTGTCCCTTGCCCATTCCGGCACGACGATCGGTGCGAGCTTGTATACCGTGCCTGAACCGGGGCCTGACAACGATGGGCTGAAGACCGTCGTTTTCGAGCGAGCAGTGACGGACGGGAACGCGTCAATTTTCGCGGGCGTGAGCCTCGAAAACGATCAGGGACTTGGTGTCTATCAGTTTCTCTGTGGGCGGTTCGACTCGTCGGCCAAGGTGCATCGTGTGAACAACCTCACGACCGGCCATTCGTTCACATCGGGTCCGGAACCCCGCGCCCTCGATCTCGGCGGAACCTTTCGCATTGGAGCGGGCTACGCGGCCGGCGAGTGGGAAGGCAAGTCTGAGTTTGTCTCTGCGATCGGGATGTCCCGCTGCATTACCGATCATGAGCTGACGACCCTGTACCAGTTCTGGAAAGGGTACTGCTCGCGGCGAGGGATCGTGATCTGAGTTTTGGTGCCCCTCAAACTGGTTTTGAGGGTGCTTCAAAGTGGTGTTGCAGGCCGGTTGGAGGTTTCCCCCCGGCCTGTTGTCTTTCCGGGATTTTTCCCCATGAATTGCTGGGTCAAATTAAACGGCGGCTCGGGTCAAATTAAACGGCGCGCTACTCCAAAGTCGCAGACGGTGCGTATCGCCCGGGCCGGTGCGCGACGCTGGAATGCGTGGCGGGGCGTACTGCCGACGCGCCGCCGGCAGCGGATGTCAGGGCTTCGGCGCCATCAGTCCTTCCCGCCACGCGAGCGCGACGGCCTGCGTGCGGTCGGACAGATGCAGCTTCGACATCACGTTGCCGAGATGCGTCTTCACGGTCTTTTCCGTAATGCCGAGCGTCGCGGCGATGCGCGCATTGCTGCCGCCTTCGGCCAGGCAGCGCAGCACCTCCAGTTCGCGCGCGGTCAGCCCGGCGAACGGGCTGCGCGGCGGCTTGCGCCACGCGCCGATCATGCGCTGCGCGATGCCGGGGTGAAGGGTGGGTTCGCCGTGGACGGCCGCATGGATCGCCTGCAGCAGACGCTCGCCGCGCATCGATTTCAGCAGGAACGAATCGGCGCCGGCGTCGATCGCGGCGAGCGCGAGCGCATCGTCGTCCGACGAAGTCAGCACCATGATGTGCGTATCGGCGCTGGCCGCCCGGATCGCACGAATCACGGCCGGCACGCCGGTGTGGCCCATGCCGGGCATCATCAGGTCGAGCAGCAGCACGTCGGGACGATGCGTGCGTACCTGCTCGATCGTCGACGCGCCGTCGTCCGTTTCCGCGACGATCTCGAACGACGCATCGAGCCGCAACAGCCCGCGGATGCCTTCGCGCACGACCGCGTGGTCGTCGGCAATCAGGATGGTGGTCATGCCGTCTCCATCGGATGGAAATGAACGGTCACGCGCGTGCCGTCCGCGCCCGACGCGATGTCGAGCATGCCGCCGGGTAGCGCATCGGCGCGCCAGCGCAGGTTGCCGAGCCCCATGCCGGTCGGCACGGCAGCCGGGTCGAAGCCGCTGCCGTCGTCGCGCACGACCCAGCGCCAGCGCGACGACGCTGCGCCGGAGGGCGCACGCACGGCGTCGCCCGGTTCGCACGCGATGTCGATACGACGGCAGCCGCTATGGCGCAACGCATTCGCGGCGGCCTCGTGGGTGATCATCAGCAGTTCGTGCGCGGCCGACGGGTGAGCGTCGAGCGTGTGCGCAGCACGTTCCGGCAGATCGAGCGACCAATCGATGCCCGAGCCGGCCAGCAGGTCGTGCACCGCCTGCGAAACGGCCGCACGCAGCCCGTCCTCGGCAATCGCGGGCAGGCTGAAGCCGGTCACCACGTTGTCGAGATCCTGCTGAAGATGATCGGCCAGACGCCGCGCCGCGCCGACCGTCGGCAACAGGTCGGGGTGGCGCTGCGCCTCGTACTCCAGCTCGGTCAGCTTGAGGCCGAGCACGAAGCTGCGCTGCTTCGCGGTGTCGTGCAGGTCGCGCGCGATCCGCGTGCGCTCGACCGACACCGCGAGCGCCTTCTGCATCCCGAAAGCACGCGCGAGCGCATCGGCCATCCGGTTGAAATGCGCGGCCAGTTCGCCGAGCTCGTCGCGAGACGCATCGGCGATCCGCGCCGACAGGTCGCCGGCCGCCCAGCGATCGGCGGCGGCCGTCATCCGCCGCACGCGCCGCACCAGCAACCAGACCAGCAGCCCGGCGAAGCTCGCGCCCATCGCGCCGAGATACAGCAGGGTGCGTATCAGGTCGTACGCCGACGCATCGTCCGCGATCTCGTAGTGCAGTTGCCAGCCTGGCCAGTAATGGACGCCGATCCGCGCGATGGCGCCGCCCGCCAGCGCGACGGGCGTGACGATGGCCCAGTCGCCGTCGCGGCGCAGCATCGTGTCGGGCGCGGCCGGATCGGCCGGGGTAGTTGCGAACGCGTCGGACAGCAGCGGCGACGCGGCCGGCGCGGTCGCGCATCCGGCGCCATCCGGTCGCGCAATGCGCACCTGCAGTCGCCCGGTGCCGAAGAAACCCATCATCGGCGCGAAATCCATCACGTCACGCGCGCCGACCCGCGCGATCTGCCAGAACAGTGCGTCGGCCGCCGCACGGCACGCAATCGGGTCGCGCCAGTCGACGGCACCGGTCGCGGCGGCCAGCGCAGGACGGTCGAGGTTGCCGAGAAACCGTCGGATGTCGCTTTCGGCATGCGCGCGCCACAGCACGCTCGTCAGCAGCGACGACAGCACCATCGCCACGAACCCCACGACGATGAACGTCGGCACGAGCTTGACGAACAAGCCACGGAAGCCGATCCGGAATGTGCGCAACGCGGGCTCCTTGTTGTTCTGTTTGCTTGACGGACGCACCGGATGAATGCCGACGACACGGCAAGGCAGCGCAACCGGCTTTCAATTGCGCCATGTTGACGGTTTTCGGAGACGGTTGCTGGGGCGTTATTGCCGGGAGGGTGGAGGGACGCCCGCAATGGACTCAATAGCGGTGCGGCCCCTTCACCAGCAGTCCGTCGGGTTTCCACCGTCCGGTGTCGAGTGTCGCCAGAAGCATCGTGCGCGCGGGCGGCCCCTCCGGGTCGTTGTAATGAACGGTGCGTTGCTTGATCCCCGTGATGACGATCACGTGACCGATTTCAGGCTGGCCAGGCCTGTCCAGGAAATGCCCCGCAGCCCAGATCGGACCGAAGTCCTTCAGGACCGCGGCCAGCCACTCGGGCGTAATGACCGTGGGCTGATTGAGCGCCACGAGTCCTTCGGCCGCGCACAAGTCAGGGATCCTCGACGGGGGAAGCCCCTGGTCTGCCTGCCAGAGCGCCGGAATACCCAGACGCGGCCCGGGGCGGTGGAAGTACGACACCATGCACGCCGCCGCATACCAGCATGCGTTGTTCAGTGCTTTGGATCCTGACTTGGTCTTCTTTACGCCACTCTGATCGACCATCGGCACGTTCAATCTGAAGTCCACCATTTCGGGTCTCCAGGCGGGAGTGATCCATAAGCGTATGAACAATCGGGCACGACGACAACCAGCGTGACTGGCGATCCACACGCCAATCTCGACATTATAGAAATAATGTCAAATCACACGGCTTGTTTAATTGGATATTTAACGGTTTACGTTATATTATTGACGAAATCATCAACCCAACCTCGCCATGTCCGATCTCGCTGCCGACGAATCCCGCCTGACCGCCGAAATCGAGCGCCTCAAGGCCGAATTCCCGAAAACCCGCGAGCTGTATCGCGAAGCCTGCGCGCTGCTGTTCTTCCGCTTCGGCATCACACCCACCGCGAACCGTCTGTACCAGCTCGTCCGCAAGGGCAGCATGAGCACGCCGACGGCCGTCCTCGGCGAGTTCTGGGCAGAGCTGCGGGAGAAGAGTCGTGTCCGCATCGAGCATCCCGACTTGCCAGCCGATCTGCAGGCGGCCGCCGGGGAGCTGGTGGCTGCGCTATGGAATCGGTCGAGCGCCGCCGCGGCCGCCGCGCTCGATGCCCTGCGCGCAGAGGTCGAAGCCGAGTGGGTGGCGGCGCGGGCGGAAGTGGCGGCGCTGCAGGCTGAACTGGCCCGCACCGAAACTGCATTGGAGCAACGCACGGCCGCGCTGCTGGCCGCGCAGGTGCGCATTCAGGAACTGGAACAGGCGAGGGCGGCGGACGACGCATCGCGGCAGGCGCTGCAAGCCGATATCGAACGCCTCACGGCCGACAACGCGGAAGGCGATCGCGCACTCGCGCAGGCACGCGCGGATTTCACCACCCAGCTCGACCGGCTGCGCGACGACGCCGGCCGGGCCGAGGAGCGCCTGCGCGCGTCGGAGAAGCGGGCGCTTCAGGAAATCGATCGTGAGCGCCTCGCGGCCGCTCGGCTGCAAAAGGAACTCGATGCGTCGGCATCCCGCACGGAGCAGCGCGATGCGCAGCAGCGCAAGGACGTGGCCGCGCTGCAGGCGCAACTCGGCGACGCGCTGCATCGATGCGGCATGCTCCAGGGGCAGCTCGACGGCGCGCAGGCGACCGATGTGGCGCGCGGCAAGGAACTCGATGCGCTGCGACGGGAAATGACGGTGCTCGCGCGTCGGGCACCGTTGCGGGGCGCGAAGGCTGCGCCCGCCGCGCAACGGGATGAGCGGCGCGCGCGCACGCGCAAGCGCGCCGACGAAGCGCCGCGCTGACGGCAAAACCGCACGCGTGCGTCAGCCGATGGTGACGCGCGCGCGAAGCCCGTAAGCGAGCAAGTGGGTAAGCAGGCAGCGATACCGCTACACCCCCAACCACTCGCCCACCCACCCAACCAAATCAACTCGACACATACCGCGACGGCAGCGCCGGCGCATCCGCCGGAATCGTGACGAGCGACGTGTTCAGCCAACCCTGCGGCGAGCCATTCGACTGCGCATACGCGCCGACGTACGGCATCATCCGCGTCGTCTGGTAGACCTGCGGCGTCCACCCCGCGGGCGCAAGGAAGATCGACGTCGCGCGCTTCTCGCTATACGCGGACGCACCATACGTCGAGATGTTCCACAGCGTCTGCTGATACGTCGCATAGTCGGCGTTGTGCCGCGACCCACCGGCCTGCCAGCCTTCGAGCTGGATAAACGTGTTGTACGTGCCGGCACCCGCGAGCAGGTTGTTCACCGTGCGCCCGTACAGGAACGACAGGATCAGCCCGCAGTTCGCCGGCGCGAAATCGCTGCCGACGCTCAGGTAATAGCGGCCGGTCGTGTTCAGGACCGACGCGTAATGCGAGTTGCCGATATCGGTCGACGTCGTCAGCGCGCTCGCGCCCATGAAGCTGTCGAACGCCTGCATCGTGACGCCCGCCGGCAGGTCGCTCGTCGCGCTGATCGCGACGATATGCGAACCGGCCGCCAGCAGCGTCAGGAACGCGGACAGCGTGCCCGCGTTCCAGTTGCCCTGCGCATCGACGAACGGAAACGCGCGATACCCCGTCAGCGCGAACACCGCCGGATCGGTACCGGCCTGCCACGCGATCTGCGGCACCCACATCGTCAGCGGGCCGGCGTTCGATGCACCGGACACGTACTGGTTCAGCGCATCGATGAGCTGCGCATCGGCTGCGGGCAGCACGCCATACGCGGCGCCGTTTTGCCAGCGCTGCACCCATTGGGCGACGAAGCCCGCGAGCTGGCCGCCGGTGAAGTCGGCGGGCGGCACGTAGCCGAGCGGGCCCGTGCTTTGGTACGCGGACTGGATTGCCGCAGCCGTACGCACGTTGCTGCCGAACATGCTGTTCGCGAAATCCTGGCAGTTGTTGGCCGGCGGCGTCGCGAGCTGCGCAAGCGGGACGACCCACGCCCCGTTTGCGGTCGCGACACCGCGATACAGCGTGAGATTCGCGACCGAATCGTGACCGGGAAACGTGGCGGCGTCGGCGCCCGACACGTAGCCGGCCGACGGCGTGACGCTCACGGTGGTCGGTTGCGACCCGAACGGATGCGTGTACGCGATCGCAAACGACGCGTCGCCGCCGGCAAGGCTGAACGATCCCGTGCAATCGCCCCAGCTGTTCGACGCGCTGACGGCGGTCGATTGCCCGGTCGAAATCTGCGCTTGCGACGCCTGCGGCAGCGAGCCGCTCTGGCTTGCCGCATTACCGTACGCGAGTGCCGTCGACGGGATCGCATTGACGACGTTGATCGTGATCGAGCGGTCGGCGATCCCGTAGTTGCGCGTGGATGCATCCGCGGCGCCGGCGGCGGCGAATGACGACGCGGACGTCGGGTTGCCGTCGCCGCCACAGGCGGCCAATGTGCCGACGAGCGGCGACAGGGTCAGCGCGGCGCCGCGCTGGATGAAGCGCCGGCGGTTCGGCGCGGACGGGCGTTCGGGTTTCGAAGCGGTCATGGGCGTTCCTGGTCACGGGTTCGGGAGGCGGCAACGACGATCCGGCGCATTGCACACGTGTGCAATGCCGGTCGTAATGCTGCGATTGCCGGCATGTGCGCCGCGCGTATTTATGCGGGAGATCGATGAAACGCCCGCGACGAAACCGAGTCGTGCGTGTGACGCCGTGCACTCGCCAGGGCGGGAGAGGAGCGAGGCATGCCGGCGCAACGTTTTGGGGGCCCGGCGGGGATCGGGTAAAGTGCCGCTCAACATACCGGATCGACGTTACTAGACGACCGGTCTAATCGTTGCTACCATACGCCATCATGAATGCATCTTCAGGCGCGGAAGTCCGCCAGCACATCCTGAACATCGCCAAGCCGATCATGCTCCACAAGGGGTTTTCGGCGGTCGGTCTGAACGAGATTCTCGCTGCGGCGGGCATCCCGAAGGGCTCGTTCTACCATTACTTCGGCTCGAAAGAGGCATTCGGCGAAGCGCTGCTCGAATCGTATTTCGACGGCTATCTCGCGCATCTCGACAACCTGTTCAAGCACCAGGCCGGCACGGGAGCCGAGCGCCTGATGACGTACTGGAGCAACTGGCTGCACACGCAATGCGCGGACGATCCGGAAGGCAAGTGCCTCGCGGTGAAGCTCGGCGCGGAAGTGTCGGATCTGTCGGAAGCGATGCGCGCGGTGCTGCGGCACGGCACGAGCCAGATCATCGAGCGGCTCGCAGGTAGCATCGAGGCCGGGCTGGCCGACGGCTCGCTGAGCGCGGTCGCCGATCCGTCGCATACGGCCGCGATCCTCTACGAGCTGTGGCTGGGCGCGACGCTGCTGGAAAAGATTCACCGCAACCGCAAACCGCTCGAACGGGCGATGGTCGAAACGCGGCGCATGCTGAACCTGCCGCCGCTCGAGCCGAGCGGAGCGCAGGCGTAACCCGGGCGCGCATCGGCGCGCCTTGGTTTTACCCTTTTTCTAGACGACTGGTCTACTCAATGCGCATGACGAACGTGCCACGCCGCGTTACGCTGTCCCGATTGTTTCAACCGCACGCATGCAGTCGCGACGGCCTGAGCGCCGCCGCCGCATGCGCGCGTCTCCTGCTGGTCCATCCCTGATCCGATCGTGCCCACGAAGCACGTCCATTCCTGTTGACGGAGGCTTACATGCCGCAAAGCAAGACCGCAAACCGCCAGATCATCCTGAATTCGCGCCCGGTCGGCGCGCCGACGCCGGGCAACTTCCGCACCGAATCCGGTGAGGTGCCGACGCCCGGCGCCGGCCAGGTGCTGCTGCGCACGGTCTGGTTGTCGCTCGACCCGTACATGCGCGGCCGGATGAGCGACGCGCCGTCCTATGCCGCGCCGGCCGAACTCGGCCAGCCGATGGTCGGCGGCACGGTCAGCCAGGTCGTTTCGTCGAACCTGCCCGCGTTCCGCGAAGGCGACCTCGTGGTCGCGGGTGCGGGCTGGCAGGACTATGCAGTGTCCGACGGCCGCGACCTGATTCCGCTCGGCCGCGACTTCGCGCATCCGTCGTACGCGCTCGGCGTACTCGGCATGCCGGGCTTCACCGCCTATACGGGGCTGTTGAAGATCGGCGAGCCGAAGGCCGGTGAAACGGTGGTCGTCGCGGCGGCCAGCGGTGCGGTCGGCGCGGTGGTCGGCCAGATCGCGAAGCTGAAGGGCTGCCGCGTGGTCGGCGTCGCGGGCGGCGCCGACAAGTGCGCGTACGTGACCGATACGCTCGGTTTCGACGTGTGCGTCGACCACCGCGATCCGGCGTTCGCCGAGAAGCTGAAGGACGCGTGCCCGAACGGCATCGACGTCTATTTCGAGAACGTCGGCGGGGCCGTGTTCGACGCGGTGTGGCCGCTGCTCAACGACCATGCGCGCGTGCCGGTATGCGGAATCATCGCGCACTACAACGACGCGGCCTACGACGACAAGGCCGTATCGACCGGCCGCGACCGCGTGCCGGCACTGATGGGCACGATCCTGCGCAAGCGCATCCGGATGCAGGGTTTCATCATCCTGGATCACTATGCAACCGGCTATGCGCCGTTCATGAAGGAAATGAGCGAATGGGTCGCGCAGGGCAAGGTGAAGACGCTCGAGGACGTCGTCCCCGATCTCGCCGATGCGCCTGAAGCGCTGATCGGCTTGCTCGCCGGCAAGAACTTCGGCAAGGTCGTCGTGCGCGTGGGTCCGGACGAACTGGCCTGACACGACAGTACCGGCTTGCAGCAACAACCGGCCGCCCGCCGGCGTTACATGAAATACCTGACGCAGGCGGGCGGCTTTCCCGATTCCGTTTCGATAGGAGTGACAAGATGGCGCTTCACGTGATTGCTTCCCTGTTCCTGAAACCCGAACACGCGGAGGCCGCCGAGGCGGAACTGCGCGGCATGGTCGCGAAGACGCGCACCGAGCCGGGCAACCGGCGCTACGACCTGTTCCGCGAGCAGGACGGCTCGCCGAACCTGCACCTGTACGAGATCTACGACGACCAGGCCGCCTTCGACGCGCATCTCGCAAGCCCGTATTTCGGTGAATTCCGTACGAAGTCGGCCGACTGGTTCACCGCGCCGCCCGTCATCAAGGTGCTGTCGGGCATCGACGTCGCCGAGTAACCACGCAGCACCACCGTCGCGGCCCGAGCCCACCCGTGCCGCACGGCACCCGCCGCACGGCACGCGGCGGCGATGACGACATCACGCGGCGCATCGTTCGCGCCACTTCCCCCATACACCGGCCCCGGAGGCTGAATGATCACCCTCAACATCAACGGCGAAACCCGCTCGGTCGACGCCCCCGACGACATGCCCTTGCTCTGGGTGCTGCGCGATGTCGTCGGCCTCACCGGCACGAAGTTCGGCTGCGGGATCGCCCAGTGCGGCGCGTGCACCGTGCATCTCGACGGTGTCGCCGCGCGCTCGTGCGTGCTGCCGGTCGCGGCCGTCGCGGGCCGCAAGATCACGACGATCGAAGCCGTCGGCGCGACGCCGGCCGGCCACAAGGTCCAGCAGGCGTGGCGCGAGCTCGACGTCGTCCAGTGCGGCTATTGCCAGTCGGGGCAGGTGATGGCCGCCACCGCGCTGATCGCATCGAACCCGAACCCGAGCGACGCCGACATCGACGCGGCGATGGCCGGCAATATCTGCCGCTGCGGCACGTACAACCGGATTCGCGCGGCCGTGAAGCAAGCCGCCAAGGAGGCCTGACATGTCCCGAGGACTGATCGAAGCAGGTCGGGCCGGCGCGGGCGTGTCGCGCCGTTCGTTCCTCAAGCTCGGCATGTCGCTGGGCGTGGCGGCGGGCGGCGGCCTGCTGCTCGGTTTCAGCCTGCCGGCCGCGGGCGACGATGCGCGCCGTTCGGTGATCGGCGGCGACGGCGATGAAACCGCGCGCGCCGGCGTGTTCGCGCCGAACGCGTTCGTGCAGATCGACCGCGCCGGCAAGGTCACGCTGGTGATGCCGAAGGTCGAGATGGGGCAGGGCGTCTATACGTCGATTCCAATGCTGGTCGCGGAAGAACTCGAAGTGCCGCTGTCGAGCGTGACGCTCGACCATGCGCCGCCGAACGAGAAGCTGTTCCTCGATCCGCTGCTCGGCGGCCAGCTCACCGGTGGCTCGACGTCGATTCGCTACGCGTGGGAACCGCTGCGTCGTGCAGGTGCGACCGCACGCACGCTGCTGGTCGCGGCCGCCGCGAAGCAATGGCATGTCGATCCGGCATCCTGTCGCGCCGCGAACGGCGAAGTGCAGCATCCGCCGAGCGGCCGGCGCGCGTCGTACGGCCAGCTCGCCGATGCGGCGGCCAAGCTGCCGGTGCCGAAGGATGTCGCGCTGAAGAAGCCGGCGGATTTCAAGCTGATCGGCACGCCCGCGAAGCGGCTCGATTCACCGGAAAAGGTCGACGGCACGGCCCAGTTCGGGCTCGACGTGCGCCTGCCCGGCATGCTGGTCGCGGTGATCGTGAACAGCCCGGTGTTCGGCGGCACGGTCGCGAGCGTCGACGATGCGGCCGCGAAGAAGATCCCCGGCGTGCGCCAGGTCGTGCGCGTCGACAACGCGGTGGCGGTGGTCGGCGATCACACGTGGGCCGCGAAGCGTGGCGCATCGGCGCTGGTCGTGAAGTGGAATGAAGGCGCGGACGCGAAGGTCTCGACGAAGGATCTTTTCGCGGATCTCGCGCATGCGGCAGCGAACGGCAAGGGCGCGGTCGCACGCAAGGACGGCGACGTCGACAAGGCATTCGCGAATGCGAAGACACGCGTCGACGCCGTCTATGAACAACCGTTGCTCGCCCACGCGACCATGGAACCGGTGAATTGCACGGTGCACGTGCGCGGCGACGGCTGCGAGATCTGGGTCGGCACGCAGGTGCCGACACGGGCGCGCGATACCGTGCAGCAACTCACGGGCCTCGCGCCCGACCGGATCGTCGTGCACAACCACCTGCTCGGCGGCGGCTTCGGCCGGCGGCTCGAAACCGACATGATCGGCCAGGCCGTGAAGATCGGCAAACAGGTCAACGCACCGGTGAAGGTGGTCTGGACGCGCGAGGAAGACGTGCAGCACGACATGTACCGGCCGTGCTACTACGACAGGATTTCGGCCGGCCTCGACGCGAATGGCAAGCCGGTTGCGTGGCAGCACCGGATCGTCGGCTCGTCGATCATGGCGCGCTTCGCGCCGCCGGCGTTCCAGCACGGCGTCGATCCCGATGCGGTCGAGGTTGCCGCCGAGCTGCCGTACGACCTGCCGAACCAGTTGGTCGACTACGTGCGCCAGGAGCCGCGCCACATACCGACCGCGTTTTGGCGCGGCGTCGGCCCGACGCGCGGCACGTTCGTGGTCGAGAGCTTCATCGACGAACTGGCCGCGCAGACCAAGACCGACCCGGTGCAGTATCGCCGCGCGCTGCTCGACAAGACACCGCGCGCGCGCAACGTGCTCGACGTCGCAACGAAGGCGGCCGGCTGGGGCGGCCCGGCGCTGCCGAAGGGGCAAGGGCGAGGTGTCTCGGTGATGCACGCGTTCGGCAGCTTCTTCTCGATCGTCGTCGACGTCGCGGTGGATAACGGCGAGGTGCAGGTGAAGCGTGTCGTGTGCGCGGTCGATTGCGGTATGGTCGTCAACCCGAACACGATCGAGGCACAGGTGCAGGGCGGCATCATCTTCGGGATCACGGGCGCGCTGTATGGCGAAATCACGATCGAGGACGGCCGCGTCGTGCAGAGCAACTTCAACGACTACCGGATGCTGCGGATCAACGAGACGCCGCCGATCGAGGTGCATCTCGTGAAAAGCGGTGAAGCGCCGGGCGGGATCGGCGAGCCGGGCACGGCCGCGACGGCCGCGGCGGTATCGAACGCGATTTTCGCGGCGACCGGCAAGCGGCTGCGCAAGCTGCCGGTCGGCGACCAGCTGAAGACGGCGTAAGGGGAGGACACAAGAGATGCGAAATCTGACCCTGACCCATGCCGCTCACGCCCTTCGCGCGTCGCTGATCGCCATCGGCACGCTCTGCGCGCTGGGCACCGCTGTGACCCCACAGGCCGCCACGCCCGACAGCGCGCTCGTCGCGCGCGGCGCGTATCTCGCGAAAGCGGGCGACTGCGTCGCGTGCCACACCGCGCCGCGCGGCACGCCGTTCGCGGGTGGCCTGAAGATGGTCACGCCGATGGGCACGATCTACACGACCAACATCACGCCCGATCCGGACACGGGCATCGGCGGCTATACCGAGGCCGAATTCGCCGGCGCGCTGCGCAAGGGCGTCGCGAAGGACGGTCACAACCTGTATCCGGCGATGCCGTATCCGTCGTACGCGAAGCTGAAGGACGACGACGTGAAGGCGCTGTACGCGTACTTCATGCACGGCGTCGAACCGGTGAAGCAGGCGAACCGGCCGTCGGACATCCCGTGGCCGCTCAACATGCGCTGGCCGCTCGCGTTGTGGAACATGGTGTTCCTCGACACGACGCCTTATGCCGACAAACCGTCCAAGGATGCGATGTGGAACCGCGGCGCGTATCTCGTGCAGGGGCTCGGGCACTGCGGGTCGTGCCACACGCCGCGCGGTGTCGGCTTCCAGGAGAAGGCGCTCGACGAAGGCGGCGCGGCATTCCTGTCGGGTGCGCCGATCGACAACTGGTTCGCATCGAACCTGACCGGCGAACCCAACACGGGGCTCGGCCGCTGGAACGAGGCCGAGGTCGCGCAGTTCCTGAAGACCGGCGCGAACCGCCATGCGACCGCGTTCGGTTCGATGGTCAGCGTGATCAACCACAGCACGCAGGCGCTCTCCGACGACGATCTGGCGGCGATTTCCCGTTACCTGAAATCGCTGCCGGCGACGGGCGGCACGGGCGCACCGCCGTACCGCTACGATCCGAAGGCGACGCAGGTCGCGCTGGGCCGGCCGGCAGCCGATCCGGGCGCGAAGGTGTATAACGCTTACTGCCTGCATTGCCACGGCGTGGACGGACGCGGTTACGCGCCGCTGCTCGCGCCGCTCGCCGGCAATCCGAACGTACTCGAAGCCGATGCCGCGTCGCTGATCAACGTGACGCTGAACGGCAGCGAGACGCTCGTGATCGATGGCGTGCCGTCCGCGTATCCGATGCCGGCGTTCTCGAACCAGCTGAACGACCAGCAGATCGCCGACGTGCTGACGTTCATGCGCGCCGGCTGGAACAACGGCGCGCCGGCGGTGCAGGCGGCGGACGTCGCGAAACTCCGCAAGGCGACGGCGGCCGCGCGCTGAGCGCAGCCCCATGCGGAACGATGGCGGGCCGGCGTGCCCGCCGTCACTGCCGCCGGGTGCGTGCCTGCCCGGCGGCCTGGTGTTTTCTGTCAACCGGCGCGCGGCCGTTCGCGGCAGCGCGCGTTTATCGACGCAATGTAGGGGTGTCTGGATGGCTAACGTGACTTATACGGATACGCAACTGCTGATCGACGGCGAGTGGGTCGACGCTGTGAGCGGCAAGACGATCGACGTCGTGAACCCGGCGACCGGCAAGCCGATCGGCAAGGTGGCCCATGCGGGCATCGCCGATCTCGACCGTGCGCTCGCCGCCGCGCAACGCGGCTTCGAAGCCTGGCGCAAGGTGCCCGCGCACGAGCGTGCGGCGACGATGCGCAAGGCGGCCGCGCTGGTGCGCGAACGTGCGGACGCGATCGCGCAGCTGATGACGCAGGAACAGGGCAAGCCGCTCACCGAAGCGCGCGTCGAAGTGCTGTCGGCGGCGGACATCATCGAATGGTTCGCGGACGAAGGCCGCCGCGTGTACGGCCGGATCGTGCCGCCGCGCAACCTCAGCGCACAGCAGACCGTCGTGAAGGAGCCGGTCGGCCCGGTCGCCGCGTTCACGCCGTGGAACTTCCCGGTCAACCAGGTCGTGCGCAAGCTGAGCGCCGCGCTGGCAACCGGCTGCTCGTTTCTCGTGAAAGCACCGGAAGAAACCCCCGCGTCGCCGGCCGCGCTGCTGCGCGCCTTCGTCGACGCAGGCGTGCCGGCGGGCGTGATCGGCCTCGTGTATGGCGATCCGGCTGAAATCTCGTCGTACCTGATCCCGCATCCGGTGATCCGCAAGGTCACGTTCACGGGGTCGACGCCGGTCGGCAAGCAGCTCGCCGCGATGGCCGGCCTGCACATGAAGCGTGCGACGATGGAGCTGGGCGGGCACGCACCGGTGATCGTCGCCGAGGACGCCGACGTCGCGCTCGCGGTGAAGGCCGCCGGCGGCGCGAAGTTCCGCAACGCGGGGCAGGTCTGCATTTCGCCGACGCGCTTTCTCGTGCACAACAGCATCCGCGACGAATTCACGCGCGCGCTGGTCAAGCATGCGGAAGGGCTGAAGGTCGGCAACGGCCTCGAGGAAGGCACGACGCTCGGCGCGCTCGCGAACCCGCGCCGGCTCACCGCGATGGCGTCGGTCGTCGACAACGCGCGCAAGGTCGGCGCGAGCATCGAAACCGGCGGCGAGCGGATCGGCTCGGAAGGCAACTTCTTCGCCCCGACCGTGATCGCGAACGTGCCGCTCGAAGCGGACGTGTTCAACAACGAGCCGTTTGGCCCGGTCGCGGCGATCCGCGGCTTCGACAAGCTCGAGGACGCGATCGCGGAAGCGAACCGCCTGCCGTTCGGCCTCGCCGGCTACGCGTTCACGCGTTCGTTCGCGAACGTGCACCTGCTCACGCAGCGCCTCGAAGTCGGGATGCTGTGGATCAACCAGCCGGCAACGCCGTGGCCGGAAATGCCGTTCGGCGGCGTGAAGGACTCGGGCTACGGGTCGGAAGGCGGGCCGGAAGCACTCGAGCCGTACCTCGTCACGAAGTCGGTGACGGTGATGGCCGTCTGACGGTCGTCGATCGATCGCGTGCGCGGCGCCATTGGCGTGGCGCGCGCGGTCGGCGCGGGCCGGGCGGCATGCCCGGTCTCTCGCCAGCTTTTCCCGCCTGCCGTGCATTCGAACGGCAACCCGCTCGGCATTTCACTGTGCGTGCCACTGCGGATGGATTGTTTCAATTCCATCATCGGCAACGCCACACACTACGCCCCTCGGTGAATCGATACCGGCATCCGGCGCCGGCTCGCACGACACACGATCCGCCCGACACCGCGCGGCTCACGTCGTCAACCACCTGGCAAGTTCGGACTGCACCTCGTACCCGGGCGTCGCACTTTTTGGTATAGGTTATTCAGAACAAACCATAACAACCGGTGCGTGAGCGTCGGCCTAACCTGAGAGGAAACGGATGCATCCGCGGTCGGCAGCGCCGTACTACGTTGTGCTGGCGGGGACCTTGATAGCGTGCGCGCTGATGGGACTCTGCGTGTTGCAGTTGTTTCAGAGCCGTCACGACGCGCTCGATCGCGCACGCGATACGTCGCGGAATCTGGCGCTCGTCGCCGAGCGCGACATCGAACGCAATATCGAACTGTACGGCCTGTCGCTGGAGGCGGTGATCGAGGGCCTTCAGCGGCCGGACGTCATGGCGGCGTCGCCGGCCTTGCGGCGCGGCGTCCTGTTCGATCACGCGATGACGGCGAAATTTCTCGGCTCGATGCTCGTGCTGGATTCGGCCGGCAACATCATCCTGGATTCGGCGACCGACGTGCCGCGACGGGGCAATTTCGGCGACCGCAAATACTTTACGGTTCATCGCGACAATCCGAACGCCGGGCTTTACATCAGCGATCCCTACGCGTCCCGCCTGCGCGGCGGCTCGCTCAGCGTGGCGCTGACGCGCCGCGTGTCGAATCCGGACGGCTCGTTCGGCGGCATCGTGATGATCGCGGTCAATCTCGAGTATTTCCACACGCTGTTCGCCGGCCTCGCGCTCGGTTCGCACGGCGCGATCTCGCTGGTCGGCAGGGACGGCATCATGTTCATGCGCCAGCCGTACGACGTGCACACCATCGGTCGCGACATCAGCCAGGCGGCGACGTTTCGCCACTTCATGACGGCGCCGGAAGGTTCGTTCCTTGACACCTCGACGATCGACAAGGTTCGGCGCCTGTACTACTTCAAGACGCTGCCGCACCTCCCGATGATCATCATGGTCGCCGAGGCGGAGCAGGACATCTACGCCGCGTGGCGGCGCCGGGCGATCACGATCGGCGCGCTGGTGGCCACCTTCGGCGTGGCGTTCATCGTGCTGTCGTTCTTGCTGGGCACGCAGCTGCGGCGCCGGATGCGTGCCGAATCCGAGCTGGTGATGCTGGCACGCACCGATGGCCTCACCGGGCTCAACAATCGCCGCTCGTTCGGGGAAGTGCTGGACCTCGAATGGCGCCGCGCACGCCGTGCCCGTTCGGTGTTTTCGCTGCTGTTCGTCGACGTCGACCGCTTCAAGGCCTACAACGACACCTATGGTCACCAGGCCGGCGATGACGCGCTGACGGCGGTTGCGCGGTGCATCGGCGACAACATCCGGCGTCCCGCGGACACCGCGGCCCGCTACGGCGGCGAGGAATTCGTCGTGATCCTCCCCGATACGCCGGCGACGGGTGCGACCGAGATCGCCGAACGGATTCGGGCCGCCATCGACGGACTGGCGATCGAACATGCGGAAAGCGAATTCGGGCGCGTCACCGCGAGTATCGGCGTGGCAAGCTGGGCGCCCGGGCAGGAAGGGGAGGTCGAATCGGTGATCAAGGCGGCCGACGAGGCGCTGTACCACGCGAAGGAAACGGGGCGAAACAAGGTCGCGTCGCATGAAACTGGCGCCTGACGCCACCGCCGGCACGCATCGCCCGCTGCCGATGGCAGGCGTGCCCTCCAACGCTAGACGCTCAATGCCGGCCGCTGCCGCGATAGCTTTCCACTTCCGCGTCGTACGCCGCGAGAAACGCCTTGCCGAACACCGACGCGAAGTCGTCCTCGATCGCGAACACCGTGTCGCGATGGGTGGCCGCGTAGCGATCCCACATCCTCGCCTTGTACAACACGGGCAAGCGCTTCTCGTACCAGCGCATCGCGTCGTCCCGCTCGCGCAGCCGTTGCGGTGAAAAGCGCGTCAGCAGATCCATCAACGCGGCGCGCATGCCGGCGACCATGCCGATCTGGTGCGCATGCAGATCCTGGAACGCGTCGCTGACCGCGCTTTGCGGCGACATGAAGCCCGGCAGCGGCAGCCCGAACATCTGCCGCAGCACCGCACCGCCGTCCGGCAGCAGCTTCAGCGGGTTGTTCTCGCGATCGAGCAGCATCGTCATGTGCGCCTTCACCTCGCGCTTCAGGATGCTGCGCGACGACAGCAGCTCGACCGTGCCGTTCGCGAACAGCGCCAGCAACTGGCCCGCGATGTACAGCTGTTCGGCCGACCACTGATGCGATTCGGCGGCCGTATCGAGCCCCGCGCCTTCGAAGAACGCGCTCAGCAGTTCATCGGGCGTCGGCGCGCGGGTGGCACGCGGCGCCGGTTCGTCGGCGGGCTGCGTATCGGCGGCGTGCGCGGCGGCGGGTTGCACACGCACGTGTTGCGTCCACTCGGGTGCGTGGTCGGCCTGTGTCGTGGACGACGCTTCGCGATCGGCGTGGCCACGATCGACTTGCGCCGCCGTGCCCGTTGCGCCGATATCGCCCGACGACTGCGTGAACAGGTCGAGCGGATCGGTCGATAGCTGGTTCAGGTCGCGCTGCGACGGCGCGGGCGGTACGGCCTGCGCTGCGCGGTTCGCCGGCTGCGGTGCATCCGCACGTGCCGGGCCACCCGGCCGGGTACCGGCGTCCGCCGCCTTGCCGCGCGGCGCGAGACGATCCTGCAGGAGCCCCCACAGCCGGTTGCCGCCGCCTTTCGTATCGACCCGCGAAGACGAAGCTTGCGCGGGCGCCGCTGACGCGCGCGCCTGCGCCTGCGTATCGACGTGCACGCCGGTATCGCGCGCCATGTCGATGACCGGTGCCGCGTCGTCATCGCCGCCATCGTCACGTTCGGCGCGCAGCACATACGGCCCGATGCGGATGATGTCGCCGGTGTTGAGCAGGCGCTCCTGCGCATAGCCGACCGGCTCGCGGTTCACCTCGATCGTCGAGACGCTGCTCAGGTTCTTCAGCAGGCAGGCGTCGTCGCCGACCTGCAGCAGCGCCTGCAGCCGCGAGATCTGCCGCGTGTCGTCGCGCAACACCAGATGGTTGTCGCTGGCCCGGCCGATGGTGCCGCCCGGCGGATGAAACACGACGGCGTCGTAGGAGTCGTTTTCGACCGGCTCGCCGGCATGTTCGATCACGATCAGTTGCATGTCATACGTCGCTCGGTGAAGCGCTCGCGTGGAAGCCGGTTCGTTCAGGATGACGACGCATGCCTGCGGCGCGCGAATTCGAACGCGGGCCCCCAGATCGGATGCCCCTTCTCGGCAGGGGACAAGTCGAAGCGCGGGTTGAGATCGAGAATTTTCGAGAACTCGGCGCGGCACGGCGTGATGCGGTTCGTCACGCAATAGCTGAACGCGAGAAGCTTGTGCGCGGCCACCTGCGTGTCGGTGTCGGCGCCGTCGATCTCCTTCGCGTGGCTCAGCAGCGCGATCGTGCGCCCGTAGTCGCCGCTGTCGTACGCGGCACGCGCGCTATCGACCGTCGCGCGTGCAGCCGACTGTGTCGGGGACGTACTGCACCCGCCGGCCCCCAGCAACAATGCGCCGAGGAAAAGAACGAGCGATGAACGACCTTTCATTATTGAAATTAAAAATTGGCGTAATTGGAAGGTGGCACACAAGCGCTGTTGGATTCTAGTGCCAATCATCTGCATCGAACCAGCTGTTACGTTTTGTTTCATTTGGCCGATTCATTTCCACTTGAATGCAGAATCGACTACGAATTTCAGTGCTTGTGAATCCAGAAAAACGGCCTATAGTTCGCTGTGTTTTTCGGATTCGTCAGTTGTTTGGTCAGCGCACGTCAATGCTCGAAAAAACGGCCCGTCCGTTCGTGCGAAACGAATAGCCTGGCACACCCTCCGTGTCGCGGGCGCCCCTTGCCCGGCGGCCGGCCGGCTTGCGCCCCCGAGCCATCCGACAGGTGTCCACGCCATAGAACCGGGCCGCCCAGGCGCACCGGTCGGATTAACTGTTGCCATTAATTTACCAATCTCAATTCAATTGCCCATCATTTCGCCAAATCGACTTTCAAAAACCCTGAATGATATGACCCGGCTTTTTACAAGAATAATTTGCCGACACGGATTGCAATGGATGGATATGCAGGTTACACAATTACCGATCAATTAATTGTCCCTTTTTCAATCAGATCATCCGGTTTCGCAGTCGAAAACCGGTGCGTGGCTATTGGGTGGCGAGGGTGGAATATGCAATGGCGGTCGAGCAGTTTCATCGTATGGGGATGCGTGATGCTGTTGCCGGGATGCGGCGCGACGGAACACGCCGCGGCGGTGCCGTATGCGATCACGGTTGACGTTGCACCCGACGTCAACCCTGACATGAACCGCAAGCCTTCGCCGATCGTGCTGAAGGTGTTCCAGCTCCGCGCGTCGTCGTCGTTCGACAGCGCGGATTTCTTCTCGCTGCAGGACAAGCCGGAGAACGTGCTCGGCGCGGACCTGCTCGGCACCGACCGCGTGATCCTGCGGCCCGGCGAATCGCGCACGCTGCACTATCGCGGCAACGTCGAGGCGGGAGCGATCGGCGTGGTCGCCGAATACCGCATGCTCGAAAAGAACCGCTGGCGGCTGACGGTGCCGCTGCCGCGCGCGAAGCAGCTCAACCTCTACAAGTTCTGGCAGACGTCGCCGGGCGAGCTGAAGCTGTCGATCGCCATACGCAATGGCGGCATCGCGCTGAACGATGCGAAGGGGCGCCCATGACCGAACCGACGATGTCCGCGACGCCGGTCGCGGCGCTCCGCCAGCGGGTGGTGTGGACCGAGGGGATGTTCCTGCGGCCGCAGCATTTCCAGCAGCTCGAACGGCACTGGGAACGCTACGTCGCGCTGCGCTGCCTGCCGCTGCAGGGCTTCTACTGGGGCTTCGACACGCTGGAGCTCGATCGCGAGCAACTGGCGCTCGGCAAGGTCGCGCTGCGCACCGCGTCGGGCGTGATGCGCGACGGCACGCCGTTCGACCTGTCCCATCCGGACGATCTCCCCGAACCGCTCGACGTGCCGGCCGACGCGAAAGACCAGCTCGTCGTGCTCGCGCTGCCGCTGTGGCGCGGCGGGGGCGAGGAGGTGTCGTTCGGGGCAGGTGCAGCCGGAGGCAATGGCGCGAACGGCGCTAATGGCTGAAGCGCGCCGCGATAAAAGCGGCTCGTTTTGCGAGATAAGTTTCACCGGGTAATTGTTGCACGCATTGAAAGCGA
>NZ_CABVQC010000032.1 GCF_902499175.1 Burkholderia aenigmatica
CCCGGCCGCCCGCGCGGCGCCTGCCGCGCCGGCCGACAGGGCCGCCGCGGCGTGCGTCGAAGTGGCGCAAAGCCGGCTTCGGTCAACCGGCCGGGCCGGTTGAACGTTTTACAATGACGGTTGTTCCACGACGTGAGTCTTCATGCGCACTTTCCTTTCCCTCGGCCGCACGCTCGCGCTGGCCGCCGCCGTGCTGGCGCCCGCCGCACACGCGAATAACGTAATTATCCTCAATTCGGCCGAAGCGACGCTTTCCCTGATTGACCAGCAGACCCGCCAGGTCGTCGGCACGATGCCGACCGGCAAGGAACCGCACCACCTGATGGCGACGCCCGACAATTCGTCGCTGATCGTTGCAAATTCGGTCTCGAACAGCCTGATGTTCCTCGATCCGAAGACGGGCAAGCTGCAGCGCACCGTCGAAGGGATCGACGATCCTTACCAGCTCGGCTTCTCGCCCGACCGCAAGTGGTTCGCGGCCGCCGGCCTGCGCCTCGACCGCGTCGACATCTACGGCTACGACGGCCGCGACCTGAAGCTCGTGAAGCGCGTGCCGCTGGAAGTGATGCCGAGCCACCTCGCGTTCACGAAGGACAGCAAGACGCTGCTCGTGTCGCTGCAGGTCTCCGGCGAGATCGCGGCGATCGACCTGCCGACGCAGACGGTCAAGTGGAAGATGAAGGTCGGCAAGGTGCCGGCCGGCCTGTGGCTCACGCCGGACGATAAATACCTGCTCGTCGGCATGACCGGCGCGGATTACGTCGCGGTGGTCGACTGGCGCAACCAGAAGGTCGTCAAGCAGATCTACACCGGCAAGGGCGCGCACAACTTCCGCTCGCTCGCCGACGGCACGCACGTCGCGGTGACGAACCGGGTCGCGAACACGATCAGCATCATCGACGAGAACACGCTCACCAACGTCGGCGACATCACCGGCCTGCTGCCGGGCCCGGACGACATGGAGCTGTCCGCCGACAAGAAGACGCTGTGGGTGACGTTCCGCTTCGCGAAGAAGGTCGGGATCATCGACCTGGCGTCGCGCAAGCTGGTGCAGACGATCGCCGTCGGCCGCTCGCCGCACGGCATCTATTTCTACGACCGCGCGCCGTGGCGCGCCGCGAACGGCGCGTGACGGGCGGGGGAGAGCGATGCTGCACCTGATCGATGCATTCGTATCGGATATCCAGACCTGGCTGTACGTCGACGTCGTGCAGCCGCTCCTCTTCAAGTTCAACCTGATGGACTATGACGAGGACACCTACGACGCGCTGTACTGGGTGATCGTCGGTGCGCTGCAGATGGTGCTGATGTTCGTGCTGCTGCGCCCGCTCGAGGCGCTGCTGCCCGTCGAGCGCTGGACGAGCCGCCGGGCCGTGCGGGTCGACGTGATCTACACGGCGATCGCGAAGCTCGGCATCTACTCGCTGTTCTTCTTCTTCGCGCTGCAGCCGCTGTTCGACAACTTCCAGGCGTGGCTGCGCCTGCACGGCGTCGCGAACCTCAACCTCGACTACCTGTGGCCGGGCGTGACTTCGAAGCCGATCGTCGCGTTCGCGATCTATCTCGTCGTGCTCGATTTCGCCGGCTACTGGTATCACCGCTGGCAGCACAAGTTCGGTATCTGGTGGGAGCTGCACGCCGTACATCACAGCCAGCGCCAGATGTCGTTGTGGTGCGACGACCGCAACCACGTGCTCGACGACGTGATCCAGTCGTGCTTCTTCGCGGCGATCGCGCTCGTGATCGGCGTGACGCCGTCGCAGTTCGTCGTGCTGACCGCGTTCACCAACTTCATGCAGAGCATTCAGCACACGAATGCGCGGCTGCCGTTCGGCTGGCTCGGCGAGCGCCTGCTCGTGAGCCCGATCTTCCACCGGCGCCACCACGCGGTCGGTTATGGCCACGAAGGCACGAAGTACGGCTGCAACTTCGGCGTGCTGTTCCCGTGGTGGGACATGATGTTCGGCACCGCGTCGTGGAACCGCACGGTCGAGCCGACCGGCATCCGCGACCAGGTCGAGGGCGTGTCCTACGGCGAAGGCTTCTGGGCGCAGCACGGCCTCGCGTTCGTGCGGATCTTCCGGCGCCTGTTCCCCGCCAAGCGCGGCGCGGCATCGGCCTGATCCGGCCATTCCCACGTTGAGCGGCTCCCTCACGCGGCCCGCATGTGCTTTGGCGCATGCGGGCCGCGTGGTTTATCCTTTCCCCGTTTTTCTCCGTCGATACAGGCTCGCATGAACGACTTGCTGCGTTCCTTCGTCCGGGCATTGGCGAGCGCACTGCATCCGCGCATGCTGTGGCTCACCCTGATGCCGTTTCTCGTCTCGGCCGTCCTGTGGGGCGTCGTGCTGTGGTTCTCGTGGCAATCGCTGCTGGACCTCGCTCGCGGCGCGCTCGACGGCTTCGTGCTGACCGCCATGCTGTACCGCGCGTTCGACGCGATCGGCATGTCGCAGCTGCATGCAGTCGTCGCGCCGTTCGTGGTCGTGTCGCTCGCGATCCCGTTGATCGTGCTGACCGTGCTGCTGCTGATCGCGACGATTTCGATGCCGGTCGTGATCAAGCACCTGTCGAACCGGCAGTTCGCGGCGCTCGAGTCGAAGCGCGGCGGCACCTTCTTCGGCAGCGTGTTCAATTCGCTGGGGGCGGCGATCGCAGGTGTGATCGTGCTCGTCGTCACCATTCCGCTGTGGCTGATTCCGCCGTTCTTCGCGCTGCTGCCGCCCGTGATCTGGGGCTGGCTCACGTATCGCGTGATGACCTACGACGCGCTTGCCCAGCACGCGAGCCGCGACGAGCGCCGGGCGCTGATCCGCCAGCACCGCTGGCCGCTGATCGGCATCGGCGTCGCGACCGGGCTGCTCGGCACCGTGCCGACCTTCGTGTGGGTATCGTCGGTCTGGATGATGGTGCTGTTTCCGTTCGTCGCGGCGGCCATGATCTGGGTTTACGCTTTCATCCTCGTCTTCTCGGCGCTGTGGTTCGGGCATTACTGCCTGCGCGCGCTGGAGGACCTGCGTGCGAGTTCGCGCGCCACCGCAATCGACATGGGGCAGGCATGAGCATCGGCATCATCATCATCGGCGACGAAATCCTTTCGGGCCGCCGGCAGGACAAGCATCTGGCGAAGGTCATCGAGCTGCTCGGCGCGCGCGGCCTTGCGCTCGACTGGGCCGAATACGTCGGCGACGATCCGGCACGCATTACCGCGACCCTCGCGCGCGCGATCGCATCCGGCGACGTCGTGTTCTCGACGGGCGGGATCGGCGCGACCCCGGACGACCACACGCGCCAGTGCGCGGCCGCCGCGCTCGGCGTGACGCTCGAGCTGCATCCGGACGCGAAGGTGCTGATTTCGGAGCGGATCCGCGAAACGCACACCGATCCGGCCACGCCGGTCGATTTCGAGTCGCCGGAGAACCAGCACCGCTTCAATATGGGCGTGTTCCCGGTGGGCGCGACGATCATCCCGAACGGCTACAACCGGATTCCCGGTTTCTCGGTCGGCGACCTGCACTTCGTGCCGGGCTTCCCGGTGATGGCGTGGCCGATGATCGAATGGGTGCTCGATACGAAGTACGCGCACCTGCATCACGCGACGCCGCATGCGGAGCGCTCGCTGTACGTGTTCGAGCTGCCGGAATCGACGCTCACGCCGCTGATGGAGCGCATCGAGCGCGATTTCCCGGGCGTGCGCGTGTTCAGCTTGCCGAGCGTCGGCGATGCGGAGCGCGGCGGGATCTACGCACGCCGTCACATCGACCTCGGCGTGAAGGGCGAGCCGGAAGCGGTCGCGGCCGCGTACGTGAAGCTGCGCGAAGGCGTGCACCTGCTCGGCGGCGACGTCGTCGAACCCGATACGCCGCGCGCTTGAGCGGCCCGCCAGGCGGCCGTACAAAAGCCACGGGCCGCGCAACGCGGCCCGTCATCGGCATGTCATCGCCCGGCTCGACGATGAGGTTGTCGTCACCGGCGGGAGCGGCGTGCCGTCAGGCGCCGATCCACGGCAGTTTCCGGAAGCACCAGCCTTCGACCGTCTTGCGATGGCCTTCGGCGTCCTTCGCGCCCTCGAAGCCTTCGAGCAGGTCGAACGCCTTCGTGAAGCCGGCCTGCGTGGAGGCCACTGCGGCGAGCTTTGAGCGCGCGGCACTGCGGCACAGGAACAGGATGGGCGTATCGGCCGGGAGGGCCGCCTTCAGTTCGTTGACGAATTCGGCGTTCGGCACGCCGCCCGGGTAGCGCGTCCATTCGAGGTGCAGGTACTGGCCATCGCCGACGAGCGGGCGGCCGATCCAGTCGAGTTCCGCGCGGGTGCGCACGTCGACGAGGCGCGCCGACGGATCGAGCTGCAGCAGTTCGAAGGCCTCGGCGGGCAGCAGCGCCCCGGCGTAGTTGAGCGCGCCTTGTGCGCGGCGTTCGTCGGCCTTCGCGTAAAGCTGGTCGAGCGTACTCATGGCAGGGAGTCTCCTATCGGTCAAACGAACATTCTAGCGCGGCGTCGCGGCACGGATGTCCGTGTGGGGTACGGTGCGCGCACCGTACACGCGTTCACCAAAAGAGTGCAGAATGGCGCGCATGCACCAGAATGATTCTGCGGGCGCGGCGCATTGCGATGATTGCACCATCGCGGTGCCTCTGGCCGGCGGGCGGTGCGAAGCCGGGCCCCGGAATTGCGCAGCACAGCCCCGTCGCGACGAGCGCTGGCGCGATTCGCGCCAATCTTGCGCATAGGTGGCACGGAAGCTGCTTTATAGGATTCGGTCGAATCGGGGCGCGCTGCGCCAAAGCAAGACCCCGGTCAGCTCGATAAACGAGGCGGTTCCCAGTCCGCCGGAATTGTTCAATCAGGAGAAGAGGTTATGAGTAAAACCGTCGCCGACGTCATGCAGCTCGTGAAGGACGAGGACGTCAAGTTTGTCGATTTCCGCTTCACGGATACGCGCGGCAAGGAACAGCACGTGTCGGTGCCGGTTTCGGCGTTTGACGAAGACAAGTTCGAAAGCGGCCATGCATTCGACGGCTCGTCGATCGCCGGCTGGAAGGGCATCGAGGCGTCGGACATGCTGCTCATGCCGGACCCGAACGCTGCCTTCATCGACCCGTTCTATGAAGAGTCGACCCTGGTGCTGACCTGCGACGTGGTCGAGCCGGCCGACGGCAAGGGCTACGAGCGCGACCCGCGTTCGCTCGCGAAGCGCGCGGAAGCGTACCTGAAGAGCACGGGCATCGGCGACACGGCTTTCTTCGGTCCGGAACCGGAATTCTTCATTTTCGACTCGGTCCAGTGGAGCACGGACATGTCGGGTTGCTTCGTGAAGATCAACTCGGAAGAAGCACCGTGGTCGTCGGCCAAGGAATTCGAAGGCGGCAACACGGGCCACCGTCCGGGCACGAAGGGCGGCTACTTCCCGGTCGCACCGGTCGACACGTTCCAGGACATGCGTTCGGAAATGTGCCTGCTGCTCGAACAGCTCGGCATCCCGGTCGAAGTGCACCACCACGAAGTGGCGGGCCAGGGCCAGAACGAAATCGGCACGAAGTTCTCGACGCTGGTCGAGCGCGCCGACTGGACGCAATGGTCGAAGTACATCATCCACAACGTCGCGCACTCGTACGGCAAGACGGCGACGTTCATGCCGAAGCCGATCGTCGGCGACAACGGTTCGGGCATGCACGTTCACCAGTCGATCTGGAAGGACGGCCAGAACCTGTTCGCGGGTAACGGCTACGCCGGCCTGTCGGAACTGGCGCTGTTCTACATCGGCGGCATCATCAAGCACGCCCGTGCACTGAACGCGATCACGAACCCGACGACGAACTCGTACAAGCGTCTGGTCCCGCACTTCGAAGCACCGGTCAAGCTCGCTTACTCGGCGCGCAACCGTTCGGCATCGATCCGCATTCCGCACGTGTCGAACCCGAAGGGCCGCCGTATCGAAACGCGCTTCCCGGATCCGATGGCGAACCCGTACCTGTTGTTCTCGGCACTGATGATGGCAGGCCTCGACGGGATCCAGAACAAGATCCATCCGGGCGAAGCCGCGGACAAGAACCTGTACGACCTGCCGCCGGAAGAGGATGCAAAGATCCCGACCGTCTGCGCAGGCCTCGACCAGGCACTGGAAGCGCTCGACAAGGATCGCGAGTTCCTGACCCGTGGCGGCGTGTTCACGGACAGCATGCTCGACGCGTACCTTGCGCTGAAGGAGCAGGAGCTGGCGAAGTTCCGCATGACGACGCACCCGATCGAGTTCGAGATGTACTACTCGCTGTAATCGGCGATGGCGCTTCGATTCAGCGCCGTCATGCCGGTTCGTTCCCGTCGCGCGGCCTGCGGCGGGAACCGCGGAGTCTGAAAGGGGCGGCGTCCAGCCGTCCCTTTTTTGTTCCGACGAATTTCCTTTTCCGACCCGTTGAGGCGCGACAAGCACGCAGATGGTTCTGAAGAATCTGATCAAGGCGAAAACGGGGCAGCCCGAGCGACAGACGGACGACGAGCGGCTCGCGCGCTCGGGCCTGCTGGCGGGGCTGGAAGCGCTGCCGACGGTCGTGATCGTGCTCGACCGCAAGACGCTGCGGATCGCGTTCGCGAACCCGTCCGCGGAGGCGATGCTCGACATCTCGCGCCGGCAGCTCGCGCAGCGGCCGTGGGGCGAGATTTTTCCGAACGCGAACGAGCTGGCCTCGACGATCACCGCGATCGGCGAGGAACGCTTTCACGCGACGCACCTCGATACCGTGCTCGACCGGCCCGGCCGCGAACCGCTGCATGTGCATGCAATTGTCGGCTTCCTCGAGACCGCGCCCGATTTCGTGCTCGTCGAGCTGTTCGAGAACGAGCGGCAGTCGCGCACCGATCGCGAGGAGCGCATTCACGACCTGACCGCGGTCAACAAGCAACTGATCCGCAACCTCGCGCACGAGATCAAGAATCCGCTCGGCGGGATTCGCGGCGCAGCCCAGCTGCTCGAATTCGAGCTCGGCGAGCGCGAGCGTGGCGAGTTGCGCGAATACACGCAGGTGATCATCAAGGAGTCCGACCGCCTGCAGACGCTCGTCGACCGGTTGCTGGAGCCGCATCGGCATCCGCACATCGTCGGCGACGTGAACATTCATGAAGTATGCGAACGCGTGCGCGCGGTGATGCTCGCGGAATTCCCGCGCGGGCTCACGATCGAGCGCGACTACGACGTGAGCGTGCCGGACCTGCGCGGCGACAAGGAGCAACTGATCCAGGCGCTGCTCAACATCGTGCGCAACGCCGCGCAGGCGCTGCGCGACCGGATCGCGCAGGGCGACGCGAAGATCGAACTGCGCACGCGCATCGCGCGCAAGGTGACGATCGCAAAGCGCCTGTACCGGCTGGCACTGGACTTGCACGTGATCGACAACGGGCCCGGCATTCCGGAAGAAATCCGCGATCGGATCTTCTACCCGCTCGTGTCCGGGCGCGATGACGGCAGCGGCCTCGGCCTGACACTGGCGCAGACGTTCGTGCAGCAGCACGACGGGATGATCGAGGTCGAAAGCCGGCCCGGACGTACCGAATTTCAGATCCTGCTGCCGCTCGACCATTGAGCGGCGGCATGACGATTCACCAGATTTACCAATATCTGACCGACCTATGAAGCCGATCTGGATAGTAGACGACGACCAATCGATCCGCTGGGTGCTTGAAAAGGCGCTCGCCCGGGACAGCTTCGCGACGAAGAGCTTCGCGAACGTGCGTGACGCGCTGGCCGCGCTCGACCACGAGACGCCGCAGGTGCTCGTATCCGATATCCGGATGCCGGGCGGCTCGGGCCTCGAGTTGCTGCAGGCGATGCACGAGCGCCTGCCGGGCCTGCCCGTCATCATCATGACGGCGTTCTCCGATCTCGACAGCGCCGTCGCGGCGTTCCAGGGCGGCGCGTTCGAGTATCTCGCGAAGCCGTTCGACGTCGACAAGGCGGTCGAGCTGATCCGTCGCGCGGTGGAGGAAAGCCTGCGCGGCGGCGCGCCGCAGGACGAGCGCGTGGCCGAGGCGCCCGAGATGCTCGGCCAGGCACCGGCGATGCAGGACATGTTCCGCGCGATCGGCCGCCTGTCGCACTCGGCCGCGACCGTGCTGATCACCGGCGAATCGGGCACCGGCAAGGAGCTCGTCGCGCGTGCGCTGCACCGCCACAGCCCGCGCGCGAACGGGCCGTTCATCGCGCTGAACACCGCGGCGATTCCGAAGGACCTGCTCGAATCCGAGCTGTTCGGCCATGAGCGCGGCGCGTTCACCGGCGCGCAGACCACACGGCAGGGCCGCTTCGAGCAGGCCGAGAACGGCACGCTGTTCCTCGACGAAATCGGCGACATGCCGTTCGACCTGCAGACGCGCCTGTTGCGCGTGCTGTCGGATGGGCAGTTCTACCGTGTCGGCGGGCACAACCCGCTGCGCGCGAACGTGCGCGTGATCGCCGCGACGCACCAGAATCTCGAATCGCGTGTACGGCAGGGGCTGTTCCGCGAGGATCTTTACCACCGGCTCAACGTGATCCGGCTGCGCCTGCCGCCGCTGCGCGAACGCAGCGAGGACATCGCGCTGCTCACGCGCCACTTCCTGCAGAAGAGCGCGCGCGATCTCGGCGTCGAGCCGAAGCGCGTGTCCGACGAAGCGCTGGCTTATCTCACGTCGCTGGCATTTCCCGGCAACGTGCGCCAGCTCGAGAACCTCGCGAACTGGCTGACCGTGATGGCGCCCGCGCAGACGGTCGAGATCAAGGACATGCCGCCCGATCTCGTGCCGGCCGGCGCGCCGGTGGTTGCGATGGGCGACGGTGTCGATGCGCACGGCAGCGGTGGCGACACGGCGCTCGGTGCAGCACCGGTGGTGTCGGCGCCTGTCGCGGCCGCGCCGAACGGCGGTGTGCCGGCCGGCTATCCGCTGTGGGAGCACGGCCTGCGCACCGAGGTTGCACGGCTGTTGCGCGAGAACTCGGCCGACGTGATGGACGAGCTCGCACGCCGCTTCGAGGCGGCCGTGATCCGCGAGGCGCTCGACTTCACGCGCGGCCGCAAGGTCGAGGCCGCGGAGCGGCTCGGCATCGGCCGCAACACGATCACGCGCAAGATCCAGGAACTCCATCTGGAGCCCTGAGCACGATTTGCGGCATGCGCGGGCATCGCGCATGCCGCGATCGGACATAATCGCGGTTTGCATGCCGTTTGCCATTCCGCCTATCCGCAATGTCCGATTCTTTCCGCTGGCCCGCCGGGGCCGACCCGTTCCGTTTCCTCGAAGCGCTCGACAGCAAGCGCGCCCGCACGTGGGTCGACGAGCAGAATGCGCGCACACGTGCCGCGCTGCGTGACGACGACGCGTATCGCGCGCTGACGGCGCGCCTCGCCAAAGCGTACCTGCCGCGCGAACGCCCGGTGATTCCGACCCGCTGGCGCGACTGGGCCTACGACCTGTGGCAGGACGATCTCCATCCGAAGGGGCTGTGGCGCCGCACGCGCTGGGACGACTGGCGCGCGGGCAAACCGGCGTGGGAAACGCTGCTCGACGTCGACGCGCTTGGTGCGGAAGAGGCCGAGTCGTGGGTGTTCGAGCAGGACGCGATCCTGTATCCGGACGGCGATCGCGCGCTGCTGTCGCTGTCGCCGGGCGGTGCCGACGCGGTCGTCGTGCGCGAATTCGATCTCGTCGAACGGCGTTTCGTCGACGGCGGCTTCACGATCGACGAGCCGGGGCATCACACGGTCGGCTGGATCGATCGCGATACCGTCTACGTGAGCTGGGATCGCGGCGAGGCGCATGCGACCGCGGCCGGTTATCCGTATGAAGCGCGGCGCTGGGTGCGTGGCACGGCGCTCGCCGATGCGCCCGTCGTCTTCCGAGGCGAACCCGACGACATCAGCGCGGGCGCGGGATTCGATCCGATCGACAACCGCCACGTCGCGTGGCGCAGCGTCGACTTTTTCGACGCGCATGCGTACCGGCTGACCGACGCGGGCGAGTGGGCGCGCTACGACGTGCCGACCCATGTCGAGGTCTGGTTCTGGGAAGGCTGGCTCGTGCTGGAGCCGCGTCTCGACTGGGATTGCGATGGCGTGCGCCATGCGGGCGGCTCGCTGCTCGCGATTCGCGAGCAGGCGTTCCTGGCCGGGTCGCGCGAACTCACGACGCTGTTCGCGCCGCAACCGTCGACGTCCGCGTGCACGTGGACCCACACGCGCACGACGCTGATCGCGAGCTGGCTCGACGACGTGCACAACCGCACGATGCTGTGGCAGCCGAGCCAGGCCGACGACGGCACGTGGACGTGGGCGGCTCGACCGTTCGAGTGGCCGGGGCCGGCCGATGCGCAGATCGACGTCGAGCCCGTCGAATCGACGCTGAACGACGAGATTTACGTGGACGTCGATACCTATCTCGATCCGCCCGAATGTTGGCTGGCCGATCTTGCCGATCGCGCGGACGATGCGCCATCGCGCCGCGTGCTGCTCGACCGGCCGCCGGTGCAGTTCGACGCGGCCGGGCTCGTCGTGCGCCGCGCGAGCGCGCGCTCGCAAGACGGCACGATGGTGCCGTACACGCTGATCGGGCCGCGCGATGCACTCGACGTGGCCGATGGTGCCGCGCGTGTCGCGCGGCCGTGCCTGCTGTCGGGCTATGGCGGTTTTGCGATCCCGAACCTGCCGGGCTACAGCGATGCGTTCGGTATCGGGTGGCTCGAGCGCGGCGGCGTGATGGCGTTCGCGCACATCCGCGGCGGCGGCGAGTTCGGGCCGCGCTGGCACGTCGATGCGCAGCGCGAACATCGCCAGCGTTCGTTCGACGATTTCATCGCGGTGGCCGAGGATCTGGCCGCGACCGGCGTCACGACCGCCGCGCAGCTCGGCATCGAAGGCGGCAGCAACGGCGGGCTGCTGGTCGCGGCGTGCATGGTGCAGCGCCCGGAGTTGTTCGGCGCGGTGCTCTGCCGCGTACCGCTGCTCGACATGCGGCGCTATCCGAAGCTGCACGCGGGCGCCGCGTGGCTCGACGAATACGGCGACCCGGACGATCCGCACGAAGGCGCGGCGCTG
This sequence comes from Burkholderia aenigmatica, assembly GCF_902499175.1. Lineage (GTDB taxonomy): Bacteria > Pseudomonadota > Gammaproteobacteria > Burkholderiales > Burkholderiaceae > Burkholderia > Burkholderia aenigmatica. The sequence goes on from NZ_CABVQC010000032.1 coordinate 11,062, forward strand.
GCCGCGTACTCGCCGTATCACCGTGTGCGCGAAGGCGTCGCGTTTCCGCCGCTACTGCTGACGACGTCGACGCGCGACGACCGTGTGCATCCCGCGCATGCGCGCAAGATGGCCGCGCGCATGCATGCGCTCGGTCATGAACGGGTGTGGTACTGGGAGAACACCGATGGCGGCCACGGCAGCGCCGACGATCTGGAGCGCGCGGAAGCCGACGCGGCGGAATTCGGGTTCCTGTGGGCCCATCTCGGGCCGGCGCCCGCGCGGCGCTGAGCGCGCGCGGGCTGTCCGATCAGCCGACGACCGCGACGACGGGCGTGTGGTCGGACGGCTGTTCCCACGTGCGCGGCGTGCGATCGACTTCGCACGACGTGCACGTCTCGGCGAGTGCCGGCGACAGCAGCACGTGGTCGATGCGCAGCCCCGCGTTGCGACGGAACGCCATCATCCGGTAGTCCCACCACGTGAAGGTCTTCTCCGGCTGTTCGAAGCGGCGGAACGCATCGACGAAGCCGAGTTCGATCAGTTGCGCGAAGTGCGCGCGCTCCTGCGGCGACACGAGATTCTGGCCTTCCCATTTCGCGGGGTCGTGCACGTCGCGGTCTTCCGGCGCGATGTTGTAGTCGCCGAGCAGCGCGAGCTTCGGGTAGCGCTGCAGCTCGGTGCGCAGCCATGCCTGCAGCGCGTCGAGCCATTGCATCTTGTAGACGAACTTGTCGGAGTCGGGCGCCTGGCCGTTCGGGAAATACGCGGACACGATGCGCACGCCGTCGACCGTCGCAGCAACCACGCGCTGCTGCGGATCGTCGAAATCGGGGATGTTGCGCACGACGTCCGCTTCGTCGACGGACAGCGTGTCACGCGCGAGGATCGCGACGCCGTTGTAGGTCTTCTGGCCCGTGAACCAGCTGCGGTAGCCGGCGGCTTCCAGCTCGGCGCGCGGGAATTTCTCGTCCGGCAGCTTCAGTTCCTGCAGGCACAGCACGTCGGTTCCGCTTTGCGCGAGCCAGTCGAGCACATGCTGCTTGCGGACGTTAAGCGAGTTGACGTTCCAGGTGGCGATTTTCATGAACGGGAGTGTGCGTGCGGGGTGAATGCGAAGGCCGCCATCTTACCGCGAGCACGCGATGCGAACGCGCGCATCGTGCGGGGCGGGGAGGCGCCGCGCGCCGCTGTTCCGATGAACGGAGAAGAAATTGTGACAAATGTGTTGACGTGAGTGCTCCCTCACCCTATAATTTATTTCTCTGACGCGGGGTGGAGCAGTCTGGCAGCTCGTCGGGCTCATAACCCGAAGGTCGTAGGTTCAAATCCTACCCCCGCAACCAAGCACACCAGGCGATGTGCAGCGCAAGTGACCGATGCGCGCTTCGTCGACAAGGACCCGGCCCCGTGCCGGGTTTTTTGTTTTCCGGCGCCGAAACGCGATGCGGCGCGCCGCATGCGCGGGCCCGTGCAGATCTGCCGGGCCCTTTCCGATCAGCGCGTGCCGTCGGGCGCCGCGTCCGGTTGCTTATCGGTATCGCGGCTGCGCGCGAAGTCGACCAGATCCTTCGGATACACCAGCCGATCGCGCAGACTGCTGTCGTCGAGCGCCAGCAGATAGGCCGCCGCGGCCGCTTCGACGGCCCAATAGCCGAAATAGATTTTTCTGCCTTTGCCCTTCGCACCGACGTCGAGATGCCCGTCGTGCCACGTTGCGTCAAGCATCGCCGGATACCACGTGTCGAGATAGGCGGCGATGTCGTCGATGCTTTCCGCCTTCGTGTCGCGGTAAAAGCTGAAGACGAGCGGACGATACGGGACGTCGTGGTACCACTGGTCGACATCGAAGCGGCCTTCGAACTCGTACGCAAGCAGGTCTTCGTACAGCGTATCGCGGGCGCGATAGGCGGGATCGAACATCGCGGCGATGCGCGGCAGCAGGTCGCGGCGATGCAGCAGGTAACAGAAACCGATCAGTTGCATCACGGTCTCATAGTCTTCGATGCTGTCGAACCACAGTGGCGGCTGGCGATCGTTTTCCTCGTGCGCGCGGCACGCGTCGGTGCAGCGCTCGTACGCGGCGATCACCGGTTCGAGTGCATCGCGCAGCAGCGTCAGGTCCATGCCGCTCGTGTACATGAGCAGGAAGCGCGGGTAGTAACCGGACACGAGATGGCGTGCGGTCAGCGCCTTCTGTTCGTTTTCGGTGCTGCCCACCGGCGAGATGTTTTCCGACCAGTACGCGACGCGCTCGTCCAGATACGGCTGCAGCCAGTCGAAATAGTCCTCGCTCAGGAATCGCTGGCGCCGCTTCGCACGAAACGCATCGGAGCCGCTGGCGTCGCAGCGCAGGTCGTCGGCCGACAGTCCGCCCGACGCGACGAAATCGTCGTAGGTCGTGTCGCGAGGCGGCTGCTGTCGCGAGAAGTACGCGTGAGACAAGCCGCCGAAGCCGAATCCCCAGACCCAGTCGCCCGGCCCGTTGATCCCGAGCAAATGCCGTACGCCTCGCGCGTCGTTGGCTGCGATGCACGCCTGTATCTGCGTCCAGGTCGCGTGGCAGGATTCGCGCGTGGTCGCGATGAAGTCGTCATCGTCGGACAGCCACGACAACTCGTCGAGATTGGCCGAAAAGCCCGCAGGCTCGCCGTTTTCCGTCAGTCGCGCCGCCTGCTCGCCGAGGTACCGGGCTGCGCCGTCGAGCTGACGTGCCAGCCACGGTGTCTCGCCGCGCCGCGCATGCCGTCCAAGGAAGGTGGAGAGCGTACCCAGCCGCGCCACGGCGGCGTCGGCATCGCTGGTCAGGTTGTCGGTGCCCGCATCGCCGAATACGCGCTGATCGGCGATCGCCGTGCCTCGGGCACCGTCGGCCAGCAGGATGCGCCACAGGGTCGGAAAGTGGTTGTTGGCCTCGGCGACCTGGGTCATGCGCGCGCCGTTGCCCGAGTTGCTCCGAAGATACAGCCATGCGCGATTTCCCATGCGGCGAATCGTCCTGATCAGGTGAGGTAGGGTCGAGGTCGATATCCTAACAAGCGGTTCGGCGCAATGCGTCGCGAACGCTTGGCCGCATGCGTCGAGGTTCGTCCGCCGGCTGGTCGGGAGCGGATCGATCGTGTATGCGGCAGGCCGCGGATTTCAGTGAAGCCGCTGCATCGGTGGCACGTGCCGCGTGCGTGTCAGCGCGCCGCCCACTCGACCGCCGCCTTCGCATGCAGCGCGGTCGTATCGAACACCGGCAGCGGCGAATCGTCCGCGCCGATCAGCAGCGTGATTTCCGTGCAGCCGAGGATCACCGCCTGCGCGCCGCGTTGCGCGAGCGTATCGATGATTCGCACATACGTCGCGCGCGATTCCGGCGAGACGATGCCGTGGCACAGCTCGTCGTAGATGATCCGGTGCGCGTCGTCGCGACCGCTTTCGTCGGGCACGAGCACGTCGAGGCCGAACTTCTCGCGCAGCCGCTCCGCGTAGAACGGCAACTCCATCGTATAGCGCGTGCCGAGCAGCGCGACGCGCTCGACGCCCGCCTCGCGCAGCGCCGAGCCGGTCGGATCGGCGATATGCAGGAATGGCAGCGTCACCGCGGCTTCGATCGCGTCGTGGACGCGATGCATCGTATTGGTCGTCAGCACGACGAGATCGGCGCCGGCCGCTTCGAGCTGTCGCGCGGCGTCGGCCATCCGTTCGCCGAGCGCGGCCCAGTCGTGCGTGCGTTGCAGCGCTTCGATCTCCGCGAAATCGACCGTGACCAGCACGCTCTTCGCATTGTGGTGGCCGCCGTGCAGCGTCTTCGAATGGCGATTGATCATCCGGTAATACTCGGCCGACGATTCCCAGCTCATTCCGCCGATCAGTCCGATCGTCTTCATCCGTCACCTGTGCGTTTCGTGTATTGCGGCTGACGAGTATAGGCGCCGCTGTCCGCGCCCGGCCGGTACGATCCGCGCAAAGCGGGCCGGTACGGCGCCGCCGGGCATGGCCGCACGCGACAGTTGAAACCGGCACTGTGTTTTTGTACAGTATCGGCACCGTGAACCCGACCATCATTCCGCCTGCCGATCCGCACGCGCCGCCGCCGGGCGACGCGCTGCCGCGCATGCGCAAGATCATCCATTGCGATTGCGACTGCTTCTACGCGTCGGTCGAGATGCGCGACGACCCGTCGCTGCGCAACCGGCCGCTCGCGGTCGGCGGCCGGCCCGACCAGCGCGGCGTGATCGCGACCTGCAACTACGAGGCGCGGCGCTACGGTGTGCATTCGGCGATGTCGTCGGCGCTGGCGATGCGCAAGTGTCCGGACCTGCTGATCTTGCCGACCGCGATGGACAAGTACCGCGCGGCGTCGCGGCAGATCATGGCGATCTATCGCGACTACACGCCCGACGTCGAGCCGCTGTCCCTCGACGAGGCGTACCTCGACGTCAGCGGGTCCGAGCGGTGCCAGGGCAGCGCGACGCTGATTGCGCGCGAGATCCGCCAGCGCGTGTACGACACGGTCGGCGTGACCGTGTCGGCCGGCGTCGCGCCGAACAAGTTCATCGCGAAGATCGCGTCCGACTGGAACAAGCCCGACGGGCTGTTCGTCGTGCGGCCGCACGAGATCGACGCGTTCGTCGCGGCGCTGCCGGTGCGCAAGCTGCACGGCGTCGGCAAGGTGACGGCCACGCGGCTCGACCGGCTCGGCATCCAGACCTGCGCGCAGTTGCGCGACTGGCCGCTGATCGACCTGCACCGCGAATTCGGCGCGTTCGGGCGGCGGTTGTACGAACTGTCGCGCGGGATCGACGAGCGGCCCGTGCAGGCCGATCAGGAGCGCAAGTCGGTCAGCGTCGAGACGACCTACGTGACCGACCTGACGACGCTCGAGCAGTGCGCGGAAGAAATCCGCCGGCTCGTCGTGCAACTCGATGCGCGGATTGTGCGGGCGGGTGCCGCGCGGTCGATCCGCAAGCTGTACGTGAAGATCCGCTTCGCCGATTTCCAGCGCACGACGGTCGAGTGCGTGGCCGACGCGACGAATGCGGACACCGCAGTCACACTGCTCGCGAAGGGGCTGCAACGGCGTGCGCAGGCGGTGCGGCTGCTGGGCGTCGGCGTGCGCATCGACGAAGATACGGCCGAGCGCCACGGGCAGTTTTCGCTGTTCGACGACGCATCGCTCGCGCCATAAAAAAGGCACCGCCGAAGCGGTGCCTTTGCTTACGTGCAGCCGAAAGGGCTGGTGGCGCGCTCAGTGCGCGGGCGCGGCCATCCCGTTGTGGCGCAGCAGCGCGTCGATCTGCGGCTCGCGGCCGCGGAACGCCTTGAACGAATCCATCGCCGGGCGGCTGCCGCCGACCTCGAGGATTTCACGGCGATAGCGCGTGCCGGTCGCCGCGTCGAGCACGCTGCCGCTCGCGGCGGCCGCTTCCTCGAATGCCGCATACGCGTCGGCCGACAGCACCTCGGCCCACTTGTAGCTGTAATAGCCGGCCGCGTAGCCGCCCGCGAAGATGTGGCTGAACGTGTTCGGCCAGCGCGAGAACGCGGCTTGCGGGATCACGTGATAGCGTTCGTTGATCTCGCGCGCGAACGCGGTCACGCCGGTGGCGCCCGCCGGGTCGAAGTCGACGTGCAGCAGCATGTCGAACATCGAGAACACGATCTGGCGCAGCGTGCCGAGCCCGCTCTGGAAATTCTTCGCGGCGATCATCTTGTCGAACAGCTCGCGCGGCAGCGCGGCGCCCGTGTCGATGTGCGACGACATCGACGACAGCACGTCCCATTCCCAGCAGAAGTTTTCCATGAACTGCGACGGCAGCTCGACGGCATCCCATTCGACGCCGTTGATGCCCGACACGCCGAGCTCGTCGACGCGCGTGAGCATGTGGTGGAGCCCGTGGCCGAATTCATGGAACAGCGTGATGACTTCGTCGTGCGTGAAGCACGCGGGCTTGCCGCCGACTGGCGCCGAGAAGTTGCAGGTGAGATAGGCGACGGGCGTTTGCACGCTGCTGCCGCGCTTCGCGCGCGAACGCGCGTCGTCCATCCACGCGCCGCCGCGCTTGCCTTCGCGGGCGTACAGGTCGAGATAGAACTGCGCGACGAGCGAGCCGTCGCGATTCTCGACGCGGAAGAAACGCACGTCCTTGTGCCATACCGGCGCGTCGTCCGGCTTGATCTGCACGCCGAACAGCGTCTCGGTGACGGTAAACAGGCCCTTCAGCGCGGCCGGCTCAGGGAAGTATTGCTTGACCTCGTTTTCCGAGAACGCATAGCGCTGCTGGCGCAGCTTTTCGGCCGCGTATGCCACGTCCCACGGCGCGAGTTCGGCGAGGCCGAGTTCCTTCGCGGCGAACGAGCGCAGCTCGTCCCAGTCCTTGTCCGCGTGCGGGCGCGCGCGCGTCGCGAGATCCTCGAGGAACGTGATCACCTGCTGCGGCGATTCGGCCATCTTCGGTGCGAGCGACACTTCGGCGAAGTTGCGGTAGCCGAGCATCTGCGCCTCTTCGCGGCGCAGCTTCAGCGCATCGGTGACGATTGCCGTGTTGTCCCATTCGGCCTTGCCGTCGCCGTACTGCGGCCCGAGTTCCGATGCGCGCGTCGCGTAGGCGCGGTAGAGCGTTTCGCGCAGCGCGCGGTTGTCGGCGTATTGCAGCACCGGGAAGTACGACGGGAAGTGCAGCGTGAATTTCCAGCCTTCCTTGGCGTCTTTTTGCGCGGCTTCACGGGCGGCCTCGATCGCGTCGCCGGGCAGGCCGGCCAGTTCGGCCTCGTCCTGCACGATGTATGCGTACGCGTTGGTCGCGTCGAGCACGTGGTCGGAGAAAGCCTTCGACAGCGCGGCCTGCTGTTCCTGCAGTTCGGCGAAGCGCGGCTTCTGGTCCTCGGGCAGCTCGGCGCCCGACAGGCGGAAATCGCGCAGCGCGTTGTCGAGGATCTTCTTGCGTTCGACGGACAGCGTCGCGTATTCGGCGCTCGCGGCGATCGCCTTGTACTTCTCGTACAGCGCGAGGTTCTGGCCGACGCTCGACCAGAATTCGGTCACGCGCGGCAGGTTCTCGCCGTAGGCGGCCCGCAGTTCGGGCGTATCGGCGACCGCGTTCAGGTGGCCGATGATGCCCCAGGCGCGACCGAGCGGCTCCGTCGCGTGCTCGACCGTCTCGACGATTGCTGCCCAGGTTGCCGGCGTCGCGGCCGCGCTTGCCGTTTCGACCGCGCGGTTGGCGGCATCGAGCAGCGTGTCGAGCGCGGGCGTCACGTGTTCCGGGCGGATCTCGCCGAAGCGGGGCAGGCCCGAGAAATCGAGAAGCGGGTTGGTGTTGGCGCTGGCGGACATAAGACTCCCTGTCTGTTGCCGGATGAACCGGAGTGAAAAGGGTAAGGCGCGCACGGCAACGCGGCGCCCGATATCGACATTATTGGGGCGCATCGCGCGCTTTCCAATCGTTAGTTTCTAACGACGCGATTGACGCAGGGTCGAATGCGGGGTGGGGAGCGCCAGGTGGCGCGACCGGCGCGGTGCGGCCGGCGAGACGCCGGCGCGCGGTTCCGCACGCCGGCTGAACAGGCAGGGGGTTAGGCAGCCGCGTCGGCGGCGCGCTCGGCGGCTTCGATCGTGTTGATCAGCAGCATCGTGATGGTCATCGGGCCGACGCCGCCCGGCACCGGCGTGATGTGGCCGGCCACTTCCTTCACGCCCGCGAAGTCGACGTCGCCGCACAGCTTGCCCGCGTCGTCGCGGTTCATGCCGACGTCGATCACCGTCGCGCCGGGCTTCACCATGTCGGCGGTCAGGATGTTGCGCTTGCCGACCGCGGCAACCACGATGTCGGCCTGCCGCGTGTGCGCGGCGAGGTCGCGCGTCTTGCTGTGGCAGATCGTCACGGTCGCGCCGGCGTCGAGCAGCATCATCGCCATCGGCTTGCCGACGATGTTCGAGCGGCCGATCACGACCGCGTTCGCGCCCTGCAGCGGGATATCGTGCGCCTCGAACATCTTCATCACGCCGTACGGCGTGCACGGGCGGAACAGCGGCTTGCCGGTCATCAGCGCGCCCGCGTTCGCGATGTGGAAGCCGTCGACGTCCTTCTCCGGCGCGATCGCCTCGATCACCTTGTGGCTGTCGATGTGCTTCGGCAGCGGCAGCTGGACGAGGATCCCGTGGATCTTCGGATCACGGTTCAGTTCGTCGATGCGGGCGAGCAGGTCGGCCTCCGACAGCGTGTCCGGGTACGCATCCTTCAGCGAGAAGAAGCCGTTGTCCTCGCACGCCTTGATCTTGTTGCGCACGTAGACTTCGCTGGCCGGGTTGGCGCCGACGAGGATCACCGCGAGGCCGGGCTGGTGGCCGCGCGCGGTCAGTGCGGCGGCGCGTTCGGCGGCCTGGGCGCGCAGGGTCTTCGAGAGGGCGTTGCCGTCGATGAGGAGGGCTGTCATGGTGGTGGGTTCTGCCGGGAAGTTGGAATGCGGGCGTGCGGCGCCCGAGGGGCACCGCAGCAAAGCACGGAATTATACCGTCCGCCTGCCGCCGTCCGACAGCGAATGCACGGGAAGCGTCATGGTTGCGGCGCTCGCGCGCCGGGAAAAACGCCGCCGCGCGAGTGGGCCGCATCGCGCGACGGCGGTGGCGCGGCCCGCCGGGCAGGGCTGCCCGGGCCGCGCGGCAACCAGGCTCAGGCCTGCTTCTTCGACAGTGCGAGGCGCAGCAGGTCGGCCACCGTGTTGACGTTGAGCTTTTCCATGATGTTCGCGCGGTGCGCTTCGACCGTCTTGATGCTGATGCCGAGATCGTCGGCGATCTGCTTGTTCAGGCGGCCCGCGATGATCCGTTCGAGCACCTGCTGCTCGCGCGCGGTCAGCTTCGACAGGCGTTCGCTCGCGGCACGCTGTTCCTGAACGCTCTTGCTTTCGTTTCGGGCCTTGTCGAGCATCCGCTCGACCAGCTTGCGCAGCTCGGCTTCGTCGAACGGTTTCTCGATAAAGTCCATCGCACCCTTTTTCATCGTCGAGACGGCCATCGGCACGTCGCCGTGACCCGTGACGAAGATGATCGGCAGCGCGGCATTGTCGGCAATCAGGCGTTCCTGCAGTTCGAGCCCACTCATGCCCGACATCCGGACGTCGAGGATCAGGCACGCGATCTGGCCGGCCTGCTGCGCAGGCTGGTAGGCATCCAGGAACTGCTCGGCGCTCGAGAAGCATTGCACGCGATAGCCGTTCGCCTCCAGCAGCCAACGCAGCGAGTCCCGTACGGCCTCGTCGTCGTCGACGACAAAGACGGTTTCCTGAGTGGTGGTGACAGGGCTATTCATAGTTCTCCCGTAACAGTATGTGATGCCGATGCCTCGCGCCCCCCTTGGCCGAGATCAGCGGGTTCCCCAATGGGCAGGCTGCAGTGGAACGTTGCGCCGGAAATGCGGCCATCCGGCTCGACGTTGTTGACCACCCACAGACGCCCCCGATGCGATTCGATGATCGAACGGCAGATGTTCAGCCCCATGCCCATGCCATCGGACTTGGTGCTGTAAAACGGTTCGAACAGGCGCTCGGCGGTCGCTTCGTCGACGCCCGGGCCCTGGTCGATCACGCGGATGTCGACGAAGCCCGCCTCGATGTCGGCGATGACGCGGATCACGCCGTCCACCGACGCCGGCTTCACGTCGGCCATGGCTTCGGCCGCGTTCTTCATCAGGTTCACGAGCACCTGCTCGATCAGCACGGGGTCGACATAAATAATAGGCATTCTTGCGAGGATTTCCGTGACGATCCGGATCCTGCGCTTCCTGGCCTCGATTTCGGCGAGCCCGACCGCGTCGGCGACGATGTCCGCGACCCGCGCCGGCTGGCGCTTCGGCTCGCTGCGCTTCACGAATTCGCGGATCCGCTTGACGATCATCCCCGCGCGCAGCGCCTGCTGCGCGGTCTTTTCCAGCGCGGGCTGCAGCGTCTCCGGCGTGCCGCGGCCGCTCTTGACGAGCGCGAGCGTGCCCGAGCAGTAGTTGTTGATCGCGGCGAGCGGCTGGTTCAATTCGTGAGCAATCGACGACGCCATTTCACCCATCGTCATCAATCGGCTCGTGAACTGCAGCTTCTCTTCCTGCTGGTGCGCGAGTTCCTGCGCCTTCTTGCGGGTCGTGATGTCGGTCGCGATCTGCATCTGCGCGAGGTGGCCGTCCACCCACTGGATGTACTGGCGGCGCACCTCGAACCACTTCTGGATGCTCTCGACGTACACCTCTTGCGCATCGGCGGTGCTGCTCGTCAGCGCGGCGGCCGGCAGGCCCGCGAACGCGTCGACCATGTCGATCGAATCGGACGATGCCTGCGCGCGGTCGAAACCGCCGCCCGACAGCTCGAGATGGCCGTCCGGACGAATGCCGAACAGGTGGCGGTAGTAGCGGTTCGCGAACAGCAGCTCGGCCTCGTCGGCGGCTAGTACCGACACCGCGGCGTCGAGGCTTTCGAGCACCGTCGTGAAGCGCTCATGGGCGGCCGCGAGTTCTTCGCGCGCACGCTTCGGCTCGGTGATGTCGGTCATCGACGACATCCAGCCGGTCTGGCGGCCCGAGCTGTCGATCAGCGGCGATACGTACAGGCGCGCATGGAACAGCGTGCCGTTCTTGCGCCGCACGCGCAGCTCGAAGCCCGAGCTCGGCGCCTTGCCGCGCAGCGTCATGTCGAGCTGGCGCTGCATTTCAGGGTAAGCGTCGCGCGGCCAGTACGGGAACGGCGCGACCTTGCCGACGAGGTCGGTCTCGTCCCAGCCCGTCATCCGGCAGAACGCGGGGTTCACGTGCGTGATGCGGCCGTGCATGTCGAGCACGCGCATGCCGATCAGCACCGAGTTTTCCATCGCGCGGCGGAAGAACGCTTCCGCGTACAGCGCCTGCTGCGCCTCGAAACGCTGGCGCGTGTGCTTCCACAGGCTCCAGAGGCTCCACAGCACGAAGCACGACAGGCCTGCCACGAGCCACACGAGCGTGTTGTTGGTCAGGTTCGTGAGCTGCGGGAATGCGTACACGCGCACGGTCAGCCCCTGGCCGGGCGGATCGAGCGGCAGGTCGTAGTGCGAGTCGCGGGGCAGGCGCGGGCGCGTCGACGTGGACGACAGCTCGCGGTTGTTCGCGTCGGTGATCGAGATCTTGTACTTCGACGACAGTTCCTGCGGGATGTCGTGCTTCAGGATGCCTTCGACCGAGAACACCGCGGCGACCGAGCCGAGGTACTCGCGGTCGCCGCGCATCACGGGTGTCTGCAGCGTGATGAAGCCGTTGCCGAAGTCGTCGTAGATCAGCGGCGAATAGGCCTGGCGGCGCGTGCTGCGCGCCTCGTCGTAGGCGCCGCGCACCGCGTCCTGCATCTGCGCTTCGCCGGGCTTGGCGAGCCGCTGGCCGAGCAGCGGCGGATGCACGGTCGGCCAGCGCTGCACGCCGGGCGACGTATACCAGTTCAGGTAGAGGATTTCCGGGTGCGTCTGCATCACGTCCGCGACGGCCATCTGGAACGCGTTCTGGTCGAGTCGACCGGACGCGAGATCGCGCGACAGTGCCTGGAGCTGTTCCTGCGCACCCGTCATCGACAGGCGGATCTGCTGCTGGGCCCACGCGACATTACGGAAAAGGGTGTCTTCCTGCTGCTGCTGTTCGCGGCGATTGAGGCTCCACAGGATGAGGCTCATCACCACCAGGAACACGAGAATCGACAGCAGGGGCGTCAGCAAATAGGAATTGGACCACCACGGTCCGTGGTGCCAACGGGACGGCTGCGACTCCGCCGGCGGGCCCGACGGTCGCGCCGAGCGTGCGAAAAGCCGATCGGTCAACATTGGAGGATTGTAGCGCAGCGCAATACATGGAAAACCTATACCGGATATGTTGAACGGAAACGGATTTGTTCAGCCGTGACGCGCCGGAGAGCCCCGAAATATGGGTGCAGCGCAGCAATATTTCGCATTGCGAGAAAAGATCTCACAATTCGAAAATTTTGTTGCGCAGGCCCGCGCGCGCTCATTACAATCCGTCGGAGCTTGCCCGCAGCCGGTCGCGTCGCGTCGTCTGCACGAGAGCGATCCTCACATTCCAGGACCCAGGAGACGAGAATGTCCGCTGTACCGAACGAAGTGATGAAATATGTCGCCGCCGAACGTGACGACGACCCGCAAGAAACCGTCGAGTGGCTGGAGTCGCTCGATGGCGTGATCTCCTCCGTGGGCACCGGCCGTGCGCATTACCTGATCGAAAAGCAGATCGAGTTCGCCCGCATGCACGGCGAACACCTGCCGTTCTCTGCCAACACCCCGTACATCAACACGATTCCCGTGGCCGCCCAGGCGAAGATCCCGGGCGACCAGGACGTCGAGCACCGCATCCGTTCGTACACGCGCTGGAACGCGCTGGCAATGGTGCTGCGCGCAGGCAAGGACACGAACGTCGGCGGCCACATCGCGTCGTTCGCATCGGCCGCGACGCTCTATGACGTCGGCTACAACCACTTCTGGCACGCAGCGTCCGACCAGCACGGCGGCGATCTCGTATTCGTGCAGGGCCACTCGTCGCCGGGCGTCTACTCGCGCGCGTTCCTGCTCGGCCGCCTGAAGGAAGAGCAGCTCGACAACTTCCGCCAGGAAGTCGACGGCAACGGCATCTCGTCGTATCCGCACCCGTGGCTGATGCCGGATTTCTGGCAGTTCCCGACCGTGTCGATGGGCCTCGGCCCGATCATGGCGATCTACCAGGCCCGCTTCATGAAGTACTTGCAGGCACGTGGCATCGCGAAAACGGAAGGCCGCAAGGTGTGGGCATTCCTCGGCGACGGCGAGACCGACGAACCGGAATCGCTCGGCGCGATCGGGATGGCGAGCCGCGAGAAGCTCGACAACCTCGTGTTCGTGATCAACTGCAACCTGCAGCGTCTCGACGGCCCGGTGCGCGGCAACGGCAAGATCATCCAGGAACTCGAATCGGAGTTCCGCGGCGCCGGCTGGAACGTGATCAAGGTCATCTGGGGCAGCCGCTGGGATGCGCTGTTCGCACGCGACAAGTCGGGCGCGCTGATGCGCCGCATGATGGAAGCCGTCGACGGCGAATACCAGACGTACAAGTCGGAGTCGGGCGCGTTCGTGCGCGAACACTTCTTCAACTCGCCTGAGCTGAAGGCACTCGTCGCCGACTGGTCGGACGACGACATCTGGGCGCTGAACCGTGGCGGCCACGATCCGCACAAGATCTACGCGGCATTCCACGAAGCGACCAACACGAAGGGCGCGCCGACCGTCATCCTCGCGAAGACCATCAAGGGCTACGGGATGGGCGAGTCGGGCCAGGCGATGAACATCACGCACCAGCAGAAGAAGCTGCCGGTCGAGCAACTGAAGAAGTTCCGTGACCAGTTCCGCCTGCCGATCACCGACGAGCAGATCGCCGACGTGCCGTACCTCAAGTTCGAGGAAGGCTCGAAGGAACTCGAATACATGCGCCAGAAGCGCATGGACCTCGGCGGCTACCTGCCGCATCGCCGCGAGAAGGCGACGTCGCTGCCGGTGCCGGCGCTCGACGCGTTCGAGCCGCTGCTGAAGGGCACGGGCGAAGGCCGCGAGATCTCGACGACGATGGCGTTCGTGCGGATCCTGAACATCCTGCTGAAGGACAAGGCGCTCGGCAAGCGCGTCGTGCCGATCGTCCCGGACGAATCGCGTACGTTCGGCATGGAAGGCCTGTTCCGCCAGATCGGTATCTGGAACCAGGAAGGTCAGAAGTACGTGCCGGAAGATTCCGACCAGCTGATGTTCTACAAGGAATCGCAGACCGGCCAGATCCTGCAGGAAGGCATCAACGAAGCGGGCGGCATGTGCGACTGGATCGCGGCGGCGACGTCGTATTCGACGCACGGCGAGATCATGGTGCCGTTCTACATCTTCTATTCGATGTTCGGTTTCCAGCGGATCGGCGACCTGGCATGGGCGGCGGGCGACATGCGCTCGCGCGGCTTCCTGCTCGGCGGCACCGCGGGCCGCACGACGCTGAACGGCGAAGGCCTGCAGCACGAAGACGGTCACTCGCTCCTGTGGGCGGCATCGGTGCCGAACTGCGTGAGCTACGACCCGACGTTCGGCTATGAACTCGCGGTCATCATCCAGGACGGTCTGCGCCGCATGGTGCAGGACCAGGAAGACGTGTACTACTACGTCACGGTGATGAACGAGAACTACGAGCACCCGGCGATTCCGCAGGGCGAGCACGTGGCGGCCGACATCATCAAGGGCATGTACGCGTTCAAGAAGGCCGACGCCGACAAGAAGGCGCCGCGCGTGCAGCTGCTGGGTGCGGGCACGATCTTCAACGAAGTGATCGCCGCTGCCGACCTGCTGAAGAACGACTGGGGCGTCGCGGCCGACCTGTGGAGCGTGCCGAGCTTCACCGAGCTCGCGCGTGAAGGCCACGAGATCGAGCGCTGGAACCTGCTGCATCCGACCGAAGAGCGTCGCCTGTCGCACGTGCAGAAGTGCCTGAAGGACACGCAGGGCCCGGTCATCGCCTCGACCGACTACGTCCGTGCGCTGGTCGACCAGATCCGCGGCCAGATCGATCGCCGCTTCGTCGTGCTGGGCACGGACGGCTTCGGCCGCTCGGATACCCGCGAGAAGCTGCGTCACTTCTTCGAAGTCGACCGTCATTGGGTCACCGTCGCCGCGCTCAACGCGCTGGCCGACGAAGGCACGATCGAGCGCAAGGTGGTCGCGGACGCGATCGCCAAGTACAACCTCGATCCGTCGAAGCCCAACCCGATGACCGTTTAACGCACACGCCGTGTGATGCCGCGCGCCGCCTCCGAGAGGGGCGCGCGTGGCCATGGAGACAGAAACAGATGAGTCAAGCGATCGAAGTGAAGGTGCCGGATATCGGCGATTACAAGGATGTGCCGGTGATCGAGATCGGCGTGAAGGTCGGCGATACCGTCGAACCGGAGCAGTCGCTCGTCACGCTCGAGTCGGACAAGGCGACGATGGACGTGCCGAGCCCGGTAGGCGGCGTCGTGAAGGAAATCAAGGTCAAGGTGGGCGATTCCGTGTCGGAAGGCTCGCTGATCATCCTGCTCGAAGGCGGCGCCGCGGCGCAGGCGAACGGCGCGGCTGCGCCCGCCGCTGCACCGGCTCCGGCGGCAGCGCCCGCACCGGCTGCTGCCGCACCGGCGGCCGCACCGGCTGCAGCCGGCGGCACGCTCGAAGTGAAGGTGCCGGACATCGGCGACTACAAGGATGTGCCGGTGATCGAGATCGGCGTGAAGGTCGGCGACACGGTCGAGAAGGAGCAGTCGCTCGTCACGCTCGAATCGGACAAGGCGACGATGGACGTGCCGAGCCCGGCCGCCGGCGTCGTGAAAGAGATCAAGGTGAAGGTGGGCGATTCGGTGTCGGAAGGCACGCTGATCGTGCTGCTCGACGCGGCAGGCGCAGCGCCCGCCGCAGCCGCCCCGCAGGCGAGCGCACCGGCACCGGCCGCTGCTGTGCCGGCACCTGCCGCTGCACCCGCGAAGGCCGCCCCGGCACCGGCTGCTGCTGCACCGGCTCCGGCCGCTGCACCGTCGGGCGAATACCGCGCGAGCCACGCATCGCCGTCGGTGCGCAAGTTCGCACGCGAACTCGGCGTCGAAGTCGCCCGCGTGCAAGGTTCGGGTCCGAAGGGCCGCATCACGAAGGAAGACGTCACGGGCTTCGTGAAGGGCGTGATGACCGGCCAGCGCGCAGCACCGGTCGCGGCAGCCGCGCCGGCAGGCGGCGGCGAGCTGAACCTCCTGCCGTGGCCGAAGGTCGACTTCTCGAAGTTCGGCCCGTTCGAAGCGAAGCCGCTGTCGCGCATCAAGAAGATCTCGGGCGCGAACCTGCATCGCAACTGGGTGATGATCCCGCACGTCACGAACAACGACGAAGCGGACATCACCGAGCTCGAAGCACTGCGCGTGCAGCTGAACAAGGAGCACGAGAAGGCGGGCGTGAAGTTCACGATGCTCGCGTTCGTGATCAAGGCGGTCGTTGCAGCACTGAAGAAATTCCCGACCTTCAACGCGAGCCTCGACGGCGACAACCTGGTGTTCAAGCAGTACTACCACGTCGGTTTTGCAGCGGATACCCCGAACGGCCTCGTCGTGCCGGTGATCCGCGATGCGGACAAGAAGGGTCTCGTCGATATCGCGAAGGAAATGGCCGAGCTGTCGAAGGCCGCACGCGACGGCAAGCTGAAACCGGACCAGATGCAGGGCGGCTGCTTCTCGATCTCGTCGCTCGGCGGGATCGGTGGCACGAACTTCACGCCGATCATCAACGCGCCGGAAGTGGCGATCCTCGGGTTGTCGCGCGGCCAGATGAAGCCGGTGTGGGACGGCAAGCAATTCGTGCCGCGCCTGACGCTGCCGCTGTCGCTGTCGTATGACCATCGCGTGATCGATGGCGCGGAAGCCGCGCGGTTCAATGCGTATCTCGGTGCGTTGCTCGCGGATTTCCGTCGCATCATTCTTTGATGAGCTGAGGGCTCTCGCAGGGGCGTGGGTTTGCTGTCGGTTATCCACGCCCTGTCGTTGAACCTGCTTTGCTAACGGTTTGCTAGCGTCGTCCCTGCGCGGGGCGGCGGTCACTTTTCTTTGTCTTCCAAAGAAAAGTGACCAAAAGAAAGGCGCGTCCTTGGGCGGACGGCAAAGGTGGTACTGCCCAGGACTCCGTTCTCCAGCCAGGCCATCGTTCAGCGGTTGAGCCCTCTCCCTCTGTCAGCAGCTAAACAAGAAGGGGACGTACATGAGTCTCATCGAAGTCAAGGTTCCGGATATCGGCGATTTCAGCGGCGTCGATGTCATCGAAGTCAACGTGAAACCCGGCGACGTGATCGAAAAAGAGCAGACGCTCATCACGCTCGAATCGGACAAAGCCTCCATGGAAGTGCCCAGCGACGTCGCCGGCACCGTCAAGGAAATCAAGGTCAAAGCTGGCGAGAAAGTCTCGCAAGGCACCGTCATCGCCATCGTCGAAGCAGCAGCAGGCGCCGCCGCACCCGCGAAAGCACCCGAAGCGGCCAAGCCCGCAGCGGCTGCACCCGCACCGGCCGCAGCCGCTCCTGCACCCGCGCCGCAAGCCGGCAGCTACGCCGGCGCAGTGGACATCGAATGCGACATGCTCGTGCTCGGCGCCGGCCCCGGCGGTTACTCGGCCGCGTTCCGCGCTGCCGATCTCGGCATGAAGACGGTGCTCGTCGAACGCTACTCGACGCTCGGCGGCGTGTGCCTGAACGTCGGCTGCATCCCGTCGAAAGCGCTGCTGCATACGTCGCTCGTCGTCGAAGAAGCCGCGGCGCTCGCGTCGCACGGCATCACGTTCGGCAAGCCGGAAGTCGATCTCGACAAGCTGCGCGACTTCAAGGGCGGCGTCGTCAAGAAACTGACGACGGGCCTCGCCGGCATGGCGAAGGCACGCAAGGTCGAAGTCGTCACCGGCGTCGGCGCATTCGTCGATCCGTATCACATGGAAGTGCAGGGCGACGGCGGCAAGAAGGTCGTCAAGTTCAAGCAGGCTATCATCGCCGCAGGCTCGCAGGCCGTTAAGCTGCCGTTCATGCCGGAAGATCCGCGGGTCGTCGATTCGACCGGCGCGCTCGAACTGCGTCAACTGCCGAAGCGCATGCTCGTGATCGGCGGCGGCATCATCGGCCTCGAAATGGCGACGGTGTACTCGACGCTCGGCGCCGAGATCGACGTCGTCGAAATGATGGACGGCCTGATGATGGGCGCGGACCGTGACCTCGTGAAGGTCTGGGAAAAGTACAACGCGAAGCGCTTCGGCAACGTGATGCTGAAGACCAAGACGGTCGGCGCGGAAGCGAAGGAAGACGGCATCTACGTGAAGTTCGAGGGCGAGAAGGCGCCGGCGGAAGCGCAGCGCTACGACCTCGTGCTCGTCGCGGTGGGCCGCAGCCCGAACGGCAAGAAGATCGGTGCCGACCAGGCTGGCGTCGCCGTCACGGATCGCGGTTTCATCGACGTCGACAAGCAGATGCGCACGAACGTCCCGCACATCTTCGCGATCGGCGATATCGTCGGCCAGCCGATGCTCGCGCACAAGGCCGTGCATGAAGGCCACGTCGCAGCGGAAGCCGCGCATGGCGAAAAGGCGTACTTCGACGCCCTGCAGATTCCGTCGGTGGCGTACACCGATCCGGAAGTGGCCTGGGCCGGCAAGACGGAAGACCAGTGCAAGGCCGAAGGCATCAAGTACGGCAAGGCCGTGTTCCCGTGGGCCGCATCGGGCCGCGCGATCGCGAACGGCCGCGATGAAGGCTTCACGAAGCTGATCTTCGATGAGGAAACCCATCGCGTGATCGGCGGCGCGATCGTCGGCCTGAACGCAGGCGACCTGATCAGCGAAGTGTGCCTCGCCGTCGAGATGGGCGCGGACGCGGAAGACATCGGCAAGACGATCCATCCGCACCCGACGCTCGGCGAATCGGTCGGCATGGCCGCCGAACTGTACGAAGGCGTCTGTACCGACCTGCCGCCGCAACGCAAGAAGTAATGCAGCCGGCAAGGCCGGTCAGGTGCCGGCCATGAAAAACGCCGCCGCTCGGGAAACCGGGCGGCGGCGTTTTTATTGGTTCTTGGCCAGGGCAGGGTGGGCTGGCCTATGCCGACGGCGCGGCGGCGGGATCTACTTCGCCGCCCTGACGAATTGCGGAGCGACGCCGATTTTTTCGCCGAGTTGCCTGATGAACGCGTGCAATTCGTCGAGCGGCGCGGCAGCGCCGTGGGGCGGGGGCGTGTCACCCATCGAGACTTCGACTGTGAGGTAGGATTTGTTCGGACTCGATTTCGCCGGCATCACCACGATCAGGTAGCGGTAATGGCTGGTGTTGTGTTCTCCAGCGATCACGTGTTCCTCGGAAATCACCACCGTTCCATTCTTCGTCAACCATGACCGGGCCGCATCCACGATGCCGGCAAACGGTAGCTGGACCGCGTACATTTCCATCGGCCGTGGCGTTCCTGCCGGTTGAGACGTCGTCGCGGGCGGGGCGGCCGTGGCCGGGCCAGGCATCGCAAGCGCCGCGACGGAAATGGCCGTGGCGACGGCGACGGATCTGAGCGTTCTGTACATGAATGAAATGGGACGGCGAAACGTTCTTCTTCGTGGTGGGCATCCGCGATGCCGTGCGACGAAAGAGGCCAATGACCGGCAGGGATTGTCGCCCGATCGCATGTTCTGGCGCCAGAAATAAAAAAGCCGCGCTGGGCGCGGCTTTTTCAGGAGCAGGGGACGCTTACGCGGCCGGCTTGCTCGTACGACGTGCAGCAGCGGCGGTAGCAGCCTTCGTTGCGACGGCAGCAGCGGCGTTGAAGTTCGTTTCAGCGATTTCGACGGCTTGCTTCGTTGCCTTCTGAACCGTTTCGTACGTGGTGTTCGCAGCGTTCAGTGCCGACTTCAGCGCAGCGACAGCCGTTTCCGAACCAGCCGGGGCGTTCTTCGCGACGTTGTCGACGAGTGCCTGGACCTTCTTGTTCTGCTCTTCGAATTGCGCTTCGGCAACCTTCGTGAACTCGGCTTGCGTCGACGATGCGATTTCATACAGGTGACGGCCGTACGACAGCACCTTTTCCGCGACCGGCTGCGACAGGCTGGCTTGCAGCGCGATCAGTTCCTGTGCGTCCTTCACCGACAGCAGGCGCTGTGCGTTTTCCTGGCTCTCGGCCAGCGTCGACTTCACGACCTGCAGGTTGAGTTCGATCAGCTTTTCGACGCCTTCGAACGCCTTGGTCGTCAGACCGAACAGGCTTTCGAGGTTGGCTTTCTGGGCGGCGGCGATTTGCTCGGGGGTCAGCAAGGACATGTCAAGCTCCTGAAAAGCGATCGCGTCGATCGCAGGGGAAAGGGCACTACGCTGGGGAACCTCGGATGCGCGTGCTTTGTGCAACGCAGCAATGAGGCTTATTTTAGGGCAGACAAAACCATTGTCAAGTATTTTTTGTGCGTTGCACAATCATGACAAATTATCGATAAAACAACGAGTTATCGCGTCGATTCGGAATCGGTTTCAGGCGTGTTCCCGGATGGTGCGCACGACCGTGGGGCAGGCGCGGCGCACCATGATCATGCACAGGTAAACCTGACAGGCCTGTGGAACGTTATCCTTCTGTTCCTGTCGAAAAACGCGCCGTTTCGATGCGTGTACCGTGGCGACGTGCCGTCGTCATGGCCGAGACCGGCGCCCCTGGCACCCCGAGCGCCGGATACGTAGTTTCCCCGCTTTAAATCGCCTCCGAAGTGACGTTATCTCAATTAACCGTGTGTAATCGGGAGACGGGTACTGTCGGGCAGCGCATCCCATCAATTTTTTCGATGGGAGCGGGAGGGTTCATTGGTCAGAGGTTGGCCGACCCTTACATTCCGGTTTAACGACGATCGGTAAGTGCCTAATATTGCTCTTTTTTTCAGCTTTAACTACACTTGCGGAAACCTCCCGCCCGCTTTGTCCAGACCCCAATGAAAGCCGAATCGTTTTCACCGCGCAGATTGTTGCAGAGCATGACGCTCGGCACGGCTGTGTCGGTCGCAGTCGCCTTGCTGGCGACCACCGCGACCGTCGCGCCCGCTGACGCCTTTGCCGCCACTGCGAAGACCCAACAAGCCGCCAAGAAAAAGGCTGTCGCTCCTGCTTCGTCCGCGAAGAAGAAGTCTGCCAAGGCCAGCTCCGACAAATCCGCCAAGGTCGCCGCAGCCGATGCGCCGCGCGCGAAGGCATCGCGCAAGCGCGTGACGCTCGCGTCGAACGTGCATGGCGGCCATCACGGCGCAGTTCGCAAGGTCGCGTTCCAGCCGCGCCGGCCGACCGTCGGCCAGGCTTTCGGCCTGCACGACACGCCGGACGCGCTCGCGCTGCGTTCGAGCGTCGCGTACGTCGTCGACCAAAACTCGGGCGAGCCGCTGTTCGACAAGAATTCGCACGCCGTCGTGCCGATCGCGTCGATCTCGAAGCTGATGACCGCAATGGTCGTGCTCGACTCAAAGACGCCGATGACCGACCAGATCGAAGTCACCGACGAAGACCGCGACTACGAGAAGGGCACGGGCTCGCGCCTGTCGGTCGGCTCGGTGCTGTCGCGTGAAGACATGCTGCACATCGCGCTGATGGCGTCGGAAAACCGCGCGGCCGCCGCGCTGTCGCGTTACTACCAGGGTGGCCGCCCGGCGTTCATCGCCGCGATGAACGCGAAGGCGAAGTCGCTCGGCATGACCGACACGCACTTCGAGAATTCGACGGGTCTGTCGAGCTCGAACGTGTCGAGCGCGCGCGACCTCGTGAAGATGGTCAATGCGGCGTACCAGTACCCGATGATTCGTCAGTTCTCGACCGATCGCACCTACGAGGTGTACACGGGCAAGCGCAATCTCGTCTACAACAGCACGAACGCGCTGATCCGCGGCAATGGCTCGTGGGACATCGGTCTGCAGAAGACGGGCTTCATCAACGAAGCGGGCGAATGCCTCGTGATGCAGGCGACGATCCACGGCAAGCCGATGGTGATGGTGCTGCTGGATTCGTTCGGCAAGTATTCGCGCTTCGCCGATGCGGCGCGCCTGCGCAACTGGCTCGATGCCGGCGGCGGCGAGCGCCTGACGGCGGCCAACACGCCGAACGGCGGAACCTGATCGCACGCTGGCGTGGCGGTTCGCTGCCACGCCGATGGCTGAAAAAAAGCCCCGCAATCGCGGGGCTTTTTCATTGGGTGCGCGGGAGCGGCTTACGCCTGCCGCTGCAGCCCGTCTGCGTCCTTCGCGGGCGCCGGCCGGTAGCCGAGCGATTCCGAAATGGTGAGGGCCGTCCGGCTCAACTGGCCGAGCCACGCATCCTGCAGACGATCGGCCGGTGCCGACAGCGACAGGCCCGCGACGAGCTTGCCCGAATCGTCGTAGATGCCGGCCGCGATACAGCGCACGCCGAGCTCCAGCTCCTCGTTGTCGCGCGCGCACGATTGCTGGCGGACGATCGTCAGCTCGCGCTCGAGCTTTGCGATGTCGGTGATGCTGTTCTGCGTATGGCCGGACAGCCCCGTGCGCGTCGCGTAGGCGCGCACGCGCGACGTTTCGTCGGCCGCGAGGAACAGCTTGCCGACCGACGTGAGGTGCAGCGGCGCGCGGCCACCGATCGCGCGGACGACCTGCATTCCCGAACGCTCCGAATACGCACGCTCGATGTAGACGATCTCGTCGCCCTGGCGTACCGACAGGTTCACGGTCTGCCCGGTGAGGCGGTGCAGCTCGCGCATCGGCATCAACGCCGCGTCGCGCACCGACAGGCGCGCCTTCACGAGGTTGCCGAGCTCCAGCAGCCGCATGCCGAGGCGGTAGGTGCCGGGATCGGAGCGGTCGACGAGACGGCAGGTCACCATGTCGTTGAGGATGCGGTGTGCTGTCGACGGGTGCAGCTCCGTCCGCTGCGCAAGTTCCTTCAGGCTGACAGGGTCACTGTGCGCGGCGAGCGCGTCCAGCAGCCGCATCATACGTTCGATCACCTGGATCGACGTTTTGGAATCCGGGGTGGGTTGGCTCATGTCGGGGGAGAAATCGGTTGACGCGTCAAGCGGTGTTGCAACGATTGTATCTCGTATCGTGAAAAAAGCGAACGGCGTTCGAGGAAATCCTCGTTTCGCGCGGTGCGGGCTTGCGCGCGAGCGGCGTTGGTCTTGCCGGCCAAACGGCGGATAATGAGAGCCGTTTTCTCGAAGGAGCACGTATGCGAGTCGGTTTGTTCGTGACCTGCCTGGTCGATCTGATGCGCCCCGAAATCGGTTTTTCGGCGCTCAAGCTGATTCGCGACGCCGGCTACGAGGTGATCGTGCCGCCCGCGCAGACTTGCTGCGGCCAGCCGGCCTACAACTCGGGCGACCGCGCGCTGGCGCGCGATCTCGCGGAAAAGACCTTGCGCGAGTTCGAGCAGTTCGATTACGTCGTCGCGCCGTCGGGGGCATGCGGCGGGATGATTCGCGCGCATTACGGCGACCTGTTCCGTGACGACCCCGAGCTGATGGGGCGCTATACGCGGTTCCAGCAGAAAGTCTACGAACTGACCGATTTCCTGGCGAATGTCGCGAAGGTGTCGCTCGCGCCCGGCGAATTCACGGGGCCCGTCACCTATCACGATTCGTGCTCGGGCCTGCGCGAGCTCGGCGTGAAGGCGCAGCCGCGCGCGCTGCTCGCGCAGCGCGGCATCGCGGTCACCGAGATGAAGGACTGCGAGCACTGCTGCGGCTTCGGCGGCACGTTCGCGGTCAAGTACGGCGACATTTCGGCGGCCATCGCGGACGAGAAATGTGCGAACGTGCGCGCGTCGGGTACGGGCGCCGTCGTGCTCGGCGATCTCGGCTGCATGCTGAACATCGAAGGGCGGTTGCGCCGCACCGGCGACCGCGACACGCGCGTGCTGCACGTCGCGCAGGTGCTGGCGGGCGACGTCTGACGCCCGGTTCCGCTCACTTTTCCCCGATACCGCGATGCAAGTCCAATCGATGCATTTCAAGGCGCGCGCCGGCCAGAAGCTGGCCGACCAGCGCCTGCAGCAGAACCTGAAGAAGCTGTCGACGAAGTTCGTGTCCGCGCGCGCCGATGCGATGACCGCGATCGACTTCCCGGCCACGCGCGCCGCGCTGAAGGCCCGTCGCAACCGCGCGCTGGAGAACCTCGACGTATGGCTCGAGGCGTTCGAGCGCGAGGCGGCGCGGCGCGGCACGACGGTGCTGTTCGCCGAAACGACCGCGGACGCCGCGCGGCTCGTGGCCGACATCGCGCGCCGTCACGACGTGAGGAAGGTCATCAAGACCAAGTCGATGGTGTCGGAGGAAATGCGCCTGAACGCGGTGCTCGCGGAGATGGGCGTGCAGTCGATCGAGACGGATCTCGGCGAATACATCCTGCAGATCAACGACAACGAGCCGCCGAGCCACATCATTGCGCCCGTCGTGCACAAGGACAAGGACGAGATCGCCGACCTGTTCGCGCGCACGCACCATCGCGAGCGGCTCACCGAGATTCCGGACATGACGCGTGAGGCGCGCGAGGTGCTGCGCCCGCATTTCATGTCGGCCGACATGGGCGTGACGGGCGGCAACTTCGTGATCGCCGAGACCGGCTCGGTCGCGATCGTGACGAACGAAGGGAACGAGGGGATGTGCACGGTGATGCCGCGCGTGCATGTGGCGGTGACGGGCATCGAGAAGGTGCTGCCGACGCTCGAGGATCTCGCGACTGCGATGCGCCTGCTGCCGCGTTCCGCGACGGGGCAGAAGACGTCGAACTATTTCTCGCTGCTGACCGGGCCCCGCGGCCCAGGCGACGAGGACGGCCCCGAGCACAACTACGTGGTGCTCGTCGACGGCGGCCGCACCGGGCTGATCGGCGGCGAGTTCCAGGAAATGCTGCGCTGCATCCGTTGCGGCGCTTGCATGAACCATTGTCCGGTTTACCAGAAGGTCGGCGGCCATGCGTACGGCTGGGTCTATCCGGGACCGATGGGGTCGGTGCTGACGCCGAGCTACGTCGGGCTCGACCGCGCGCTCGACCTGCCGCAGGCCGCGACGCTCTGCGGGGAATGCGACAGCGTGTGTCCGGCCGGGATTCCGTTGTCGCATCTGTTGCGCACGCTGCGCGAGAAGCAGGTCGAGCGGCACCTGCGGCCGTGGCGCGAGCGGGCGGCGCTCGCCGCATGGGGCTTCGTCGCGCGCCGGCCGATGTTGTACGCGCTGACGACCAAGCTCGCGGTGCGCATCCTCGAGCGGCTGGGCGGCAACGGCGGCACGCTGCGGCGCCTGCCGATGATGGGCGGCTGGATGGATACGCGCGACATGCCGACACCGACCGGGCGCACGTTCCGCGAGCTGTACGCGGCGTCGCAAAGTCACCTCGGCTGATGACTGTTCATCCGGCGACAACAGTGCGTTCGCTATTTGTATATTTATCTCGATAGGTGCGGTCTA
The DNA here is from genome assembly GCF_902499175.1 of Burkholderia aenigmatica. Taxonomy (GTDB): domain Bacteria; phylum Pseudomonadota; class Gammaproteobacteria; order Burkholderiales; family Burkholderiaceae; genus Burkholderia; species Burkholderia aenigmatica. The sequence continues at coordinate 36,028 of NZ_CABVQC010000032.1, forward strand.
TAGAATCCTGTCTGTAGTCCCCGGAATTGGGTTTCGGGGTACGAGGTCAAGGAGGTCCGCATCATGAGAAAGACAATATCGATGTACTGGCCGCTGGCAATCGTCGTCCCGCTGGCTGCGGCTGCCTATCTGCATGCGATGGCCGATGCGCCGTCGCGTGGTCCGCTCGCGGTTCACCAGGCATCCGCCGAACTGGCGCGTGCAGTGTCGTTCGGGCTGGTCGGCGACGCGGCGAAGCCGCTGCCGGCGGCATCCGGCGACGTCGTGCTCGCTGCGCCGAAGGCGCTGTAATGCAGGGCGCCGTCGCTTTGTGCGGCGGCGCGATTTCGGCCGCCTTTGTATAATGGCGTGCTCTTTTCCCACGCGGTCCGCCGCGGCTTTCCGATAGTGCGATGACCCGCGTTTCGATCTGTTTCGTCTGTCTTGGCAACATCTGCCGTTCGCCCACCGCGGAAGGCGTGATGCGGCACCAGGTCGAAGCGGCTGCGCTGGCGGACCGGATCGCGATCGATTCCGCTGGCACCGGCGACTGGCATGTCGGCGAGCCTCCCGATACGCGTGCGCAGGCGGCCGCTCGCGGCCGCGGCTACGACCTGTCGGCGCTGCGCGCACGCCAGGTGAGCGCGGCGGATTTCGAGCGCTTCGACCTGCTGCTCGCGATGGACGAGGCGAATCTCGCGGAATTGCAGCGGCGCTGCCCGTCGCAACATCGCGACAAGGTGCGCCTGCTGATGGAATTCGCGCCGGGCGCGACCGAAACCGAAGTGGCCGATCCCTATTTCGGCGGCGCGCAGGGCTTCGAACAGGTGCTCGATCAGGTCGAACGCGCGTGCGCGGGCCTGCTGGAGACGCTCCGGGCCCGCACGGAGCGCTGATCGCACGGTATTCAGCGGTCTGCGAATACCCTATCAAAAGCATGGATACTTGACTAAATTCGTCAAATATTTATACTTGACCAAAATCGTCAAGATTGCAGTCCCCTAGACACCATGAGACTCACCACCAAAGGCCGTTTCGCCGTCACGGCGATGATTGACTTGGCACTGCGCCAGGAGCAGGGCCCGGTGACGCTTGCAGGCATCAGCCAGCGCCAGCGGATTTCGCTCTCGTATCTCGAACAGCTGTTCGGCAAGCTGCGCAGGCATGAAATCGTCGAATCCGTGCGCGGCCCGGGCGGCGGCTACAACCTCGCGCGTCGCGCGCAGGACGTCACCGTTGCCGACATCATCATCGCGGTCGATGAACCGCTCGATGCCACGCAGTGCGGCGGCAAAGGCACGTGCGACGGCTCGAAGCAGCCCGACGGCCATTGCATGACGCACGAGCTGTGGTCGACGCTGAACCAGAAGATGGTCGAATACCTCGATTCGGTGTCGCTGCAGGATCTCGTCGATCAGCAGCGCGCTCGCGAGGGCGCACCCGCGGTGTTGCGCGACCGGCGCACGCCGGAGCCCGTCGCGGCGCCGGCCGAGCCGGTGCGCACGATGCCGCTCGGCCCGAATTCGGTGTTCAACATCGCGAGTTCGTGAGCGCGAAGGCGCCGCCATACCCCATAACGCACATAGTCCCTGCACAGAATTCCCGGAGCGACAGATGACCCAAGACACTCTCCACCTGCCCATCTACATGGATTACAGCGCGACGACGCCGGTCGACCCGCGCGTGGTCGACAAGATGGTGCCGTACCTGCGCGAGCAGTTCGGTAACCCGGCGTCGCGCAGCCACGCGTATGGCTGGGATGCGGAGCGTGCGGTCGAGGAAGCGCGCGAAAACGTGGCCGCGCTCGTGAACGCGGATCCGCGCGAGATCATCTGGACGTCCGGCGCAACGGAATCGGACAACCTCGCGATCAAGGGTGCCGCGAACTTCTACAAGGGCAAGGGCAAGCACATCATCACGGTGAAGACCGAGCACAAGGCCGTGCTCGATACCTGCCGCGAACTCGAGCGCGACGGTTTCGAAGTCACCTACCTCGACGTGAAGGATGACGGCCTGATCGACCTCGACGTGTTCAAGGCCGCGCTGCGCCCGGACACGATCCTTGTGTCGGTGATGCACGTGAACAACGAGATCGGCGTGATCCAGGACATCGAGACGATCGGTGAAATCTGTCGCGAGAAGGGCATCGTGTTCCACGTCGACGCCGCACAGTCGACCGGCAAGGTCGCGATCGACCTCGCGAAGCTGAAGGTCGACCTGATGTCGTTCTCGGCACACAAGACCTACGGCCCGAAGGGCATCGGCGCGCTGTACGTGCGTCGCAAGCCGCGTGTGCGCATCGAAGCGCAGATGCACGGCGGCGGCCACGAGCGCGGCATGCGTTCGGGCACGCTGGCGACGCACCAGATCGTCGGCATGGGCGAAGCGTTCCGCATCGCACGCGAAGAAATGGCGACGGAAAACGAGCGCGTCCGCATGCTGCGCGACAAGCTGCTGCGCGGCCTGTCGCAGATCGAAGAAACGTACGTGAACGGCGACATGGAGCGCCGTGTCCCGCACAACCTCAACATCAGTTTCAACTTCGTCGAAGGCGAGTCGCTGATCATGGCGATCAAGGACGTGGCGGTGTCGTCGGGCTCCGCATGCACGTCGGCGTCGCTGGAGCCGTCGTACGTGCTGCGTGCGCTTGGCCGCAACGACGAGCTGGCACACAGCTCGATCCGCTTCACGGTCGGCCGCTTCACGACGGAGCAGGAAGTCGATTTCGTGATCAACCTGCTGAACAGCAAGATCGCGAAGCTGCGCGAACTGTCGCCGCTCTGGGAAATGCACCAGGAAGGCATCGATCTGTCGACGATCGAATGGGCCGCACACTGAGCGCCGGATTGAACATACCCGCGGGCGGATTCGCGCACGCAGACGTAACGAGTCAAGGAGTCTGAGTCATGTCTTACAGCAACAAGGTTCTGGATCACTACGAAAACCCGCGCAACGTCGGTTCGTTCGCGAAGGACGACGACACGGTCGGCACGGGCATGGTCGGCGCGCCGGCCTGCGGCGACGTGATGAAGCTGCAGATCCGCGTCGGCGCGGACGGCGTGATCGAAGACGCGAAGTTCAAGACCTACGGTTGCGGTTCGGCGATCGCATCGAGCTCGCTCGTCACCGAATGGGTGAAGGGCAAGACGCTCGACGAAGCCCTGTCGATCAAGAACACGCAGATCGCTGAAGAACTCGCGCTGCCGCCGGTGAAGATTCACTGCTCGATTCTCGCGGAAGACGCGATCAAGGCTGCCGTGGCCGACTACAAGAAGCGTCACGACACCAAGGAAGGCGATCAGGCAGCAGCCTGAGCGGCATCGAGCAGCTTGAGAAGGACCGCGGCGGGCCCCGGTGGCGCGCCGCGGCAAGGACATCATGGCAATTACACTGACCGAAAAAGCAGCACAGCACGTCCAGAAATACCTCGTCCGTCGCGGCAAGGGTGTGGGCCTGCGGCTTGGCGTTCGCACGACCGGGTGCTCGGGGCTCGCGTACAAGCTCGAGTATGTCGACGAGCTGGCTCCCGAGGATCAGGTGTTCGAGAGCCATGGCGTGAAGGTCATCGTCGATCCGAAGAGCCTGGCCTACATCGACGGCACCGAGCTTGATTTCGCACGCGAAGGCCTGAACGAAGGGTTCAAGTTCAACAACCCGAACGTGAAGGACGAGTGCGGCTGCGGCGAATCGTTCCGCGTGTGACCACGCGGATCTCCGCGCGATGCGGGCAAGAGGCGGCACGGGCCGCCTTTTTAATGTGCGGCGTTTGCCGCGCGACGAACCGGAATTGAACGCGACGATGGTCTCGCTGAAAGACAGCCACTTCGACCTGTTTCACCTGCCGGCGCAATTCGCGCTCGACGAGACGGTGCTCGACGCCGCCTACCGGACGGTGCAGACGCAGGTGCATCCGGACCGCTTCGCGGCGGCCGGCGATGCGCAGAAACGCATCGCGATGCAATGGGCAACCCGCGCGAACGAGGCGTACCGTACGCTGCGCGATCCGCTGAAGCGCGCGTCGTATCTGCTGTCGCTGCGCGGCGTCGACATCGGCGCGGAAAACAACACCGCGATGGAGCCGGCGTTCCTGATGCAGCAGATGGAGTGGCGCGAGGGCATCGAGGATGCCGCGGCCGCCCGCAACGTCGACGCGCTCGACACGCTGCTCGCCGAGTTGCGCGAAGAGCGGCGCGTGCGTGTGGAGCGCCTCGGTACGCTGCTCGACAGCGGCGCGGATCAGGCGGCCGCCGAGGCCGTGCGCCAGCTGATGTTCATCGAACGGGTCGCGTCGGAAGTGGGCGCGCAGATCGAGCGCCTCGAAACTTAACCGCGTGCCTTGCGGCACGCGCAGCAAACGGGCCGAGCGCCCGAACGAACCAAGATGGCTTTACTGCAAATTTCCGAACCGGGCATGGCGCCGGCGCCGCATCAGCGGCGACTCGCCGTCGGGATCGATCTCGGCACGACGAATTCGCTCGTCGCGGCCGTGCGCAACAGCGTGCCCGAAGTCCTGCCGGACGAAGCGGGCCGCGTGCTGCTGCCGTCGGTAGTCCGCTATCTCGAGAAGGGCGGCCGCCGCATCGGTCACGAGGCGAAAGAGCAGGCCGCGACCGATCCGCGCAATACGATCGTGTCGGTCAAGCGTTTCATGGGCCGCGGCAAGGCCGAAGTCGAAGGTGCGGCGAACGCACCGTACGAATTCGTCGATGCGCCGGGCATGGTGCAGATTCGTACCATCGACGGCGTGAAGAGCCCGGTCGAAGTGTCGGCCGAGATTCTCGCGACGCTGCGCTATCGCGCGGAAGATTCGCTTGGCGACGACCTGGTCGGTGCAGTGATCACGGTGCCCGCGTATTTCGACGAAGCACAACGCCAGGCGACCAAGGATGCCGCGCGCCTCGCGGGCCTCAACGTGCTGCGCCTGCTGAACGAACCGACCGCCGCGGCGATTGCCTATGGGCTCGACAACGGCGCCGAAGGCCTCTACGCGGTGTACGACCTCGGCGGCGGCACGTTCGACCTGTCGATCCTGAAGCTGACGAAGGGCGTGTTCGAAGTGCTGGCCGCAGGCGGCGATTCCGCGCTCGGCGGCGACGATTTCGACCATGCGCTGTTCGGTCACGTGCTCGCGCAGGCCGGCATCGATGCGAAGACGCTCGCGCCCGAGGACGTGCGCCTGCTGCTCGACCGTGTGCGCGTGTTGAAGGAAGCGCTGTCGTCCGCACCGGATGCGTCGCTCGACGTCACGCTGTCGGGTGGCGCGCATCTCGTACAGACGATCTCGCACGACACGTTCGCGTCGCTCGTCGAGCCGCTCGTGCAGCGCACGCTCACGCCGACCCGCAAGGCGCTGCGCGACGCGCAGGTGACGCCGGCCGACATCAAGGGCGTCGTGCTCGTCGGCGGCGCGACGCGCATGCCGGTGATCCGCGACGCAGTCGCGAAATATTTCGGCCAGCCGCCGCTCGTGAACCTCGATCCGGACCAGGTCGTCGCGCTCGGCGCGGCGATCCAGGCCGATCTGCTCGCGGGCAATCGCGGCACCGGCGACGATTGGCTGCTGCTCGACGTGATTCCGCTGTCGCTCGGTGTCGAGACGATGGGCGGCCTCGTCGAGAAGATCATTCCGCGCAACTCGACGATTCCGATCGCGCGCGCGCAGGAATTCACGACCTTCAAGGACGGCCAGACCGCGATGGCGATCCACGTCGTGCAGGGCGAGCGCGAGCTCGTCGCCGACTGCCGGTCGCTCGCGCGTTTCGAGCTGCGCGGCATTCCGCCGATGACGGCCGGCGCCGCGCGCATTCGCGTGACCTACCAGGTCGACGCGGACGGCCTGCTGTCGGTGTTCGCTCGCGAGCAGCTGTCGGGCGTCGAGGCCTCGGTCGTCGTGAAGCCGTCGTACGGTCTTGCCGACGACGACATCGCGAAGATGCTCGAGGACAGTTTCAAGACCGCCGAAATCGACATGCGCGCCCGCGCGCTGCGCGAGGCGCAAGTCGAGGCCGAGCGGATGCTCGAGGCGACGCAGGCTGCGCTGGCGGCCGACGGCGAACTGCTCGACGCGGACGAACGCACGCAAGTCGACACGCTGGCCGCGGCGCTGCGCGCGGTGGCCCAAGGCGACGACACGAACGCGATCGAAGCGGCGACCAAGGTGCTGGCCGACGGCACCGACGAATTCGCGGCGCGCCGGATGGACAAGAGCATCAAGCGCGCGCTGTCGGGCCGCCGGCTCGACGAGATCTGAACTCACGCACTGCGCATCGGCCGGCGACGGCCCGCGCGATAATGAACCGTGCGGCGCCTGGCGCCGCACCCTGACTGACGGAACGGACATGCCTCAACTGGTGGTGCTGCCTCACGTCGAACTGTGCCCGGATGGCGCAGTGATCGACGCGACGCCCGGCAAGAGTATCTGCGACAACCTGCTCGAACACGGGATCGAGATCGAGCATGCATGCGAGAAGTCGTGCGCGTGCACGACGTGCCACGTGGTGATCCGCGAAGGCTTCAACGATCTGACGCCGTCCGAAGAGGACGAGGACGATCTGCTGGACAAGGCGTGGGGCCTCGAGCCGACGTCGCGCCTGTCGTGCCAGGCGATCGTGACGGAAGATTCGGACCTGGTGGTCGAGATCCCGAAGTACTCGATCAACCACGCGAAGGAAAACCACTGACAGGAACCGGAGGCAGGCGATGAAATGGACCGATTCGCGTGAAATAGCCATTGCGCTGGCGGACAAGCACCCCGACATCGACCCGCAGCGGATCAACTTTGTCGACTTGCGCCAGTGGGTGCTCGAACTCGATGGCTTCAACGACGATCCGACGCACTCCGGCGAGAAGATCCTCGAAGCGATCCAGGCGCACTGGATCGACGAATCGGACTTCGACGACGAGGACTGAACACCGCGTGCGCCGTAACGGCGCAGACGGTTGGCAATGAAAACGGCTCGTGAGCAATCGCTCACGAGCCGTTTTCATTTTCTGTCGCGGTTGCCCGCGTGCGTGACGCGGGCAGGGGAGTCACGCGATTACGCGCCCACCAGCGTCCCGTTCTCGATCCGCACGCGCTGGCCCTGGCCGAACGGCGGCTGCTGGTTGTGGTACGTGAACGTGCGCGTCGCGCCGCTCTCCATCTGCACTTGCACCTGGTAGTCGGTTTCCGCGCGCACCTGCTTTTCGACCTGGTTGCCGGCCAGGCCGCCACCCAGTGCGCCGATGATCGTCATTGCGGTGCGGCCGTTGCCGTGGCCGAACTGGTTGCCCAGCAGGCCGCCCGCCGCGGCGCCGCCGACCGCGCCGATGCCCGAGCTCTGGCCGGGCGTGCGGATCGGCGTAACCGCGACGACCGTACCGCAGCTCTGGCAGTAGGTCTGCGCGGGTGCCGATGGCTGCTGTGCGTATTGCGGCGGCTGCGGTGCCGTGGTGTGGCGGCGGTGCGGCGCAGCCGGGCGCGGCGCGGGTTTCGGCTCGGCCTGCGCGACGGCGGCCTTCTGCTGCGCGGCAGCCTGTTCGGCCGCCTGCTGCTGGGCCTGCGCGGCGAGCGCGGCGCTGGCAGCGGCGGCGGTATCGACGGCCGGCTGCGATGCGATCAGCGCGGCCTGGGTCTGGCCGTTCTGTTCGTTGCTGCTGCTGGCCTTCGGGAACACGCCCGTGATCGCGGCCGTCGCCGCGAGGCTGGCGACGATGACGGCGCCGGCGGCGGTGGCGATGAGCGGGTGGAGGCGTTGCTTTTGCGGCGTGGTCTGATTCTGGTTGTCCATTTTTTTCTCCGATGTCGATCCGGATCGGCACATCGGTGCCGGGCCGGACCCCACGCTCGGGAGCGAGCAGACTTGGCGTTCCTGCGCCTCGTTCTGGTCCCGTGGTCATGCGTGGTGACGCAAGAGGAGTGTCATCCACCGGCTCGCGGCGCACCGTATCAAGGTGTAACGAATTGCAGCGGGGCGCAGGCGGTCGTTACGGGGAAAACCCGAAGAAGGCCGTTACGACGAGGGGATAAAACGGGGGAGGATCGAAACCCGGCGGACGCCGGTTGGCGGGATTTACGCGTCGTTACAAAGCTGACGCGTGCGCGCCGCAGGGCGCGGCGCACACGCGGGCGCGGCGATCAGTCTTCGCGGCGCAGATGCGGGAACAGCAGCACGTCGCGGATCGTCGGGCTGTCGGTCAGCAGCATCACGAGACGGTCGATGCCGATCCCGCAGCCGCCGGTCGGAGGCATCCCGTATTCGAGCGCGCGGATGTAGTCGGCGTCGAAGAACATCGCTTCCTCGTCGCCCGCATCCTTCTGCTCGACCTGCTTCTTGAAGCGTGCGGCCTGGTCTTCCGGATCGTTCAGCTCCGAGAAGCCGTTCGCGATTTCGCGGCCGGTCATGAACAGCTCGAAACGCTCGGTGATGCCCGGCACCGTATCCGATGCGCGTGCGAGCGGCGACACCTCGACCGGGTAGTCGATGATGAAGGTCGGCTCCCACAGCTGCGCTTCGGCCGTTTCCTCGAACAGCGCGAGCTGCAGTGCGCCGATGCCGGCGTTCAGGAACGCCGGCTGCGACACGTCGACGCCGAAGCGCTTCAGTTCGGTGCGCAGGAACGCGTCGTCCGACAGCTGGCCGTCGGTGTAGTCCGGTGCGTATTTCTGGATCGCCTGCGTGATCGTCAGGCGGTGGAACGGCTTCGCGAGGTCGAGCTCGCGGCCCTGGTACTGGATCGTCGCGGTGCCGAGCGCATCGATCGCCGCCTGGCGGATCAGTTGCTCGGTGAAGTCCATCAGCCAGCGGTAATCGGTGTACGCGGCGTAGAACTCCATCATCGTGAATTCCGGGTTGTGACGCGGCGACACGCCTTCATTCCGGAAATTGCGGTTGATCTCGAACACGCGTTCGAAGCCGCCGACGATCAGGCGCTTCAGGTACAGCTCCGGCGCGATGCGCAGGAACATCTGCATGTCGAGCGCATTGTGATGCGTGACGAACGGCTTCGCGGCCGCGCCGCCCGGGATCGGGTGCAGCATCGGCGTTTCGACTTCCATGAACTCGGCGTTGTCCATGAACTTGCGGATCGACGCGATCGTCTTGGTGCGGGCACGGAACGTGTCGCGCGTTTCCGGCGTGACGATCAGGTCGACGTAGCGCTGGCGGTAGCGCATTTCCTGGTCGGACAGGCCGTGGAACTTGTCCGGCAGCGGGCGCAGCGCCTTCGACAGCAGGCGCAGTTCCTTGCACTGGACCGACAGCTCGCCCTTGTTGGTGCGGAACAGCACGCCGCGCGCGGCGACGATGTCGCCGAGGTCCCACTTCTTGAATGCGTCGTAGGTTTCCGCGCCGACGTCGTTCGGCGTCACGAAGAACTGGATCTGGCCCGAACCGTCCTGCACCGTCGCGAAGCTCGCCTTGCCCATCACGCGCTTGAGCATCATGCGGCCGGCGACCGACACCTCGACCGGGTTCGCTTCGAGCGCGGCCTTGTCCGAGTCGGCGAACTTCGCCTGCAGGTCGGCTGCGTGGTGCTCGGGCCGGAAGTCGTTCGGGTAGGCGACGCCTTGCTCGCGCAGGGCGCGCAGCTTCTCGCGGCGCTCGGCGATGATCTGGTTTTCGTCCGCCGTGACGGCGGGCTGCGTTTGGGTCGGTTCGGTCATGATGGTCGGAATTCGGAGTGGGTGCGGCAACGCAAACGGGAAGGGCAAGGGGGCGCGACCCGGCAGGGCCGCGCCGCGGCGCTTACACGCCCTGTTTGAGGCTCGCGCTGATGAAGTCGTCGAGGTCGCCGTCGAGGACAGCTCGCGTGTTGCTCATTTCGACGTTCGTGCGCAGGTCCTTCACGCGGCTCTGGTCGAGCACGTACGAACGGATCTGGTGGCCCCAGCCCACATCGGTCTTGCTCGATTCGAGCTTGTCCTGTTCGGCCTGGCGCTTGCGCATTTCAACTTCGTACAGGCGCGATTTCAGCATCGCCATCGCTTCTGCGCGGTTGCGGTGCTGCGAGCGGTCGTTCTGGCACTGCACGACGATACCGGTCGGCATGTGCGTGATCCGCACCGCGGAGTCGGTCTTGTTGATGTGCTGACCGCCCGCGCCCGATGCGCGGTACGTGTCGATGCGCAGGTCGGCCGGGTTGATCTCGACTTCGATCGAGTCGTCGATTTCCGGATACACGAACACCGACGAGAACGACGTGTGGCGGCCGCCCGACGAGTCGAACGGCGACTTGCGCACGAGGCGGTGAATGCCCGTTTCGGTGCGCAGGAAGCCGTAGGCGTATTCGCCCGAGACCTTGACCGTCGCGTTCTTGATGCCGGCGACGTCGCCGTCGGACTCTTCGAGCACTTCGGCCTTGAAGCCCTTGCGTTCGCAGTAGCGCAGGTACTGGCGCAGCAGCATCGACGCCCAGTCGCACGCCTCGGTACCGCCGGCGCCGGCCTGGATGTCGATGAAGCAGTTGTTCGGGTCGGCCGGGTTCGAGAACATCCGGCGGAACTCGATGTCGCCCACGCGTGCCTCGAGCTTCGCGGCGTCTTCTTCCGACGCGACGAGGGTGTCCTCGTCGCCTTCCTCGCGGGCCAGCTCGAACAGGTCGAGCGCGTCGCGCAGGTCGCTATCGAGCGCGGTCAGCGTCGTGACGACGCCCTCGAGCAGCTTCTTCTCGCGACCGAGCGCCTGGGCGTTCTTCGAATCGTTCCAGACGTTCGGGTCTTCGAGTTCCTTGTTGACTTCGGTCAGACGCGCAGCTTTGGCGTCGTAGTCAAAGATACCCCCGAAGCTCGCCCGCGCGGTTGCGCAGGTCGAGCAGGGAGCTTTCGATCGCGTTGAGACGTTCCGCTTCCATGATCGTTCGCTATTCTTGCTTCGTAAAAAAGCGGAATTATAGCCGATCGGCAGGGTTGCCCGGTGACGCAAACGGTGCTCGCACGCGTGCCGCGGCCCCGTCCGGCGCGGCGTGCGTGCAGCGGCGGGTATCGCGGGCCGGGCGGCCCACGCTCAGCCGGCCGCGTGCTCGACGATCAGCTGGACGCGCGTGACGCCATTCCACGTGTCGGCGACGAGGCGGTACGCGACCAGCGCGCTCTCCGGCAGCGGCTCCGTGTGGTTGAACCAGATCGCGCTGAAACGCTGGCGGCCGCGCGCCAGCTGCAGCTTCAGATGCTTTTCCTTCACGAGCGACTGGGACACGACGTCGAATTCGCCCGAGAAAAGCGGGGCCGGAAAGCCTTGCCCCCAGACGGCCTCGTCGAGCAGTCCGACGAACTGCGGCGTGAAGTACGCGTCCTCGAGTTCGCCGTCGGTTTCGATCACGCGGGCGAGCGCGTCGTCGGACAACCATTCTCGCGCGACGGCCTCGAACGCGGCGGCAAAGCGCGGCACGTTCTCGGTGTCGAGCGTGAGGCCGGCCGCCATCGCATGGCCGCCGAACGCGACGATCAGGTCCGGTTCGCGTTTCGACACGAGGTCGAGCGCGTCGCGCAGGTGGAAGCCGGGAATCGAGCGGCCCGACCCCTTGACCCGCTTGCCTTCGTCGTCCGCGTGCGCGAACGTGAACGACGGGCGGTGGAATTTTTCCTTGAGCCGGCCGGCGACGATGCCGATCACGCCCTGGTGCCACTCGGGGTTGAAGAGGGTGATCGTGCATGCGTCGGCCGGATCGACGTCGGCGAGATCGGCGAGCGCCTGCTGCTGCATGCCGGCCTCGATCTCGCGGCGCTCGCGGTTCATCACGTCGAGCTGCTGCGCGAGATCCCATGCGCGGCCGATGTCGTCGGTGATCAGGCACTCGATCCCGAGCGACATGTCGGAGAGCCGCCCGGCGGCGTTCAGACGCGGGCCGAGGCCGAAGCCGAGGTCGAAGCCCGACGCCGTGCGTGCTTCACGTGCGGCGGCGCGGAACAGCGCGGCGATGCCCGGCTGCATGCGGCCGTTGCGGATCCGCTGCAGCCCCTGTGCGACGAGCACGCGGTTGTTGCCGTCGAGCCGCACGACGTCGGCGACGGTGCCGAGCGCGACGAGGTCGAGCAGGCCGTCGAGGCGCGGCTCGGCTTCCTTGCTCGCGAAGGCGCCGCGGCGGCGCAGCTCGGCGCGCAGCGCGAGCAGCACGTAGAACATCACGCCGACGCCCGCGAGGTGCTTGCTCGGGAACACGCAGCCGGGCTGGTTCGGGTTGACGATCGCGCGTGCGGCGGGCAGCGCGTCGCCGGGCAGGTGATGGTCGGTCACGAGCACGTCGATGCCGCGCGCGTTCGCGGCTTCGACGCCCGCGACACTCGCGATCCCGTTGTCGACGGTGATCAGCAGGTCGGGCTTGCGCGCGGCCGCGAGTTCGACGATCTCGGGCGTGAGGCCGTAGCCGTATTCGAAGCGGTTCGGCACCAGGTAGTCGATCTGCGCGCCGAACATCCGCAGGCCGCGCACCGCGACCGCGCAGGCGGTCGCGCCGTCGCAGTCGTAGTCGGCGACGACCAGCAGGCGCCGCTTGTCGGCGATCGCGTCGGCGAGCAGCGACGCCGCGTCGGCGCAGCCTTTCAGCTCGGTGGGCGGAACGAGGCGCGCCAGCGCGGTCTCGATGTCGGCGGGGGACTGCACGCCGCGCGACGCGTACAGGCGCGCAAGGACGGGGTGCAGGCCGTGGCGCGCGAGCACTTCGGCGTCGGCGGGCGCGACGGGGCGGGTAACGATCCGGGTCATACGGGGTCTGCTTGTTATTCGAACAGGGAGGCCAGCGCGCGGCGGCGCCAGAACTTGCGCAGGTCGCCGCGCGTCGCGTGCAGCGTCACGGAACTCGTGTCGCCGCACAGCGTGAAATCGACGCTCGCGAGCTCGCCGGATTGCAGCGCGGCGAGGGCCGGCGCGAACCAGTCGCGCTCGAGCGCGGCGAGTCCGTCGTGCCAGCGCGCCCAATCCTGCTCGATGAACGGGGTGGTCAGCGCCGGCAGTTCGACGAGCGTCGCGCCGTCGGCGGCGGGCAGCGTGCCGAACGCGGCCGGCAACGCCCCGGCATCGGCTTGCGCGGCGCGCGCGAGGCCGAGCGCCGCGGGCGATGCGGACAGCACGCGCGCGAACGGCTTGCCGACCGGCTTCAGCGTGCCCTGCGCATGGAACCAGATCGAATTGACGGCCGGTAGGCCACGCGCCTCGCGGGCTTCGTTGACCGGATGCTGGAACCACGCCATCTGCACTTCGTTCTGCAGCTTCATCCACATCCGCGAGCGTTCGCCCGTATGGGCCTCGTGCGGCAGCCAGATCTCGATGTTGCGGCCGCTCGCGCGCAGCGGCGCGGCGCCGGCGAGCCGGGCAAGCTGCTCGCTCGACAAATACCAGCGTGACGGGTTCGGCGCTTCGAGCCGGACGCCGAGCTCCTCGATCAGCGGCCGCGCGACCGCGAGCAGCGCGGCTGCGTCACCGTCGGCGAGCGCGAGGGCGGCCGGATCGACGAGCACCAGGTGATCGTGCGCGATTTCGACGTGGACCGGCTCGACGCAGGCCCACGCGTGGGCGCCGGGGTCGCCGCCGTCTGCCAGCAGCATGTAGGGCGCGAGCGGTGCCTCGTCCGCGGCGTTGCCCTGGGTCGCGCCGAACTGGCGGGCCAGCCAGCGCTCGTGCGGCAGCGTGCGCTGGAAGTCTTCACCCGCCACGCGCTCGACGAGGCTGGCGCGGGCGAGCAACTTTTCGAGCGCGGGGCTGTCCAGCGTGTGCAGGGACGAGGCCGCATCGGCCGCCGACGGCAGCGCGAACGGAACGAGAAAATGGAGGCGTCGGTCGTGCATGATGGTGCGCATTGTATGGCAAACTGCGCGCGTGATCGGGCCGGCTGACGGCCCGTTCGCGTCCGGCGGCCGTTTTTCGACCGTGCCCGGGCCGGTGGCCGCCACCGGGCGGCGGTCCGGCCGCGGGGCGTCTCCCCGCCGTAACCAGCAGAAAGGATTCGCTTGAAACTTCCGTACGAATGGCAGATCGGCTGGCGCTACACGCGCGCCGGCAAACGCACGACCGGTAACGGCTTCATTTCCTTCATCGCGCTCGTGTCGATGCTCGGGATCGCGCTCGGCGTTGCGGCGCTGATCGTCGTGCTGTCGGTGATGAACGGCTTCCAGAAGGAAGTGCGCGACCGCATGCTGTCGGTGCTTGCGCACGTCGAGGTGTTCTCGCCGACGGGCTCGATGCCCGACTGGCAACTGACCGCGCAGGAAGCGCGCCGCAATCCGTCGGTGATCGGCGCGGCGCCGTACGTCGATGCGCAGGCGCTGCTCACCCGCCAGGATGCGGTGAGCGGCGTGATGCTGCGCGGCGTCGAGCCGACGCTCGAGCCGCAGGTGTCGGACATCGGCAAGGACATGAAGGCAGGCCAGCTCGGCGCGCTCGTGCCGGGCCAGTTCGGCATCGTGCTCGGCGATGCGCTCGCCGGCAACCTCGGTGTGACGGTCGGCGACAAGGTCACGCTGGTCGCGCCGGAAGGGTCGATCACGCCGGCCGGCATGATGCCGCGGCTGAAGCAGTTCACGGTCGTCGGCGTGTTCGAGTCCGGGCACTACGAATACGACAGCACGCTCGCGATGATCAACATCCGCGACGCCGAGGCGCTGTTCCGGATGTCCGCGCCGACCGGCGTGCGGCTGCGGCTGAAGGACATGCAGAAGGCGCCGGACGTGGCGGTCGAGCTGTCGCATACGCTGTCGGGCAGCCTGTACATCCGCGACTGGACCCAGCAGAACAAGACGTGGTTCTCGGCCGTGCAGATCGAGAAGCGGATGATGTTCATCATCCTTACGCTGATCATCGCGGTGGCCGCGTTCAACCTCGTGTCGTCGCTGGTGATGACGGTGACCAACAAGCAGGCCGACATCGCGATCCTGCGTACGCTCGGCGCGCAGCCGGGGTCGATCATGAAGATCTTCGTCGTGCAGGGCGTGACGATCGGCTTCGTCGGCACGGCGTCGGGCGTCGCGCTCGGCTGCCTGATCGCGTGGAGCATCCCGTGGCTGATCCCGATGATCGAGCACCTGTTCGGCGTGCAGTTCCTGCCGCCGTCCGTGTACTTCATCAGCGAGCTGCCGTCCGAACTCGTCGCGAGCGATGTGATCCGGATCGGGCTGATCGCGTTCGCGCTGTCGGCCGTTGCGACGCTCTATCCGAGCTGGCGCGGCGCGAAGGTGAAGCCGGCGGAGGCGCTTCGCTATGAATGATCGCGCGACCGCATTCGCGGATGCAAAACAACACAACAGACAGGATTCGGCAGGTATGCAGGAATACGTGCTTCAGGCGCGCGGGATCACGAAGGCGTTCGTGCAGGGCGGCTTCAACGTGCAGGTGCTCAACAATACCGAACTGACGGTGCGGCGCGGCGAGAAGCTCGCGGTCGTCGGTGCGTCGGGTTCCGGCAAGAGCACGCTGCTGCACGTGCTGGGCGGGCTCGACGAGCCGAGCGCGGGCGAGGTGTCGCTGCTCGGCAAGCCGTTTACGCAGCTCGCCGAGCGCGAGCGCAACGAATTGCGCAACCGTGCGCTCGGCTTCGTCTATCAGTTTCATCACCTGCTGCCCGAGTTCACCGCGCTCGACAACGTCGCGATGCCGCTGCGCATCCGCCGGATGACGACCGAGGACGCGCGCGAGCAGGCCCAGACGATGCTCGAGCGCGTCGGTCTGGGCCCGCGTGCCAAGCACCGTCCGGGCGAACTGTCGGGTGGCGAGCGGCAGCGCGTCGCGATCGCGCGCGCGCTGGTCACGAAGCCCGCGTGCGTGCTCGCCGACGAGCCGACCGGCAACCTCGACGGCACGACGGCCGACACGGTGTTCAACCTGATGCTCGAACTGTCCGAGACGCTCGAAACGAGCTTCGTGATCGTCACGCACGATCCCGATCTCGCCGCGCGCTGCGACCGCATCATGCGGCTGCGTGACGGCGTGCTGTACGAGGAGCCGGCGCTGCCGGTGTAAGAAGCGAACGCGCTTGGCCTGCTGCCGGGGTCGTCCCGGTGCGGTGCCAGGGTGCAGGACTGCTGCCATGTGGATCGATACGCACTGCCATCTCGATGCCGCCGAGTTCGACGCCGACCGCGACGCGGTCGCGCACGCGGCGCGCGCGGCCGGCGTGTCGCGCATCGTGATCCCGAGCGTCGGGCGCGACAACTTCACGACGGTGCGCGAGCTCGCGCAACGCACGCCGGGCGCGGTCTATGCACTCGGCATCCATCCGATGTATACGCCGCGCGCACGGGACGAGGATCTCGACCTGCTGCGCATGGAGATCGAGGCGAGCCTCGACGATCCGCGCTTCGTCGCGATCGGCGAGATCGGTCTCGACTATTTCGTGCCGGGGCTCGACGAAGACCGGCAGCAGTTCTTCTACCAGGGGCAACTCAAGCTCGCGCGCGAATTCGATCTGCCCGTGCTGTGTCACGTGCGCAAGTCGCAGGATCGCGTGCTGGCCGGGCTGCGCCGGTTCGGCGTGCGGCGCGGCATCGCGCATGCGTTCAACGGCAGTTTCCAGCAGGCCGAAGCGTATCTCGCGCAAGGACTGCATCTCGGCTTCGGCGGCAACGTGACCTTCACGCGCGCGCTGCAGATCCGCCGGCTCGCCACGGAGTTGCCGCTCGACGCGCTCGTCGTCGAGACCGACGCGCCCGACATCGCGCCCGAATGGGCGTACAAATCCCGCAACACGCCCGACCAGGTGCCGCGCATCGGCGATGTACTCGCCGAACTGCGCGGGCTCGACGCCGGCGCAGTGTCCCTATGCACTTCGGCTAACGCGCTCGCCGCGCTGCCGCGACTCGCACTTTCGTCCGCATAATCGTTGCCGGAAGGCGCCGCATTCGCCATGGCGGCGCCGGGTGGACGAGGAGGTGCGATGCGCGTGTGGTGGATCGCGTTCGCGTTCGGCGTGGTCGTGCTGCAGCGGCAGGCGGCGTTGCCGGGTGCGTTCGCATGGACGATCGGTGCAGCCGTGCTCGCGGGCTGCGCGGTGCTGGGCGCGTGGCGCATGCGCCGCAGGCGCACGCGGTCGACCGTCGCGTTCGGATGGATGCTGTGCGCGCTCGCGGCCTGCGTCGCGGGGTTCGGCTACGCGGCCGCGCGGGCCGAATGGCGGCTGGACGACAGCCTGCCCGTCGAGTGGGAAGGGCGCGACATCGTCGTGACCGGTGTGATTCGGGGGCTGCCCGTGATCGACGAGACAAGTGCGAGGCTGCTGTTCGCCGTCGAGTCGAACGATGCGGGGCTGGCTCGTTTTCCGCCGTTGATCCGGCTGTCGTGGCGCGCGTATGGCGCATCGGCGACACGCGATCCACCTCCCGATCTGCGTGCCGCACAGCGCTGGCGTTTCGTCGTGCGTCTGAAGCGCCCGCATGCCGAGGCCAATCCCGGCGTGCGTGACGGCGAGGCGGCGTGGCTTGCCGCAGGTATTCGCGCGATCGGCTATGTCAGCGCGCCCAGGCGGGCGGTATTGCTCGATGTGCACGCATCAGGATGGCGTGCTTCGATCGATCGGCTGCGCGATGCGCTGCGCTCGCGTATCGCCGAGGCGCTCGGCAGCGACGCCAGTCATCGCGGCATCGTCGCCGCACTCGCGATCGGGGATCAGTCGGGCATTGGCGACGACGACTGGCGCGTGCTGCGCAGCACGGGCACGAGCCACCTGGTCGCGATCTCCGGCCTGCATGTCGGGCTCGTCGGCGCGATCGCGGGCGGACTCGTGTCGATGGTCTGGCGCCGCCTGCGCTGGCGCGCACGGGCCGCGACGCTCATGTTGCCGGCGCCGTACGCCGCCGCGCTCGCCGCACTCACCGCCGCGGCCGGATATGCGGCGCTCGCCGGTTTCAACGTACCGGCGCAGCGCGCGTGGTGGATGATCGCGGCCGGCGGCATCGCGTATCTGGCCGGGCGCAGCGTACCGACTTCCGCGGTGCTGTGCGCGGCACTCGGCGGCGTGTTGGTTGCGGATCCGTGGGCGGTGCTGTCGGCCGGGTTCTGGCTGTCGTTCGGGGCGGTTGCCGTGATCCTGATGGCCGTCGCCGGTTGGCGTGGCGTGCGTGAGCCCGATGCGGAACGCGAGGAGGGCGATGGCACGGCCGGCTTGTCGAGCCGGTTGCGTGCGTGGGGGGCACGCGCCGGGCGCCGTATTGCCGAGGCCACGCGCGTGCAGTACGCGGTGACGATCGGTCTCGCGCCGCTGACGGCCGCATGGTTCGCGCAGATCTCCCTGTCGGGCCCGTTCGGCAATGCGTTTGCGATTCCGTGGGTCAGCTCGGTCGTGACGCCGGTCGTGCTGGCCGGCATCGCGCTGCCGGCGCCGTTCGATGCGTATGCATTCCGGCTTGCGCACGCGGCGCTCGAACCGATGATGACGTTGCTCGGGCACCTCGCCGACTGGCCGGCCGGCGTGTTCTGGTTGCGCATGCCCGACTGGCCGGCGCTGGTGCTGGCCTGTGTGGGCGTCGCATGGGCGCTGATGCCGCGCGGCTGGCCGTTGCGCTGGGCGGCACCGCTCACGTGGCTGCCGCTCGTCGCGCCGGCAGCCGATACGCCGCCGCCGGGCGGTTTCCGGCTGACCGTGCTCGACGTCGGGCAGGGCGCGTCGGTGCTGGTGGAGACCGCGCGGCGCACTGTGCTGTTCGATGCGGGGCCGGGCGCGGAGTCGACTCATGCCGGCGCGCGGATCGTTGCGCCGGCACTGCGTGCGCGTGGCATCGCGGTGATCGATTCGCTCGTACTCAGTCACGCGGATGCCGATCACGCGGGCGGTGCGCCAGCCGTCTATGCGGCAGCCGACGTACGACAGTTGCTGGCCGGCATTGCGCCGAACAGCCGGCTGTGGCGCGACGCGGCAGCCGCCGGCGTCGCCGACCGGCTGCCGTGTGTGGCCGGGCAGCACTGGACCTGGGACGGCGTCGCGTTCACGATGCTGTGGCCGCAGGGCGGCCCGGGTGCGGGTACCTCGAACGGGCAGTCGTGCGTGCTGCGCATCGACGCGGGCGACACGTCCGCACTGCTGACGGGCGACATCGAGGCGCGCGCCGAACGCCGGCTCGTGGACGCTGCGCGCGACGCGCTGGCCGCGCAGATCCTGGTCGTTCCGCACCACGGCAGCCGCACGTCGTCGGTCGAGCCTTTCCTCGATTCGGTCGGGCCGCGCGTCGCGGTATTTCCTGTAGGCTATCGCAATCGTTTCGGGCATCCGCACCGGACGGTTCTCGCCCGTTACGAGGCGCGCGGGATTCCGCTGCCGCGCACCGATCGCGACGGTGCCGTGCGGTTCGACGTCGCACCGGCCGACGGCGGGTTTGCCTTCGAGCGTTATCGCGACGTTCGGCGACGGTACTGGATGGATCGGTGATCGCGGCGAGGGCCGGCGTAGCGAGAAGGAAGGCCCGGGACCCGCGCATCATGTCGAAGCATGGGCCCGGCAGAACACGAAGCAGAGGGCCGGGGCTGACCCCGGTCGACCGCGAAGCATGGGGCGGGAGTAAGCGCTAAAGCACCAACTCCCGCCGACAAAGGAGACATCGGCGTTTGAAGGACATCCTCCATTTCTCGCACGCGAACGGCTTCCCGGCGTCGACGTACCGGACGATCTTCGCCGAACTGGCCGACGACTACGAGCTGCGCTACATCGAACGGATCGGCCACGACCGCCGCTACCCGGTGACGCGCGACTGGCCGCATCTCGTCGAGCAACTGCTCGACGACATCGGCAGCCGCTACGAGCGTCCCGTCTGGCTCGTCGGTCATTCGCTCGGCGGCTACCTGTCGCTGATGGCCGCGCTGAAGAAGCCGCAATGGGTGCGCGGCGTCGTGATGATCGATTCGCCGATCATCGCGGGCTGGCGCGCCGGCGCATTGCGTGCAAGCCAGTGGGCGGGGCTCGACGAGCGGCTGTCGCCGGCCGCCGCGACGCGCAACCGGCGCACGCGGTGGGTGAGCCGCGACGACGTCTGGCGGCATTTCCGCGAGAAGCCGGCGTTCGCCCGCTGGGACGAACGGATGCTGGCGGACTACATCGACTACGGGATTCCGCAGGCCGGTGCCGACGGCGAGCGGGCGCTCGCGTTCGACCGGCAGGTCGAATACCTGATCTACCGGACCCTGCCGCACACGCTCGGCCCGCGGCTCGCGCACGGCGCGCCGGTGCCGCTCGGTTTTCTCGCCGGCACGCGTTCGCGCGAGGTGCGCCAGGTCGGGCTCAATGCGACGCGCCGCGCGGCGCGCGGTCGCGTCGAATGGCTGGAAGGCAGCCACCTGTTCCCGATGGAGCGGCCGCTCGAGACCGCCCGCGCATTGCAGCGGATGCTGAATTCGCTGAAGGCGGTGGAGGGCGATGTGACGCAGGGCGGTGCCCCGCTCGCGAAGCGCGCCTGACGCACGGTTGGGCGGCCGGGGCGCGCCTGCGATGCGCGCGGTTGCGCCGGCGCGCATGGCTGGTGCGGGTCGGCGCGAAAGGGCGCGATCATCGAGTCAATTGCTGAGAGAAGGGCGGGCTTTACGGTATAATCCGTTTTTCCCGCGAGCATCCAGCGATGACCAAATATGTTTTCGTCACCGGCGGCGTAGTTTCTTCCCTTGGCAAGGGTATTGCCGCCGCTTCCCTCGCCGCGATCCTCGAATCGCGCGGTCTGAAAGTCACCCTCCTCAAACTCGATCCCTACATCAACGTCGACCCCGGCACGATGAGCCCGTTCCAGCACGGCGAAGTGTTCGTGACGGAAGATGGAGCGGAGACGGACCTCGACCTCGGCCACTATGAGCGCTTCATCAGCACGAAGATGCGCAAGGCCAACAACTTCACGACCGGCCAGATCTACGAATCGGTGATCCGCAAGGAACGCCGCGGCGACTATCTCGGCAAGACCGTGCAGGTCATTCCGCACATCACGAACGAAATCCAGGCGTTCGTCGAGCGCGGGGCCGCGTCGGCCACCTGCGGTGAGCCGGATGTCGCGATCGTCGAGATCGGCGGCACGGTCGGTGACATCGAATCGCTGCCGTTCCTCGAAGCCGCGCGCCAGATGAGCCTGCGCCTCGGCCGCAACAGCGCGTGCTTCGTGCACCTGACGCTGGTGCCGTACGTCGCGACGGCCGGCGAGCTGAAGACGAAGCCGACCCAGCACAGCGTGCAGAAGCTGCGCGAGATCGGCATCCTGCCGCACGTGCTGCTGTGCCGTGCGGACCGCCGCATTCCGGACGACGAATCGAAGAAGATCTCGATGTTCTCGAACGTGCCGGAAGACGCCGTGATCTCGGTGTGGGACGCCGACAGCATCTACAAGATTCCGCAGATGCTGCACGACCAGGGCCTCGACCGCATCATCTGCGAGGAACTGAAGCTGTCGCCGAAGGACGCCGACCTGAGCATGTGGTCGGAACTCGTCGAGAAGCTCGAGAACCCGAAGCACGAAGTGACGATCGGCATGGTCGGCAAGTATGTCGATCTGACCGAATCGTACAAGTCGCTGATCGAGGCGCTGCGCCACGCATCGCTGCACACGTCGACCAAGGTCAACATCGAATACATCGACTCGGAAGAGATCGAGACGAACGGTGTCGACAGCCTGAAGCACCTCGACGCCGTGCTGGTGCCGGGCGGTTTCGGCCGTCGCGGCACGGAAGGCAAGATCGCGGCGATCCGCTATGCGCGTGAAGCCAAGGTGCCGTATCTCGGCATCTGCCTCGGCATGCAGCTCGCGGTGATCGAGTTCGCGCGCGACGTCGTCGGCCTGAAGCAGGCGAACAGCACGGAATTCGAGCCGGACACGCCGGAACGCGTGGTCGCGCTGATCACCGAATGGGCCGACCGCGACGGCAAGATCGAGACGCGCACCGAGGAATCCGACCTTGGCGGCACGATGCGCCTCGGCTCGCAGCGCTGCCCGATCAAGCCGGGCACGATGGCCGAAGAGATCTATGGCAAGGACGTGAACGAGCGCCATCGCCACCGTTATGAAGTCAATAACCGCTTCGTGCCCCAGCTCGAAGCCGGCGGCCTTATCATCAGCGCCCGTACCCCGAGCGAGGATCTGCCGGAAATGATGGAACTGCCGCGTTCGATGCACCCGTGGTTCGTCGGCGTCCAGTTCCACCCGGAATTCACGTCCACGCCGCGTGACGGTCATCCCCTCTTCAAGTCGTTCGTCGAAGCTGCGCTTGCCAACAAGCAAGCGCGCGGAGTGTAAGCATGAAGCTGTGCGATTTCGAGGTCGGTCTCGACAAGCCTTTCTTCCTGATCGCGGGTACCTGCGTCGTCGAATCGGAGCAAATGACGATCGACACGGCGGGCCGCCTGAAGGAGATCTGCGCGAAGCTGAACGTTCCGTTCATCTACAAGTCGTCCTACGACAAGGCGAACCGCAGTTCGGGCAAGTCGTTCCGCGGCCTCGGAATGGACGAGGGCCTGCGGATCCTGTCCGAGGTGAAGCGCCAGCTCGGCCTGCCGGTGCTGACCGACGTGCATTCGATCGAAGAGATCGAGCAGGTCGCGTCGGTCGTCGACGTGCTGCAGACGCCGGCGTTCCTGTGCCGCCAGACCGATTTCATCCATGCGTGCGCGCGCTCGGGCAAGCCCGTCAACATCAAGAAGGGCCAGTTCCTCGCGCCGCACGACATGAAGAACGTGATCGACAAGGCGCGCGAAGCGGCCCGTGAAGCGGGGCTGTCGGAAGACCGCTTCATGGCGTGCGAGCGCGGTGTCTCGTTCGGCTACAACAATCTCGTGTCGGACATGCGTTCGCTCGCGATCATGCGCGAGACGAGCGCCCCCGTCGTGTTCGATGCGACCCACTCGGTGCAGCTGCCGGGCGGGCAGGGCACGAGCTCGGGCGGCCAGCGCGAATTCGTGCCGGTGCTCGCACGGGCGGCGGTCGCGACGGGCGTCGCGGGCCTCTTCATGGAGACGCACCCGAATCCGGCTGAAGCAAAGTCGGACGGCCCGAACGCGGTGCCGCTGAACCGGATGGGTGCGCTGCTGGAGACCCTCGTCACGCTCGACCAGGCGGTGAAGCGCAATCCGTTCCTGGAAAACGATTTCAATTAAAGATCGAATGAACCTTGCGACGGCTTCGCGCGTCAGTAGCGAAAGCGGTTCAGGCGCGCGCGCCGTCGCAGTTTGAAGAATCCATCGTCATTCTCAGAGGAAACCCATGAGTGCAATCGTAGATATCATCGGCCGCGAGATTCTGGATTCGCGCGGCAACCCCACCGTCGAATGCGACGTGCTGCTCGAATCGGGCACGATGGGCCGCGCGGCGGTGCCGTCGGGCGCGTCCACCGGCTCGCGTGAAGCGATCGAACTGCGCGACGGCGAAGCCGGCCGCTACAACGGCAAGGGCGTGCTGAAGGCAGTCGAGCATATCAACACCGAAATCTCCGAAGCCATCATGGGCCTCGACGCGTCGGAACAGGCGTTCCTCGACAAGACGCTGCTCGAGCTGGACGGCACCGACAACAAGTCGCGCCTCGGCGCGAACGCGATGCTGGCCGTGTCGATGGCCGTCGCGAAGGCAGCCGCCGAAGAGGCTGGCTTGCCGCTGTACCGCTACTTCGGCGGTTCGGGTGCAATGCAACTGCCGGTGCCGATGATGAACATCGTCAACGGCGGCGCGCACGCGAACAACAGCCTCGACATCCAGGAATTCATGATCGTCCCGGTGAGCCAGCCGACGTTCCGTGAAGCCCTGCGTTGCGGCGCGGAAGTGTTCCACGCACTGAAGAAGATCCTGAGCGACCGCGGCATGAGCACGGCAGTCGGTGACGAAGGCGGCTTCGCGCCGAACTTCGGCAGCAACGACGAGTGCCTGTCGACGATCCTGCAGGCGATCGAGAAGGCTGGCTACCGTGCCGGTGAAGACGTGCTGCTCGCGCTCGACTGCGCGGCATCCGAGTTCTACCACGACGGCAAGTACCAGCTCGCGGGCGAAGGCCTGCAACTGTCGTCGGCCGAATTCACCGACTACCTCGCGACGCTCGCGGACAAGTTCCCGATCGTGTCGATCGAGGACGGCATGCACGAAAGCGACTGGGAAGGCTGGAAGCTGCTGACCGACCGCCTCGGCAAGAAGGTGCAGCTGGTCGGCGACGACCTGTTCGTCACGAACACGCGCATCCTGAAGGAAGGCATCGAGAAGGGCATCGCGAACTCGATCCTCATCAAGATCAACCAGATCGGTACGCTGACCGAAACGTTCGCGGCAATCGAAATGGCGAAGCGTGCTGGCTACACGGCCGTGATCTCGCACCGCTCGGGCGAAACGGAAGATTCGACGATCGCGGACATCGCGGTCGGCCTGAACGCCGGTCAGATCAAGACGGGTTCGCTGTCGCGCAGCGACCGTATCTCGAAGTACAACCAGCTGCTGCGCATCGAGGAAGATCTCGGCGACATCGCAAGCTACCCGGGTAAATCGGCTTTCTATAACCTGCGCTAACGCGCTACTATCGGGTTCGTCATCTCGACGCCGCTCTGTGCATGTGCGCGGAGCGGCGCTTCTTATATCTGCGGTTCTTACATGCGGCTTGTCACTGTCGTCCTGATTGCCCTGCTGGCGCTCATTCAGTACCCCCTATGGTGGGGACACGGCGGCTGGCTGCGGGTGCATGAATTGCGTCAGCAGCTTGACGACCAGCTCCAGAAGAATGCGGACGAGAAGCTGCGCAACGAGCGCACCGCCGGCGAAGTGCAGGATCTGCAGAGCGGCACTGCGGCCATCGAGGAGCGCGCGCGCTACGAGATGGGCATGGTGAAGGACGGCGAGGTGTTCGTGCAGTTCGTGTCGCCGAATGCGCCGGCCGCGCCGCTGAACAACACGCCGTCGAATACGTCGACGCGCGGCGCCGTATCCGCGGCGCCGGTGCGTGTCGTGCCGAATCCGCAGTCGATCGCGAAGCCGTCGCGGCATCATGGCGGCGACAAGGGCAAGGCCGCGCATCACTGAGCGCAATTGCTCGAATCCATTGAAAAAGCGCGGGAAATGCCGCGCTTTTTTATTTCCTGCCGGTAGTCAATCGACTGAGCGATGCACGCTCACCACCACCATCCCGGGTAGCCGTAGCTGATACCCGTGCCCCAGCGATTGCCCCATCCGCCGTAATACCCGCCGTAGACGGTGACGGGCGGCGGCGAGTAATAGGCCCACGCGCGCGCCGCGGCCTCGGCTGCGATCGCGCTGTTCTGTTCGCGCAGCACCTGCTGGTCGATCTCGTCATAGCGCTTGCGTTCGGCGCTCGACAGCGCGCGCGGCTGGCCGCCCGATGCACCGGGTTCGGGCAGGCGGCTCAGGATCGTGGAAGTCGGCGGCGGCATCGCGCAGCCGGCAAGGGCGAGCGTGCCGGCGGCAACGCTCGTCAGGACGATGGTGCGGAACGATCGATGAAACGGTCGATGAAGCGGGCGATTCATGTGTTTCTCCTGCAGCGCGCCGACGACGGGAGGCGGCTTGCGCCGAAGTACGAGACTTCGGCGCCGGAGCCGTGCGTGCGACGCTCGTGCGTCATTATGCGCCCGTGCCCGCATGGCGGGCACCGGGCCGCTGCCCAGCTCAGTGACGCTGGTCGGTGGCGGGCGCGATGCCCGTCTCGACGCCGGGGGCCGCGAACAGCTGCGCGACGTCGACCGGATCGAATTCGTAGCGCTGATTGCAGAACTCGCAATGGATCTCGACGTGGCCGCGCTCGACGATCACGCTGTCGACTTCTTCGCGGCCGAGCATGCGCAGCATCGCGCCGACCTTCTCGCGCGAGCACGAGCACTGGAAGCGCGTGCCGGCCGGTTCGAAGTGCTGCACGTTTTCCTGCCAGAACAGCCGGCGGAACACTACTTCCGGTTCGACCTCGAGCAGTTCCTGCGCGGACAGCGTGCCGCCGAGCGTGCAGACGCGCTCCCACGTATCGGTATCGGTTTCGGCGTTACGCGGCACGATGCCGCCGTCGCCCGGCAGCTTCTGCAGCAGCATGCCGACCGCGCGGTCGCGATCGGCTGCGAGCCACATCCGCGTGTCGAGCTGCTCCGAATGATGCATGTAATGCTCGAGCACCTGCGAGACGGATTCGAGCGGGCCGTCGACGCCGTTCAGCGGCACGATGCCCTGGTACGGCTGCTGGCCCGGCAGCTTGTCGGCCGGGTCGAGCGTGATCACGCAACGGCCGTGACCGCTCGCATTGACGAGCGACGGGAAGCTCGTATCGTCGCCGATCGTCTGAGCGGCATCGCCGGCGAACTTCGCGGTGGCCCGCATCGACAGATCCGAACCGCACTGGACGACCAGCATCTGGACCGGCCCGTCGCCGAAGATCTGCATGATCAGGGTGCCGTTGAATTTCAGGTTCGCGGACAGCAGCGCGCACGCGGCCATCATCTCGCCGAGCACCGTGCGCACGGGGGCAGGGTAGTCGCGGCGGGAGAGCACTTCCTGCCACGTATTGCGCAGCGAAACGATCTCGCCACGCACGGGCGCCGCATTGAACATGAATTTCTGTAACTGGTCGCTCACTCTTCTTCCTTGAAATCCGTGCGAATCACCCGATCCGCACGAGTTGCTCCTTGAAATGCGCACGCCGCTCGACGTACGTCTTCGCGTTCGTGCGCAGCCGCGCAATGTCTTCCGCCGACAGCTCGCGCACGACTTTCGCCGGTGCGCCGAGAATCAGCGAGTTGTCCGGGAACGTCTTGCCTTCCGTCACGACCGCGCCGGCACCAACCAGACAGTTGCGGCCGATGACCGCTCCATTCAAGACCACCGCCTGGATACCGACCAGCGAACCTTCGCCGATCGTGCAGCCGTGCAGCATGGCCTGGTGCCCGATCGTCACGTATTCGGCAATCGTCAGCGGGAAGCCGGGGTCCGTATGCAGTACCGCGCCTTCCTGGACGTTGCTGCCCACGCCGACGGTAATCGTCTCGTTGTCGCCACGAATCGTCGCGCCGAACCAGACGCTCGCGTTCTCCTCGAGCACGACCTTGCCGATGATGGCCGCCGTATCGGCGACGAATACGCTTTCGTGGATCGTCGGGGCCGTATCGCCCAGCTTGTAGATCGTCACGGTGTCTCCTTGTCTCTTCGATGATGGGCGCCGGTAGAATGGCGCGTCTGGTTTGCCCGGCGCATTCGCATTGCTGCGTTGCGCCGCGGAACAATCGCCTATTGTAAACCGTCGCGTGCGTGCGCTCCCGGGCTGCGCACGCGGGGTGTCCCCGTTTATGAGCATGGAGTCTTCTTCTTTCGGCAATGCGCCGGCCTGCGTGCGCCGCGCCGCGCTCGCCGCGCAGCGTGACACCGAACCCGCGGCCAAGGCCGCCCGGGTGCGCGCGCTCCACGAGGCGCTGCTGGCCGGGCAGGCGGCGATCGCCCCGTCGCTCGAGTTGCCCGAACCGGCCGATCTGCCCGGCCGCCCGGTGCGGCCGCCGCTCGTCGAGCCGCGCCAGCTCGAGCGCCGCAGCATGCGTTCGCCCGAAGGGCGCGCCGTGCTGCTGCACGCGCTGGCCCATATCGAGTTCAATGCGATCAATCTGGCGCTCGACGCGGTCTGGCGTTTCGCGGGCCTGCCGGGCGCGTTCTACGCGGACTGGCTGAAGGTGGCGGCCGAGGAGGCCTATCACTTCACGCTGCTGTCCGACCGTCTGGCGGCATTCGGGCATGCGTACGGCGATTTTCCCGCGCACAACGGTCTGTGGGAGATGTGCGAGCGAACCAAGGGCGACGTGCTGGCGCGCATGGCGCTCGTACCGCGCACGCTCGAGGCCCGCGGGCTCGATGCATCGCCGCCGATCCGCGCTCGGCTCGTCCAGGCGGGCGACGATGCGTCGGCCGCGATCCTCGACGTGATCCTGCGCGACGAAATCGGCCATGTCGCGATCGGCAACCACTGGTTCCGGCACCTGTGCGACGAGGCCGGCCGCGATCCGGTGCCGACCTACCGGCAGCTCGCCGAGCAGTACCATGCGCCGCGGCTGCGGGGGCCGTTCAATTTCGATGCGCGTCGCGATGCGGGATTCGAGCAGGCCGAACTCGACGAACTGGCCGCGCAGGACGGAGCGGACGGAAGCGCGCCACGCTAGCCGGCTCGCGTTCGGGGGCGTTTCGGCGGCTGTCAGCCGTCCCGTGTGCCCGGTAGATGGCGTTTGCCGGCGGCCCCTCGCGTCCTGGCACCGCTAGAGCGGTGCCTCGATTGCCGGACACCGGAAGGAGGGCGTCGCCGCTATAATCGAACGATCATTCTTTTTTCTGGCGGCTGCAATGAGTGCCTCGAGTTCTGTTTCCGATTTCGTCACGGTGCGCGGCGTCAAGCTGCATGTCCGGCGCTGGGGCCGGCCCGATGCGCCGACGCTGTTCATGCTGCACGGCTGGATGGACGTCGCGGCGTCGTTCCAGTTCGTCGTCGATGCGCTCGCGGGCGACTGGCAGGTGATCGCCCCCGATGCGCGCGGTTTCGGGCTGTCCGACTGGCCGGTCGCGCGGCAGGGCGGCGGCCATTACTGGTTCCACGAATACCTCGGCGACCTCGATGCGCTCGTCGACCACTATGCGCCGACCGGCGAAGTCAACCTGGTCGGGCACAGCATGGGCGCGAACGTCGTGTGCCTGTATGCCGGCGCGCGGCCGGAGCGCGTGCGGCGCGTGGTCGATCTCGAGGGTTTCGGGCTCGCGCCCGCGCGGGCCGAGCAGGCGCCGCGCCGGCTGCGCGGCTGGCTGGACGAGTTGCGCGAACCGCCCGCGCTGCGCCCTTATGCGTCGCTCGACGACGTGGCGGCGCGCCTGACCAAGACCAATCCGCGGCTCGCACCGCACCGCGCCGCGTTCCTCGCCGCGCACTGGTCGAAGCGCGGCGACGACGGCCTCTATCACCTGCTGGCCGACCCGGCGCACAAGATGCCGGGCCCGCAGCTGTACCGGCTCGACGAAGTGATGGCCACCTGGGCGCAGGTGCGCGCGAAGGTGCTGCACGTCGAGGCCGTCAATTCGCCGACGCTGGCGCACATCGCCGGCGACATCCCGCTGCCGGAATTCAAGGCGCGTTTCAACGCGTTCCCCGACTGGCGCGAGAAGCTCGTCGAGGATGCCGGCCACATGGTGCATCACGACCAGCCCGAGCAGATCGCGGCGCTGATCGAGGCGTTCTGCGCGTAAGCGCGCTGCGGCAGCGGCGGGGCAGGCGGGCGGCGCATTGCCGCGTTGCAGTAGAATGAAGCCTTACCTGCCATGCCGACAATGAACGCCGATCTCCACTGCCATTCGAATGTTTCCGACGGGTTGCTGTCGCCTGCCGACGTCGCGCGCCGCGCCCATGCCGGCGGCGTGACCCTGTGGGCGCTGACCGACCACGACGAGATCGGCGGCCAGGCGGCGGCGCGCAGCGAGGCGGAAGCGCTCGGCATGCGCTACCTGAGCGGCGTCGAGATTTCGGTCACGTGGGCGTCGCGCACCGTGCACATCGTCGGCCTGAATGTCGATCCCGCGAACCAGGTGCTCGTCGACGGCCTGTACCGTACGCGCCACGGCCGCGCGGCGCGTGCGGTGGCGATTGGCGAACAGCTCGCCACGCTCGGCATTCCCGGCGCGTACGAAGGCGCGCTGAAGTACGTGTCGAATCCCGACCTGATCTCGCGCACGCACTTCGCCCGCTTTCTCGTCGAGAACGGCCATGCCACGTCGACGTCCGATGTGTTCGATCGCATGCTCGGCGACGGCAAGCCCGGGTTCGTCCCGCACCGCTGGGCGACGCTTCCCGACGCCGTCGCGTGGATTCGGGCGGCCGGCGGCGAAGCCGTGGTCGCGCATCCGGGCCGTTACCGCTATACGCCCGTCGAATTCGACGCGTTCTTCGGCGAGTTCATCGATCTGGGCGGCCGCGCGATCGAGGTCGTCACGGGCAGCCATACACCCGATCAGTACCGCGAATACGCGGACGTCGCACGCCGCTTCGGCTTCGAAGCGTCGCGCGGCTCGGATTTCCATGCGCCAGGCGAGGGCCGTGTCGAGCTCGGCAGCCTGCCGCCGTTGCCGCCCGACCTGACACCGGTCTGGGAGCGCTGGCTCTGACACCGGGCGGCGGCCTGCCGCCCGCGTTGCCTCTGGCGCGCGCATCCGACTTTTCCCCCTTTACGACCCCCCATGTCCCAGTTCTTCAGGATTCACCCGGATAATCCGCAGCCGCGCCTGATCAAGCAGGCCGTGGAGATCGTCAGCAAGGGCGGCGTGATCGCGATGCCGACCGATTCGAGCTATGCGCTCGCGTGCCATCTCGACGACAAGGACGCGGTCGAGCGCGTGCGCCGGATTCGCGGCCTCGACGAGAAGCAGCACCTGTCGCTGCTCGTGCGCGACCTGTCGGAGCTCGCCAATTTCGCGATGGTCGACAACCGCCAGTACCGGCAGATCAAGTCGGTGACGCCCGGCCCGTACGTCTTCATCCTGCAGGCGACGAAGGAAGTGCCGCGCCGGCTGTCGCACCCGTCGCGCAAGACGATCGGGCTGCGCGTGCCCGATCATGCGATCACGCTCGCGTTGCTCGAATCGCTCGGCCAGCCGTTGCTCGGCACGACGCTGATCTTGCCGCCGGACGACGAGCCGCTCAACGATCCCGAAGAAATCCGCGATCGGCTCGAGAAACAGGTCGACCTCGTGATCGACGGCGGCGCGTGCCCGCGTGAGCCGTCGACGGTGATCGACCTGACCGGCGACGAGCCCGAGCTCGTGCGCGCGGGGCGCGGCGCGCTCGAGCCGTTCGGACTCTCGGCGGCGTAAGCGCGCCGTTCCATTTTTTGCGCGAGTGCGCTTGTTACAATAACGCGATATGGATGCCTCCCTGATACAGACCATCGCCGTCTACGCGCTACCCGTGATCTTCGCGATCACGTTGCACGAGGCCGCGCATGGCTACGCCGCCCGCCTGCTCGGCGACAATACCGCCTACGTGATGGGGCGCGTGTCGTTCAACCCGATGCGTCACATCGATCCGATCGGCACGATCGCGATCCCGCTCGTGATGTATTTCCTGACTGGCGGCGCGTTCCTGTTCGGCTATGCGAAGCCGGTGCCGGTGTCGTTCGGCAACCTGCGCGATCCGCGCTGGGGCAGCCTGTGGGTATCGCTCGCGGGCCCGGCCTGCAACTTCGTGCAGGCGCTGATCTGGGGCGTGCTGACGCTCGTGCTGCCTGCCGTCGGCATCGACGAGCCGTTCTTCACGCGGATGGCGTTTGCCGGCGTCAGCGCGAACCTCGTGCTCGGCGTGCTGAACCTGTTTCCGCTGCCGCCGCTCGACGGCGGCCGCATCCTGGCGGCGCTGCTGCCGACGAAGCAATCGATCGCGCTGTCGCGCATCGAGCCGTACGGTTTCATCATCGTCCTCGTGCTGGTCGCGACGGGCGTGCTGACGAACTTCTGGCTGCGCCCGCTCGTCAACGTCGGCTACGCCGTCCTGAGCGCCATCCTGTCCCCATTCGCTTCGCTTCTCTAACGACAATCATGTTCCCTGAACGTATTTTCTCCGGCATGCGACCCACCGGGTCGCTGCACCTCGGTCACTACCACGGCGTGCTGAAAAACTGGGTGAAGCTGCAGTCCGAGTACCCGTGCTTCTTCTGCGTCGTCGACTGGCATGCGCTGACGACGCACTACGAGACTCCCGAGGTCATCGAGAAGAACGTATGGGACGTGCTGATCGACTGGCTCGCGTCCGGCATCGATCCGGCGCAGGCCACGCTGTTCATCCAGAGCAAGGTGCCCGAGCATGCCGAACTCGCGCTGTTGCTCGGCATGAGCACGCCGCTCGGCTGGCTCGAACGCGTGCCGACCTACAAGGAACAGATGGAGAAGCTGAAGGACAAGGATCTGTCGACCTACGGCTTCCTCGGCTACCCGGTGCTGATGGCGGCCGACATCCTGCTGTATCGCGGCTCGCTCGTGCCGGTCGGTGAAGACCAGGTGCCGCACGTCGAGATGACGCGCGAGATCGCACGCCGCTTCAACTACCTGTACGGCCGCGAGCCGGGCTTCGAGGAGAAGGCGCTCGATGCCGCGAAGAAGCTCGGCGGCAAGCGCGCGAAGCTCTATCACGAGCTGCGCAACGCGTATCAGCAGGAGGGCGACGACGAGGCGCTCGAACAGGCGCGTGCGATGCTGCAGGAATCGCAGAGCCTGTCGATGAGCGACCGCGAACGCCTGTTCGGCTATCTCGAAGGCGCGCGCAAGATCATCCTCGTCGAGCCGCAGGCGCTCCTCACCGAAGCATCGCGGATGCCGGGCCTCGACGGGCAGAAGATGTCGAAGTCGTACGGCAACACGATCGGCCTGCGTGAAGACGCCGAGACGATCACGAAGAAGGTCCGCACGATGCCGACCGATCCCGCGCGCGTGCGCCGCACCGATCCGGGCGATCCCGACAAGTGCCCGGTGTGGCAGCTGCACCAGGTCTATACGGACGAAGCGACGCACGACTGGGTGCAGAAGGGCTGCCGCTCGGCGGGCATCGGCTGCCTCGACTGCAAGCAGCCGGTCGTCGAAGGCATCCTGCGCGAGCAGCAGCCGATGCTCGAGCGCGCGCAGAAGTACATGGACGATCCGTCGCTGCTGCGCGCGATCGTCGCGGACGGTTGCGACAAGGCGCGCAAGTACGCGACGGAAACGATGCGCGACGTGCGTGACGCGATGGGCCTGTCGTACAACTGATCGACCGCATGAGCGCATCCGTCATCGCCGCCGCGGGCGGCCACGTCGCCCAGGCCGAGCCGTCGCGCTGGGTCGCGCAATGGTCGCGGCTCGTGCCGCCAGGCGGCGCGGTGCTGGATGTCGCTGCGGGCGGCGGCCGCCATGCGCGCTGGTTCGCGTCGCACGGGCATCCGGTCGTCGCACTCGACCGCGACCCGGCCGCGCTGGCCGCGTTGCGGGCGATCCCGGGCGTCGATGCCCGCGACGCCGATCTCGAAGGCGCGCCGTGGCCGTTGCCGGCCGGCGAGCCGTTTTCGGCGGTGATCGTCACGAATTATCTGCATCGTCCGCTCTGGCCCCATCTGCTCGATGCGGTGGCGCCGGGCGGCGTGCTCATCTACGAAACCTTCGCGCAAGGAAACGAAACGGTCGGGAAACCGTCCAACCCCGCGTTCCTGCTCGCCCCGGGCGAGCTGCTGGACGCCGTGCACGGCCGCCTGCGGGTGGTCGCGTACGAGGACGGGTTCGTCGCCGCGCCGCGCGAGGCGTTCGTCCAGCGTCTCTGCGCAATGCGCGAGGGCGCGACCCCGAAGGCGGGGGCGGGAATTCCACGTTACGAACTGCCCGGCTAATCCGCTACAATCTCAACGTTTACCGGTACATAATCTCTCGCGTTTCATGGCTAACGGCACCCAAGACGGCATTCAAATCCGCGGCAGCATCCCCGCGATCGTCACCCCGATGCTCGAAGACGGCAGTCTCGACCTGCCGGCGTTTCGCAAACTGATCGACTGGCATATCGCGGAAGGCACCGATGCGCTGGTCGTGGTCGGTACGAGCGGCGAGTCGGCAACGCTCAACGTCGAAGAGCACATCCTGATGATCCGCACGGCGGTCGAGCATGCGGCGAAACGCATCCCGATCATCGCGGGCGCGGGCGGCAACTCGACCGCCGAGGCGATCGAGCTGACGAAGCAAGCGAAGGCGGTCGGCGCGGACGCGACGCTGCAGGTCGTGCCGTACTACAACAAGCCGACGCAGGAAGGCATGTACCGTCACTTCAAGACGATCGCCGAAGCGGTCGACCTGCCGGTGATCCTGTACAACGTGCCGGGCCGCACGGTCGCCGACATGGCGAACGAGACGACGCTGCGCCTCGCACAGGTGCCGGGCATCATCGGCGTGAAGGAAGCGACCGGCAACATCGATCGCGCCGCGCACCTGATCAAGGCCGCGCCGAAGCATTTCGCGATCTATAGCGGCGACGATCCGACCGCGATCGCGCTGATGCTGCTCGGCGGCCACGGCAACATCTCGGTGACGGCGAACGTCGCACCGCGCGCGATGAGCGACCTGTGCCGCGCGGCGCTGGCCGGCGACGTAGAGACGGCTCGCGCGCTGCACATGAAGCTGCTGTCGCTGCACAAGAACCTGTTCATCGAGGCGAACCCGATTCCGGTGAAGTGGGCGCTGCAGGCGATGGGCAAGATGCAGGGCGGTATCCGGCTGCCGCTCACGGCGCTCGACGAGCGCTGCCACGAAGCCGTGCGTTCGGCCCTCGTCGAGGCCGGCGTCCTCGCCTGATGCCGAGGCGGCCGCGTCCTGCGGCCGCCGGCTCGAACCCTGATCAACCCGCACCGGCCGGCTCCGTCCGGCGCCGCTCCTGACGAGCGTTCTAGCAAGACGAAGGATTTCATGAAACGTTTCGCCTTTTCCTCTCGCG
This sequence comes from Burkholderia aenigmatica, assembly GCF_902499175.1. GTDB lineage: Bacteria > Pseudomonadota > Gammaproteobacteria > Burkholderiales > Burkholderiaceae > Burkholderia > Burkholderia aenigmatica. The sequence continues at coordinate 70,347 of NZ_CABVQC010000032.1, forward strand.
CCATCCAGATGTCGGTGATGGCGCTGGCGCTGGGCGCGCTCGCCGGCTGCGATACGCTGAACGACTATCTGGCCCCCGACCGGGTCAACTACAAGAACACCGGTTCGGCGCCGCCGCTCGCGGTGCCGAGCGACCTGAAGCCGGTGCCGACGACGCAGCAGTTCGTCGCGCCGCCGAGCAACGCCGGCCTCGGTACGCTGCCGCCGCGGGTCACGACGCAGGCTGGCAACGCGACCGACGGCATCCCGAGCGCGCAGGATCCGCTCGGCATGCACATCGAGCGCGACGGCGACCGCCGCTGGCTCGTCGTCGATGGCCGCATGCCCGAGCAGCTGTGGCCGATCCTGAAGGAGTTCTGGCAGGAGAACGGCTTCTCGCTGAAGACCGATGCACCGTCGACGGGCATCATGGCCACCGACTGGGCCGAAAACCGCGCGAACATCCCGGACGACTGGTTCCGTCGCACGATCGGCAAGGTCATCGATTTCGCATACTCGTCCGGCACGCGCGACCGCTTCCGTACGCTCGTGAACCGCACGTCGGACGGCAACACCGACATCTCGATCACGCACAGCGCGATGGAGGAAATGATGGTCGGCCCGCAGGGCGGCACGTCGTCGCGCTGGGAAGAGCGTCCGCGTAACCCGGTGCTCGAAGCAGTGTTCCTGTCGAAGCTGATGCAGAAGTTCGGCCTGACCGATACGCAGGCGAAGCAACTGCTGACCGATGCGCGTCCCGCGACGGCACCGGCGCAGGTCAGCGACACGAGCAGCGGCGGCGCAACGCTGCAGCTGGCCGAGTCGTTCGACCGCGCATGGCTGCGCGTGGGCCTGGCACTCGACCGCACCAACTTCGCGGTCGACAATCGCGATCGCGAGAAGGGTGTGTACACCGTGCGCTATGCGAACACGATGGAAGAACTCAAGCGCGACGGCCTGTTCGGCAAACTGTTCTACGGCGGTCCGTCGGCCGCGAAGCCGGGCAAGGAATTCATGGTCAACGTGCGCGCGCAGGGCAACGGCAGCACGCAGGTCGCGGTGGTCGGTGCAAACGGTCAGGTCGACAACTCGTCGGACGCGCAGCGGATCATTTCGCTGCTCCACGCGCAGCTGAACTGAGCGCGTGCGATTCGCCAGCCTCGGAAGCGGCAGCGAAGGCAACGCGCTGGTCGTCGAGGCCTCGAGCGGCACGACGACCACCCGCGTGCTGCTCGACTGCGGCTTTTCTGCCAAGGAGGTCGAGCGCCGGCTCGGCCGACTCAATCTCTGCATCGGCGATCTCGATGCGATCCTCATAACCCATGAACACAGCGACCACGTCGGCAGTGCGCTGACGCTCGCCCGCCGCGCATCGCTGCCGCTCTACATGAGCTGGGGTACCGCGCGCGCGGTCGGCGCGGACGAGGCCGACGTCGATCTCCACGTGCTGTGGGGCGACGAGACGGCCGCGATCCGCGATCTGGCCGTGATGCCCTATACGGTCCCTCACGATGCGCGCGAACCGCTCCAGTTCGTCTTTATGGACGGCTCCAGCCGGCTCGGCGTGCTGACGGACGTCGGGATGGCCACGCCGCACATCACGGCCGTCCTGAGCGGTTGTGACGCGCTGGTGCTCGAATCCAACCACGACACCGCGATGCTGGCCGGGAGCCGCTATCCGCAGTCGCTGAAGGCGCGCATCGGCGGCAACCACGGCCACCTGAGCAACGACGCCGCGGCGGATATCCTCGCGTCGCTCGAACGCAGCCGCCTCCAGCACCTGGTCGCGGCGCACCTGAGCCAGCAGAACAACCTGCCGGAGCTGGTCCGCCAGGCGTTTGGCGGGGTACTGGGGACGAGCGGGGAGGACGTGATCGTGGCCACGCAGGACGCGGGCTTCGACTGGCTCACGCTCGGATGAGCGGGGCAGGGCCGCTGCGGCGGCCCGGTGCAACTGCCGGGCGACACGCGCGCAAACGGCAGACGTAAAAAAACCGGCCCTCGGGCCGGTTTTTTTTCAGCTGACGCTGAGGCTTACTGGCTTGCGCCCGAAGCCGGAGCAGCCGTCGCTGCCGAAGCAGCCGACGCCACTGCAGCAGCAGCGTCGCTCGCAGCAGCCGTTGCCGACGAAGCAGCGGCCGTAGCGTCGCTCGCAGCACCGGCAACTGCCGAAGCAGCCGTCGAAGCAGCAGCAGCTGCGTCGCTTGCAGCCGACGAAGCAGCTTGATCAGCGCTCTTGTTGCAAGCAGCCAGTGCAACAGCAGCCAACAGGGAAGCTACGAGGAGGGATTTCTTCATGATCACGTCCTTTTATGGTTAAAGGTAAGCAACAGCGCGAAACAATACCGGTAATGTGCTCCAACACCGACCTGGGCCGCTGGTGGAGATGCACTTCTAGAGCGTGAATCTTCCCTACGGCTTGGGCGGAAATTATATGCACTTTCCTATCGACCGTCGACAAATGCGGGGTCAATACGTTGTCTTTCCCATACAGAATTTGATCCGTACGGGCATACGGGGCGACTCACACTAATTCCGGTTTCCGACCCGTATCCAGCCCGCACGATACCACTCGTGCAACAAGGCTGTCATTGAGGGAACCCGGGATAGTGTTACAAACCGTTTCGCCTCCATTTGGCGTTGATTGGCCAGTTCGGGCAGCCATTCGCTGGCTTGCTCGAGCGGTCCTTCCTCGCCATTTATGAAGTACGAGCGCGCGTTATACATCAATGCGGCCTTTCTGTCGAGACACACGCCGCGGCGTGACGCTTGCGTGACGAACGCGGCCTCGGACAGCGGGCGTGCCGGCGGGTCGAAAACGACGTTCGGCTTGGGTTCGCTCAGGTAGCAGCCGAGGAATTCGGCGACGTCGCGTTTACGCCAGCGGATCGCGTCGACGATCTCGGCCACGCGCTCGACCATCGCCGGAGGCAGTTGCGCGGGCGTGTCGACGGCTGGCTGCTTTGGATCGCGGTAGAGATCGTCGCCACACGCGTCGCGCAGGCCGCCACGCTCCGCGAGATAGTACAGGAACTGGGCGCCCAGCTCGCCGGCGGACGGGGCCCGGAACCCGATCGAGCAGGTCATGCATTCGCCTTCGGCCACGCCGTCGTGGGCAATGTGCGGCGGCAGGTACAGCATGTCGCCGGGCTCCAGCACCCATTCGTCGCTCGGTTCGAAGTTCTCGAGGATCTTCAGCGGCACGTCCGGCTGCAGCGACAGGTCCTTCTGCGCACCGACGCGCCAGCGGCGCCGGCCTTCGACCTGCAGCAGGAAGACGTCGTACGAATCGAAGTGCGGGCCGACGCCGCCGCCGTCCGTCGCATACGAGATCATCAGGTCGTCCAGGCGCGCGTCCGGGATGAAGCGGAAGCGGTCGAGCAGCGCGCGCGCCGCATCGACGTGGAGGTCGAGCCCCTGTACGAGCAGGGTCCAGGCCTTGCGCGTGGTGGCCGGCAGCGAGCCGGGTTCGAACGGACCGTGCGCCAGTTGCCACTTGTTACGAAAATGGGTGATCAGTCGCGATTCCGCGTCATAGTCGGCGGCGAGCTCGAACAGCGCGTCGCGCGAGACCGGCGAAGCGACGCCGGGGATCGCCTGGCGGATCAGCAGCGGCTTCTTCTGCCAGTAGCCGCGCATGAATTGCGCCGGCGTAAGACCGCCGAGCAGCGGTGTGGGAAGATCGGAAGGCGGCGCGCCGAGCGGGGCGGTAGCGGCATCCCGCGGTTCGGCTTGAGACCGGTTGCGCATCGTATAATGAGAGTTGTATTTGGGAGAATTGGATGAAAATCGCAAAAAACACCGTCGTGTCGGTCACTTACAAGCTGTCGGATGCACAGGGCAATCTGATCGAGGAAAGCGACGAGCCGATGGTCTATCTGCACGGCGGCTATGATGGCACGTTCCCCAAGATCGAGGAACAGCTCGACGGGCACGAGCCGGGCTACGAGGCACAGGTTCAGCTCGAGCCGCAGGACGCGTTCGGCGACTACGATCCCGAACTCGTGAAGATCGAGCCGCGCGATCGTTTTCCCGAGCCGCTCGAAGTGGGCATGCAGTTCGAAGGCACGCCGGAAGACGGCGACGAGGAAGTCGATTCGCTGATCTACACGGTCACCGACATCGCCGAAGACAAGGTCGTGCTCGACGGCAACCACCCGCTGGCAGGCATGGCGCTGCGTTTCGCGCTCACCGTGAAGGACGTTCGCGAAGCCACCGAAGACGAAATCGAGCATGAACACGCGCATGGCGCGGAAGGGCTCGAGATCGTCGACGAGGACGAAGACGAAGACGGCGAAGCACCGTCAGGGCGTACCCTGCACTGAGCTCGCAGGCAGGCCGGGCGCCGGCCCCGATGCAGGGGCGGGCGCAGGCCACGACGCGCCGCCCGGGGCGGCGCCGTCGCCCTGCAGTGGCGGCGCGACCGACGACGAGTCGGGCAGCGCCGGCAATGCAGGGATTTCCGGCATCTGCGGCAGCGGGACGTCGTCGTGCGGCACGAGCGGCAGCGCGGGCGGCACGGGCAGGTTCTTCGGCACCTCCTGCAGGCTCAGGTTGAAGATCGTCTGCCGTGCCGGCGACACGCTCACCTTGACCCACTGATTCGTCGGATGGCGCGGTCCGATCGCGACGCGCGTCACGTTCCCGATCAGTTCACCGTCGTCCGCACGCAGCGGGCGGTCGATCAGAAAGCCGTTCGCTAGCGGTTCGCCGCTCGCGTGCATCACGAGTATCGGGCCGCGGAACGTCGCCGCCGCCTTCACCAGCGTTCGTTTCAACTCACGGAAGCCGTCGCGTACGCGCGGCCGGTTGAAACGCAGCCATGCGAAGCGTTCCGCGCGTTCATAGCGTTCGAATTGCGGATCGCCTTCGAATATCACCACCATCGCACGTGCCTCGCGTCGCTTCGCGTATTCGGCCGAGTGGTCGATCCAGAAACCGTTCGCGATGATGCGATCCTCGAACTCGCCGTTGCGGCCGCCGGCCGTCAGGTAGTGGTTGTTCGGCGCCGGCGCGTTGAGCGCGACGTAGACGATGTCGTCGCGCATCCAGCGTGCATTCTCCCGATACGGCCGGAACCGAGCGACTTCGCTTTCCCGCGTGATCTGCAGCGCGCCGGGGTCGGGCAGCGCCGAATCGGCGAGCAGCGTCTGCCGCAGGAAGTCGAGCCGCTCGACCGGATCGTAGCCGCCGCCGGCCGCGGTGTTGCACGTTACCCAGTCGTCGTGGCCGGGAATGAACACGAGCGGTACGCGTGCCGCATCCAGGATCGCGCCGCGCTGCGAATACAGTGCATCGCGGCACGCTTCCTTCGAACCCTTGAGATCGCCCGCATAGACGACGAACGCGAGGTTGCGCTCGCGCGCGATCGCATCGAGCAGCCGCTGGGCGGCCGGCTCGTCCGCCGGGGTGTTGATCACGCCCGACACGACCGCGAACGAGTAGGGCGCGGTGCTGCGCTTCGGCGGCGCCGCCAGTGCGGCGGCCTGCGCGAGCGCGAGCACGGCGGCGACGAGCGCGGCGGCGGTGCGAGCCGGCAGGCCGCGCGGGATGCGCTTACGCGTGCCCGTCGGCATCGTGCGACCGGACCAGCGTGCGCAGTTCGTACAGCAGGTCGAGCGCCTCGCGCGGCTTCAGATCGTCGGGATCGATGTCGCGGAGTTTTTCGAGCGCCGGATGCGGTGTGTCGGGCAGCGCAGGCGCGTCTGCGCATTCGAGATCGTCGGCGGCTACCGGCGGCGCTCTGAACAGGTCGAGCTGCGGCGTGTGCTGCGACGCCGACTGTTGTTCGAGATAAGCGAGGTGCTTGCGCGCGGCGCGGATCACGGGCGCCGGAACGCCTGCGAGCTGCGCGACCTGCAGGCCGTAACTCTGGTTGGCCGGGCCTTCGTTGACCGCGTGCAGGAACACGATGCCGTGGCCGTGCTCGACGGCCGACAGGTGGACGTTGGCCGCTTGCGGGAATTCGGCCGGCAGTTGCGTCAGCTCGAAGTAGTGCGTCGCGAACAGCGTGTAGCACGTGTTGTGCGCCAGCAGGTGGCGCGCGATGGCCCACGCGAGCGCGAGGCCGTCGAATGTCGACGTGCCGCGGCCGATTTCGTCCATCAGCACGAGGCTTTGCGGCGTCGCGTCGTTGAGGATCGCAGCGGCTTCGGTCATCTCGACCATGAACGTCGAGCGGCCGCCTGCGAGATCGTCCGCCGCGCCGATGCGCGTGAAGATCCGGTCGATCGGGCCGAAGCATGCCGACTTGGCCGGCACGTAGCTGCCGACATAAGCCATCAGCGCGATCAACGCGGTCTGCCGCATGAACGTCGACTTACCGCCCATGTTCGGGCCGGTGATCAGCAGCAGCTTGCGCTCGGTGCCGAAGCGACAGTCGTTCGCGATGAACTGTTCGACTTGCGCTTCGACGACCGGGTGGCGGCCCTGTTCGATTTCGATGCCGATCTCGTCGGTGAAAGTCGGCGCGACCCAGTCGAGCGCGCGGGCGCGTTCGGCGAATGCGGCGAGCAGGTCGAGTTCGGCGAGCGCCGACGCGACGCGCTGGCACTCGGGGATGAACGGCAGCAGTGCCTGCAGCACCGCGTCGTATAGCGCGCGCTCGCGTGCCAGTGCGCGTTCCTGGGCCGACAGTGCCTTGTCCTCGAAGGTCTTCAGCTCGGGCGTGATGTAGCGCTCGGCATTCTTCAGCGTCTGGCGGCGGCGGTAGTCGTCAGGCACCTTGTCGGTCTGGCCGCGCGTGACCTCGATGTAGAAGCCGTGCACCTTGTTGTACTCGACGCGCAGGTTTGCGATGCCGGTGCGCGTGCGCTCGCGCGCCTCGAGATCGATCAGGAACTGCCCGCAGTTCTCCGAGATGTCGCGCAGCTCGTCGAGCTCGGCGTCGTAGCCGCGCGCGATGACGCCGCCGTCGCGCACCATCGCGGCCGGCTCCGGCGCAATGGCGCTCGTCAGCAGGTCGAGGCATTCGGCGGGCGGTGCGAGTGCTGCATCGACGCGGGTGAGTGCGTCTGCATTGGCGACGATCGCGCTGATGCGCTCACGCAGTGCCGGCAGCGCGGCGAACGTGTCGCGCAGGCTCGACAGGTCGCGCGGGCGTGCGGACAGCAACGCGAGGCGCCCGGTGATCCGTTCGACGTCGGCGATCTGGCGCAGCGCGCTGCGCAGCGCGTCGAGGCTTGCGTTTGCCGGTGCATCGAGCAGCGCGCCGATCGCCTGCTGGCGCGACTGCGCGGCGACCGACGCGCGCGGCGGGTGATGCAGCCAGTGGCGCAGCAGGCGGCTGCCCATCGTCGTGCAGCAGGTGTCGAGCAGCGAATACAGGGTTGGCGACTCGGTGCCGCGCAACGTCTCGGTCAGTTCGAGGTTCCGGCGCGTGGCCGGATCGAGCCCGATGTACTCGGTTTCGTTCTCGACCTTCAGGCTGCGCACGTGCCGCAGCTGCTGGCCCTGCGTGGCCGCCGCATAGAGCAGCAGCGCGCCGGCCGCGCCGCATGCGCTCGTCAGCGAATGCGCGCCGAAACCGTCGAGGCTCGCGACGTCGAGCTGGTCGCACAGGCGTTGCGTGCCCGATGCGATGTCGAAGTGCCATGCCGGTACGCGCTTGCTTGCGCCCGCGCCTGCGGGTACGGCATCGGTTGCGCCGTCCGGCGTCAGGATCTCGGCCGGCCGGATGCGCTCGAGCGCGGCAGCGAGCTGTTCGGGTTCGATTTCGGCAAGCCGCAGCGCGCCGCTGGCGAGGTTCAGCCACGCGAGGCCGACATTGACCGCGACGCCGCGCTTGTTGTGGCCCGTGCACATCGCAAGCAGGTAGACGTCGTTCTTGTCGGACAGCAGCGCGGCATCGGTCAGCGTGCCGGGCGTGACGACGCGCACGACCTTGCGCTCGACGGGGCCCTTCGACGTGGCCGGATCGCCGATCTGCTCGCAGATCGCGACCGATTCGCCCATCTTCACGAGCTTGGCGAGATACTGTTCGACTGCATGATGCGGTACGCCCGCCATCTTGATCGGCGTGCCGGCCGATGCGCCGCGTTGCGTGAGGGTCAGGTCGAGCAGGCGTGCGGCTTTCTCCGCGTCTTCGAAGAACAGTTCGTAGAAGTCGCCCATCCGGTAGAAGACAAGCGTGTCGGGATGGTCGGCCTTGATGCGCAGGTACTGCTGCATCATTGGGGTGTGGCCGGCGAAGGCGTCGGGCGACAGCGTGGTCATAAGTCAGGCGTGAAGTTGTTGCTTTGGTTGCCCGAGTTTACCAGTGGCTTCGATGTACACGCGCGAAGTTGGCTGTTTGGCCAGTTGTCCGTGACGACGAGCGGCAGCTGTCGGCCGATAGCGGTTCGACATCATGGTTCACTTCGTCAACAATTGCGTCTTGCGTCGGCACGCCATCGATGGGTACCCCAATGCGAACCACTGAAATGCCGGAACCCCGCCTCGGGGCGATCGTCGTGCTCAACGGCCCGAGCAGCGCCGGCAAAAGCACGCTGTCCAGGTTTCTGTGCGAGAACCTGGACGAGCATCATTTGCACGTCGAGCTGGATGTATTTCGAAACATGGAGCCGCCCAACTATTGGGCGGTCGAGAAGCCGTTGGTGCAGATTCGTGTGGCCGCGCTGTGCAGGGCGATCAACGCCACCGCGGCCACCTTTTCCAGGCACGGCCAGCCGGTGATCGTCGATCATGTCCTGTCGACCGACGCGTGGCGCTACATGCTTGAAGATCTTGTCGGCCTGCCGGTATTCATCGTCGGCGTTTTTTGTGCGCTCGACGCGCTGATCGATCGCGAGCGTATTCGTGGTGATCGCAAGATCGGACTGGCCGAGTCTCAATACGACTCGATTCATGCCGGCCGCCACTACGATCACGTCGTGGACACGTCGTCGGCAAACGAGATCGATTGCGGTCAGGCCGTTCTGAAGTGGTTACAAAGCGGGCCGGTTCCCGCCGCCTTCCCGAAAATGCACCGGGAGTTTTTCGGTCACTCAGGTGACGCGGCTGTTGGCTAGCAACAGCCGATCCCGAAAGGGCGAGCGCAGGTTCAGGGCCATACCTTGTCGGGCAAGGTACAGGTACGGCTGCATCGTCCGGGCGTGGCCTGCTGAGGCCCGTCTGACTCGGCGCGCGAACTGCCGCGCGCCGACCCTGTCCGGCACCTCAGGCCGTTTGCGCCGACGTCATGCTGAGCGCCACCGCCTGCGCGACTTCGATGCCGTCGATGGCTGCCGAATAGATGCCGCCGGCATACCCCGCACCTTCACCCGCCGGATACAGGCCTTCGACGTTCATGCTCTGGTAATCGTCCTTGCGTCGAATCCGGATCGGTGACGAAGTGCGCGTCTCGACACCGGTGAGCACCGCATCGTGCATCGCGAAGCCGGCGATCTTCTTGTCGATCTGGGGCAGGGCTTCGCGGATCGCTTCGATCACGTAGTCCGGCAGCGCGGTGCTCAGATCGGTCGGGTTCACGCCCGGCTTGTACGACGGCTCCACGGAGCCGAGCGACGTCGACGGCCGGCCGGCGATGAAGTCGCCGACCAGCTGGCCCGGCGCGCGGTAATCGCCGCCGCCGAGTTCGAACGCGCGCTCTTCCCATTTGCGCTGGAACGCGATGCCGGCCAGCGGGCCGCCGGGGTAGTCGTCCGGCGTGATGCCGACGACGATCCCCGCATTCGCGTTGCGCTCGGCCCGCGAATACTGGCTCATCCCGTTGGTGACCACGCGGCCCGGCTCGGAGGTGGCCGCGACCACCGTGCCGCCCGGGCACATGCAGAAGCTGTAGACGGCGCGGCCATTGCTGCAGTGGTGGACCACCTTGTAGTCGGCCGCGCCGAGCTGCTTGTGGCCCGCGAACTTGCCGAAGCGGCTGCGATCGATCAGCCCCTGCGGATGTTCGATACGAAAACCCAGCGAGAACGGCTTGGCTTCGATGTACACGCCGCGATCGTGCAGCATCTGGAAGGTGTCGCGCGCGCTGTGGCCCACGGCCAGCACCACGTGGTCGCACCGCAGCGTTTCGCCGTTCGAGAGCGTCAGCGAGCGCACCTTGCCCTGATCGATCTCGATGTCCTCGACCCGCGTTTCGAAACGCACTTCACCACCCAGTTCGTGGATGGACGCACGCATCTTTTCCACCATGCTGACGAGGCGGAACGTGCCGATGTGCGGCCGGCTCAGGTACAGGATGTCTTCCGGTGCGCCTGCCTTGACGAATTCGTCCAGTACCTTGCGGCCGTAGTGGTTCGGATCCTTGATCTGGCTGTACAGCTTGCCGTCGGAAAAAGTCCCGGCCCCGCCTTCGCCGAACTGCACGTTGGATTCGGGGTTGAGCACGCTCTTGCGCCACAGCCCGAACGTGTCCTTGGTGCGTTCGCGCACGGCCTTGCCGCGTTCGAGGATGATCGGGCGGAAGCCCATCTGCGCGAGGATCAGCCCCGCGAACAGGCCGCATGGCCCCATGCCGATCACGACCGGGCGCAGGAAATTACCGTGCTCGGGCGCTTTCGTGACGAAGTGGTACGCCATGTCGGGCGTCACGCCGCAATGCGGCTGGCCGGCGAGGCGCTTGATCGCGGCCGCTTCGTCCGTCACTTCGACATCGACGATATACGTGAGCTTGATGTCGGCGCGCTTGCGCGCATCGTGCGCGCGGCGGAACACGGTGTAACGGAGAAGCCCGTCTGCGGCCACGCCAAGCTCCGCGAGGCGCTCGCGAATCGCGGCCTCGAGCGCGCTTTCGGGGTGGTCGAGGGGGAGTTTAATTTCGCTTAGCCGTAACATGGGGACTCGGATGCGATTGCCACGGCGTCGTGGCGGTGTTGATACGGGCGGGGGCAGGCCGGCGGTGTTGTCCGCCGTGCGGGCATGCCGGACGCAAACCATTCATTGTCATTGCGGGATGAGCGGTGCAGGCGACCGTGCGCGGACCGGCCCGAACAACTCAAGCAACTTCAGGATAGGCGCACGAAGCGGCCCTTGTGCGGGAAGATTGTCCCGCCTCCCGGCAACCGGGAGGCGAACGACGCATCGTCATGACGATGCCCGCGAGCGGTGTGCGCGAAAGCCGCGCCATGCAGGCGCGGCCGGGGCTTACTCCGCCGCCGGATGCACGCGGGTGTAACCCTTCAGGATCGGGATCATCTGCGCGTAGATCTTCGGGTTCGCGGCGACGATTTCATGGCGATGCAGGAAATCGGCGTCGCCCGTGTAGTTGCCGACGAGGCCGCCGGCCTCGGTGATCAGCAGGCTGCCCGCTGCCATGTCCCACACGTTGATGCCCTGTTCGAAGAACGCGTCGAGGCGGCCGGCCGCGACGTTTGCGAGATCGAGTGCCGCGGCGCCCGGGCGGCGCAGGCCCGTGCACGCTTGCGTCATTTCGGCGAAGAGGCGCGCGTAGGCATCGAGGCCGTCCTTTTCGCGGAACGGGAAGCCCGTGCCGACCAGTGCGTCCGACAGGCGGTCGCGGCGGCCGACGCGGATGCGGCGGTCGTTCAGGTACGCGCCGCGGCCGCGGGTGGCCGTGAACAGGTCGTTCTTGTTCGGGTCGTAGACGACTGCCTGCGTGACGACGCCCTTGTGCTCGAGCGCGATCGATACGCAGTAGTACGGGAAGCCGTGGATGAAGTTGGTCGTGCCGTCGAGCGGATCGATGATCCACTTGAATTCGGATTCGTTCTCCGATTCGCCCGATTCTTCCGCGAGGATCGCGTGGTCGGGGTAGGCGGTCTTCAGCGTCTCGATGATCGCGTCTTCGGCGGCCTTGTCCACTTCGGTGACGAAGTCGTTCTGCTGCTTCTTGCGGATCTCGATCAGGTCGAGATCGAGGGACGCGCGATTGATGATCTGTCCGGCGCGGCGCGCAGCCTTGACAGCAATGTTGAGCATGGGATGCATGAGCCTGGATCCTGTAGCCGGCGGCACGGGCCGCCACGAAGTGGAACAACCGCCCGGCACGGCGCAAACGTGGCAGGCGAGGTGAGACGCGAATTGACAAAGAACGGGGTACGACCCGCGCCGCACGGAGTGCGACGCGTAAAGGCATGATTTTATCCGATTTTCGGCGGTTTCAGGCGACCGGAATACGGGGAAACCCCCACTATCCGTCCGGACGAGTGGGTTTGCCGCGGCGATGGCGATACCATACTGCCATTCTGATGAACCGAGTCGTATCGTAGTGGAAACTCCGCAGAACACCGCCGCGCCGTCCGAGCCGGGCGCGGCCTCGTCCCGGCCGCCGTCCGGCGGCTTCACGTCCACCCGTTTCGTGCTCGTCGAGCCGAGCCATCCCGGCAATGTCGGGGCGGCCGCCCGCGCGCTGAAGACAATGGGTTTTTCGCGTCTCGTGCTGGTCGCGCCGCGCGTGCTGCACGTGCAGAGCGATCCCGAGGCGATCGCGATGGCCAGCGGCGCGGACGACGTCCTCGCGTCCGCGCATGTCGTGCCGACGCTCGGCGACGCGCTGTCCGGCGTTCACTGGTCGATTGCGCTGACCGCGCGCACGCGCGAATACGGGCCGCCGCGTCTCGCGCCGCGTGCGGCTGCCACGCAGGCGTGCGCACAGGTCGGCACGGGCGACATCGCGCTCGTGTTCGGCAACGAGCGCACGGGCCTCGCGAACGAGCATGTCGAGCAGTGCAGCGCGCTGGCGCACATCCCGGCGAACCCGGCCTACAGTTCGCTGAATCTCGCACAGGCCGTGCAGGTGCTGGCGTACGAGCTGCGCGTCGCGTTTCTCGAACAGGCGAGCGAGCCGTCGGCGCAACCGTCGGGCGAAGCCGGCACGCTTGCGCAGAGCGACGAGATCGAGCGGATGTACGTGCACCTCGAGAACGCGCTGATCGCGCTCGATTTCCTCGATCCGCGCAACCCGAAGAAGCTGATGCCACGGCTGCGGCGCCTGTTCGCCCGCACGGGCCTCGAGCGCGAGGAGGTCAATATCCTGCGCGGCGTCGCGAAGCACATCCTGCTGAAATCGGGCAAGCCGGGCGGCGACGCGTAAGCGGCCGGTGCACCGGCTGACGGATGTCGCGGCGCGCGGGGAACCTCTCCGCCGGGCAGGTGCTGCGCCGTCCGCGGGAGTCGCCGCGGCCGATCGCTCCACCTGGTCGACCCTCCCGCAAACGCCCCCGCAGCAAGCGTTCCGCCTGAATACCCGCGTCGGCGGCGGGGTGAACGCGCGGGCTCGTGCGGCCGTGCGCGACCCGCCCTACAATCGCCGAACGTCATAAGTAAATTACCCGGCGCGATAACGGCCGGCCATTGCCGGCGATGCGCGCCGGCCTTTTCCCAGACCACATCATGTTCACGAGACTGCGCGAAGACGTTGCAACGATTCGCGAGCGGGATCCCGCCGCTCGCAGTGCATGGGAAGTGCTGACCTGTTATCCGGGGTTGCATGCGCTCGTGCTGCATCGTTTCGCGCATGCATGCTGGCGCGTGAAGCGCTACTGGCTCGCGCGTTTCGCGTCGCAGGCCGGCCGGTTCCTGACGGGCATCGAAATCCACCCCGGTGCGACGATCGGCCGGCGCGTGTTCATCGATCACGGCATGGGTGTCGTGATCGGCGAGACGGCGATCGTCGGCGACGACTGCACGATCTATCAGGGCGTGACGCTGGGCGGCACGTCGCTCACGCGCGGCGCCAAGCGCCACCCGACGCTCGAAGCCGGCGTGATCGTCGGTGCGGGCGCGAAGGTGCTCGGCAGTTTCACCGTCGGGGCGGGCGCGAAGATCGGTTCGAACGCGGTCGTCGTGAAGCCGGTGCCGGCGGGCGGCACGGCGGTCGGCAATCCGGCGCGCATCGTGATGCCGGCACAGCCGAAGCCGCAGCACGAAGGCGCGGCGTTCTGCGCATACGGGATCACGCCGAATGCCGACGATCCGATGTCGCTCGCGATTCACGGGCTGATCGATCACGCGGCGAAGGAAAGCCGCCGCGTCGACGAGATCGTCGCGGCGCTCGAACGGCTCGGCACGCATCTGGAAACGCTGCAGGGCGCCGACGCGGCGCGCCTCGATCTGCGCCGGCTGTCGGCCGTGCTGGAAGGCAAGTCGGTCGAACGCCAGGCGTAATTCAGCGGATGCCCGCGGCCGCCGGTCGGTGAGGCAGCCGCGGCGTCAGTCGAGCGGCATCGCGTGGATGCCTTCCGCATCGACGCGCAGGTAGCCGCCACGCGGCTTGCCGTGGTCGAGATCCCAGTCGGGCAACACCCAGCGGATGCCGCCCGGTTCGGCGTGGCTCGCGGGGCGGTGCGTGTGGCCGTGAATGATCACGCTCGCGCGGCTTTTCCGGAACAGCGCGGCCACGCCTTCACGCGTGACATCGTAAATCGCCGAGGCAGGGCGCATCCGGCCCGCTTCGCTGTTCGAGCGCATGCGCTGCGCGAGCGCGCGGCGCCAGCGGAACGGCCAGGCGAGAAACAACCATTGCGCGACGCGGTTGCGTGCGAAGCGGCGGAACAGCTGGTAGCCGCGGTCGGCCGTGCATTGCGCGTCGCCGTGCGCGAGCACGATGCGCTGGCCGAACGCCATGATCAGCGAAGGGTCGGGCAGCAGCATCGCGCCGGCTGCCTTCATGAAGCGCCGGCCGAGCAGGAAATCGCGGTTGCCGTGCATCACGTAGAGCGCGATGCCGCGCTCCGAGAACGTGTGCATCAGCGCGGCCATGCGTGCTGCAAACGGATCGTCGTCGAGGATGTCGTCGCCGATCCAGTATTCGAACAGGTCGCCGAGGATGAACACCGAGTCGGCGCTATCGGCGGTGTATTTCACGAAATGCTCGAACGCGGCGACCGTCTTCGGAATCGCTTCGCTCAGATGCAGATCGGAGAGAAACAGGAACGGGCGTGCGGCTTGCGCGTATTCGCGCTCGCCCGGCACGCCCGCGGAGACGCTTCGCGGCGGACTCTCCTGCAACATCGAAGTGCCTCCGTAACTGCGCGTCAGACCACGACGGCCTTTTCGATCACGACGTCGTCAGCCGGCACGTCCTGGTGGAAACCAGCGTTGCCCGTCTTGACGCCCTTGATCTTGTCGACCACGTCCTGGCCTTCGACGACCTTGCCGAA
Organism: Burkholderia aenigmatica; assembly: GCF_902499175.1. GTDB lineage: Bacteria > Pseudomonadota > Gammaproteobacteria > Burkholderiales > Burkholderiaceae > Burkholderia > Burkholderia aenigmatica. The sequence goes on from NZ_CABVQC010000032.1 coordinate 85,390, forward strand.
CACCGCGTAGCCCCAGCCCTGCGGCGTCGGCGACGAGTGGTTCAGGAAGTCGTTGTCGTTCACGTTGATGAAGAACTGGGCGGTCGCCGAGTGCGGATCGTTCGTGCGGGCCATCGCGACCGTGTAGTTGTCGTTCTTCAGGCCGTTGTTCGCCTCGTTGTCGATCGGCGCATCGGTCGGCTTCTGCTTCAGGCCCGGCTCGAAGCCGCCGCCCTGGATCATGAAGCCGTTGATCACGCGATGGAACACGGTGCCGTCGTAGTGGCCCTTCTTCACGTAGTTCAGGAAGTTCTCGACCGTCTTCGGTGCCTTCGCGGCGTCGAGCTCGAGCTTGATCACGCCGTGGTTCGTATGCAGTTCAACCATGATGAATTCCTTCGGTAAGGCGGTTTAAATGGCACGCGGCCGGTCGTGCGACGCGGCCGCGTGTGGCGCCGGACGTGCCGGCAGGTTCTTACTTCGAGACGACGCTGGCCGATTCGATCACGATCGGTTGCGCGGGCACGTCCTGCATCGGGCCGCGCGAGGTCGTCGCGACGCCTTCGATCTTCTTCACGACGTCGAGACCCGACACGACCTTGCCGAACACCGCATAGCCGTTGCCGTCCGGGTTCGGGTAGTCGAGGCCGCTGTTGTCGACCGTGTTGATGAAGAACTGCGCGGTGGCCGAGTTCGGATCGCTCGTGCGTGCCATCGCGATCGTGCCCGTCAGGTTCTTCAGACCATTGCGGCTCTCCAGCGGGATCGGCGCGCGGGTCGGCTTCTCCTCGAAGTTGGTCTTGTAGCCGCCGCCCTGGATCATGAAGCCCTTGATCACGCGATGGAAGATCGTGCCGTTGTACTGGCCGGCCTTCACGTAATCGAGGAAGTTGGCGACGGACTTCGGCGCCTTCTCCGGGTAGAGCTCGACGCGGATGTCGCCCTGCGAGGTCTTCAGCTGCACGACGGGGTGCGCGGTAGCCGATTGCGCGAACGCAGGTGCGGTCGCGGTCGCGAGAAGGGCGGCGCCGCCAAGCGCCAGCAACAGACGTTTCATTGCGATCCTCAGGTTGGGAGGGAAAGAAGGCCGCGCCGCTTATTGCGACGGCGCGACGTACGGCGCCGCCAGTGCGCCCGACGGACCGCTGAACTGGAATGTCGGCGACATCGGCAGCGTGGTGGTGCTCACGTTCGCGGCTGCGCGGTCGGTGTAGTCGCGCGCGGCCGGTGCGGCCGCGCGGGCGTTCGGCGCGGCCTTCGGCGGCGACACGATCTTCTGGAGATCGGCGAGGCGCTGCGCGGTCGCGCCGCTCGTGCGGCCGAGCGATTGCGCACGCTTGTACGACTCGGCCGCGAGGCGCAGATACAGGTCGCCGAGGTTCTCGTACGCGAGCGAGTAGCTCGGGTTCGATTGCGTCGCCGTGACGAGCGCGGTGCGCGCTTCGTCGTAACGGCCATGCTTCGCGTAAAGCGCCGCAAGGTTGTTGTACGGCTCGGGCAGTTCGGGGTACGCCTGCGTGATCGCGACGAACTGCTGGATCGCGTCGTCGTCGCGGTTCAGGCGGGCCAGCACGGTGCCGCGCTTGAACTGCGCCTGCACGTCGTGCGGGTTCGACGCGATGCGCGCGTCGAGCTGCGCGAGCGCCTGCTTCCACTGCTTGCCGGCGATCGATGCGTCGACTTCGGGCGTGCCGTCGGCGGTGGCCGGGGCCTTCTGCGCATGCGCCGCGGGGGCCGCGAAAAGCGTCAGCGCGACGCCCATGACGGTGGTCGCAACGAGGGTCGCAGCGCTCTGCGCGCGGCCGCGATGAGGTTTCATAGGCGTAAATCGGAATGTTATACTCCGAGCCATTCTAACAAAACGTCTGCGCGTTCCGGCGAGCGGCAGACAGTCTTTCTTAGCCTCTCGTGGCCGTCACCGCTGTGCTTGCAGCCTGACCGCCCCATGTGATATCGAGGACGCTCGGCCTTGCGCCGCAGCAGATGGTCCGTCCGTTTCGCATGCTGGGCGAGCTTCGCCAGGGCGGTTTCCTTCGGCTCACGGTTCATCTCTATGGAATCACTGCGCATCTACAACACGCTCGCGCGTGACAAGCAAGTTTTCGTGCCGCGCCAGTCCGGCGAAGTGCGGATGTACGTATGCGGAATCACCGTATACGACTATTGTCACGTGGGCCACGCGCGCATGCTGGTCGTGTTCGACCTCGTCCAGCGCTGGTTGCGTGCGATCGGTTACCGGGTCACGTATGTGCGCAACATCACCGACATCGACGACAAGATCATCCGCCGCGCGGTCGAGAACGGCGAGACGATCAAGTCGCTGACCGACCGGTTCATCGGCGCGATGCACGACGATGAAAGCGCGCTCGGCATCCAGCGGCCCGACATCGAGCCGCGCGCGACGCAGTTCATTCCGCAGATGCTCGGCATGATCGAGACGCTCGAGACGAACGGCTACGCCTATCAGGCGACCGACGGCGACGTCAATTACTCGGTGCGCAAGTTCGCGAACTACGGGAAGCTGTCGGGCAAGTCGCTCGACGATCTCCGCGCGGGCGAGCGCGTCGCCGCGAACGACGCGAAGGAAGATCCGCTCGATTTCGTGCTGTGGAAGCGCGCGAAGCCGGAAGATCCGGAAGGCACGTCGTGGGCGTCGAAGTACGGGATGGGTCGCCCAGGCTGGCACATCGAGTGCTCGGCGATGGGCTGCACGCTGCTCGGCGAGCATTTCGACATCCACGGTGGCGGGCAGGATCTGCAATTCCCGCACCACGAGAACGAGATCGCGCAGAGCGAAGGCGCGACCGGCCAGACGTTCGTCAATTACTGGATGCACAACGGCTTCGTGCAGGTCGACAACGAGAAGATGTCGAAATCGCTCGGCAACTTCTTCACGATCCGCGAAGTGCTCGAGCGCTACGACGCAGAAGTCATGCGCTTCTTCATCGTGCGCACGCACTACCGTTCGCCGCTCAATTACAGCGACGTGCATCTCGACGATGCGCGCGCGTCGCTCACGCGCCTCTACACCGCGCTGAAGGATGTCGAAGCCGACACGCTCGCGCTCGACTGGAGCGAGCCGCACGCACAGCGTTTCGCGGCTGCGATGAACGACGACTTCAACACGCCGGTCGCGGTGGCCACGTTGTTCGAGCTGGCGGGCGAGGTGAATCGCACGCGCGATGCGTCGCTCGCGCGGCAACTGAAACAGCTGGCGGGCCTGCTCGGCCTGCTGGGCCGCGAACCGCGCGCGTTCCTGCAGCAGGCGTCCGGCGCCGCGCAGGCGAACGGGCTCGCCGCCGACGAGATCGAAGCGAAGATCGCCGCGCGTGTCGCGGCGAAGCAAGCGAAGGACTATGCCGAAGCGGACCGGATCCGGGCGGAACTGCTCGAGACCGGTATCGCACTTGAAGACAAACCGGGCGGATCGACCGAATGGCGTCGCGTATGAGCGCGGTGCGTTCCACTGACCGATCCGTCAGGTAGGAGGCAAGATGGCAACGGCCAGAAAAGCGCCGGTCAGGCGCGCGACCCCGGTCGCCGCGCGTCCGGCAGCCAAGCGCGTGCCGCCGGCGAAGACGGACGCGACGCGCGCCGTGCCGAACGGCGCGCTCAACGGTCATGCGCAGCCGGCGGCTGCGCTGCCGGCCGCCGACGCGGCCCGCAAGGCCCGTGCGTCCGAAGCGGGCGGCGAGGAGGTGGTCGTGCGTCCTGCATACTGGGATAAGGCATGCGCCGACCTCGTCAAGCGCGACCGAATCCTGAAGAAACTGATTCCGAAGTTCGGTCCCGCGCATCTCGTGAAGCGCGGCGACCCGTTCGTCACGCTCGCGCGCTCGGTCGTCGGCCAGCAGATCTCGGTGCCGTCCGCGCAGTCGCTGTGGGCACGCATCGGGGATGCCTGTCCGAAACTCGCCCCGCAGCCGGTGATCCGGCTCGGCGCGGACAAGCTGATCGCGTGCGGGCTGTCGAAGCGCAAGACGGAATACATCCTCGATCTCGCGCAGCATTTCGTGTCCGGCGCGCTGCACGTCGACAAATGGACGTCGATGGACGACGAGGACGTGATCGCGGAACTCACGCAGATCCGCGGCATCAGCCGCTGGACGGCTGAGATGTTCCTGATCTTCAACCTGTCGCGGCCGGACGTCCTGCCGCTCGACGACCCGGGCCTGATCCGCGCGATCAGCGTCAATTACTTCAGCGGGGAACCCGTCACGCGCAGCGAGGCGCGCGAGGTTGCGGCCAACTGGGAACCGTGGCGCACCGTCGCGACCTGGTACATGTGGCGCAGCCTCGATGCGCCCGACGCCGCCTGAGCTGTGGCTATCGGGTTTTAAACATCAATAGTTGAGAGCCGGTTTTGAGTGCCGCCCGCGCGGGTAGAATACGCGCTGCCGCAAGACCCAAGGATTCAAACACATGAAGACCACGTTTCTGGATTTCGAACAGCCGATCGCCGAACTCGAGGCCAAGATCGAAGAGTTGCGATTCGTGCAGGACGACTCGGCTGTCGATATTTCGGAAGAAATCGAGCGGCTGTCGAAGAAAAGCCAGCAACTGACGAAAGACCTCTACGCGAATCTGTCGCCGTGGCAGGTTTCGCAGATCGCGCGGCATCCGCAGCGTCCGTACACGCTCGATTACGTTGCGGAACTGTTTACCGATTTTCACGAGCTGCACGGCGACCGTGCATTCGCGGACGATGTATCGATCGTCGGCGGTCTCGCGCGCTTCGGCGGTCATCCGTGCATGGTGATCGGTCACCAGAAGGGCCGTGACACCAAGGAGCGCGCCGCGCGCAACTTCGGGATGCCGCGTCCGGAAGGCTATCGCAAGGCCGAACGCCTGATGCGACTCGCCGAGAAGTTCGGGCTGCCGATCTTCACGTTCGTCGACACGCCGGGCGCGTACCCGGGCATCGGCGCGGAAGAGCGCGGCCAGTCGGAGGCGATCGGCCGCAACCTGTACGTGATGGCCGAGCTGAAGACGCCGATCATCACGACGGTGATCGGCGAGGGCGGTTCGGGTGGCGCGCTCGCGATCGCGGTGGCCGACACGGTGATGATGCTGCAATTCTCGACCTACTCGGTGATCTCGCCGGAAGGTTGCGCGTCGATCCTGTGGAAGAGTGCCGCGAAGGCGCCCGAAGCAGCGGAAGCGCTGGGCCTGACCGCGCACCGCCTGAAGGCGCTCGGCCTGATCGACAAGATCATCAACGAGCCGCTCGGCGGCGCGCATCGCGATCCGAAGGGCATGGCCGCGCTGCTGCGCCGCGCGCTCGCCGATTCGCTGCGCCAGTTCCAGGGCATGAGCATCGATGCGCTGCGCGAGCGCCGCTTCGAGCGCCTGATGGCCTACGGCAAGTACAAGGAAACCACGCCGGGCGCATGACCGGCTGCGTCTTCCATTCGTGCGCCGCTGCGCGCGCGCTCCTCTCGTGATTCCGCCAACCGAATTCTCCGCCGACCGCGTCGTTCTCGACGCGGTCGGCGTTGCGCTTTCCGGCGTGCCGCCCGATGCGCGCATCGCGATCGCCTACAGCGGTGGCCTCGACTCGACGGTGCTGCTCGACGCGGCCGTGCGCGTCGCGGGCGCGTCGCGCTGCGTCGCGTTGCACGTGCATCACGGGCTGAGTGCGAACGCCGACGCGTGGGTTGCGCATGCCGAGGCGAGCGCGGCCGGGCTCGGTGTCGCATTCGAATCGATGCGCGTCGACGTGCCGCGAGACAGCGGCCTCGGTGTCGAGGCGACGGCGCGCGAGCGGCGCTATGCGGCGCTCGACGAGATGTGCGAACGCCACGGCGCGGCTGCGCTGTGGCTCGCGCAGCATGCGGACGACCAGGCCGAGACCGTGTTGCTGCAGTTGTTGCGCGGCGCGGGGATCGCGGGGCTTGCCGCGATGGCGCCGCGTTACCGCCCTGACGGCGTGAGCGTCGAGCGCGTGCGCCCGCTGCTGCGACTGTTGCGTGCGCAACTCGAGCGCTATGCGACGCAGCACGACCTGGCATGGATCGACGACGAATCGAACAATGACACGCGCTACGCGCGCAATGCGCTGCGCCTCGACGTGCTGCCGGCGCTGGCCGTGCATTTCCCGGGCTTTCGCGACGCGCTGGGCCGCGCGGCTCAGCATGCGGCCGCTGCGCAGCGACTGCTCGACGACCTGGCGGAACTCGACTTCGCCGTTGCCGCGCGCGATGACGGGCATGCGCTGTCGCGCGACGCGCTGGTCGCGTTCGACGACACGCGTGGCGCGAACTTGTTGCGCTTCTGGATGCGCCGGCTCGGTTTGCCGGGCGCGTCGGCTGCCCGGCTCGCCAACATGATGCGGCAGTTGCGTGCCACGAATGTCGCCCATGCGCTGCGCGTCGATCACGCGGGGCAGTGCCTGCGGCTGTATCGCGATGTCGTCTACTGGGAAGCGGGCGACAGCAGCGAACCGGCCGATGACGGCACCGGGACGCCGCACCCGGAAGCGGCGCTGGCATGGGACGGGCAGGAAGTCTGGCACCTGCCGGGATGGCGCGGCACGTTCGTCTTCGCGCCGGCCGACGCGGGAAGCGCCGGCGCGGTGCCGGAGGGGCTGCTGCGCGGCGCGCGGCT